>JBEKRU010000004.1:0-103544 GCA_049518435.1 Occallatibacter sp. | reverse complement strand
GGAGGCATGACCTCCCATTCATCACAATCCGGCGTGTTTCCATGTCCGTTCTTGTCGCGGATCATCGCGAGTCGTGTGTCCCGGGTAAGACGCATCGCAGTTGCCATCGCTATTGTGGCTGTTTGCCAAATCGCCCCATTCGCTTCAGCTCAGAACCGAATGTCTGAATACGATGTGAAGGCGGCGTACCTATTCAATTTTGGGAAATTCGTTCGTTTCACGCCGTCTGACGCGGAGATCAAACGTCAGAGTTTCGATATCTGCGTCGTAGGCGAAGATCCGCTCGGGGCCAGGCTGGATGGGTTCGCCACGAACGAACAGTTCGATGGAAAACCTGTTCACGTCGTGAGACTGAAAACCGCTGTGGAGGCGCGCGGGTGCGCCATTGCTTACATTAGCGCTTCAGAAGGCGCCCGCATCAAAAACGATCTCGACGCGCTGCGCGGCCAGCCGGTCCTCACCGTGAGCGACGCCGGCAACTTTCTTCAGAATGGCGGCATGGTTCAGTTCGTTCTTCAGCAGAACCATGTTCGGTTCGCCGTGGACCTGGATGCGGTCCGCATTGCGCGCCTCAGTTTGAGTTCGGAGCTCCTCCGAGTTGCGATATCCGTCAATGGGGAACCTCCCGTGGGGGTGCGCCCATGAAGCTCTGGTCGACTCAGTCCATTTCCAGCAGGCTGACGGCGCTGGTGGTTTTCGTCAGCGGAACCGCGCTGCTGCTCGCCTACTTGTCCTATCTTGCTTTCGATTACTACAGTCTTCGCCATAACCTCATCGAATCGATTGATAGCCAGGCGAATCTCATCGGCATCAATAGCGAGACCGCTTTGCTGTTCGACGACCAGCAGACCGCCGAAACCACACTCTCCTCCCTGCGCGGCGAGCCGTCTATTCTGGCAGCCGAGATTTTCCGCGCGAACGGTACTCCCTTTGCGCGTTACACCCGCAAAGGGACGGATGCGGGCCAGTCGATTGAGCCGAGACTTCCACGCGGCCAGACATCCGCATCCTGGATTCAGGATGGGACCGTCCTTCTGGGTCACATCGTCACTTCCGATGGGAGGCCGATCGGCACGGTCTACATTCTGGCCGAAACGCGGGACGTGGCTCACAGAGCGAGTCAATTTGGTTTGCTGTTGGCAGGCATCCTGCTTGTCTGCTTCGCCATTTCCTTGCTTGCGACATTGGCCATGCGAGGATCGATTATTCGCCCCCTTGAGAACCTGGCCGCTACTGCGCGTGTCGTATCGCGCAAGAGAGACTACTCGGTTCGCGCCGAGGTTCCGCATCGCCGCGACGAAATGGCATTCCTGGCCCAGTCCTTCAATGAAATGCTCGACGAAATCGAGCAAAGCAGGGCAGTCCTCGAGCAAAAGGTTGCGGAACGGACCGCGGAACTTTCTGCGGCAAACCGCGAGCTGGAAGCTTTCTCTTACACCGTAGCCCATGACCTCCGCGGACCACTGCAGCAGGTGGCGAACATCGGCTACCTGTTGCAGGCTGAAGGCGCGTCCCCTGAACAGGAGCTCTTGCTCGACAGGCTTGTCACCGCCGCGATGAGGATGTCCTCATTGATTGATGACCTGTTGAACTTGTCGCGCGTGGCCAGCGCACCACTCAAGCATGTTTCGGTCGACCTGAGCGCCCTGGCTCGATCGATTCTCGACACCCTGACCCACGGCAGCGACCGCAAGGTTGAGAAGATTATTGCCGAAGGTTGTTCGGCTCTCGCCGATGACGGGCTGATGACCGTTGTGATGGAGAACCTTCTGCGCAATGCATGGAAATACTCCTCGCGCAAGGACTCCACACGGATCGAATTCGGTTGCCGGCGCCAGGGTGAAGAGACAGTCTTTTTCGTCAGGGACAACGGCGCCGGCTTTGACAGCGCCTACATCGAGCGGCTGTTCCAGCCCTTCCAACGCCTGCATTCGGAGGCCGATTTCCCCGGAACCGGCATCGGACTGGCTTCCGTGCAAAGGATTATCGCGCGCCATGGCGGCCGTGTCTGGGCTACCGGAGCAGTGGATCAGGGAGCGGAATTCAGTTTCACATTGCCTCAGGAGAAATACGATGGCGAGTCGCACCGGACCCCTTCAGGCTAAATCGATTTTCATTGTTATTTTTCAGACAACCATTTTCTGACGAACTGTCATCAAAGCGGTTGGGGTTCTCCCTCCCAAAAATACTTTTAGTATCTCTCAGCCTTCACGGGGTCGGCATTTACTGCTTTCGCACATCGAACGTAAGAATTGGGAATCGATGTTCTTATTGCACGCTCATCAAAGTCGAATGGCAGGACGTACTCACTTGTCCCACCTTTTGGGCTTCGGTTTTTTCAAGCCGCCGGCGCGGGCACTCTCCAGGGCCGTAGATTCGCGCCCATTTCAATGCGCTCGCCGTTGCACCGAAGCGTTGCAGTCACTCGCTTCTATCGCCATCATCGCCACAGCCATCGCTTTGATCGGCCCAGCCATTCGTGCCGAAGCATCCCCGGACAACGACCAGCAGGATCAACTGAAAACCATGACCCTCGAGCAGCTCGGGAATATCGAGGTCACTACCGTTTCCAGAGAACCGGTTGAGGTCTGGAACACCGCCGCCGCAATTTATGTAATCACGCAGGAAGATATTCAGCGTTCCGGGGCCACCAACATCCCCGAGGCCTTGCGGCTGGCGCCGGGGGTTGAAGTCGCGCGCATCACTTCGGGCGAGTACGCCATTGGCATTCGCGGGTTCAACAGCCGCACCTCACGGTCCGTCCTGGTGCTGATTGATGGCCGGACCGTCTACACCACGTTCACTGCGGGTACCTATTGGGAAACCCAGGATGTACTCATGAATGACATCGATCGCATTGAAGTCATCCGCGGTCCGGGCGGCACCATCTGGGGACCGAATGCGGTCAATGGGGTCATCAACATCATCACCAAAAACACAAAGGAAACGCAGGGCGTGCTCGCGACCGGCATCGGCGGCGATGTCGAACACTTCCTCGGCAACACCCGCTACGGCTCCGGCAACGGCAAAGGATTCACGTACCGCGTCTATGCCAAGGGATTCGGATGGGCGCCACAGTACCACTCCGATAGCGACAACTACGACGACTGGTATAGCGGCCAGGGTGGATTCCGGATGGACTGGAGTGCCCACCGCCGCGACAGCTTTCGTCTCCAGGGCGATATATATCACCAGACCTTTGGCGAGAGAGTGACACTGACGACCTACAACCCGCCCGCCAACACCGATGCAAGCGGCGATGTGCCTCTCTACGGAGGGAACGTCCTGTGGAACTGGACAAGAGCGCAGGGAACAGGCAGGGATATTCAGCTGGCCGCCTACTATGCTCACGACACGCGGAATGAGCTGAACGTCGGCGACATTCGCAACACCGTCAATGTTGATTTTCTCGATCGCTTTCCGTTATCTCACCAGGAGGTATCGTGGGGCCTCACCGCTCGAGCCAGCCACGGAACCGAGGTCGAAGTCATTACGGGACTCACCTTCACTCCGCCGCACCGGACCGACTTCTTGTACCAGGGATTCATTCAGGACGAAATCTCATTGGTGAAGGACCGGCTATCGATCGTCGCCGGAACCAAGATCCTGAAAACGAATTACACCGGAGTTCTTGCGGAACCGGATGCCCGGCTGTTGTACACACCGTCCGCCACCCAGACCATCTGGGCCGCATACACGCACGCACTGCGCACCCCTGCCGACGTAGAGCGCGACTTCAATCTTTCAAGCTTCCTGGGAGACACGGCCAATGGGATGCCGATCTTCGCATGTTTCTGCGCAAATAAAAACTTCAGATCGGAGCAGTTGAACGGTTACGAGCTTGGTTACCGCGGCCTTGAAGGGAAGCAGTTCTACGTCGACATCGCCGGCTTCTACAACCACTACGGCGACCTCTTCAGCGAAGACCTCATCAACATTTCTTCCATCGCGAACAACCCGCCTCCGACGCACGATCTCATTTCTGCGCAGTTTGGAAACGGCCTGGTGGCGTCCACAACCGGGGTCGAAGTTGCACCGGAGTGGCGTCCGACGCCGTGGTGGCGTCTAGGTGGTTCCTACTCCTTCCTCGATATGCATGTGGAGAAAGGCACCAACTCCAAGGACATCGGCAGTGCGCCCACCGTACAAGGCTCAAGTCCCGAATATCAGGCGCTCTTTCAGACCGGCTTCGATCTTCCCAAATCGATAAGCACCGACCTGAAGGTGCGATACGTCAGCGCGCTTCCCGCCCTCAAGGTCCCCTCGTACTGGACCGGCGACGACACGGTGCAGTGGGCTGCAACCCACAATATCCGGTTCACAGCCGTAGGCCAGAATCTCTTTCAGCCGCATCATACCGAGTTCAGCTACGATCCCGGACCCGTGGTCGGAATCCGCCGCGGCTTCTACGGCCAGGTCACATTCACCAGGTAACTTCGGCCTGCTACTCCTTTCCCACATGACGATTGACAACGACCAGCTAAGAACTAAGAACTTAGAACTAAGAACTAAGAACTAAGAACTAACAACCCCTCCGTTACTGTGCTCCCGCAGCCGCCTTCGCCTTTTCATACGAAGGCACGAACTTCTTTGCGCCCAGAGCATAGCCGATCGTGATTCCCACTTCCATCGGCTGCCCGTCCACCAGGTACGGCTTGTACTTCCACTTGTTCACCGCATGTTCAACCGCATCGCGCACTTCCTCGTTCGGCGCATTCGCGAATTCCAGGTCCGCCTTCACCGTCCCGTCCTTGTGAATCACCACCGGCATAAACACCATTCCCTGATACACAGCGCTGCCGTTATACGTAGAGCCGACCGTAGGTACGGGAATCGACGCGCCCACCTCAAACGTCGATTCCGGCCAGGGCATACCCGGTTCAATGTGATAAGGCTCAAGAACCGCGTCCTTCCCCGGTTTGGCCAGCCCCGCATCCGGTGTCGTCAGCGGCTCAAGAACGGTAACTTTAATCTCGCTTGTCGGGTTGCCATGCTGCAGAATCTTCACATCCCTGGCCACAAAGTGGTCCTGAAATGGCTGCACGTCGCCGAACTGCACCACGTTGTCGTTCGTCGACTCAAGCTGCAGATGCATATCGTTGTCAAAGCACATATTCGGAAACTGCAGATCAGGGTTTGACTGGTCGGCATAGCGCCATGGATTCACAACAGAAACGCAATTCAGGACCGTGCCGGCGGGGCTGAAACGCTTGCCATCCAACTCGTAGTCGGGCTTGATATTGCCGGCCAGGTAGAGCGGGTCAACCACCGGGCGGCCTACGCGCTCGTTCATCGTGGAGGGATTGAATCCACCTCGGCTCTTGCTGCGATAGCGCTCAAACCGCGACAGGCTCATCTCCCACCCGCTGTACTCCTGTTCGCTGCTCGAATAAACGCGGCGCCACTGGTAGCGGCTCGTGTACCACTCTTCCACCGTGCCGGTCTTCGGCTTTTGGGTGGCATCGTAACCCCACAACGTAAACTGCGCTTTCATATGCCATGGCTTAATGTCGCCGCCGCTCAGGGCGTTGATCTTCATGCCCTGTTCCAAAAAATGATGCGCGAGAGCACTAACCTGCGGTGACGTTGGAGCCGATTGGCCGGCCGGCTGAGCGGTCTGCGCGGGAGGCTGGTTTTGTGCGGACGCTGAGGCGTCAGGAGTACCGGCGCGGCCACCACCACCGCCGCGGCCCTGCGCAAAGGTGAACGCCGATGTGCCAACCAGAAGGAAAACAGCCGAAGCGCGAAGCGTCGCGGCGAATCGGTAAGAAAAACCTGCATGCATTTTCATAAGTCCCCATGTGAAGCGGCTCACGCTTCACACCAAACAGCGGTTAGAGATTGGGTCCGGAGCTGTTGAAGCACCCGGCAAGGCGCCGCCAGGCCGTTCAGGCCTGGTCGCGCCAAAGATAAACGCCGCCCAGCAGGCCGGTTTCATTCGAGACAATCTCAACGTTCTTCGGCGGCAGGAAGTCGATCTTTTTCGTGTTGCCCCCGCCCAGATAGAGGTGGTCCCAGTTGAAAAGCGCTTCCGTGTACTTGATGGCTTCCTGCAGCAGCTTGTTCCACTCCTTTTTGCCATACTTGTCGAGACCGCGGCGGCCCAGGTAGTCCTCGTAGGTCATCCCCTTCTTGCGCCAGATGTGGTGCCCGAGCTCAAGCCCGGGAACGAGATGGCCGCTGGTGAAGAGAGCGGCGCCGAGCCCGGTGCCGAGCGTCAGCACCAGTTCCACGCCGCGGCCCTTGATGGCGCCGTACCCTGCCACATCGGCGTCGTTGCCCACGCGGACGGGCTTCTTCCAGCGCTTCTCCAACTCCGCCTGGAGCGGGAAACCGCCCGCCCACAGCGGATGAAGGTTAAACCCGAGATAGGTGCAGCCGAACTTGACCACGCCCGGAAAACCGACCGAAACGCGATCGAAGGGAGGCATCAGCTTCTTCAGTTCATCCAGGCTGTCGAGCACCGCGTTTGGCGTTGGTACAGCAGGGGTAACCACGCGCTGCCGTTCGCTGATGGGGTTTCCATGGTCGTCAAGCAGAATGGCCTTCAGGCCGGATCCCCCGATGTCGATGGCCATGGTGGTGGGGCCGGAAGGTTTGTACTTTACGCTCGCGGACGAGGCGGGCGCGGCAGGCGTGGCGGATTCAGGCTTGGGTGTCATCAGCAGGAATTGTAATTCGCCGGACCGCCTTTGTAATTTGAGGGAAAAAGGATGTTATTTATTTTTTTGAAAAACAGGCTCGCCGGGGTGAAATGAAAGTCGGGTTTCGCAATGGAGTGGGACTGCCCGAAACCCACTCCGCACAAAGCTCTGTGCCCAATGCATCGCAGCAATATCGCGTTGAGTGCGATCCCAACCATCGGCCCTATTTGGTTGCAACGGGCTGCGGTTTGAACTCCTCGTTCATCCAGCTTTTGATGGCGTCCATGTTCTGCTCGCGTCCCAGGAAGTCTTTCACGAGCTCGGGCGCGGGCTTGCCGGCTCCGGGCTCCAGAACAGCGCGGCGGTAGCGCATCGCCGTGGGTCCATCCAGCAGATCGCTCTTGTCGAACTGTGCGAAGAAGTCGATCGCGATCACCTTGTCGAGGACGTATGTGTAGTAGTTGGAAGCATAGCCAACCAGGTGCGTGAACGAGGCATACATGCGATCGCCTTCCACCGGCGTGTAAGGGCTGAAGCGGGCCTCGTCGGCCGCAAGCAGCGCGTCGAAGTCGATGGAAGCGGGAGCCTGGTCGTGGACCTGGAATGAATAGTTGGTGTAAAAAAGCTGGCCCTGCAGCCATCTTGCCCGGCCGTAGGCGCTGGCTGCGTTCATCTTCGCAATCAGGCTTGCGGGAAGGGTCTCACCGGTCTGGTATTGCTTGCCGAAGGATTGCAGAATCGCCGTATCATGGAACATTTCTTCGAGCATCTGCGATGGGGATTCAACAAAGTCTCCCTCGACGTTGAAGCCGCCGGCCCCTGACCACTCGCCCTGGCTGCCCAGGATGTGGTGCATCAGGTGGCCGAACTCGTGGAAGAAGACGACCACTTCGCTGTACTGCATCAGGCCCGGGTCGCCTGCGTTGCCACCGGAGAAATTGCACACCAGCATGCCTTCAGGAAGCTGGCGTCCGCGAATGCCAGGAAGCACTGGCGAGCTGGAGAACCACTTGTCCTTGCCGTCGCGGGGATGCATATCGAGATAGATGCGGCCCAGCAGCTTGCCTTCATGGCCCGGGGCGGCGTCGTACACATCGAAGGTGTCCACCGACTTATCCCAGACAACGGCATCCTTGACGGGTTTGAAAGTCAGATGGAAGAGATGTGCCGCCGTCTTGAGAATGCCCGCCTGCACCTGGTCGTAGGGAAAGTAAGGGCGGACGCTCTGCGCGTCGAAGTCGTATTTTGCGCGGCGATACTGCTCACCCCAATAGGTTGAATCCGCCTGGCTGATGGCTGTGAGGCCGGGCTGCTGCGATTGCGCGAACGCAAGCAGCTGGTTGTATTCCTTCGTCGCTGCCGGGCGCGAGGCATCATCCACCTGCTGGATAAGTCGCTCGATCCCCGCGGCAGAGCCAATCATCTGGTCGGCAGTGGCCAGGTCGGCATAATGGGCGTAGCCGAGTGTTGTAGCAAGCTCCTGCCGTGTCGTCAGCAGGTCGCGCAGCACCTGGACATTTTTGGGGTAGGCGCGCTGGTTGTACGCCAGAAACATCCTTCGCCGCAAATCCGCGCTTTTGGCGAAGCTCAGCACCGGCTGCACATCGGGCTGCTCAGTGGTCAGGGTATAGGTACCGTCAGCGGCCGGCTTGTGCAGAGCAATGTAGTCGGCAGGCAGGCCATCGAGCTCGGCTTTCGTTGCGGTGATCTTGAGGGTGCCGTCGGCCACGTTGCGGCCAAACACCAGCGACAAATCCGTGATCTTGTCCTGAAGGGCGCGAATCTTTGCCCGCGTGGCATCGTCCTTGTCCACGCCGGAAAGCCGGTACTCCAGCAATTGCCGCTCGAGATAGTGACGCGTTGGCGGGTCGTTGGCGGGCAAGGGAATTGCGGAGAGTGCGCGATAGACCTTCTGATTCAAGCTCAGGTCGGTCGCGGCCGAGCTGACCTTTGCCGTCATTGCCTGACCTTTGTCGCGCAGGGCCGCCGCATCGGCCAGCGAATACAGCAAAGCGGCATTGTTGTTGGCAACAGCGAGCTGATTCTGTGCGTCGTCGAAGGGGCGCAGCGTGTTCTCAACCGTACGCGGCCCGGTGACTGCGAGCAGCTTGTCCACATCGGCCTGGGCGTCGGCAATGCGTTGGTTGATCCAGGTCTCCAGCGCCGCCGGATCGCTCCCCTGGACCCAGGCATGCAGCGGGTCTGCGGCAGGCTGCTGGGCGAGCAAGGCCGGAGCGGCACAGGAGAGCGCGGTAAGGAGGAGGGCAGGAACGACGGCAAATCGACGGTGAAAACGCATGACTAAGTATCGCATTCGATGGACGCCAACGGAATAGTTTTGGGATGAATGGTCGTTGGGCGGGGACAGAATGAACCGCCACTACGGCTGCGATGGGGTAAAGGGCCATCCCGTTACACTGGGAGTTGCCTCCGATGCATCCATTCTGCGAAGTCGCCCTTCCCGTGCCGCTCGACCGCACCTTCACCTACGCGGTGAAGCATGGCCAGTTTCCTCAGCGCGGGGCGCGGGTAATCGTTCCCTTCCGCAGCGAGAAACTGATCGGCGTCGTGACTGCGCTCAGCGACGCGGCGCCGGCCGATTTTGAGGCGCGATCTCTTGAAGCGGTCCTGGACGATGAGCCGCTGCTGAGCGAAATCCTGCTCAAGCTTGCGGAGTGGATGGCCCAATACTACTTTGCGCCGCTGGGCGAAGTGCTGCGAGGCATGCTGCCGCTCATGGCGGAGGTCCGCAGGACCGTCTATTACCGCATCACGGACCTCGGCCGCGATCTTCTCGCGGATACCCTCGATGGGGACTCGCATGGAGACTCGCATGGGGGCTCGCATGGGGGCTCGCATGGCGACTCGCATGGGGACTCGCATCGCTCGCATGCATCCAGGAAGAAGAGAGTTTCGCCCGAAGAGCAGGATGCGGAGCGTCGCGTTCTTGCGCGGCTTGCGGATGGTGAGCCTGTGAAAGTCTCCACGCTGCGCACAGCGACAGCGGCGACATTGCCGGTGCTCGCCGCCATGCTGCGCAAGAAGTGGATTGCGCGCGAGACCGCTGCCGTGGAGCGCGATGCAAGCAGGACCGAGCGATTTGCAGTGCTGATTCCCGAGTCGCGGCTGCCCAATCTCACTGAAAAGCAACAAGCCATCCTCGCCGAATTAGCAGCGTGCGGCGGCGAGTTGCCCTTGGCCGAGTTGCGCCGCAAAGACCTGCCAAGCTCGACGCTGCAGACGCTGGTCCGTCGCGGACTGGTGCGGATTGAAGAGCGCGCGCAGGTCTTCAGAATGGGCGGACTGACGCCGGCGTCTTCGCCCTTCAAGTTGAACGAGACGCAGATGGAGGCGCTTGCGGAATTGGCAACCGCGCTGGGCGGATTCAAGCCGTTTCTTCTGCACGGCGTCACGGGGTCAGGAAAAACGGCTGTGTATCTGGCCGCAATGCAGCGGGCTCTTGATCGGGGGATGTCGTCCATCCTGCTGGTGCCGGAGATTGGCCTCACCCCGCAAACCGCCGGCCTGCTGGACCAGGCATTTGGACAGCGCGTTGCTCTGCTGCACTCCGCGCTCACGCCGGAAGAGCGCAGCGAGCAATGGCGGCGCATCAAGCGCGGCGATGCGCCGATTGTCGTGGGCACGCGATCGGCTATTTTTGCACCCACTCCGAATCTGGGCCTGATTCTTGTGGATGAGGAGCACGATCAGAGTTACAAGCAGGAAGAAACGCCCCGTTACAACGCGCGCGACGTGGCCGTGATGCGCGCCAAGTTAGAGAATGCGGTCGTAGTGCTGGGTTCCGCTACACCGTCGCTTGAAAGCTGGCAGAATTCAGTGCAAAGCAGATATGCGCGGATTGAGATGCGCGACCGCGTGATGAACCGCCCGCTTCCTGAAGTTGAACTGATCGACATGCGCCAGGAGTTTCAGCAGACCGGGAAGGAGCAGCTCTTTTCCCGCGCCCTCGTAGACCAGACAAAGCAAGCATTGGACCGCGGCGAGCAGGCTCTGATTCTGCTCAACCGCCGCGGCTACTCATTTGTCGTCATCTGCAGGGCATGCGGCGAAAAGCTCGAGTGCGAGAACTGCGCAATTTCACTCACCCATCACAAGCCGCCCGCCGCGGAAACAAGTGAAGACGAGGCACTCGCGCGGCGCGGGCAGCGCCTTGAGTGTCACTACTGCGGCTTCACGCGAACGGTGCCGGCGCGCTGCCCCAAGTGCGACAGCGAACATCTCTACTTCCTCGGCGTCGGTTCGCAGCAGGGCGAAGAACGCCTCGCGGAGATCTTTCCCTTTGCCCGCATTGGCCGCATGGATCGCGACAGCGTCCGCGGCCGCTACGACCTCGAACGCCTGCTCGCGCGTCTGCATTCAGGCGAAATCAATCTGCTCGTCGGCACGCAGATGATTGCCAAGGGCCACGACATTCACGGCATCACGCTTGTGGGCGTAGTCGGCTGCGACCATGCGCTTTCCATGCCCGACTTCCGCGCCGCCGAGCGCGTCTTTCAACTCATGACCCAGGTGTCCGGCCGAGCAGGTCGTGGCGAGTTACCCGGCCGTGTAGTCGTGCAGACTTACTATCCCGACCACTACGCAATCACCGCCGCCGGCAAGCACGACTACAAAACATTCGTAGAGCGCGAGCTGAAGTATCGCCGCTGGATGCATTACCCGCCCTTCGGCGTACTGGCCAATGTCCTCATCCAATCCCCCAAGCTGGAGGAGGCGGTTGCATGGGCAGGCGAGTTGGGCAAGTCGTTTCAGAAAACCGCACCCGAAGGCGTGCGCATGCTGGGCCCCTGCACCGCGCCCATTGCCCGCATCAAAGGCATCTATCGCTTTCACATGATCCTGAAAGGCGCGTCGCGCAAAGCGCTCAATCGAGCGTTGCGCGCAATGCTGGACCATGCCGACGCAGCCTCCATCCCCCGCCGCAACCTCATCGTCGATGTAGATGCGTTGCGCCTCATGTAGCAGTTGCGGCGCGGCGGTCGCTCGCGGGAGACTCGCACGCGTTTTTCTGATTCCCATGCGTGCGAAAGTGAGAAATCGCATGAACAGGCACGCGAGTTGACAAGTGAGAAGTGAAGCGTCACACTACACACATGATTAAGAGCTTCCGGCATAGTGGGATAAAGAAATTCTTCACAACCGGGAGTAAAGCTGGAATTCAACCCGCGCACGCCGCCAAACTATCGGTTCAGCTGTTCCAGTTGAGCCGGGCCAGGGGCGCTAGCGACATGAATGCCGCAGGATGGGAATTGCACGCCTTGCGCGGCGATCTCAAAGGGCATTGGGCAGTGAAGGTGAACGATAATTGGCGTTTGACCTTCACTTTCGAAGGCGAGGACGCGGTCCTTGTCGATTATCAGGATTATCACTAGGAGAATGGATATGCGCATGCACAACCCGCCACATCCAGGCAAAGTGATCCGGGAGTTTCTGGGCGACATCGATGTAACAACTGCTGCAAAGCATTTGAAGGTTTCCCGCGCAACACTCTCCCGCATCCTCAATGGCAAAGCCGGCGTCTCGGCCGAGATGTCGCTGCGTCTTTCCGCAGCGTTTGGCACCCACGGTGCGATCTGGTATGAGTTGCAGACCGATTACGATATGTGGCGCGCATCGCGAAAGAAACTGCCCAAGATCGAGCCTTTCAATCGGGCTGCATAAGGACAAAACACCGGCGCGATCCCAATAACTCTCAAGCCATCCGCGATACGGTGAGCACCGTAATGTCGTCTTCCTGCCCAAAGCCTTGCGCGGCGCTTGCCAGGGCCGCCGCGGCAATCCCTCCCCGCAGCATCTCCGCGATCCTGTCGAAACCAAAAAGATGCCCATCCGCATTCTTGGCTTCCGCTACCCCGTCGGTCATCAGCATGAGCGTGTCGCCTGCGTCCAGTTTGAAAACCAGCACAGGGAAGTCGATCCCGGGAATCGCGCCGAGCGGCAAAGAGCCTTCAATCGCCATCTCGTTGCCGTTGAGATACGGCGGCAAATGGCCCGCGTTGGCCAGCGCCGCGCTCCCATCCTTCTCGATGCGCAAAGCCAGACAAGTCGCGAGGCCGCGGCCTTGCATGCGGTCGTTCAACAGCGAAAGTATCCGCGCGGGATCCGTAGTAAACGCCGCCGCAGTTCGAATCGCGCCGACAACCAGCGTGGCCAGCATCCCTGCTTCCATGCCATGTCCCGCCACGTCCCCCACAACAATCAGCGTGTTGCCTTCGGATGCGTTGGGCAGCACCTGAAAAAAATCGCCTCCTACTTCTTTCGCGGGGCGATACTCGTTCTCGATGGCCAGCCCCGGCGTGCTCGGTAGATGCTCGGGGATAAGGTATTGCTGCACACTCCGCGCCGCCTGCACTTCGCCCGCATAGCGCTCCTCCGCGCTGCTCGTTCGCGTGAAACGCAGAATGAGAATGCCGAACACAGCCAGCAGAAACAGTGTTTGAGTCAACTCCGGCAATTCAATCGGGAAGGGCCGCTGCATAATCGCAGTATGCATGGAGAAAGCATGTTGCCACCCGATTGTGTAGGTGATCCATGCCACTCCCAGAAACAGGCGCGATCCCGCTTCCAGCACGATAGGAGCAACCAGCAGGCGCGCATCTTCCGATCCTCTTCTCGCCTGCAGAACCACTACCCCCACCACCCAGGCAGCGTAAGGAAGAGAAAGAAACAGAGTCAGCAGGTTCACCAGCCTCACCGTCACGAACGATCCGGGCACAAATACAAAGTAGAAACTCACCGTGTGCGCAATCATCAACGACGCGGCAATCTTCATCATCCACGTGCGACGCAGACGCAGCAGCGCCAGCAGAAACGCGATGAGGGCAAGGTCTGCTCCCAGTTCGCCTGTCAAACTCAGTGAGTTCTCAATCGCCACGTTCCATACGTGCGTTTGATAACTCACCGCCATCCACGCATCGAACGCGCTGATCAGCATCATCACACCGAACCACAAATACTCGCGCTCATTGCGGCGCAGCAGGAACAGCGAGAATGCGCCAATCGTCGCCAGCGCCTCCAGCAGGCCCACTGTCTGCACGCTGCTCATCTCCCACCGCTGGGCCTCCAATGCCTGCCTGTCGATCGGCTCAATCGAATGGCTGTCGCCCACAAGGCCGCCGCCATTCCGCGGACCTCCGCCGTAATAAGTGGCCCAACCCGGCCAGTGCCAAACGCGAATCGCAATCTGGATTGTTCTCCTTCCCGCGCTCGCCGCGGGCAATGAATAGAGCTTGAAAACCCCAGCCCTGTCGCCCCATGGCAGGCTGTTTGGCGGCATCCTGCCATAGGTCCCAATGAGCTTTCCGTCGGCGTAGAGCTCATAGCAGGTTCGAATATTGGGCAGGTACAGCGACACGTGATCGAGGCCGGCCGGAACAACAACCTGAAAGCGATACCAGGCCAGGCCGCCGTAATTTTTGTAACCCTGTGTCGACCAGCTCTGGTCCGAGCGAAGCAACGCCCATTGCGTATCATCGAAGTTCGCGTCAGCCCACGCTCGGTTGTCGCCGGTATGAAAGCGCCATAGCCCATCCAGCGATGCAACGCGCAGGTTTGCATCAACAATCTCAAAGCTCTGAGCGCGCACTTGCGGAACCCCAAACGCAAACGCTGCGGTGAGCGAGACTGCCGGCAACCAGCGTCGAAGGTTCATGCGGAGAAGCACCGAATGCTAAGGACCGTGATATCGTCGTCCTGCCCAAACTTCTGTGCGGAGGTGGCAAGCGCCGCTGCCGTTGCGCCTCTGCTCAGCATCTTTTCAATGCGGTCGAAACCGTACAGTCGTCCGCTGGCATTCTTCGCCTCGGCCACGCCGTCGGTTATCAGAATGATCAGGTCATTTTCAGCGAGCCTGAATAGCCTCGCGGGATACGTCATTCCCGGAATCACACCGAGCGGCAGTGACCCCTCCACGGGAATCGATTCTCCATTCAGGTAAGGCGGCGGATGGCCTGCGCTCGAGAGCGCGACGCGCCCATCGCTCTGAATGCATAACGCAACGCAAGTGGCCAGGCCGCGGCCATGCATGCGGTCATTCAGCAGAGGCAGTATGCGCTCCGGATCGTTCGTAAACAGTGCGGCCGTGCGTATCGCGCCCACCAGCAGCGTGGCCAGCATTCCGGCCTCCAGTCCGTGCCCGGCCACATCGCCCACAACCACCAGCACGCTGCCGTCGCTCTCATGTGGAAGAACCTGGAAGAAGTCGCCGCCAACTTCACGAGCCGGTCGGTATTCGCTCTTGATGTCGAGCCCCGCGACTGTCGGCAGCGTCTCGGGAATCAGGTACTGCTGCACATCGCGCGCCGCGTTTACTTCGCTGCCAAAGTGTTCCTCCTGGGTGCGTGTGCTTGTGAAGCGGACAATGAGGATGGCCAGCATTGAGACCAGGAAGAGAACGTCATTGATCTGCGAAAGATCAATAGGGAAAGGCTTGTTGACGATGAGCATGCGCAGCCCGAGTGTGTATTGCGATCCCGGAGTGTACGTCGTCCACGCGGTGTTTTCAAACAAGGTGACTGCGCCGCTGAGGACTACCGGAAGCAGCAGCAGGCGCGCATCGAGAGAAGCATCGCGGAGGCGATTCACAATCAGCGCAATCAGCCAAACCAGAAACGGCAGCATCAGCAGGTATTCGATGAGGCCGTTGCGCCAGCTATCCGGCGCATGCTCATTCAGGATGCGATAGAGCGTGAAGAAGGGCGTCGCGGCGAGACACAGCACCGCCAGGTAAAGAAGCACGTTGCGTCGCGATTTGAACAATGTGAAGTAGAACGCGATGAAGGCAATGGAAGTGGCCGCGAAGAATGCGCCGGACGCAACGTCCCGGACATTGAGATTCCAGGGCTCAAGTGCGTAGTTGAAATCGATCCATCTCGATGCTGCGCTGAACAGCATGGCGAGGCCGAACCAGAGGTACTCACGTTCCTTGCGGCGAAGCAGAAACAGCGCCAGGGCCCCAAACCCGGCCATGGTTTGCAGCAGAGCTACGGTCTGGATGCTGGTCAACTGCCAGTGAAGACGGGCGCGTTCAAGCTCCCGTTGATGATTGATAAAAGCGGTGTCGCCGGCCAGGCCGCCGCCGCTTGCAGGACCGCCGCCGAAGTTCGCGGCCCATCCGGGAAAATGCCACACGCGCAGAGCGATGTGAACGGTTCTAGCTGTAACGGGCCCGGCCGGAAGCGCGTAGACATGAAAGTTCCCGCCCCCGGCATAGGGCTGGGTGTTGGGCGGCATCTTTCCGTATTGACCAATGAACTTGCCGTCGGCATAAACCTGGTAGCAGGTGTCGATCTCGGGGAGAGAGATCGAGATATTCTCAGAGCCCGCGGGCAGAACCAGCTGAAAGCGATACCAGGCCACGCCGCTATAACCTGTGTTGCCCTGCCTGGCCCAATCCTCGTCCGAGCGCAGCAGGGGCCACTTTGAATCGTTGAATGCCGGCTCGGCCCACGCCGGGTCGTCGCCGGTTTGAAAGCGCCACAATCCGTCAAGGGAGGTGAGTGGAAGGCGACTGTGGGCAAGATCGAAGCTCTGCGCATCCAGCGCCGGAGCCCCCGGAATCAAAGCCGCCACTATGCAGGCGGCGAGCCAAAACCGGTTCATGCGCATAGGGGCACTCTCATCACAGTCAACACAGTAATATCGTCTTCCTGGCCCCATTGTTGAGCGGCCGCGGCAATCTCCGCCGCGGGCTTTGCGGTAAGCGCAGCCATGCGCTCAAAGCCCAGCAGTTCGCCTCTTGCATTGCGCGCTTCAACAACACCGTCCGATAGAAAAGTAACTGCGCCGGATGCACGAACCTCCGCTTCCACATACTCCGCAACCGTGCTGATGCCCAGCGGCAGGCCGTTTTCAAGTTGCAATTCGCGGCCATTCAAGTAAGGGGAAATGTGGCCGGCATTCGCCATCAGGATTCTTCCATCCGGAAAGAAGCGCGCGCAGCAGGCGGTGATGAATCCTCCCCCGGTTCGTCCGGTTACGGCATGGTTCAGGTACTCCAGCAGCGAACCCGGGCTGCGCTCCACTTCGTTTGCCAGCGAGCCAAGCACAGCGGCAACCAGCATCGCCGCATCCAGACCTTTTCCGCTCACGTCGCCCACAATCACCAGCAGCGAGCCGTCATGCAGTGGAACCGTGCGGTAGAAATCCCCGCCCACTTCCTGCGCCGGCAGGTACACAGCCGTAAGATCAAACCCTGAGACCTGCGGCGCGCTTCCGCCCAGTAACTGCTCCTGCATGCGCCGTGCGGATGCCATGTCCTGTTCAAGCCCCAGCTGGCGCAACTGCTCTTCGCGATAGCGGAAATAGAGCACAATCCAGGTAACGAAGACGAAGAGCGCCTGGGCGATGGCGCGAAGATCGACGGCTAAAGGGCCAAGCGGCATGAAGCGCAGGTCGGGCATGCCAACAAGCGTGTGGATGGAATTGACCCATGCGGTTGCCAACTCCTCCAGCAGCAGCGCGATGCCGATGGCGATCGATCCCACCTCGCGCTGCAGCAACAGTCCGAGAGCTGCGAGTAGAAAGAACAGTGTCGGCAGGATTGAAGAGAACGTCGTCCATGCTGCATTGTTGGTGAACGATGCCTGCGTGGCCATTGCGAAGCCGAGAACGAAATACATAAATAGATCGAGAGCTGTGCCAACCTCAAGCAAGCGACGGAACTGCCGGCAAAGGCGGGAGAGGAAGAAAAGAGGCGTGACGTTGAACACGCCGTAGATCGTAAAGATAAATACAGGCCCCCAGGAACGCCGCATTACCGATTCGTTTGCCGCCAGAATGCCCCCGCCTAACGGAGCAAGAAACGAGCCCACGCAATAGATTCCCAGCAGCAGGTATTCCGCTCGCGCCCGCTGAGCGCTGAATAGCACAAAGGCCACGCAGCCGGAGGCAAGCATCGCAAGCAAGCAGAGATTCCAGGGCAGATTGCGTACGATTCCCGCGGAGACAAAGAGCTTGGTTCGGGCAGTAACGGTTGAGCGCAGGCCCAGTTCCGGCGGACGCGGAAAACGGGCTGCGCCGGAAGAATAAAAGGGAAAGTAACTTGTGGTGGTCCGGCCGATCCATTGGCGAATGGCAATATGAACTGTTGATCCCTTCACGATGCCGGATGGAATTGGATACGTGATGTTGCGATCGAAAGGCGACTCGGGACGAGGCGTCCAGTGGCCGAAGCGGCCAATGAGAACGCCTTCCACGTAGAGGTCGTAGACCTCGCTGAGCGTACCCATGCCGATGGCGAGTTCACGGCCCTCTAGGGATTCCGGAAGGCTGACGGTTGTCCGGTACCACTGATATCCCGATTTGACCACCAGACCGCCATCCTTGGTGGGAGCGCTGCCCTTTTCCCAGTGCGAGTCGTCCAGGCCGGGGGCGGCCCACGACAGGTCGTCGCCGGGATGGAGACGCCAGTTGTCCAGAACCATTACGTCGTCTTTGGCGATGGCAGCATCGATGCTCTGTGCATGCGCGGATACGCACACGAGCGGCGCGAGCAGCAAGAGCAGAATGAGCAATCTCTTCATGCGGTAGGAATGGATTGGAACGACCCCAGCAAGCTATTGGAAAATAGCGCGCATCCACAGTCAAGTACAAAATGAAATAAGCTGCACATTTTCAACGCGTTACGCCGGCAAAGATATACTTGACGAATCATCCCCGAAAGAGTGTGATGGGGGTGTGCTGTGAGTGCGCCTGGTCCGGTCCGGCACATAATAGGAACAGGCGATCTGATCGAGGAGCGTGATTTAGTGGAGTTTCGTTTGATTTATACCGGAGAATTGCTCGGCTCTGGCGGAAACAATACTAGGTCTGCTGAAAAGCACGCTATTCGGAGAAGTCTACATCCACAACTTCGCCGTCTATGGGAGATGAACGACAACCTTCGGGGTTTGGCAGTGATTCACGGAAACCATGCGCGCACTGAGATAAATCCGAAAGAGGTGCCAAGTGAGCAGTCACAGTTTGAGTTTGGCTTGAACGCTATCGGTAATAAATGGCAGAGAGCAGACTTCCGGTTCATTCCATTGGTAACGACTGACATGGTATTACGGTGCAGTCTAGATATTCTGCTTTTGAGACCAGAGGATCAGAGATTCATCTTTAGGCAGGGAGATGTGGACGGACAACTCAAGACGCTGTTTGATGCGCTGAAGATTCCCGCGAATCTAGGAGAAACCGGGGGGATTGGTCCACAACAAGACGAAGAGCCTTTCTTCTGCCTATTGGAGGACGATAGGCTCATCTCGGAAGTTCGAGTAAATACCGACCAATTACTCCTCTTGCCGGATCATCGAGAGTTGAAAGCTAATGATGCTCATGTAATCATCCACGTAAAATTGAACCACAAACATCCGAGAACGTTTGACAATTATTTCGGGTGAGAGGTGCCGATGAAATCGAACCATGAGTTCGACGCATTCAACGCCGCAATGGACACAATCCTGAAGGCCGATCCTGCAAAGGTAAAGGCCGAGATGGATGCGGGGATTGAAGCCAGCAAGCGGGAGCGCGAAGCCAGGGGCGAACGCAAGCGCGGTCGGAAGGCTAAGGTTCAACCTTCCGCTTCACCTCGTTAAGTTCGGCGATGACCGTTCCGCAACGGCAACCAATATGCGCCGGGGGACACTCATCTCCGGACGGAAACGGTTGACCGATAGGCACCGTCCCTGCTTCGACGTTTAGATCGCAACAATCCCGCACGGTATGGAGCATACTCTTGAGCCATTTGGTAGATTTCACGACCCCAGTCCGCTTCCATGCTGCCAGATTGCCATGTGATTGCGCCATCTTGATTTCTGTGTCGGCAATGAGTTTCGCCTCCTCTATGGTGAATTCTCCGGCGATGCGGATACTTTCGACCAAATCCCTCCTCGGCACTTCTCGGCTAAAGGCATCAGTCATGATCTTGCGGACTGCCAGCCGAACCGATTCCGACACGGGCCATTTATCGCTCGGCTCGAAACTGAATTCGCCGTCATACCATTTCGTGCCCAGCCGTTCTCCCGCATGATCCCGTGCCCAATCCATCGCTACTTGATTTACATCGCTAATGACGCTACTTCTGTGCTCATTCATGAGGCATCGCTACTTTCTTTGAATGATGACAAGGATTATACTCAGGGCGAATTCGGCCAAACGCAGAAGCGCCCGCTTGCAGGCGGGCGGCTTTGCGAGACGATCTAGGAGCGCAATCCAATCGTAAAGGGGATTTGCGCGCTATGCAAGATCATCTGACGATTTCAAAGAATGACAATGTGGAGTCGGGCGCTGGAACGATTGTCAGCGTTGCCGTTTTGGACCCGGTAACGGGAGATTCTGCGGTCTCAAACCACGATCTCTTAACGGGAAGCAATATCGAAAATTTAGCTCGTTTCTCCACTGGCCCTTCTGTGGATGCAAACACAAATCCCTGCTCTCCTAAATCAGAGATTCTTCCCCATGCCTTGAAATCCCAACCCGAGGACTTGCCAATTAGGAATACTTCGCATCCGTCCGAAGACCATCTTCGGAGTATGCCTAGATTCTCGTCCATCATTCCTCCTTTCGTTCCTGAATGGATATACGAAGAGCATGAGCGCATTCTCAAGATTGTGGCGGAGAGAATGGAGGCGCGGAAGAAAGACCCTCAGTTTATGACCAGTCCAAGTGAACTGTCTACGGTAGTTTTCGCTTTCGTCCCCGCTTCAATCGCCAAGGATTAGAACGCCGTCCCCCCCACCTTGCCAGTGACCTCAGCATAGGTGAGGCGACGGCCAGCAACTTGCGAGATGAGCAGTGCAACCCGGTCGGCATCGGTGAGCGGGTTGTCTTTGGTGGCACGGTTGTTGTAGCGAAATACCTGTTCGGTGACATAGCGATCAAGATGAAAAGGTTCAACAGCAACGTAGGTTCCGGTGAGCATCCTCTTGAGGAGACTCCAGAAGTTGTCGATGCCCTGTGTGTGAACTTGGCCGCGAACGAACTCCTGTGTGTGATTGATGACCTGATGCAAGTAGCCTTTGAGCAACAGTTGGTCATAGCCGGGATACCCATCGGTGTATACGGTGGAACCGCCTTCAATGCCATTCAGAATTTCCGCCTGCAAAACCTCTTTCCGAACGTTAGGAACCACCATGGCGCGAACCTGACGGCTATCGCGATCAAGCATCCCCATGACGATGGCCTTCTGGTTGCCTTTCTCGGCAGTCTGCATGCGCAGGCGGCGCTCACGGTGCATCTTCTGGGGTTTGGGTCCAACAAAGGTTTCGTCTACCTCTACCGGTCCCATGTCGTTTCCGCCCATCTTCAGGATCGAACCGTTCTTCATTGCCTCGCGAATCCGATGCAGCATGAACCATGCGGTCTTCTGAGTAACCCCCAGGGAACGGTGAATCTCCATGCTGCTGATGCCGTTCTTTGCGGTCACAATCAGCCACACTGCCGGAAGCCACTTTTCAAGGCCAAGAGGCGAGTCTTCAAAGATGGTCCCAACCTTCGCAGAGAACTGGCGCTTGGCATGGGCACTCTTGCACTGCCACTTCTTTTGAGTCGCCAGATACGAAACGTTCCGGCGTCCGCAAGCAGGGCAAACAACGCCGTTCGGCCAGCGATGGTCAACCATGTAGGCAACACAGTTATCGGGGTTTGCGAAGTAAATGATGGCTTCTTGAAGTGTCTTTGGCGCTCTCATGTATTAAGAATAGGGGGTGTAAGTTGATTTGTCAAGTATATAATTGCCGAGGTAAGTTTTTGAAAGAAATCTCACCTCATAGGGTGATGTTTCGGTCCGTTTGCTCACCTCATAGGCAGACTTTCACCCTATGTAGCTAACCCCGATTGAACATTTACCCTCGTCAGAAAGCGCGAATCAGGTCCAGAAGTGAGTTGTCGTAAAAGGGCGTCGGCGTAAACGTCAGCGCGAAAATCAGCACCGCGGCGATTCCCAGCATCGCTCGTCCATACCCCAGCCGGCGTTCAATAGGCACCTGCGGATGCCGCATGGCGGGCAGAAGCAGGATGAGCCCCCAAAGGATCCATCCCGCCCAGCAGAAGACCCCCATCATGAGCAGCGCAACCGGCAGAACGCGTGTGGAGACGCGGTGCAGGCGCGGCGATATCGCATAGAGAATGTGCCCGCCATCCAACTGCCCGCCAGGGATAAGATTGAGCGCCGTAATGAACAGCCCGATCCATCCGGCAAGCAGGATAGGATGCGGTGTCAGTTCCCCAAACGATGGCATTGCGGGCCGCCAGGTCGCGAGCAGCGCGTGTACCAGGCGCAGCGTCAGCGGCTCGCCAAAGCGCACAATCGCCGCCGGTGCATTGGCGGGCGTAGGAACGCTCAGGCAAAACCCCACTGCGACAGCGAGCAAAGACGCGACGTATCCCGGCAGCGGACCATAAACCCCAACATCCATCAGGGCTTCGCGGTTGGGAATCCGCGTGCGAATACGGATGATAGCGCCCGCGGTGCCGCTCAGCGTAGGCGCCGGCAGAAGCCAAGGCAGCGACGCCGCAATCCGGTGCGCGCGGCAGGCGAAGTAATGGCCGAACTCATGAATCAGGAGTATGCCCAGCAACGACGCCGAGAAGGCCCAGCCGCTCCAGAACATGCGGGGATGGCGCGCGAGCCACTCCCATGGCCACAGATCGCTGTCCTCGGCCACCGGTTGCAGGCGATGCACAAAATTCTGCATGAACCGCGCGCCGTTTGCGGTGGTGGTGACCGCAGTCGCGACAAGCAGAAGCAGAGGTAGACCGTAGTTCCTGAAGTATGAACGCACCAGGACCCTCAACGAGCCGCCGGGAGGTTGCGTATCACGAGAAACCTCCCGAAGCCTGGAGTGTGGTGTGCTGTGTCGTCAGCCTGCAATCGCGGCAAGTTTGGGAAATCGGCCGCGCCGTCAGCTCTTTGGCGCAGTGCCGTTTTCCAGGGAATGAAGTTCCTTGCCCGGTTTGAAGCGAACGGCTTTTCCCGGAGCGATGCTCACCTCGGTGCCGGTGCGAGGATTGCGGCCAATGCCGGTTTTGCGGGCGCGGACGCTGAAAACGCCAAATCCGCGCAGCTCAATGCGCTCACCGGCGGCCAAGGCCTGCTTCAGGCCCTCGAAAACGGTATCCACCGCAGCCTCTGCCTTGGTGCGCGGGAGGCCGGTGCGCTCAATTACATGATGGACGATGTCCTGCTTAATCAAAGGGGTAACCTCGCTGGCGCGACTGGAATGACTGTACTACGACCTCAGGGTTTGATGCTACAGGTTTCGCGGAGTTTATGGAAACTGAATTTCCTTTTTACTGTGGATCGCGATTATGCCGCACCGGCTATTGAGACGGCCATCGATCCATACATTGTCAATTCGGGGCACCTTCCGTAATATGAAACATTCGAGCCTAAAGCACTTCAAGGAACGCAATCGGGTTTTCGATTCCTCAGTGCCCGTCACGGGAGAAACATGGCAATTCAGAGCGACCGTTGGATCAGGGAACAAGCCACCAAGCACCATATGATTGAGCCGTTTAGCGAGAAACAGGTGCGCGAAGGCGTAATCTCGTACGGGCTGTCGTCCTATGGCTATGACCTGCGCGTTTCTGACGAATTCAAGATTTTTACCAATGTCAACAGCGCCATTATCGATCCCAAGGCCTTCGATGAGCGTTCGTTTGTCTCCGTGCAGGCGGAGTCCGTGATTGTTCCTCCAAACTCGTTTGCCTTGGCGCGGTCGATTGAATACTTTCGAATCCCCAGGGATGTGCTCACGATTTGTGTTGGAAAATCGACCTATGCGCGTTGCGGAATTATTGTGAACGTAACGCCATTCGAGCCGGAGTGGGAGGGATTTGTGACACTTGAAATCTCGAACACGACTCCGCTGCCGGCCAAGATCTATGCCAACGAAGGGCTGTGCCAGATTCTGTTTTTCCGCGGCGACGAGACCTGCGAGATCAGCTACGCCGATCGCAAGGGTAAATACCAGAACCAACAGGGCATCGTGCTTCCCAAGCTCTAAGGTTCGCGCCAGGTAACGCTTGTTGCATTGGTTGGATGACAGGGATTCTGTTGCGGGATCGCAGGCGGAGCGCGCCTGCTGTCTCACACCGCACAGTCCTCGTTCCAAGGGAACGGGGGTCACAAATGTCCGTGAATCGCAGTCCAGCCACCATTCGCGTGGGCATGGTTACCGATGAACCGATTCGCCTGGAAGGACTCGTCACTATTTTTGAACTGCAGCCCCAGGGAGGCGCCCGGTTCCAACCCGTGACGGGGAGCCTTGAGTATTTGCTGTGTTATCCCGATTTGGACTGCTTGATCGTGGGACGAAGCTCTTCCTCCAGCGGAGTGGAGATCCTGCAGAAAATTCGGCGTGAACGCCCCGCAATCCGGCAGATTGTCATTGGCCCGGTGGGGAACGATGAGCTGATTCAGCAATCGATTATTGCCGGAGCCCGGGCGTACCTGGATCTCGCAGCAGGGCCGGAAGTGGTGCTGAAGGCCATCGAAGAAGTGATGACCGGCGACATCTGGGCGCCCCGCCGTGTGCTTTCGCGGCTGATCGATCGGCTGCTGACGCTTTACGAGTCCAATTCTCCCGATGCGAGCCTCCACCTGACGGACCGGGAGCAGGAGGTGCTGAACCTGATCCTGATGGCACGGTCCAATCGCGAGATTGCGGATGATCTGGGCATTGAAGAACGCACCGTGAAGGCGCATGTGGGCCGGCTGATGCGGAAGACTGGCGCGGAGAACAGGATTGAGCTCTCCATGCGCGCGTTGAATGATCCGCAGATTCCGGGACTGGGAAATCCCGATCGTCGTGGCGGCGAACGCCGTGGCGCGGATCGGCGGCAGGGAGAACGGCGGAAATGAGCCACCTGTGATCCGGGACTTACCTTTCAGTAAACAAAATGGTTACTTTGATGCCTACTCCTTCCGTACCGTTGTGCAACACTGCACAGTTTTGGCACACTCCAATACAGAAACAACGCAGATCTGGGGAAAGGAGTTCCCAGGCTGCATGCAAATCATGAAGCCTGGGAACTCCTCTTTTTTGAGTGTTTTATCGCTCTCACTCGTTCTGCGCCCAACCGATTCAGCCCTCCCCCGTCAAACCAGCAGGTAACCGTGTCAAGTGCGGAGATGCCGCTCTTGATGCGTGCTCTTGTGTCCCGGTGCAAAGCAAGCCCCGGGATGCGATAGGCTGTTTCAGGACGCGTCCACAGTGAACGCGCCTGGCGCAAAAATGCTTTCCCCGGCAACCTGCAGCGTTTTTCCGGGTTTCGACGAAAAGGGGCCATGCACCCCGGAATAGATAACTCAAATCTCCGCGCCCCAAGGGGCCGTGGAATGAAAAGGACGCGAAAATGAAGAAGAAATTTGCAGCAATCTGCCTCTGTTTCATGCTGACGGGGTCGGCGTTTGCGGCTTCGTCTCGGGAGGATCTGCAGGCGCGGATCGACGCGGCCAAGCTGGTGCTTGACCAGATTATGGGCGCGGGAGACCGCAGTGTTCCGCTGAACATTCTTCAGCAGGCGACGTGTGTCGCCGTCGTTCCAGGCATGATCAAGGGTGCGTTTGTGTTTGGTGCCCAGTATGGGCAGGGCGTGGTCACCTGCCGGACGGGACACGGTTGGAGCGCGCCCGTATTTATCCGCATGGCGGGCGGGTCGTGGGGGCTGCAGATCGGGGGCCAGTCAACGGACCTGATTCTGATTGCGGTAAACGAGCGGGGATTCCAGGACCTGCTGAAGAACAAGTTCAAGATTGGCGGAGACGCATCGGCTGCGGCCGGTCCCGTGGGGCGCGCCGGAACAGCGTCGACAGACTGGAAGATGAATGCGGAGCTGCTCAGTTACTCGCGGGCCAAGGGGCTGTTTGCGGGGATTGATCTGGACGGAACAAGCGTGAGCCAGAACTCGGACGACACGGAGATTTATTTCGGCGCCGCGCACAGTTTCGAGTCGGTTCTGAAGGGCAATGTACCGGTTCCAGGCGGTGCAGTGCCCTTTGTGAAGGACGTGGCGCATTACTTTATTCAGGCGAAGGACCACAATTAGCGAGGACTAAGGGACTAAGGGACTAAGGGACTGAGGGACTAAGGGACTGAGGGACTAAGGGACTAAGGGAATAGGCGGGCGGCCATGGAATTACGGGCCGCCCGTTGTCCATTCTGGCGCGTCCGCAGGGCAATCGCACTTGAACATTCGTGGCAGGCGAACGTATCAACCAGCCGCAAAGACTCCGTCGAAAGGAGCTTTGTAATCAGGGCACGACTTCACAGGCTGCTGAAAAACTCGTATGAACTCAAATGCAAGGCTCTGTAACCAGGGCACGGCTTGAGCCGGGCCGAAAAAGGCCAATAGAATGAGTCGGGCTTTAGCCCCTGCTACGCTTCATCGAGCGGTCTGCTTCAGTCCAGGGAGTTTTTCCGCAGCCTGTTCAGTCGTGCCGATAAATCCAATAAAATCAACGTCGGGATTTACAGGCCGCTGAAAAAGGCCGTCAATTTGGCGAAAATCTTGAGAAGCATACCGCGGGGGCTAAACAGGCTGCTGAAAAACTCGTATGAACTTAAATGCAAGGCTCTGTAACAGGGCACGACTTCAGTCGTGCCGATAAATCCAATAAAATCAACGTCGGGCTTTAGCCCCTGCATAGGCTGGTGGCGATCTCGCTCCAAAATGCTGCCTTTTTCACCAAGCTGTTCAGTCGTGCCGCAAAACGACCCCAAAAAGGGGGGGGCTTGAGCCCCTGCCACATCTTGCCTCGCGAGGTGCCTTTTCCTCAAAATCCGAACGTTTTTCAAATGCGATTGCCCCGGGCGCGTCCGGCTTCCTTCGCGACTGCAATGTGCGGCGGTCTAAACTGATGTTTGCCTTCAACGATGCGAGAAAAACTTGAATATTGGCTGGTTGTGGCCGTGGCCCGGACGCTGGGGTGGATGCCGCGCGGGCTCGCGCGCCTGCTGGCTCGCGTGATTGCGATCCTTGTGTACTGGACATTCGGACGCCTGCGGCGGGTTGGGGTGCGCAACCTGGAACTGGCCCTGCCGGACGTTTCAGTGGAGGCGCGCCGGAAGATTCTGCGCGGAGTGTATATCAGCCTGGGCCGGCAACTGGTGGAGTTTTGCCGCATGCCGCGCTATACGGCGGAGAACACGCGGGACTGGATCCGCTGCGAGGGGCTCGAGAATTTTCTTGCCGCTCAGGCACGGGGCAAAGGCGTGCTGGTGGTGACCGGGCACCTGGGGGCTTGGGAGCTGTCGAGCTTTTACCACTCGCTGATGGGCTACACCATGGGGATGGTGATTCGCCGCCTGGACAACCGGCCCCTGGACGATTTTGTGAACGGGATCCGCTGCCTGCACGGGAACCGTGTGCTGCACAAGGACGACTTCGGGCGCGGCCTGCTGTTGGGAATGCGTGCGGGCGAGACAGTGGGCATCCTGATGGATACAAACATGACTCCGCCGCAAGGGGCCTTTGTTAAGTTTTTCGGGCGGGACGCTTGCACGGCGACAGGGCTGGCGCACGTGGCGCGGAAGACGGGAGCCGCGGTGCTGCCGGGATTCATGGTGTGGGAAGCTGCGGAGCGGAAGTACGTGCTGCATTTTGGACCGGAGATTGCGATTCCGCATACGGATGATGCGCAGGCTGACATTCTCGAAGGGACGCAGATGTGCACTGCGGCGATTGAGGCGTGGATTCGGCGCTATCCTGACCAGTGGCTGTGGATTCACCGGCGATGGAAGACGCGGCCGGCAGGAGAGCCGGGGCTGTACTGAGGGGAGACGCATGACGCTGGGCGAGTTGATTGAGAAGCTGGGCGGGAAGCTGGTCCGAGGAAGCAGTGACATTGAGGTTGCCGGTGTCGACGTGCCGGAGTTGGCCAACGGCCTGGACCTCGTATTCGCCGAGGACCCATCATCTGCGGCCAGCGCCCTGGCTGGCAGCGCGGCAGCACTCGTCGTCAAGCCGGGCTGTGTTCCGATCGACGCCCGGGGACCCGGTATGGGCGTTGTGGAGGCAGAGCAGCCGCGGCTGTGGTTTGCGCGGGCGGCGAAGCTGTTGAAACCTCCGCCGCCGAAACCCCGGATTCACGCTCCGCATCACCTTGGCGCGCACGCGAAAGTCGGGAAAGACGTTGCCATCGAGACGGGCGCGGTAATCGGGGACCACGCTGTGATTGGCGATAGAACCCGCATCGAGGCGGGCGCGGTGATCGGCGAGGGCGTGGTCATCGGCGAGGAATGCCGGATTTATCCACGGGCTGTTCTGTACCCGGGAACGACGCTCGGCAATCGCGTTGTGGTGCACGCAGGCGCAGTCCTGGGCGCTGATGGCTTCGGCTACGTCCGCGACTCGACTACCGGCGCCTACACCCAATTCCCCCAGCAGGGCGAGCTCTTCATTGAAGACGACGTCGAGATCGGCGCCAACTCGACCATTGACCGTGGGGCGCTGAAGGAGACCCGGATCAGGCGCGGAACGAAGATCGACAACCTGGTACATGTGGGACATAACTGCGATATCGGCGAGGACGTGATCCTGGTCATGGGCACAGGCATCAGCGGTTCTTGCACCGTCGGGAACGGGGCGGTTCTCGCCGGGCAGGTGGGTGTCGGCGACCACGCAACCATTGGGCCGGGCGTAATTCTCGGCGGGCAGGCGGGCGTACTGAGCGGCAAGACGGTGACGAATGCAGGTCTGAAGCCGGGAACGGTGCTCTGGGGCACGCCGGCGCGGCCTCTGAAGCAGGTGTTGCGGGAGTTGGCGATTGTCGCGCGGCTGGCAAAGAAGCCCGGGAACAGGGAATAGAGACCCGCGCAGTCTCACGCCAGCGGCGCTTGGACTTCGAGCGCTGGAGAAATATTCGCTGCCCGTTCCAACGGCTGTCCCGCCGGTGCGTTTCTCAGCAGAATTGCCATGCCGCGCGCGCCATCCATGCGGCTTTCGACCAGCAAATTGTGGGCGCTCGTGAGGAACTCCGGGTGATGCTCGAAATGCTTTGCTGCGGCCTGCACGGTATGGACAACGTGTTCTGCGCCGAACTGCTCGCGATGGAACCCGGCCACTCCGATGAGCAGGCCCTTGACGAGCGTGAACTGTGCGGTTAGAAGCGCAAATTCCTTCGACATGATCGGAACTGCGCCGGGGGGCATGCCGTCTTTGCCATACGGAAACTGGCAACGAAGGATGGTGTTGACCAGGTAGTTTTCCAGCACGTATGGATGCTCCTCGAAGAATGGCTGAAAATAGCGGTCATGTGCGGCGTTGTACGTCGCGGTAAGGCTCTCGAGCGTTGCGCCGGAGCCGTTGCCGATGCCGGTGGTGAATGCCTGCACGCATTCGATGAAGCGCGGCCGGACGTTTGACTTGTGAAGCATGAGCCCGGCTAGGCGCAGAACAATGTCGACCTGTGCGGTTGAATCGATCGGCAGAGACTGCATTGCCGCCCGCAACGATCCCGTTGCCACCGCGGATTCGAAGTCCGAGAGGAACTGCATCGCGGTGCGCTTGAGTTCGCCGCGAGTAATGGCGTCAAGACGCTGACAAAGAATGTTGAGCAGAAACAGCCGCTCCCAAAGTGGATAGAGAGTGTTGCGCACCAGGCCGAGGATGGTTTTCCGGATCGCCCAGAAGCCCGGCGGCAGAGAGCATGGGCTTTCCTCAGAATCCGGGATGACGGGATCAGGCTTGATGGGCGCGCGCAGGTTTGGTGTCAGCAGCACCACTCGCGCGGCCTCCGGGCACGAGAGTGTCAGCGCTGTCTCCCGCACGCCTCCGATTGAGTGCACAATGCGCGGATAGGTGTGGCAGGCATCGGAGAGCATTTGCTCGCCCAGTTCCGTCTGGATGCCGCAGAGACGCTCAGCAGTGAGCATTGGGCATTGATTCTCAGCATTCATGCGGATGGTGGCGAAGACGGGCAGCTTTTCGGTGTTCGCCGGTTCCGGCGTTCTCTGGATGCTTGCCGTGATCAGTGAGCGAAGCTCGCTTGCAGGCAGTTGCTGGTATCTCTCCCACGCGGTCTGGTCGACGGGGACGCTCCATCCCTGGCAGCAGGTGTCTTCGCACGCGGGACCGATGCAGCGAAAATCGTCAGCGTAAGTGGGACCGGAGGCAAGGGCCTGGCGCAAGGCATATTCCTTCCAGGAAAGCAGCTCAGCTCGGCTGCATCCGGGATAAGTTGCGCCAACATAGTGAGCATCCGCCAGACCATTGTGAAGCCCTCAATCTGGGAGGGTTCTCATCAATGCCGGTTTTAGGGCTTTTCAGTGGGGAAAGGCTCGGGTTTCAGTGAACCATCGCGCTGCTTGATGAGCAATTGAACCTTCCCCTCAGCCGCGTCCAGCTCCTGTTTACAGACCGCGGACAGGCCAACGCCGTCCTCAAAAAGCTTGAGCGAGTCTTCGAGAGGAAGATCGCCCTTTTCAAGTTGATCGACGATGGTTTCGAGCTTTTTCAGCGACTCTTCAAAGGACGGCATGGCGTTTACTCCGCTGTTGTTGCAGCAGGCTGAGGCAGGACAGAAGCGATGACGTCCGCGGCGAGCGCGTAGCGGCCGAATGGGGCGCTCACCTGCACGCCCTGCACAATGGGACGCACGGCCTCCAGCATCTCCTGCGCGATAAGAACCCCTTCGCGGCGAGCAGCGTCCGGTGTGGCGCACTGGGCCATGCGCAGCATGATCTCTTCCGGCATCGAGACGCGCAGGTCGTTCTTCATGAACTCTGCATTTCTCAAACTGGTCAACGGCCAGATGCCGGCGATCACCGGAATACGAAACCCCTCAATCCGCTTGAGGAAGCTTTCAAGAAGCTTCAGGTCAAAAACCGGTTGCGTGATAGCGTACTCGCCGCCCGCTTCGACTTTGTAGGCAAAGCGCCGGATTTCCTGCTCAATATCAGGCACGCCGGGGTTCGCGGCGACGCCGATAGTGAAGTTGGTGCTGGCGCCGATAGCATTGGCGCCGATATCGAGTCCGTGGTTAAGACGTCGCACGATGTTGACCAGACCGATGGAGTCAACGTCAAAGACAGCAGTAGCGTCAGGATAGTTTCCAAGCTTCGGCGGATCGCCGGTGAGGCACAGAATATTGTGCAGCCCGATGGACGATGCGCCCAGCAGATCCGATTGAATGCTGAGAATATTGCGGTCGCGGCAGGTGTAATGAAGTACCGTCTCAATCCCGGTGTGCTGCTGAATCTGGATGCACAGGCTTTGCGCGCTCATCCGCGCCGAAGCACGCGGCGAGTCCGGAACGTTGATGGCGTGCACGCCGCGCTGGGCCAGGAAACGCGCACCCTCAATCTCCTTGGTGCAGTCGATGCCCTTGGGGGTAACAATTTCGACCAGGGTGACAAAGGTGCCGTCTGCGACCAGCGCGCCGATGCGGGACCGCTCGCGCAAGGGAGCCGGGGGCGTTTCCGTGTTGATAGCGGGCGCAGTACCGGTCGACACAACACGGGCCTGCGCATCGATGGCGCGCATGGCCGAGCGCATGGCGCGGATATGGTTGGGGGTGGTTCCGCAACAGCCGCCGACAATCTGCGCTCCAGCGGCGATGGCCTTGCGGGCAAAGCTGGCCATGTACTCCGGAGAACAGAGGTAAATGTTGCGGCCCTCGACGGCCCGCGGCATGCCCGCATTGGGCATAGCCGCGAGCGGCAAAGTAGTGGCCGCGCGCATGGCTTCAATGGCGGTAAGCACGGTGGCCGGCCCGGTGGAGCAGTTGACGCCAATGGCGTTCGCTCCCCACTCGGCCAGCAGTGCGGCAGCCTGCGCGGGCGACGCGCCGTCCAGGCAGTTGCTCTCGTCATCAACAGTCACCATCACCAGCACCGGCAAGTCCGGCGCGGTTTCGTGCGCAGCGATCAGCGCTTCGCGAGCCTCGTTGAGAGCCGGCATGGTTTCGAGCACCAGAAGATCAACCCCAGCCCCTGCCAAAGCGTGAATCTGCTCAGAAAACGCGGCACGCGCTTCGTCGAGTCCGGTCTTGCCCAATGGCTCAAGGCGTACGCCGAGCGGCCCTACGGAGCCAGCCACCCAGGCTTCACCGGCCTGCTTGTCCTTGAGGTGCTCAACGGCCTGGCGGGCCAGCTTGACGCCGGCGGCATTGATCTCAGCCACCTTGCCGGCCATGCCGTGACGGGCAAGGCGGAAGCGGTTGGCGCCGAAGGTGTTGGTTTCAAGAATCTCCGCGCCGGATTGCAGGTACTCTTCGTGGATGGAGAGGATGAGCCCAGGATCGGAGAGGTTCAACTCGTCGTAGCAGCGGTTGATGAAGATGCCGCGCGCATAGAGCACTGTGCCCATGGCGCCGTCGGCCAGCACGGGACGGGCAGCGAAGATGTCAGCGAACGTAGGCATCGTTCCCTCATGCTAAACGAGGCTGCCCCGGCCTGCCAGCCGGGCGGCCTGCTTTGTTATACTTCGGTAGTCATAAGCTGGGTGCCAACAGGTTCCGGAATACAGGGGTTTTTGGCCTGTGAGTGCGTCCGGCATCCGTCATCCATTCGATTTCACTGCGGCCGAGGCCGCGGACACAGCGGCTCGTTCCGCGCTTTCAGTCGAGGTAGGGGATTTTGAAGAAGAGCAGTCTTTGTTTGAGCGCCGCGGCCGCCCTGGGGTTTGCCGCCGCCCTCGCAGGTTGTGGTGGCACCACCTATTTTGCGGGCAGGAATTTGCCCCCGAGCGGGTTGACCAACCGTGTGCTGATCGCCATCCAGAACCCGAGCGCCTTTACCAAGGGCTCTCTTGCGTTCGTGGATGCCTATTACGATATCCGCGGTGGCTACACCGGCACGCCCGCGTCCTTCTCCATCTCGGGGTTTTCGGGCGCGCTCCCAATCTCGATCCAAAACATGCCGGAGGAAGAGTCCGGCGCGATTTACGGATCGGGTGACGGCAGCTTCACACTGATCAATTATGGGAAAGAATCAACGTCGGGCTCGGTGGCGGGGCTGAACGGGCTTTCCTCCAGCATTTTCATTACCCGGAACTCGGGATATGTATTCGCAGCGAGCCAGCAGTCTCACGTGCTGACGGTGGTGAACAGGAACACGGGTGGGTCGTATCCGCTGAGCCTGCCAGGCGTGTACCGGGTGAGCACCAACACGGGCGGTTCAATCGCCCTGGCATTCGTGCAGAATTCGAATTACGTCTACTATCCGCGGGCACTGACGGCGGCGCAAACGATTGCGTACTCCGGCGGGCCCAGCACATGGCCCACCGCTGCGCAGGATTGCGAACCGCAGAACGGGCCGATCTGGTGCCTGTTCCAGGCGCAGAGCCCCGACCATGTAGACGCGACGGGAAACTACTACGGCGCGCCGCTGACGTTTGACAGGCCGGTGAAGGCCGTGTTCTCTCCCGATGGTTCGACAGCCTATATTCTCAGCTGCGGTCCGGAGTGCGGTGGCAACAAATCTTCAGTGTCGCTGCTGCCGGTGGCGCCCATGATCTACCTGACGGGTCAGCAGTCCGGATTGCTACCGACAACGGGCAACGTCACCACCATCCCTGTGCCCGGTGGGGCAAGCAATGCACTGATTTCGAGCTCGACAATGTGGGTTGTGGGTCAGCAGCCGCAGCAGGTGAATGGGCAGACTTTGTACACGGGCAATATGACCGTGTTGAACCTCCAGAACAATACGGTTGTGCCGTCGACGAGTACATCGCCCAACCCGGTTTCCATCAGCGATGGAGCGCCGGGCGCCATCAGCCGCATGCTCCTGGCGGACGACAACACCTTGTGGATCGGCATGACCAAATGCACTAACGGGGTACGCGCCGCAACAGGCTTGCCCGACGGCTGCCTGACCATGGTGAATACCACGAACAATACGGTAACCCTGCTTGAACCCTACCTGGGAGACCTGACGGGCATTGCCGGCGTCGAAGGACTGAACAAGATTTATGTGGCACAGGGCGGCCAGGTGTATATCTACTCCACCAAGGACGGCTCGGCGATCGACAACCAATACGTGACCGTGACCGGTACCGCCTACGATGTGGCATACATGGACGCGACAACCGACGGGGACAATACCGTCTATTAGTGGTTAGGGCGTGTTTCATAAACCTGCTTTGTATCAGGGCACGACTTCACAGCTTGGTGAAAAACTCTTTCCAAGTACGTTTTGTAACAAGGGCACGGCTTTAGCCGGGCCGATAAAGTCAGTAGAATGTGTCGGGCTTTAGCCCCTGCTACCGTTCGCTGAGCCGTCTCGATCCTGGACAGGGGCTTTTTCACCAAGCTGTTCAGTCGTGCCGAAAAATGGCAGGAATCACGTGGGTTTTAACCCCTGAGGGGCGACAGTTCAAACACGGCCACCATTTATGAAACACGCTGTAGCGATCGCGGCTGACTGGTGTCACTAAGATGCTCGACGATCCCCTCCCCGACTCGTTTCACGCTGATGTGCTTGCCATCGCCGCCCACCGCGACGATGTGGAGCAGACATGTGGCGGCACGCTGCTGCGCATGGCTTCTCGCGGGCTGCACACGGCGATTCTGGACCTCACGAAGGGTGAGGCTGGAACCCGTGGCAGCGCGGAAGACCGTGCGAAGGAAGCAACGGCAGCCGCGAAGCTGCTCGGTGTGCGCTGGCGACAGGCGCTGGATTTGCCCGATGGCGCGGTAGAAAACACCCTCGAGAATCGCCTCAAAATTGCACAAATTGTCCGGCTGCTCCGCCCGCGTGTGGTGATTCTGCCGTATTGGCAGGCGCGGCATCCGGATCATGCCATTGTGGCGACGCTGGGGTATGAGGCATGTTTTCTTGCGGGATTATCGAAAGCGCCGTCTGGACAGATTGTTCTCTCCGGTGCGCCGCACCGTCCGTTCAAGATCGTCTACGCCAGCCTTTATGCCGATGTGCGGCCCAGCTTCGTTGTGGACATCACTCCGTTTATTGATCAGCGGCACAATGCGCTGATGGCTTACCGGTCGCAATACGCAAACCAGGCGGCCGGCAGTGGATTGTTTGTCGCGGAAGAAGAGATCCGCGAACGGACATTTGCGGAGGCGCGCCACTACGGGTTGCTGGCCGGCGTGCGCTACGGCGAGCCGTTTGTGCAGAAGGAAATAGGTCTTGTGGACGATCTAACGCTGCTGCCGGTGCAGTCGATTTGAATCGCTGTCTCTGCTTTTCTTGCATGATTAATTTATAAATTTCTGTTATCGACAGCCAAAACTAAATAACTTTGCCTTATGCTGCATTTTCCGCGACACTGACAGTGGAGGCGGCCTATGACGCAGACCTGGGATACGCAGGCATACGAGAAGAACGGCGCATTTGTGCATGGATTGGCGGGCGGTGTTCTCGAATGGCTGGCGGCGCAACAAGGCGAGCGCATCCTTGATCTCGGGTGTGGCGACGGGCAACTGACGCAGCGGATTGCCGCATCGGGCGCGCATGTGGTGGGCGTGGACGCATCGGCGGAGATGGTTGCTGCGGCGCGCGCCCGCGGGATTGCCGCAGACCAGGCCGGCGCTGAGGCGCTGCCTTACGCGGATGACAGTTTCGACGCCGTTTTCTCAAATGCTGCGCTGCACTGGGTGCGCGACCAGGACGCGATGATGTCCGAAGTGCATCGCGTGCTGCAGCCGGAAGGACGCTTTGTTGCGGAGATGGGCGGCCACGGGAACGTTGCCGCGATTCAGGTTGCGTTCATGGCGGTGCTGGAGCGGCACGGTTACGCGGGGCGAGAGAACGGCGTGAATTATTATCCAACTCCGAGCGCATACACGTCTCGACTGGAGAAGCACCGGTTCCACGTGCAGCAGATTGCGCTGATTCCGCGGCCGACGCCGCTCGCGGAGAGCGGCATGAGCGGCTGGTTGAAGACGTTCCGGCGGGGCGTGCTCGACGGTTTGCCGGAGGAGTTGCGCGAACTGGTGGTGGAGGAGACGGTGGCGCTGCTGGCACCGGCATTGCGCGATGAGGATGGGAAGTGGACCGGGGACTATGTGCGTCTGCGGTTTATCGCGACGGTCTGAAGAATCCTGCGTGTTGCCCTCGTATCCTGTCTCTAAAGTCCATAGCATGAAATGACCTGTCATCCTGAGCGAAAGGGGCCCCAAACGCATTTCAGTTTGGGGGTGGTGAGTCGAAGGACCTGCATTTTCTTTTTTTGCGATTTTCACAAGGAACCCGAGAGACACCACCCTAGGACGAGAAGAGCAGCTTGCCGCCGACGGCAATGAGGGTAAGGGCGAAGATGCGCCGCAGCCAGACCTCCGGAATGTGCTGCGCGCCCACCGCGCCAAAATATCCGCCAACCAGAAATCCTGCTGCCAACAAAGCTGCCACCCGCACATCTGCGTTCCCTTTTCGGTAATACTCCAGGAAGGCGAACATGCCTACCGGCAGCAGCAGGGCGCCGAGCGATGTGCCCTGGGCTTTGTGCTGATCCATCCCGAGCAGCCAGATGAGCGCGGGGACGAACAGAATGCCGCCGCCAATGCCGACCACACCGGAAAAAAGTCCGACCACCAGGCCGACCGCCAGAATCATCCATGTCATGCGAGTCTCCCTCGGAGCGCGCCGATCGTTTGGGACGGCCCGCGCATCCAGCGTAAACGATGCGCCCGCCATCTCCGTTTCAAGCTCCGTGCCTGCACATAGATGTGCACCAGTCGTGCGAAAAACAAGCCCGATTTAGGCGAAAATGCTCCAGTTCCAAGGTGAATTTCAGCCTGAAAACGACTCGTTTAGAACGAATATTTCACTTTTGCGTGTCTTCATATGCACAGGCGCCGCGGGCTGTCTTGAGCCCCCGCACTCAATTGCGACTCCAATTTCTCATTGAATCAGAATGCGTTTCAGAGGATGTGGGATATCGCTGGTAATTTGCAAGTGGGCAACTGGGCCGTATAGAACGCGTCTAACAGAATGCGGCTCCGTCGTCAGCGTGACGAGCGCGGGTTCCCAAAACATGCATCTTCCCCGACTTGAACGCCGTCCTGAACTCGACGCCCTGCGCGGGCTCTTTCTGGTGTGGATGACGCTGACGCATCTGCCCACCCGCTTCAGCGACTTTGTCAATCAGCCCATCGGGTTCGTCTCCGCCGCGGAGGGTTTTGTTTTCATGTCGGCGCTGCTGGTGGCGCGCATTTACACGCGCGAGTTGCATCAGGATGAGCCAGGAGTGCGCGCGAAGATATGGAAGCGCTCCCTCAAGATTTACGGCTATCACCTGGCCATGCTGGTGCTGCTGTTTACCGTGGCGGCGGCCTTTGCCCTGCATACGCACAAGGCGGCGCTCAACCACCTGCTGAACTTTTATCTGGCGCATCCGGTAGTGGCCATCGTGGGCTCCGTGTTGTTGATCTATTGCCCGCCGTTGCTGGACATTCTGCCCATGTACGTGGCGTTTCTGTTTCTCACGCCCATGATTCTGTCGGCGGCGAAGCGGTTTGGATGGTGGAAGATTGTTGCCGCCAGCGGGCTGGTATGGCTGTGGGCGCAGTTTGGCCTGCGCGACCTGGTTCATAACGGGATTGTGAGCCTTACCCATCTGCAGATTCCTTTGCAGGAGACAGGAGCATTCAACCTGTTTGCGTGGCAGATGGTCTGGATCGTGGGGCTGTGGATTGGGGCGCGATCCGCAATGGGGGCGACCCCGCTGAAGAGATTGCCCGGATGGGTGGTGGGCGGCTGTGCGGCTGCATGCCTGTTCTTCATAGGCATTCGCCACGGATGGCTTGGACCACATTTGACGCAGCAGGCGCTGGGCCTGCAACTGGATAAATGGCAACTCGGCCCGCTGCGGGTGGTGAACCTATTGACGTTCACCGTGGTTCTCTACTGGCTGCGCCGGTACCTGATTCCGCTGGTGAAAATCGAGCCGTTTCTTACCCTGGGGAAGGCTTCTCTGCGTGTGTTTTGCGCGCACCTGGTGTTTGTGTTCGTAGGGCTCGCGCTTCTCTACAAAGATGTGGGTCAGGACGTGGATGGGGAGATTGAGCAGTTGCATGGGATAACCGCGATCGTGCTCGTTTTGGTCACGTTTACGTCGCTGTTTTTGGTAGCCAGGAACGAGGCCCAAAAGCGCCGCGCGGACCGTGCCCGCGCGGCAAGTGAGGCCGTGCCATCCGAACCGCCGGTAACGCAGCCGGGGTAAGAACACCCGGTTTGGCCGAGGCGCCCGCCGGCGTCAAATTCACACAACGTTTGCAATTTGTTTGCCTGACTGCATTAATCTGTGAGTGGTTCCGTGCGGCCTTAGCACTTCTAATCCAACGGCCGGCGGGCGAGGGCTGACCGTTTGAGCCAAACAGTTTTTGTTCTGGAAGACGATGCCGATATTTCGCGGCTCGTGCAGCATCATCTCGAAGCTGCGGGATTTACTCCGAAGCTCTATTACACCCCAACGAACCTGATTCCGGACGCCGAGCGGCAGGCGCCCGCCCTGTTCTTGCTTGACATTATGGTGCCAGGCGGCGACGGCCTCGACGTCTGCCGGCGCCTCCGGGCCCACCCGGCTCTGTCAACGATTCCCATAATTTTCCTGACCGCCCGGGCCGGCGAAAACGACCGGGTTCTAGGCCTGGAACTGGGAGCGGACGACTATATCACCAAGCCGTTTGCCACGCGTGAGCTGGTGGCCAGGGTCAAGGCCGTTCTGCGGCGATTTGAGCGGCCAACGACGCCGTCGGTCATCAGCTTTGAAGAAGTAATTATCGACGCCAACGCGATGCAATTGCGCGTGCGCGGCGAGCTTACGACCACAACGGCCACCGAGTTCCGGCTGCTGGATTACCTGGCGAGGCACCCCGGGCGGGTGTTCAGCCGCGATCACCTGCTGGATGCGGTGTGGGGCGATGCTCGGTTTGTCACGCCGCGTTCCGTGGATGTCTATGTACGCCGCATCCGTGAGAAGATCGAGGTCGACCCGGAGAACCCGCGTTATTTGAAGACGGTGCGCGGAGCCGGCTATCGCTTTGAGATTCCGAAAGGCGAGTAAGCGGCTCGCGCAAGGGCCTGATCACGAGACCGGGCCCTGCCGGGGGACGCCGGATGGGAGCGGCGGCGATTGACGCGAAAAGTATTTACCAAGCTGTTGGGGCTGTTTGTCCTGCTGCTGGTGTTTCACACCGTGGTCATGGAGCTGGTCTTCAACCGCATGGTGGAACACACAGCTGGGGCGACGCTGCGCCTGCTGGGGCGCGAGGTGTTCTGGTCGGGACTGATCGCGCTGGCGATTGCGCTGCCACTGGCGGCATGGGCCGCGAGCCGCGTGACCGGGCGTTTGCGGCGGGTGGTCGAGTTTGCGCGCCGCATTGCTGATGGCGAGCTGACTGCACGGCTTGAACAGAGCGAGGGAGATGAGATCTCCGCGATGGAAGCGGCCCTGAACCAAACAGCGGAGCAACTTGGGCAGAGTTTTGCGGAGATTGAAAGCCGCCGGCAGGAACTGGCCGCCATGCTGGATTCAATGCAGGAAGCGGTGGTAGCGATTACGCGGGAAGGCTATGTGCGCTGGTCGAACGCGGTGATGCAGCGGATTGCGGGCACACAGATTCGGCCCGGGCGCCCCCTGGTGCACTCGGTGCGTGACCCCGATGTGCTGGCCTGCATCCGCGGCGCTCTGGAGAACCACGAAGTGCGTTTTGGGCGCGCCAGTTCTCTGGCGCCGGGACGTATTTTTGAGATCAACGCCGCACCGCTGCCCTCGGGCGGCGCGCTGGTTGTGCTGCATGACGTGACAGGCATTGAGGCGGCGGAGCGGTCGCGGCGGGATTTCATTGCCAATGTCAGCCACGAACTGCGGACCCCGCTGACTTCGATTCAGGGGTACGTGGAAACGCTGGTGGAGGATCCAAATCCAAAGCCGGAGACGACGCGCGAGTTTCTGGGCGTGATTCTGAAGAATGCTACGCGAATGAACCGTCTCACGGAGGACCTGCTGGCCTTAGCCAGTGTGGAGAGTCCGGACTACAAGGTGACGCCGCAGCCGATCCGCGCCAGTGCGCTGGTGCAGGACGCGATTGAGTCTCTGGGCGGCATGGTGGTGGACTCTGACGTCGAGCTGGAATCGTCGGGCGCGCCGGAGGTTCCGGTGATGGCGGACCCGGACGCGATGAACCAGGTTTTCGGGAATCTGATTGAGAATGCACTGAAATACGGGAAGAACGGCGGAAGAATTCGCGTGGGTGCGAAGCTGCTGGATTCGGAAGTAGAGTTCTGCGTACAGGATTTCGGTCCAGGGATCGCATACGAGCATCTGGATCGGATTTTTGAGCGATTTTACCGGATCGACAAAGCCAGGTCGCGGGAGTCGGGCGGGACCGGACTGGGCTTGGCGATAGTGAAGCACATTGTGCAGGCGCACGGGGGACGAATCTGGGCCGAGAGCGAGTTGGGTGCGGGCGCAGCTTTTCACTTCACACTTAGGCTGGCGGAGTCCGCGCAGGGTGGCCATGTGCCTCGAAATGGCGACGAAACGCGTGTGACGGTGCAAACGAGCGATTTATCAACCTAAAGCCACTCGCTATTCAAATCCCCGTAACATTGGCCGTAGAGAATCGAAGACGGTATTCACCTTGCAAGGGAGCGTTCAGTGAAAAAAACTTTGGTTGCCGTTTTGATGTTGATTCTGGGCATGAGTACAGCCCACGCCCAAAAATTGACGGGAGCGGGAGCTACCTTCCCGTATCCGATCTATTCGAAGTGGTTCAGCGAGTACAGCGCCGCGCATCCGGGCGTCGAGGTCAACTACCAGTCCATCGGATCGGGTGGCGGAATCCGCCAGGTGACGGCGGGACTGGTGGATTTTGGCGCATCAGACGGACCGATGACCGATGAGCAGATTGCGTCATCGAAAGTCAAGCTCGTTCATATTCCCACGGTGCTGGGCGCGGCTGTTCCGGCCTTCAATGTTCCGGGCGTAAGCGATATCAAGTTCAGCGGAGATGTGCTGGCCGATATCTTCCTGGGCAAAATCACCAACTGGAACGACGGGCGCATCGCCAAGGACAACCCCGGCGTGAAGCTTCCGGACCAGAAGATTATTGTGGTTCATCGCTCGGACGGAAGCGGCACGTCCTACATCTGGACAGACTACCTGAGCAAAGTCAGCAGCGACTGGGCGAACGGCCCGGGCAAAGGCGCATCGCCAAGCTGGCCGGTGGGCGTTGGAGGTAGCCGGAACGAAGGCGTGGCAGGCCTTATCCGGCAGTTGCCGGGATCGCTGGGCTACATCGAATTGATCTACGCTCTACAGAACCACATCAGCTACGGCGAAGTGAAGAATCCGGCGGGAAACTGGATCAAAGCGTCGATTGGTGGGGTGACCGAGGCGGCGGCCAGCGTGAAGCAGATGCCGGCGGACTATCGCGTCTCGATTACCAATGCGCCGGGTGCGAATGCCTACCCGATCTCGAGCTTTACTTGGCTGCTGATCCCGGTGAAGTCTGCCGACCCGGCCAAGGGCAAGGTGCTGAAGGACATGCTGAGTTGGATTATCACCTCGGGTGAGGACCAGGTTTCGGCGCTCTCGTATGCGCCACTGCCAAAGGCTGTCGCAGACAAGGTGCTGAAGACGGTCTATTCGCTGCAATAGCCAGCAAAATGAAGGGGTCCGGCGCACATTGGCCGGACCCCTTTTTTGTGCTCGGACCCTCTGGCCTTCTCTCAGGACTGCAGGTGATCCTTGATCAAGCGGTCGACCAAGGCTTCCAGCCTTTCCCCGGTGCGTGGCAGGACGAATGCGGAGGCCCTCTCGTCCCAGTCCAACTTAAAGCTGGTGGAGAGCGCTGAAATCCAGATCTGGCGTACCGGAGTGTTCGGCGTAATCACGAATTTCGCTGGCGGATCGTCGAAGATCAGATTCAACAGGCCACCCTGTCCTTCCACTTCAAAACCCGCGCCCTCGTCCTCTTCCAGAAGAATCAAGTGGTGCAAGAGCCCATCTAGAGCAATTTCGACCAGCTTTCGGAATTCGAGTTCATCCACCATGGAATCAGTCTAACAATAGCGGCGTCCGGTGACGGCTAGGTGTGCGCGCAGGCTGGGGTGGGGGAATGTTCGGGAATCGCCGGGATTTTCCGATTCGCTTTGGTTTTGTGTGCATTTTGTTCGCTTATTCACGGCCTGCTTGCGAATCCTTTACCGCACTGCCGTCATACTTCTTTCAGGCATCAAACCTTCGGTCGGGAGGGAATGGGATGCGTGTGCTTTGGACAGTTCCGGGGATTCTTGCTGTGGTGTTGAGCGTGGGCTGTGTAGACGCCCAGCAGGCGCCGCCGTTGATGCCGGCTGGGCAACTGGTGCGGGAGGTGGTGTACAACGAGCTGAATGACCATCAAAGCCACGGTTACTGGCGCTATTGGATTGAGCGGCACATGGCCAGAGAGACCCGAGTTGAGGAACAAATTGAGACCGCGGCCGGGCCGATCAGCCGTCTGACGCTTACGGATGGGCGTCCGGTGAGCGCAGAAGTGCAGCAGCAGGAACAGTCACGGCTTGAGCGCCTGTTAAGCTCGCCCTCAGAACAGGCCCGGCACCTGCAGGATTATGAGGAAGATGAAAAGCGGATTGGGAGAATCCTGGCGCTCTTGCCTGATGCATTTCTCTACACCTACGCAGGGGAAGAGCAAGGGTGCTACAAGCTTGTTTTCCGGCCGAATCCCGACTACCCGGCGCACTCGATTGAGGCGCGGATATTCCACTCGATGGGCGGCATACTCTGGGTGGACGCGCGGATGAAGCGGCTCTCACGGCTGGATGCACGGGTACAGGAGAATCTGGATTTTGGTTATGGGATTCTGGGCAGGCTGTACAAGGGTGGGTGGTTTCAATTTGAACGGAGCCAGGTAAGCACGAACGACTGGAAGACGACACGGCTTGAAGTGCACTTGATGGGTCGGGCACTGGTGAAGTCGTTTGCGAAGGAGACCAGTGAGCTGCGCGGCGGGTTTGCGCCGGTGCCGGCGGGAATGAACCTGGCGCAAGGCCTGGCTCTGCTGCAGGAGACGGTGGCGCGCAAACCGGCAGCGGCCCAGCCGGCCCTGATTACTCCTTCGGATTTGGCGTTGCGCCGGTAGAATCCATGGAGAGCTTCGATTCGGGACGACAAGCGCCCTGGATTGCCAGGAGCGTACGGAATTCGCTAAAAAGTCATCAAAAAAATTAAAGAATCTGCATCCCCGTGCCGATAGGTCTCGCATGGAGTGGAACCATGGAGATCAGCCCAATCAGCGGAATTCGTGCCTTGCCGGTGCTGAAGATCCGGCCTGCTGAATCTGAACTCACCGCCCTGTCCGATATCGAAAAGCTGGCGAGGACCGATGACGAGAGTTACACGCCGAGCGGCGGAAATCAGGTGAGCGCCGCGGAAGATGACGAAGAAGAGCTGATTGAAGATGCATCGGAAGGGGATGAGCCGGAACAGGCGGCAACCACGTCGATTGAGGCCGATTCAGGCAGGGCCATCAGCTTCTTCGCTTGAGGGATAGTTGAACCAGTATGGCACTTGGGCTCCCCCGGCCAAATCTTAAAAACTCCGCTTACGACCACTCTCAAAATCAGCAAAAGACTGCTGGCAGCGGCCAGTAGTCCGGCCATTTTCCTGTGGCAGGACCACATATCTTGTGCCATACTTGTGTGGGATCAACACAGGAGGGCGCATGGGCCCAACCAAAGCCGAAATCAAGCTTGACCTGTTGCAAGGCACGCTGGACCTGATGGTGCTGCAAACGCTGGCTGTCCTGGGTCCGCAGCACGGATACGGTATTGCGCGGCGCATTGAACAGGTGAGCGGAGACGCGGTGTTGCTGAACCAAGGCACCATCTATGCATCGCTGGTGCGGTTGCAGCAGCATGGATGGATCGACGCAGAATGGGGTACGTCCGACAACAACCGCAAGGCCAAGTACTACTCGATCACGGAGAGCGGAAGAAAGCAGCTGGCAAAAGACGCAGAGTACTGGCAGAGATTATCAGACGTGATGGGCCGAGTGCTTGCCATGCCGGCTGAAGGCAGGCTCGGATGAGCACTGTGCGCAGGGCCGTGGCCCGGGTGCGTTCTTTTTTGAAGAAGCCTCCGTTGGATGCAGATCTGGAGGCGGAGATTGCCACGCATCTTGAGATGGCGATTGAAGAAAATCTGCAGCGTGGCCTCAGCTACAGGGAAGCGCGCAGGCAGGCCCTGGTCCGTTTTGGCGGGCTCGACATGGCGAAACACCAACACCGCGAAGCGCGAGGACTTATGAAACTCGACATTCTGATGCAGGATATCCGCCACACACTCCGCTCCCTAGGCCGCGATCGAGGCTTCACGCTGGTTGCCATTTTGATTCTTGCGCTCGGCATCGGCGCCAACGTTGCGGTGTTCAGCGTAGTGAACACCCTGTTGCTGCGGCCGTTGCCCTTCCAGAATGCCGACCGCCTGATGTGGATCGCGCCGCCTCCCACCAAGTGCGGCCAGTCTTGCGCCACCTACTCCACCGACGCCTACGATGAATTCCGCACCTACAGCCATTCGTTTCAGGATGTGACCGGATACTTCGCCTTCTCCGGCCCCGGTAATCTCAGCCTCAATCGCGGTGGCGCTCCCATCCCAGCAACCAGCATCGATGTCATTGCGAACTTCTTTCAGCTTCTCGGCGTGGAGCCGGCCATGGGTCGCGCGTTCCGGCCTGAAGATGCGCTCAACGGCGCAGCCCCCGTCATTCTCATCAGCGACGCGTGGTGGCGGACTCAGTTCAACGCCGATCCCGACATCGTGGGCAAGGCATTCGACATGAATGGCACCCAAGCCACCGTCATCGGCGTGCTGCCCAGGAACTTCGACTTTGGCGCAGTGTTTTCTCCCGGTGCAAAGGTGGACGCCATCACTCCCCTCAACCTCTACGGCCCGCCCCGCAATTGGGGAAACATCATTACCATGATCGGCCGCGTCAAGCCCGGTGTGACGCTTGCCCAGGCTCAGCAAGATGCCGAAGCTGCCGCGCCCCACATGTGCTGGAACAACAACCGTCCCTTGTCTTGCGGCTCCTATGCTCGGAAAAACGGCGAAGGCGGAGTCGTGCCCGTTCCTCTCAAAGACCACGTCAGCGGTAAACTGCACCGATCGCTCGTCGTCCTCTGGTCGGCTGTCGGCACCATCCTGCTGATTGCTTGCGTCAATCTGTCGAACCTGCTGCTGGCCCGCGCCGCTTCGCGCTCAAAGGAGTTCGCTATGCGCGGCGCTCTCGGTGCAACCCGCTTCCGCATCGTCCGCCAACTCCTTACTGAAAGTCTCATACTTTCGCTTTCCGGCGCCGTCCTCGGTCTCGGCCTCGCCTATATCCTCGTCTCCTGGTTCGCCCATCAGGGCGCCATTGCCCTGCCGCTTTTGAGCACCTTGCACATCGATGGCGCAGCCCTGGCATGGACGCTTCTCATCGCCATCTCCGCTGCTGTTCTCTTCGGTCTCGTACCGGGACTACGCATGGCCGGTGGCAACCTCTACGAGACGCTCAAGGACTCCGGCCAAGGCTCGGGACAAAGCCGGAAGCATGATCGCATCCGCTCCATCCTCGTTGTTTCCGAAGTCGCCCTGGCTTGTGTCCTGCTGGTTGGCGCGGGCCTGCTGTTGCGCAGCTTCCTTCACGTCCTCGATGTCGATCTCGGCTTCCAGCCCGAGCGCGCCGCCGCCGTCAAGGTGGAGTACGACGACACCGTGCCTGGAGATAAAGACGGCTCGCTGGCCGCTCAAAAGCGCGCCGCCATCTTTCAGGAGGTGATTTCCCGCGTCAGCGCTATTCCAGGCGTGGAGGCAGCCGGCATCAGCGACTACCTGCCGCTCGGCCAGAATCGCGCCTGGGGCATGCCCTGGCCCAAAGGCGTCAAGCATCCTGACCAGAGCCCCGGTTCACCCCTCGTCTACGTCGTTACGCCCGGCTATCTGCGCGCCATGGGCACCCGCGTCCAGGGTCGCGACTTTACCTGGGCCGACGGACCCAAGAGCCAGAATGTTGTCATGATCGACAAGGCCCTCGCCAATTATCTGGCTGGACTGGCCCATTGGCCCAACGGCAACGCCATCGGCCAGATGCTTGACACAGGTGGCAACGGCTCGCAGATCGTCGGTGTGGTCGACGATGTCCACGAGGAAACCACCGAGGGTGACACCGGCTGGCAAATCTACTACCCGTTCATCCAGGCGAGCCCGAACCAGGCGCAACTCGTCATCCGCACCACGCTGCCGCCGGCGAGCCTGGCCGGAAACGTCCTCCGCACCCTGCGCGACATGAACCCGAAGCAGCCGGCTGCGGAGTTCAAGCCCATCCAGTCGCTGGTCAACCACGCCAACTCGTCGCGACAGTTCTTCATGTTGCTGGTTGCGGCGTTTGCTACGCTCGGCATAATCCTCGCCGCCCTCGGCATCTATGGCGTCATCTCCTACTCAGTCACCCAGCGCACGCAGGAAATAGGCATCCGCATGGCCCTTGGCGCATCCCGATCCATCGTCGTCGGCAGTGTCCTCTCCAGAACCCTTCGCCTCGCCGTAATCGGTATCGGCGTGGGTGCCCTTGTGTCGCTGCTGGTGTCCAAAGCGATTGCCGCGCTGCTATTCAATACGGCGCCGAGTGACCCGATTGCGTTCGGCGGCATGGTGGTTCTGATTGGGACTGTAGCTGTTTTGGCGGGGTACTTGCCGGCTCGCAGAGCTTCCAGCATTAACCCGATGGTCGCCCTGCGCAACAATTGAGGGCGTTTCCCGGATCGGGACTCGGGTAAATTCCACAGATTATTTTTCGGAAAGGGCTTGCATTCTCCTTCCCGGTCCGGTAGTTTACTAACCAGTTAGTTAAAAACTAACCGGTTAGTTAACAATGATGAATACAACTCCATCCCGAACCCAAGCCGACCGAGCCGACCAAACCCGCGCTCGCATTCTTGAAGCCGCTGTGAACGAGTTCAGCGCTAACGGTCTGGCCGGAGCGCGTACAGAGCAGATTGCCGAAGCGGCCGGGGTCAATAAAGCCCTTCTTTACTATTACTTCCAAAGCAAACAGGCGCTCTATGATGCGGCTCTTGAGTCGGTGGCGAACCGGGTAGTGACGAGCGGTTTGGCCGCTATTGAATCGGATCGCTCGGCCGGTGAGCGCCTGGTGCAGTTTGCCCTGAATCATTTTGACCGGATTCACAGCCAGCGAGGATTCCAGAGCCTGATGCAGCAGGAGATGATGCGCCTGCGGGACGGGGAACCGAACGCCGCGCCGCTTGTGGAGAAGGTCTTTCGCCCGATGATGGGGCGACTTGAAGCGGTCTACCAGGAAGGGCGCGCGTCGAAGGAGCTTGTGGATGTGGACGAGTGGCAAATCATGTATGCGGCCCTGGGAGCGAATGTCTTCTACTTTCTTTCCGCGCCGGTGATGGGGCTGTTGACGGGGATGAACCTTGTTGAGCGGTCGAAGCTGGAGTTTCGGCGCAAGGTTGCCATTGAGTACCTGGGAAAGACGATTTTCAACGATAGGGAGCATGGGGCGCGGGTTGCGGAGCTGGTGTTGGCGAGAACACCGATGCCAGAGCCGGAGCCGTTTGACGTACATGGGCTGGGAGCCGGCAAACGCGGTAACCAGAGACACGAAATTGACGTAAGAAAGACAGATGAAGTGAGGCAAAAGTGAACGCACGCAATCGAGTATTCATGATTTTGGGTGTGCTGACCGCCGGGTCGCTGGCCTGGTACCTGACGACCACGCACCGGTCAGCAGACCTGGAGATGATAGGCACTGTAGACGCCAACGAGGTGCTGGTGAGCGCCAAGATTCCCGGGCGAATTCAGACGTTGACGGTGGATGAAGGCCAGGAAGTGAAAGCGGGGCAGTTGATCGCCGTAATTGAGAGCGACGATCTGCAGGCAGCGCGCAAGGCTGCCGAAGCCACGGCTGCAAGCCAGAAGTGGAAGCTCTCAGAAAGTGTAGTGACAGAGAGTCAGGACCGCGGAGAAACGGGGAGTGCAACCGTAAACGCCGAAGCACAGTTGACGGTTGCGAAGGCGTCGCTGGCGCAGGCGCAAGCGAATTTGGCGCACCAGCAGGCTGATACCAGCCGTACGGTCGCTCTGGCGCAGCAGGGAATCATGAGCCAGCAGGCCAAAGACGATGCGGCAACCAGCCTGGACGCTGCAAAGGCCGCGGTGGATGCGGCAAAAAGCACAGTAGCAGCCGCTGAAGCATCGCTGCGGCAGGCGCATGCTCATGAACTGCTGACCAACGTAGCAGCGCGGACCGTGGATGAGACGCGCGGTCAGGTCGAAAATGCGCAAGCGCTCGCCGAGCAGGCAAAGGTGCAGGTGGGCTACTCGCAAGTGTTTGCTCCGGTAAGCGGACGGGTGAATGTGCGGGCGGCGCGGCAGGGCGAGGTAGTCGGGATGGGCGCGACGATCGTGACCATCATGGACCTGACGCAGACCTGGGTGTACGCGCCGCTGCCTGAAACGCAGGCGGATGCCGTGCAACTGGGTGATCAACTGCGCGTGGTCATGCCTTCAGGCAGAGAGATCCAGGGCAAGGTAATCTCCAAGGCATCAGAGGCCGACTTTGCCACGCAGCGCGACATCAACGGCGGTCCCAAGCGTGACATTCAGACCGTACAGATCAAGCTGCTGATCGATAACCCGGGTGAGCAGTTTGTGCCGGGTATGACGGCCAACGTATTTGTGCCGAAAAGCAAGCTGGTGAAACCGTGACAGGCCCAGCCACAAACAATTCGGGATTGGCAAACGCCCCTGTGCCGGCGATCGCAGTCGAAAACATCGTGAAGCGCTACGGCACCTTTGAAGCGGTCAAGGGCGTGAGCTTTCAGGTGGCTGACGGGGAGATCTTTGGGCTTCTTGGGCCCAACGGCGCAGGCAAGAGCACGTTGATCAGGATGATGACCACGCTGGTCCCGATTACGGGCGGTCATGCGCGCGTGGCAGGCTACGACGTGGCTGACGATCCCGATGCCGTGCGGCGCAGGATCGGAGTAATTCCGCAGGCGCTCACGAGCGATCAGGATCTGACAGTGGAGGAGAACCTGAGCATTTACGCCAAGCTTTACAGCGTTCCCAAAGCACAGCGCGAGAAGAACATCCTGGAAGTGCTTGAGGCTGTTGACCTTGTAAAGTGGCGCGGCGCGCAGACCAAAACGCTTTCCGGAGGCATGCGGCGCCGGCTTGAGATTGCGCGCGGCCTGGTACATAACCCGCACATTTTCTTTCTCGATGAGCCGACGACCGGGCTCGATCCTGTTTCGCGCATCGCCGTGTGGGAGATGCTGGACAATCTGCGCAAAACGCGCAACCTGACCATGCTCATCACAACGCACTACATGGAAGAGGCAGACAAGCTTTGCGACCGTATTGCGATTGTGGATCATGGGACGCTGGTTGCATTAGGCACGCCGATTGAGCTGAAACAAAGCGTGCCGGGCGCGAACGTGGTGGAGGTTCACTTCGACCGCGAGACAGAGCAATGGAAATCGCGGCTTGAGGGTTTGGAAGGAGTTACCAGCGTGCAGGCCGAGTCCGCTGGATTCTACAGGGTTCTAACTTCGTCGGGCTCGAAGACCACGATGCAGTTAGTCGAGTTAGCCGCGCAACTGGGCGAGACACTTACCTCACTTAGTGTTCAGAACACCACGTTGGATGATGTGTTTGTCCACTATACGGGCCGTCAGCTTCGCGATGAGCAAGTGAAGGCCCACGCCTTCACCATGCCGCCCCGTCCGGGAGATCAGCAATGAACAGGATGTTAGCCATTTTCGAGCGCGAGATGCGCAAGTTCTTCCGCTCCCCGGTTCTGATGATCATGTCGATGATGCTGCCAATTGTGCAGTTGATCATTCTTGGGAACGCTTACGGCGGCAAAATTCGCGGAGCGAAAGTCGCTATTGTGGATTACGACCACGGACCGCAGGCAGTAAGGATCCGCGAGGCCTGCGCCGCAATTGCCGTGAATATCGCCACGTTTACAACGGTCAACTACAGCGATGAAGGGAGTGCGCGCAACGATGTCCAGACCGGGAAGATCGATGCCGCCATTATCATTCCCGCGCAGTACTCGCGCCGGGTGTATGCGCAGGATGCGCCGAAGCTCGGACTGGTGGTGGATAACTCCGACCAGTTCACCAGTTCGAGCATCGAGTCCGAGATGCAGTCGCTCGTTGAGGCGCTGAATGCCCCAGTGATCCAGCCAAGGTTAATTACGAACATCGCGCTGCAGTTTGTGGAGCTTTATCCTTACGTCTCCTATATGAAATTTCTCCTTGCCGGAACAATCTCCTTGTCCATGTATATCTCCGTGATGATCGGTGGCGGGATGTTATACATCGACGACAAGGCGCGCGGCGTACACGAGGGTTATCTCGTAACTCCAATTACCAAGCTCGAGTTAGTCATGGGCCTGAACATGGCGGGCGCTGCAAAGGCGGTGTTGGCTGGAATAAGCCTGACGGTCATCGGCTCGCTGATTGCGGGACTCGGCGTAATTTTCAATCCGGTGGCGGACTTGGAACTCTTCCTGATGATTGTCGCGACCTCGCTGGCGTTCAACGGCATGATGTTTCTGATGATGGTGCGAGTGGACGATCCCCTGGTGCCGCGCGCGATGTTCGGCGTTTTAAACACGCTGCTGTTTTTCCCATCCGGCGCGGTGTTTCCGGTGTCGGCTTTTCCCAAGTGGTTGCAGGCGATTGCGGTTGTGGATCCATTCACTTACTGCGTTCACGGTTTCAAAGCAATCCTGCTCAAGGATGGCGGCTTTGAGGCAATTCGATTCGATCTGCTGTACTTGTTCACCTTCGGTATTGCCACGCTCCTGTTGGCAACGCCGCTCTTCAAGCGAACTTTGTAGATCGCATGACTACACGATGCTGATGGAAGGGAAGGAATCCCGTGCATAATTCGAAAACGAGAGATTGTCACTTCGGCTCCCTTTGCGATTGGGGGCCAGCGGTGCTCTTCCAACGCTGGATCAATGATTTCGCGGGAGAGAAACCCCGACCTCGCCAAGTACTCCCCCCCTGCGGGATGAAAGGGGCATCCATTGTCATGCGCGAAAGAAGAGTGGCTCTTAGTCTTCATGCCCAACAGGTACCTTTCTCCTCCGACGCTGAGACCCATGCAAAGGCAGACAGGGAATTAGCGGCATTTTACGAAGCTGTATCTGAAATGTACGGCCCTGAAGAAGCAATGCGCGCGGCTCTCGACTGGATCGAAGAATTGGCGAGGACCGATCAGCCTGCGGGCGAACGCTCTCCAAGCTGGCGTCAGACGACAATCGCTGCTGCCGGCGGCGTTGCTTCCAGAGTCCTCAACCAGGCGACAAATCCGGGATCGACAATCTGTTGAGCGTCGTTGATCGATACAGAACGCTGTCGATGAAGCACTCGTTGACGAGATGAAGGATTTCCGGGAGGCGAACCAAGAGATTCCGGAATGCAAATGGGCGGTCCACTCCTTGTGGGAGGGTGGGCCGCCCTGCTGCGTGTGGCCAAATTCCTCACCATGCTGGACTTTCACGTAGGCGTTGACTCATTCCTGCGACCGGGAGACAATCGACCCTGTTGGGAACACCCCGGCAGGAGCCGGCTTAATGAACGCTGAACAGGCGTCTTCCAATCCTGATCGGTCCGCATTTCTCAAGCCATTCTGGACCCGCACCGTCGGCTCCCCGTGGGCCCTCTCACTGCTTCTGGCGTTTTTGCTGGGCGGTGCACGTTTTCTTGCGGTGTTCAGCCCCCTTCCAGCCCAGGCGATCTTCTTTCTGCAATACGCAGCCGCGTGGGCCATCCCGTTTGTAGTCCTTACAACCAATGGACGCTACCAGATCGGGCTCCGCGAGCGGGGGGCTACGACGGCGAACATGGCGTTCGCAGCGCTGGCGGGAGCTGTTTACGGCCTTATGACGTTTGGATTGGGGATGTTGCTCTATGGCGACTCGCCGGAAAACTGGTGTGTGAGCCTGCGCGACTATCTGCGCCTGGTAGAGCTTCGCGGTGTGTTGCACCCGGCAGCGGTTTTTGCGCTGTTCGCGGTACCTGCGATCGTGTTCGCCCCGATCGCCGACGAGATTCTGTTTCGTGGGTTCATCCAAACGGCATTTACCCGCCGATGGAACGCCTATGTTGGCACTGCGGTGAATTGTGCCGCTTTCGGAATCACATATCTTTATTTTCATGCAATCTGGTCCGATGCATCCGGATTTCACGTTCGCCTTGTCTCCGGAGGAATCGCGCTGGCGCTTTTCTCGTGCGCGGGGCTTCTTTTTACTGTGATTCGGCTCACAAGCGGCTCACTTTGGCCTGCGGCCGCTGCTCATGCCGCATTCAATCTGACCATGCTGGGTGCAGCGATTGTTTATTACATGCGCTAGGCGTTGCCAGAAGATCGGTCGCGGAATCAATTGCTTACGGGTTGATTTGCTTTCCAGGAACGGCTTGGTTTGAGCGTGAAGTCAGCAAGGTTTGTTCTTACTTGAAATGCGGTCGGAATCGGCGCTTTTCAAGTCAAGAAGATTTCCACTTAAATGGTATGATTTCCACAAAATTAACAATTGACATAGAGAAACGAGAAAGAGCATAGTTACTTTCATTCCGGGTTGCTAGGTAAGTCTAAGCATCTTCACTCTGTGGCGTTGAATGGACTTACCACTGGCCCCAAAAGGAAGCACTAAGTGTTGAGCGCGGAGCAATCCGAGCGCAACACTGGGCGGACTAAGTAACTAACATGGAGCAATCCGCGTGAGTTATGAAAACGTCAAGTGTCGATCACGGAGTAATCTGTGAACGGTGCGAGCTATCGCTGCCGGAGATGGAGCAATCCATGACAGGCAGGGAGAGCCAAGCGATGAGCGCCGAGCAATCGGTGGGCAAAGCAGGGCGGGAAGTCAAAGGCGAGGAGCAATCTGAGCCGGAGACGGAAGGTCAAGTGTCGGGCACGAAGTAATTCGTGAGCGGTGCGAAGCGCAAAGGGTTGCACACCGAGTGATCGGTGGGTAGCTCCGGGTGGACGTCGACAGCACGGAGCGCTCCGGGCGGGAGACGAGAAGCCAAGCAACGTGCACAGAGCAATCTGTGAGCGTGGCGAAACGCGAAGGGACGAGCGCGGAGAAATCCGAGCTTGAAACAGAGCGGGAGGGTTGGACGCGGAGCAATCCGAGTTCAACGCAGGGCGGGAAGCGACGAGCCAGGAGCAATCCAGGCACGAAGCGGAAAGCCAAGTGTCGAGCACGAAGCAATTCGTGAGCGGGGCGAAGCGCTAAAGGGTTGATCGCGGAGCAATCCGCGGCCAACACAGGCATTCGGTGTCGACCACGGAGTACTCCGTGTATAGCACAGGATGCAAGTGTCGAGCAGGGAGTAATTCCTGAGCGGTGCGAAGTGCTGAAGGTTGGGACCAGCAACTCGGGACGTGATTTAGAAGCGAGTTATGACCTCACTTAGCGATAAGTGGGGTTTGCTGTTTTTGGGAAGTTATTTTGTAGAATTCCCAGCTAAGTGCCTGGCTAATCTGGCTTATTCCGCCCGCGCGTTTATTTACTCAGATTTTTCCGCATTAGTTCGCGAATAGGTTCGTTATCTGCGTAGACTCGCCATTCCGCCACGCGGCCATTCTCAACCAGCACACGTAAAGCTATGGGAGTTTTCCACGCATTTTCCGGATTCAGTTGCCTGTCGGCTTCTTCCGCGGCTTTCGGTTGCGCCACGGGAAAGTAAGACGGAGGCGCCGGCGGGGGCACGAAGGTGCCTCTTGCCGTTCCGAGCATAATCACGACGGACCCGGCTCCATAGCTTTCCGAGATGGTAATTGCGTAGTCCGGCACCATCCCGAAGTAGCCAGCCCATCCTCGGCGGGCTTCATGTTGGCCCACCACGACATTGCCAAGCGAATCGATGAAGCGGTGCTCGTTGGCCATCATGTCCGCCAGGCCAGAGACATCGTGCCTGTTGATGGCGCGCACAAACAGGTGTGCGACTGCTTCCGCCGACTTATCCATGCCCAGATTGTAGCGCCGAAGAGGCGCAGGGTGATGGTTCTCTGAGCAACAGGTCCCGACCACGCCTTAGTTGAGGGGCGGAAGCGGCTTGGGCAATGCCTGGCGTCCGAGAACGAAGGTGAGTGCGTCCACCGTGCCATGCAGGCGCATCAGGAACACGTCCGAAGCAGGAATATAGACGACGGCGGTTTTTCCTTCCTTGGCCCAGAGAATGGCGATCGTCTGACTGTCCTGAAAGAGGAGCGGGCCTTCGAGGTGCTTGACTCCATTGCTTTTTGGGTCGGGCGAACTGTCCTTATACTCGACGGTCGCGGAGGGGAAATCAGTGGAATGGATGAGTTTGCCGTAGGTGTAGGGAAGCATGATGGTGACGACGATGAGAAGCAGCACAAAAACCGCGACGATGGCAGCTCCATGCACCTTGAAGCGACCTCTTCTTTCGGTGGTGAAAAGGAAGTTCCAGGCGATGAGGCAGATGAGCATGGAGCTGGAGTACTTCGCGTTCAGAGCGTCATATGCGCTTTGGGTGGTGAGCGGAAACCCATTGAGGATAGGGAAATCGGTGCTGCGGGTTGGATCCTGCTTTACGCGGGAGCCGAAGATGAGGCGGACGAGGTTATTGGTGGCCTTGTAGTCGGGTGTCTGCTGGGAAATATTCGGCTGGTCTTTGGGGCTGGTGATGAGGAAGTCGTGAAGGTAGAGAGTTGGCGCCTGCTCCGCGCGGAAGATAGTTCCAAGGATGACGGCAAGAACTACATAGCCCGCCATGTGGACAACTTCGACCAGACGCGGTTTTGACCGTTGAAGACGGCTCTGGGCGTAGACGTAGCCGCCCAGAATAAGCACCAGCGGAATGGCAACGAACGGATGAAGGACATACTCGCAAAGAAGCGTTGCGCTGTTGAGAGCGAAGGAGCCGGCCAGCATGCCTAGATCGGAAACGTCCCAGTTGCCGGAGGAGACGCCGAGGAAGTCTTCGCGGGCGAATTTGACGATGAAGCCTGAACCCGCAAGGACGCCGGCGATCTGCAGGGTTCCAAGGACAGCAAGAATGGATTTGCGGTATTTGCCGGCAGGGTTGGTGTCGGAGTCGGGGGCGGCGGCCACGCGGGTTTCGGGTTTTGCGTCGGCGGAATCAAGTGCTGGAGGGGAGGTTGGCATGCGGGGGGTCCTTTCGCGCGCGGGCTGGTGCAATCGCCGCTTCAATGGCAGGCAGAGCGTTCCGAATACGGTAGCTCGAAAAGAATTGGGGTTCAAGGGAATTCCGGCGCCAGTTCATCGCGAGCGGAGCTTTCCCCGGTCCCGCCACAACGCCTACAATGGATGAGAACTTCACACACCGAGGAAACCCATGCCGCTCTCCGGAGAAGCTATTCGCCTTATGAACTACATTGACGACGTTGCCGTGACCCTGCGCCGGGTATTGGCGACGATTCCGACGCTTACCGCAGACGAGCGCGCACGCGTGGCCGAGCATCTGTTGCAGGCCCGCCCCAACGCCGAGGATGTGGCGCGCGCGCTGTTGCCCGAATAAGCCGTTCCCTTGCTGACTGTCGCCATAATCGGAGCTGGGCCGCTGGGCCGGTGGCTTGCGCTGTGCGCGGCCCGCGCGGGTTTCCGCGTGCTGCTTGAAGACGTGATGCCGACCAATCTGCATCACGCGCGTGAAACGCTGCGCGCAGAGCTTGGTGCCGAGGCGCTGCCCAACGTAACCTTTGTTTCTACCATCGAGGACGCGGTGCGCGAGGCGGACCTGGCGATTGACTGCGTGCCGGACGAACTGGAATCGAAGCTGGAAATTTTTTGCCTGCTCGACCGGATGGCTCCGCCGCGAACGGTGCTGGCGACCCCGACGACACGGCTTTCGATCGCGGACCTCGCAGCCTGTACCTATCGCGCGGACAAGTGCGTCGCGATTGCTGCGGAGGCGAGCAGTTTGGCCGGGAATCCCGGTGCGGCGATTCTGCTGCGAACAACTTCCCGCACCACGCCGGAATCGGTAGCGCTGGTCGAGGATTTCTGGCGACGGCTGGGGTATAGCCCCAGCTTTGAAGCCGATTCCGCCGAGGTGATCGCGGGCCAGACCGTATAACCAAGGCCGGGAATCTCCATAACTCTTCTGAATTCGCTATATTGGCAACAGTCAGTTTTGTCCGATGAATCCTTCCCTTTTGAACCCGACGCTGAACTACACCGACGCCGAAGGAGAGCACTCCTTCGTTATCGATCGCGATTCCGCGTCAATTGGCCGCTCGGCCGGTCAGGACCTGGTGCTGCACGATCCACGCGTCTCGCGGCGACACGTGGTAATTGTGCGGGAAAACGGTGTGTACCAGGTGCTGGATCAGGGCAGCACCCACGGAAGTTTCGTGAATGGGGCGCGGATTGAGAAGGCGGCACTCAAAGACGGCGATGTGCTGCAACTGGGCTCCCTGGCGGGATTGAAGCTGCACTTCCGATCGACCGCAGGTGCGCGGGAAAGCACAGACCACATGACGATTGTGAGCGAGTTGCTTTCTTCGTTTCATGAATTGACACCCGTACCGGATGCGGGCCATCCCGCGACCGGCGAAATTGGAAAACTGAGCTGGCTGCTCAGCGCCGCACGGCAGTTGAATGCAGGAGGGGCGATCGGCGAGATTCTAACCACGCTCTTGCAACTGACGCTGCAGATTACCGGGGTGGAACGTGGATTCGTCTTCCTGATGGAAGGCGACCAGATGAAGCTGGCGCGCGGATTGAATGCCGACGGAAAGCTGATTGAAGAGGATCGGACGGTATCCCGGCGGGCGATGCAGGTAGCGATTGAGACTGGTTCGAAGTTCTCCGTTCGGGACACCTTGAGAGACGAGGCCGCGTCGGCGTGGGACAGCGTGATCTCGAACAGCATCCGCAGCGTGTATTGCATTCCGCTGCGCAAGCGGGACATGGGGAGCGAAAAGAGCACCCTTCTGGGCTTGCTGTATCTGGACAGCCGGATTGGCCCGGGCTACCTGAGCGAGGTGGATCACCAGCTTCTGGATACGATTGCGACCGAGGCGGCTGCGCTGCTGCATAACGCATTGCTGGCGGAGGCGGAAAACCAGGCTCGCCGGGCGCGCGAAGAACTTGCCGTGGCGGCAAAAATTCAGAGCGGGCTCATGAGCATTGCGCTTCCGGTGCTGCCGTGGGCAGCATTGCAGGCCAAGATGATTCCGTGCCTGGAGGTGGGTGGAGATTTTTTCAATGCCGTCGTGCTGGACGATTGTTTGTGCGCGGGAATTGCGGACGTGTCCGGCAAAGGCGTTGCGGCGGCCATCGTGGCTGCCACCTTGCAGGGAATCATTCACGCGCAGTTGCTCTCACGGCAGAGCCTGCCGGAGATTGCCGCGCAGTTGAATCAGTTTCTATATTCGCGGAGCGTGGGGAAATACGCGACGCTGGTGCTCCTGAAGCTCTACAAGGATGGACGCGTGGAGTATTTGAACTGCGGGCATATTGCGCCAGTGCTGGTGCGGGGCGAGCAACGTGAGCGACTCTGTGAGAGCAACACGGTGGTTGGATTGCTGCCGGATGTGACGTATTGCTCAGGAAACTTCACGCTGCAAGCCGGGGATCGGCTCTTGCTGGTTACGGACGGCCTTGTCGAAGCTGAGAACGAGGCCGGCGAAGCGCTTGGCGATGAGGGGTTGGACCGGATTGTGCATTTGCCCGATATCGAGGACATTCTGGAACACGTGGCCCGATTCCAGGCGCACAACCATGCGCAAGACGACTGCACGGCGCTTCAGGTGCAATATCTGGGGCTGACCTAGGACGTTTGGGAATTCATTCGAGATGCGTTTATCCATTGAAGATCACAGGCGAGTGGGCAGCCGTGGCAGCGCGGCGTGGCCCCGCAGTGCGACTTGCCGACGGCGACGGTGAGAGCGTGAAACTCATTGAAGAGCTGCGTACGGTCCTCAGTTGGAGCGGAGGCGAAGGCCTGGCTGGTGAGGTCGGCGAGGGATTCATAGCCTTTGCGATTGCGGCCTTGCGGCGCGACGAGGAGCTGATGGCGTTCGGCGATGCGGCGTAAATATTCGTCGGCTACGGGAACGGGATGGTGGAGAGCATAGAGCAGGATGGCGTCCACGGTCTCCGGACCGGCGCCGGGCAGCGCGAGAAGGCGCGGGCGAAGGACAGACGTTGGCATCCCCGCAAGAACTTCCAGCGAGCCCGAGAATTCCTCATCAAGCATCGCCACGAATGCCTTGAGTGCCGGCGCTTTGCGCGTGGGAAAGCCAGATGGGCGAATCAGGGTCTGCAACTCCGCAGTCTGGATTGCGCGCAATCCGTCGAGAGTGAGCATGCTGGCATTGCGCAGGTTGGCGAGGGAGCGCTCAACCGCTTTCCATGCGGTGTTTTGGGTGAGATAGGCGCCCAGGATCACTTCAAAAGGGCTGTCGGCAGGCCACCAATACTGCGGGCCGTAGGCTGCGACGAGAAGATCGTGCATGGACCGCAGCCGCTCAGCCGGAGAGGGGCGACCCTTCACAGCAGGGAGTCCTCGCCAGGCGGAGACTGAAGCTGCAATTTCCATTCGAGAATGCGGGCCCGAGCCGCCGCAACCTCGGCCTGTGGCACGTGACCGGCGCGCTGCAGCGAGATCGACAGTGCTGTATGCGCCAACGGGTCGGCGGGAGTGATGGCGGTCAAAGCAAGCGCGGCGGCGATGGATTGCTCAAGCTGTCCGGCGTCACGCAAGGCGCGCACCAGGCCGTGATGGGCTTCAATATGAGCTTCGGTTTTCTCGGCGCCCAATGCAATCGCGGCACGAAAGGACATGGCTGCCTCGGCTGCCTGCCCGGCGGCAAGAAGATCAAGGGCTCGCTGATTGAGCAATTCGGCGGTTGGGGCGTTGGCTTCGGTCACGGCTGTCATTAGGATAAGGGAACGTGCGGCGTTTACCCGACACGCGTAAAGAGGCGATGCTATGAAGAGTTTCACGGAATACCTGGTATTTGAAACCAAAAAGCGGCGGGAGATGGTTCACATTACCGACCAGGTGGAACAAATAGTCCGGCGCAGCGGTGTCAAAGACGGCCTGTGCTTTGTTTCACCGATGCATATTACGGCGGCAATTTATGTAAATGATCTGGAAAGCGGGCTGATTGAGGATATCGGCAAGTGGCTGGAGGAACTTGCCCCCGCGCGGCCTGATTATAAGCACCACCAGACGGGTGAGGACAACGGCGATGCGCACTTGAAGGCACTGCTGCTCCACCATGAGACTACGCTGCCGGTGACCAACGGCAAGCTGGATCTGGGAACGTGGCAAAGGGTTTTCTATGCGGAATTCGACGGACAGCGGCGAAAACGGGTCATTGTGAAAATATTGGGAGTCGAGTAGGTCGCGCCGGCAAGCCCTTGCCACAGACATATTTCCCGAAGCGTTTGAAAAATGGAGACACCAGACTGACTGGAAGCATCTGAAGAGATGATCACCGCAGGCGCACCTTCAACGGTGCCAGCTGTTTCTAGTTTCCAGGGGGAACAATGAGCCGTCACTTTGATTCCATCATTATCGGCGCTGGACAGGCGGGTCCTTCGCTCGCCGGACGTTTGACGCAATCAGGCCAGACCGTAGCCATGATTGAACGAAAACTGTTCGGTGGCACCTGTGTCAACACCGGGTGCATCCCGACCAAGACCATGGTCGCCAGCGCGTACGCAGCGCACTTGGCGCGCCGCGCCGGCGATTTCGGCGTCCACATTGATGGATCGATTCAGGTGGACATGAAAGCTGTAAAAGCGCGCAAGGAATCGATTCTGGCCAAGTCCCGCGACGGGATTGAAAAGTGGTTGCGTGATATGGACAAGTGCACGGTCTTCCATGCTCCGGCCAGGTTTGTTTCCGCTCATGAGATCGAAGTCGATGCGGAGATCATCAGCGCTGATCGAATCTTCATCAACGTGGGGGGACGTGCCGTTGTCCCGGATCTGCATGGCGTGCATGATATCGACTATCTGACGAATACCTCCATGCTGGAGCTTGAGGAAGTGCCAGAGCACCTGGTTGTGGTCGGGGGTAGCTACGTTGGGTTAGAGTTTGCGCAGATGTTTCGCCGCTTTGGCAGCAAAGTAACCATCGTCGAAAAGAGTCCGCGGCTCATTCTGCATGAAGACGAAGACATCTCGGCGGCGGCGAAGGAGATTCTGGAGTCGGAAGGGATTGATGTTCGCCTTGGCGCGGAGTGTATCGCATTCGAACGCGGCGAGAAGGGCCCGCTTGTTCATACGAGTTGCGATACGGGCGATCCCAAGGTGCATGGGTCCCATGTGCTGCTGGCCGTAGGACGCAGACCCAACACGGATGATCTTGGCCTCGAGAAAGCTGGAGTGCAGACCGACGAGCGCGGGTACATCCTGGTGGATGATGAGTTGCGCACGAACGTTTCCGGCATCTGGGCGATGGGGGACTGCAATGGGAAAGGCGCGTTCACTCACACCTCTTATAACGATTTCGAAATTGTGGCCGCCAATCTTCTGGACAACGACCCTCGGCGCGTAAGCGACAGGATAAAGGCGCACGCGGTCTATATCGATCCGCCGCTGGGACGTGTTGGAATGACTGAGGCGGAAGTTCGCCAGACGGGCAAGCCGGCGTTGATTGGAACCCGCCCGATGACCAAAGTTGGAAGAGCGGTGGAGAAGGGCGAAAGCAAGGGCTTTATGAAGGTGCTCGTAGATGCTGAGAGCAAGAAGATTCTTGGGGCGGCCATCTTGGGAACAGGTGGGGACGAAGCAATTCACTGCATCCTCGACATAATGTATGCGGGAAGCCCGTACACTACGTTGCAGCGCGCAATGCATATTCATCCGACAGTATCGGAACTGATTCCGACCGTGCTTGGCGATCTAAAGCCGCTGACATGAGAGCGGGACGAACTCTCTCGATCAACATGCTATTTATCATCGGTGATTCTTTGCCAGGCGCCGGTGGAGCGAGGGAGGCTGGACGTGGAAAGATTGGGCGCAGAGAGATCGATACTGGATCGCGGCATTACGACAAGGTCCACGCGGCGATTTTCGGCGCGGCCTTCCGCAGTTGCATTGGACGCGACAGGGTGAAACTCGGCATAGCCAGCTGCGGAAACATGGTCGGGCGGCATTGTGTTTTGGTCGAGGAGAATCCTGGCGATGCGCGTGGCGCGAGCCGTCGAGAGCTCCCAGTTGGAATCGAATTCATCGGTGCGGATGGGAATGTTGTCGGTGTGGCCTTCGATGCGAAGATCGTAGGGAGTCTGCGATAGTGATGCGGCCACTTCACGGAGGGTGGCCAGGGTTTCCGGCTGCGGAGTCGCGGAGCCGGACCTGAAGAATCCGGCCTCGCGCAGACGGATGATCAGGCCGTTTCGACCCATCTGAATGGCGACTGTGTGTTGTGCGATCTGGTTGGAAAGCTTCTGCTGCAGTTCACGGTGAATCTTTTCGAGATCGTCCTTTACTTTTGCGGGAGCCAGAACATCTTCGCCCATCACAACGTTCATGGGGATGACCGCTTGGTCAGCGCCTTCAGGCTCGGCTGTGGGGCCCTCCGGCTTGCGGCGCGTATCGGCAAAGATGCCGAGCGAGCGAAAGGCGGATTCAATCGAATGAGCTGCCTGTACCTGCTTCTTTTCATCGGCCTTCGATGAGGCGTAAAGAACAACGAAGAACGCGAACAGAAGAGTGATGAAATCGGCATACGAGACCAGCCAGCGATCATGGCTCAATGAACTCTTGCGCGCCCGTCGGCTCATGCTACTCGTTCCTGCTTGGCGGGCCTCGAGTCATCCAGGAATCCTGCCAGCTTGACCTCGAGCATGCGCGGATTCATCCCTTCGAGGATGGAGATTACGCCCTCGAGCATCATTTCGCGGCTCTGGTGCACTTCATGCAGGCGTATGCGCATTTTGCCGGCGAAAGGGAGGAAGAAGAGGTTGGCGGCGCCGACCCCATAAATGGTGGCCACGAAGGCTACTGCAATTCCACGGCCGACTTCCTGAATGTTGTCGAGATGTTGCATCACCTGAATGAGACCCAGGACCGCGCCGAGGATGCCGACAGTAGGTGAGAACCCGCCGGCAGACTCGAACACCATGGGAAGCCTCTCCTCGGTTTCCATAGTGGAGTCGAGGCTGACCCGCATGATGTTGCGCAATTCGGTCGGTTCGGTGCCGTCGACGGCAAGCATGAGAGATTGCTTCAGAAAGGGGTCCTCGATACTCGGAAGGTCTCGATCGAGAGAAACAACTCCGCTGCGGCGCGCCTTGTTGGCGAAAGATATCAGGGTACCGATCAGTTCGTCATTCTTTTTGCGGGGTCCGGTAAAGACATTTGCCAGGCCCTTGAACGCTGCAATGACCGTTGAGAGCGGATACTGCAGTAGGACCGCTCCCATCGTTCCGCCAAAAACAATGAGCGCCGCTGTGGGCTGCAAAATCTGGCCCAGGTTGCCGCCTTCCAGCAGTAAGCCGGCGACGATGCCAACAACCGCCAACGTTACTCCGCCAATGCTTGCTTTATCCATGACTTGCTCCTCGAAAGATTGGAGGCGGAGATGCCAGATGATTTTCTTCAGTGATCGAGAGCCGGATCGCGTCGCGATGGCACCGGGTTGGGAGCATCAACTATGTGGAGACTCGAGATAGAAACCGCCTGCTGCATGTTTGCATGCGGAGGCACACGACCTGCCACCGCGGCCAGCAGGTAAGCACGATACGCAAGCACCTTCTCCACAACTTCGGCGCAGCTCTCACGAACAATCAGCTTCTCACCATTAATAAGCGTGAGCATGGTGTCAGGCGATGCCTCGGCCGTCTTGATGAGATCGCTGTTCAGAACGATGGGATTGCCATTGAGACGAGTAAGTTCGATCATCGCCGTTCACATCCTATGCGGAAGTTATCGGCGAGCAGGTACAAAGGTTAAAAAACTAGTCAATACAGCTCAAAAGTGTACAAGGCGGGACACAATTGACGAATCCATAAAGTCCATAACTGCCATGCCGAAGAATGGGCCAGATGCGACGGCTCCCAAGCCGCAAACAGCCACCCAGGATAGATACAGACCATGGGGGCGCTTGCGGGTGGAGTGCCGTAAATCAACGCATCCAAAAGGAGAACCCCATGTCGCTGGGTGTCTTAAATAATCTGTCCGCAATGTATGCGGAAAACAACCTGAATAACACCACTAACAGCCTGAATACCGTGCTGCAGCAGTTGTCTTCCGGATCGAAGATCAACTCTGGCGCGGACGATGCTGCCGGCCTTTCGCTGGTGGATGGCCTTCAGGCCAACTCGCAAGCCCTCACCCAGTCCCAGACCAATGCCTCTGAAGGCGTAGGCCTGCTGACAGTAGCCGACGGTGCATTATCGCAAGTGACAAGCCTGCTCAACCGGGCCGTGACGCTGGCTACCGAAGCCTCGAACGGCACCCTCAACTCCTCGCAGGATACTGCTGCGAACCAGGAATACCAGTCCATCCTTTCCGAAGTCTCGAACATCGGCTCCACGACCACCTATAACGGGACCGCGGTCTTCGGCTCCAACACCAACATCTACACTGGAGACTCTTCCACAGCCGGCGCGTCAGTCGACGACCTGAATATTCGCACGCTCTCATCCTCCAACGTGGGCGACTCGTCGGGTGCGATGTCTTACAGCAACGGCACTAGCAATGTGTTTGTCGACCTGTCCAAAGCGGGTGCGAATGCTGCCATCACCGATAGCCTGGGCGCTGTCAACGCCACCACCACCATGGCTGTCAGCTATCTTGCCAAGGGCGACAACGGCGCGGCTATTACGGCGACCACGAATATCGCTGTGGGCGCAGGCACCAACTATGCCAACACCGCGCAGGGCATGATCAGCGCCATCAACAACTCCGGTCTGGGACTGACGGCATCCTTCGGAACGGCAGCTGCGGCTGGCGGTGCGGCGACTGCGACAGCGGTGCAGGCCAACGACACCAACAGCGCTCTTGAAACGAACAGCACCGACACCGGCATCATCATCTCCGGTGCAGGAGTTGGCGTCAATACCACCGGCAGCAATGGAGCCGGCGTAGTCGGCGCTCTGACGGTTTCCAATTCCACAGATGCGCTCAGCGGTACACTCACCATCCAGGGCTCCGACGGTACGAGCCACGCGATTACCCTGGGTACAGCGAACTCGACCGATACCCTGGCGAACCTTCAGTCGACCATCAACGCGGCCGGCTATGGGGTCACAGCATCGATCAACACCGCGTCCCAGAACGGACAGAATGGCATCTCGCAGGCTGCGGGAACGCTCATGACATTCACCACGGCAAACTCCGCGGTAACTGTCAACACCACCAGCGCAGTCGATACCCAGGCTACGCCGGGCGTGATTAATCTCGTCGCGGGCGCAGACGCGGTGACCACCGTCGGCACCGTGATATCCACTCTGACGACAAACGCGGCCACCGATACGCTTACCGGCGTCCTCGTCCTTGGGGCGGGCACGACAGGCACCGCCGGCGATATCAACCTGGATGGCGGTACGCTCGCGAGCATCTTCGGTTCAAGCAATACCGCTAATACGGCTACGTTGGCTGCCGACGATATAGCTGCCACCGTGTCCGGCAATGTGGTGACGTTTAAGACGACGGCATCCTTAGCTGCTAACCCGTCAACGACGCTGGCCACCAACAGCAAGTTTCAGGACAGCGCGGTATCGACGGGAACCGCGGTCGTGCAGCAGACCGCTACCGGCGCTGCCGCAGGCGCTTTCGGCACCGTCACCCTCTCCAACGCGAACGACGTCCTGACCGGCGGAACACTGACGATTGCTGGTACGGCCTACACTCTAGGCACAGCGACCGGCAGCAACAAGACCGACACCCTCGCCGATCTCGCGCAAACCATCAACACCGCCGCCCTCCTCGGCGTCTCGGCAACTGTCAGCCAAGACGGTACAACGATGACGCTCTCGGGAACCAACGCCACAGTCGCTGACAACCAGGTTTACGGTACCGGCATCGCCACTACCCTGGCCCTGACCGATACGCCGACCGCCGCCGGCACCGCCAACTCAACCACGCTGGGTACCCTATCTCTGCCGGAAAACTCGACCAAAGATGGCGCTTCGAGCGATGTACTGGCAGGAACCCTCACCCTCGGCACGGAAACCATCAAACTTGGCACAAGCACAGGCAACGCCAAGACCGACACGATGGCCGACCTGGCGCAGACGATCAACCAGGGCACCTACGGTGTCAAGGCCAACCTCAACTCCTCCGGAACAGCCATCACCTTCACCTCAGCTAACTCCGACAACGCCACAGCCAGCAACGTGCTTCCCAGCACCTCAAGCTCATCGAATCCGTTGGTGGCAGCCACCTCGACAACCATCTTGCCGACGATCGCCGCTGCCTATGACGGCTCCGCAACTGCCGCCGACGAGCTCACCTTCAGCACCGCCAACAACGGCGTCACCTCTTCGGCGTACTACAGCATTGGTGTGAGTGGCACGATTGCAGATACCAGTACAGGCGGCGGGACGGCCGTTGCCGGTTACTCTTCCGACAAGAACGGTACCGGCGGCATCGCCACCATCAGCTACTCCGACGCGGCCGGCGTATCACTATCCAGCTCCGATCTGTCCAACCAGGCAGACGCTCAGGCTGCACTCACGGCGCTCAACTCGGCAATCACGGATGTAGCAGCACAGGACGGCTACATCGGCGCACAAACCAACACGCTGAATGCGGTCAGTTCCGTGCTCAGCACCCAGCAACAGAACGTGGTCGCAGCGCAGAACGCGGTGCAGGCCACTGACTATGCCTCGGCAACCTCCAACATGTCCAAGTACGAAATCCTGAGCCAGACCGGCATCTCCGCCCTGGCCCAGGCCAACAGCATGTCGCAGGAAGTAACCAAGCTGCTCCAGTAATCCGGGAGACAAACAACTAACCAGAGAAGGGCGTCCTGCAAAGGGTGCCCTTCTTTGCGTAATGCGAATGGTTTCGGGCGGCCATGAGGGATTTCCAATCCGGCTTCAAACCCTCTGGTTGTTCGGCTGCTTTATTAAAGTGCGGAGGAGCGGTATGGGCACGGTAGGGCTAAGTTTCGGATCTCCGACCAGCGGCGCCGGGTTTGACGTAAGCTCAACGGTCGCCTCGATCGTGAGCAATCTGCAAAACGTGGAAACGCCCTGGAAGACGCAGTTGACGTCCCTTGAGAGCCAGGATACGGCGATCTCGAGCCTGGGTACGCTGTTCTCGAATCTTTCGAATGACATGAGTTCGCTGACCAATCTGGAAGGAATTCTGGCCGAGAAGACCGGCTCCAGTTCGGACACCAATGTGCTGTCGCTGACCGCAGCCACTTCGACGGCGATCGCGGGAACCCACACCGTGACGGTGGCCAACCTGGCCCAGACCTCGAGCGGGTATCTGGCCCCGATCGCCAGTGCCACGACTCCATTGACTGGCTCCATCACGCTGCAGGCAGCCAATGGAACCGCGCTGCCCATCACGCTGAACTCTTCCGACAACACGCTGGCTGGTCTCGCCTCGACCATCAACGCGTCCGGGGCGGGAATTATGGCGAACGTTATTACCGATTCATCGGGGTCGCGGTTGAGCCTGGTGTCGGCAACTTCGGGCGCGGCTGGAGATATCTCAGTCTCAGCGAATTCCATCGCCACTGCCCTGACTTATACCGGTACGGCGGCAACAAACAGCACGAACGCATCCGGCACGATGGGCGAGATCGCCAATGCAAACGATATTCTTTCCGGTTCCTTTTCGATCCAGGTCGGTTCCGGCTCGATAGACAATGTCGTCATCGGCGCCGCGCCCAGTTCGCCTGCGGCCAACACCATTTATACCGGGAGCGGTGTCAACACGCTCGCTGGCTTGCAAGGCGCAATTGCGGCGGCCAATCTCGGGGTCACAGCTACGGTCGTGACCAACTCCGACAATACGCAGAGCCTGTTGCTGGTCTCGAATACAGCAGGAAGCGCCGGTGCGTTGACCGTCACTTCGAACCTTGCCGACACCACAACGTCGGCGATGGCCTACACGCCGACCACGACGGGCAAGGATGCCAATCTGACGGTGGACGGCATCCCCCTGACGAGTCCTTCCAACACGGTAACCAACTACATCCCCGGGGTGACCTTCCAGTTGCTGGCTCCGAGCGCAACTGAATCCGATAACAGCCTGGAGCCGGTGCAGGTGGTCATCGGGAACGACAATACCGATGTCGAGAGCACCATGACCGCGTTCGTAAGCGATTACAACGCGTTGATCAGCGGGATAAACACCCAGGACGGGAATACCACTTCGGGGACTCCCGAACCGCTGTTCGGTTCCCCTACGCTGTCGCTGCTGCAACAGCAGTTGCTGGGCGGCCTGAATACGGGCAATCCCAACGGCAGCCTTGATTCGATCGCCGACAACACCGGCACGACGCTAGCCGGGTCCATGACGATTATGGAGGGCTCGGGCAGTACATATAACGTCGTGGTAGGGAGCGCTCCGACCACCGGTACTCCGCCGGCCGACACCATTTACACCGGAGCGGCAAGCGGGTACAACACGCTCGCCGGCGTCGCCGCGGCAATCAACTCGGCCAACATTGGGGTTACGGCCAGCGTGGCCACCAGCACCGGCACGTCGACTCTGTCGCTTATGTCTCAAACCGAGGGCGCGGCCGGAGCCTTGACGGTTTCCTCGAAGATCGCCGCCACCAGCGACACACTTCTGAACTACTCAGGCACCGCGGGTGCCGATGCCACAAGCACCACCAATGCGGTAACTTCTTCGGGCACATTGAACTCGGTTCCCAACTCCAGCGACATACTCTCCGGCTCCTTCTCAATCCAGGTAGGCAGCGGCGCGGCGCAGACCTTTACGATGAACTCTTCCGATGACACGCTCTCCGGCCTGGCCACCGCAATCACCGCAGCCAATATGGGGGTCTCGGCCCAGGTCGTGACCAACCCCAATGGTAGCTCGGCTCTGCAACTGACCTCGGGAACCGCAGGGTCGGCGGGGACATTCAACGTGACGTCCAGCATCCTGGACACCACCAACACCAGCACCAGGACACTGAACTATACCAACTCGTCGGACATCACCAGTCTGACGACTCTCGGGATCGCGGTGAACAACGACGGCTCGATCACCCTGGACGCGGCGTCGCTCGATTCGCTGCTTAATTCCGACTACAGCAGTGTCGTGGGATTCTTCCAGAACGCGAGCGGCTGGGGACAGAGTTTCTCCAACATTCTGACCAATGCCGGGACGAGTTCGGCGACGGGAATTCTGTCGCTGGCTTCCGGTTCAAACAGCAATATCGAGTCCACGCTGAACGCCGATATATCCAAAGAGGAAGCCCTGATTTCGGTGCAGCAGAAAAGCCTGACTGCGGAACTGAACAGCGCCAACGAAATCATGCAGGAGCTTCCATCGCAGCTGGATGGCGTGAACGAGCTCTATTCGGCGATCACCGGTTACAACCAAAACTCAAACGGCTAAAGGCTGCCGCGCATTCGAAGGAGCTTATAAGCAATGGGAAGTTATCAGAGTTATGCGTTGGAAAGCGCATCGGCGGTGGACCTGGTAGTGGCGCTCTACGATGGAATCCTGCGCTTTCTGCATGCCGCCAATGCGGCCGTGGAGCGCGATGATCAGGAGGGTCGGCGAGCCGCCGTCAAGCGGGCCCTGGATATCATCATCCACTTGCAGGCGCGACTGCGGATGGATGTGGGAGGGCGGCCGGCACAGGCGCTGAGCGAGTTTTACGCCTCGATCTTCTCTGAGATATTGCAGGCCTCGCAGTCGGCATCGCGGCAAAAGTTCGAGCATGCCATCGACTGCGTACGCAACGTGCGCGATGCGTGGCGCCAGGTGGCAAGGGATCCCGACCTCAATCCGATTCCGGCCCAGGTCATCGAAATCAACTCCGGTCGCCGACAAGCGGGTTTTGGGGGCGACGATTTCGACCCGGAGAATGGTGGCGGGTCCCGGTGGAACGCCTGAAAAACAGAGAATAGGCAATAGGGAACAGGGAAATAGCTGTATTCTCGATAATCGAGCTTATCCGGCCACGGTCAACTCTTCTTCGAGTTGCTGCTTCTGATAAAGACCCGCGTAATAGCCATTGCGCATGAGCAGGTCTTCATGCCGGCCAAGTTCGACGATGCGTCCGCGGTCGAGCACGGCGATCTGGTCGGCATGGCGAACTGTGGAGACACGGTGCGAGATAAGGATGGTCGTCGAAGCAGCCGTGTACGCGCTCAAGCCGCCGAGAATGCGTTCTTCGGTATAGGTGTCCACGCTGGCCAGCGCATCATCCAGGATGAGGATGGCGGGTCGGCGGAGCAGGGCCCGGGCAATCGCGCAGCGCTGCTTCTGTCCTCCGGAAAGGGTCACACCGCGTTCGCCGACCATGGTTTCAAAGCCCTGCGGAAACTCCTCGATCTCCTGACGAATGTGAGCAGCTTGGGCGGCTTCCAGCATCTCTTCTGGACTGGCGTGCGGTGCGCCAAAAGTTAGATTAGCGCGAACAGTTTCGCTGAACAGGAACGTTTCCTGGGGCACCATGCCGATATTCCGGCGAAGAACCGCAAGGGGATAATCGCGGACCGGCCGCCCATCGATGAGCAATGAGCCTGGAACCGCTTCATAGAGGCGTGACAGCAGATTGACGAGGGTCGACTTGCCGGCGCCGGTGGGACCGACGATGGCCAGGCTGGAGCCGGCCGGGATTCTAAGGCTGACTCCGCGCAGCACTGGTGTTTCCCCGTAGCTGAAGTCGAGATTGCGAAACTCGATTTCGCCGTGCAGCACAGCATCAGAGGGAATGGAAACATCGGCGGCGCTGTCGTTGATGGCAGGTTTTTCCTGCAGCAATTCATCGATGCGCTGGATGGAGGCTGTTCCGCGCTGGAAGAGATTTACCACCCAGCCGACCGCGATGATAGGCCAGATCAGCAGAATCATGAAGGTGTTGAACTCGACGAAGTCGCCGACGGAGATCCTGTGCGCGATGACGAGATGACCGCCCGCGAGCAGAGTAATGACCATGGAGACACCGAGGATGAACTCCAGCGTGGGCCACAGCATGCCCATTAACTGGACCAGCCGCAGAGAGCGCGCAATGTATTCGTGGTTGAGCCGCTCGAAGAGGCCGATCTGAGATTCTTCACGGGCAAAGGCGCGGATGAGGCGCGCGCCGGAGTAGTTCTCCTGGGCTTGCGCAGAGATGTCGGAGAAGCTGGCCTGGATACGTTCGAACCGGTCGTGGATGCGGGTGCCGAGGTACTGCACGACGATGCTGGCGAGCGGCATGGGCGCCAGGGCGACGAGAGTGAGCCAGGGGCTCAGGTGGAGCAGGAAGAAGAGCGCGAAGACGGTGAAGAAGACGGTATTGGCGCTATACATGAGCGCTGGGCCCAGGAGATTCCGCACCGCGTTCAAGTCGTTGGTCATGCGGGCCATCACATCGCCGGTGCGATAGCGCTGATAGAAGCCTGAATCCTGCTTTTCAAGATGACGGAACAGGTCGTTGCGGATATCAAATTCGATTTCGCGCGAGATGCCAATGAGGATCCAGCGTTGCGCGTAGAGGAATATGCCCTTGACGATGGAGATGCCGACCAGCAGACCTGCAAACAGGAGAATGGCATTGCGGCTGGCCTGATGCTTCTCCAGTTCGTCCACCGCCCACCCCAGGACCCTGGGAAACTGGACCGCTGCGGCATTGGTACCGATACAGGTAAGCGTGCCCCATACGTATCCCCAGCGGTAGCGTCGCATGTAGCTGAAGAGGGGGCGCATTTCGCGAAGCATGAGCTTATTGTACGGGGAAAGGGCTGGCGAACTGTAAATTCAGTCTTCGATTAAGTCGGCGTTTTCAGCAGAAGATAGCCGCCTGTGATACCGAAAAGGATATCCGGGGACCAGGCGGCCAATGCTGCGGGCAGGTAATTGACGTTGCCCATGGCCTCAAAGGTGCCGGCGACCACGAAGTAGGTGAGGGCCACGAAGATAGCGACGGCAATTCCCGTGAGAGAGCCGCGGCGGCCCATCGAAAGCGCGAAGGGAATAGCCAGGACGGCCATGACGATGGCCACGAGCGGAAAGGCAAGCTTATGCCAGAGGCCGACCCGCAAGCGCGTGGTGTCGGATCCGATCTGGCTCAGGTCGCCAATGTAGTGCTGAAGTTGGCCGAAGTTCATCTCCTGGGCCTGCTCCGTTACCTTGGTGAAGTAACCAGGGTCTTCGTGGATTTCAGAGAACGATGTTTGCTTGAACTCGCGATATCCTCCGGGGATGATGGAGGCGCCCTGGAAGTCTCTTTGCCAGCCATTCTGGAAGCGCCAGGAATGGTTGCCGGGGTCCCAGGAAACCCGGGATGCAAAGATGCGCCGCGAGAGCGCGAAGGTGGAGGGGTCGAACTCGAAGATGGAAAGATTGGCGAACTCGTTGCGGTCAGGATCGAACGGAAACTGCAAGTAGAAGATGCGGGCCGGCTCGCCCGCGCGGGTCTCGCCGAAGATCCATTTGTGCTCGGGATGAAGAACCGTTTGCGGGGGGCGGCCTTTGATGATGTTCCTCAGAGCTTCCTGTCTGACGTTCGCCTGGGGAAGGTAGTACTCATCGAATAGGAATAGCGCGACTGACAGGATCGCGGCGATGGAGACGACCGGAACCACGAGCCGGTAGATGCTGATGCCCGTTGCCTTCATGGCGATCAATTCGCTGTTGCGGTTGAGAACGCCGAACGTAACCAGCACGGCGATCAGCACCGCCAGGGGGGCGATCTGGTACAGCATGCTGGGCGTCAGGTTGACCAGATAGTCGCCGACTAAGGCCAGGGGAGGATGGTTACGCAATATGTCGCCGACGAGGTCAAAGAAGGTGAACACCAGCATGAGCACGACGAAAGCCGCGAGGACCAGGAAAAACATTTTGAGGAACTCGCTAACCACGTATTCATCCAGGATGCGGGGGAAGACGCTGCGGGCCTTCCCCCGCTGTGGACGGGCCCGATACCGCCTCACGAATGCAGCGAATGGACCCCAGCTGATTTCAGGTGTGCCTGTGGATTGCGGTTTGAGCGGGCGGAGGTTGAAACTGGTCAGCGCATTCAGAACGCGCCCGCCAGTCGCCATCTGCCACAGCAGGAAAATCCCGACGGTGGCGAAAACCAGGTTGGCGAGCCACACAGCGATGACGACTGGAATCTTGTCCTGGCGCCCCAGCGCAGTCCCGATGAGCGAAAGCGAGTAATAGACGACCACCAGCGCAATAGTGAAGACCCATGCGGAGCTTTTTCCGCCGCGCCGCGAGGCGACGCCTAGAGGAACACCCACGAGCATCAGCACCAGGCAGGCTGCCGGATAAGAGAAACGGTTATTCAGCTCGATGAGAAAACGCTTCGGATCGGGACCATGCGTGCGTTGGAGCAGAGCGTCCATCGTCAAGGCGTAGATGACGGTATCCAGGCGCCCGATCTGCACATTGCTCTGCTGGCTTAGAGCCAGGGGCATGTCGGTGGTGTCAAATTTTGAGATGTCGTACTGTAACAGCTCACCCGGCTTGGTTTCGTGCTCAGTTCCATTGCGGAGCCGCATGAGCAGTTCCTGGCTTGAATCGCTAACCACAGTGGCGGAGGCAGCCGTGATGATTTTTGGATTGGCCGGGTCGGTCACGTCAACCAGGAAGACCTGGCGCCAATTGGAGGCTCCAGTACCGGCAAGAACGTTTTGCACATAGAGGACAGTATTCTTGAATTCCTCATAGAAGACGCGCGGCTGAATTTCGTAGGAAGCTTGTGAGGTTTCAAGAGCCTGCTGCATCTCCAGAATGGCTTCATTCGCGCGCGGGGCGACCCAGATGGAGTTGGCCAGACCCACCAGCGTGCCGCCAATTGCCACAATTGAGGCGACGCGGACAAAATACCCAATTCCCAGGCCGGAAGCGCGCATGGCGATGATTTCGCTGTCGGCGGCCAGACGGCTCAGCCCCAGCAGGACCCCGACGAGGACGGCCATCGGGATGGTGACCTTGAAGGTGTTCGGCAAGGTCAGCAGCAGGATCTCCATGACGTTGGAGAAGGTGGAGCTGTTGCGGACCACCACATCGAGGATGTGAGGCAGGTCGCGCATGAAGAGAATGAAGGTGAAGAGCGCGCAACCTATGAGCGTGTGGGAGAGAATCTCACCGAGAATGTAACGGGTCAGGATGCGCACAGACTGGCTCTTTGTCTAGTCTATCTTGCCGGTGCAGGCGGTGCCGGTTGGGCGGGCGTGGATGAGTGAGACTGCCAGCCGCGAAGCCGCAAACTATTCGCCAAAACACAGACTGAACTGAGCGCCATGGCTGCGGCTGCCATCCACGGACTCAGAAGCATGTGGAATGCCGGATAAAGCGCGCCGGCGGCCAGCGGAATCCCGATGACGTTGTAGCCGGCTGCCCAAACCAGGTTCTGGCGCATCACGCGCAAAGTCTGCCGGGCGAGGCCCAGGGCGGCGGGGACGGCCGAGGGCTGAGCGCGCAGCAGCAGGACATCGCCGGCCTCCTGGGCCAGATCAGCGCCTGAGCCCATGGCGATCCCAGCATCAGCCTGGGCCAGTGCGGCTGCGTCGTTGATGCCGTCGCCCACCATGGCCACGCGGAGCCCGCTCTTCTGAAGCGCGCGAATCCGAGCAAGCTTGCCTGCAGGGTCGAGGCCTGCTTCCACTTCACTGATTCCGGCCTGTTTGGCAATGGGCGCGGCGGCGAGAGCGGTGTCGCCGGTCAACATCAGCACGCGCAGCCCGGATTGACGCAAGGCGGCTATTGCCTCCGTCGCGTCGGGGCGCAGCGCGTCGCGAGCGTCGAAATAGCCTGCCGGAACGTTGTCGAGAGCCATCCACAGGCGGGTTACACCAGGCTCTGGCGGGGGAACGGCGTCCGGCAGCGGGATCGAGAATTCCTTGAAGAGCACCTCGTTTCCAAGCAGACATTCGTGTCCTTCCACCTTTGCAGTCAGGCCGCGGCCGGGCATAATCTGCACGTCTTCGGCGGGCTTCCAAACCAGCCCGCGTGTCCGGGAAGATTCCACAACCGCGTGGGCGAGGGGATGGTTCGACCGCTCCTCTGCCGCCGCAGCCAGCCGCAGCAGGTCATTCTCTGTGTGGCCGGCTAATGTATGTACCCCAGCCAGCACCGGCCGGCCCACGGTCAATGTGCCGGTCTTGTCCAGCACGATTGCATTCAGATGGGCCAGGCGTTCCAGGGCTTCTCCGCCCTTGAAAAGGACTCCCAACTGCGCGCCTCGCCCCACAGCCACGGTGAGCGCCGCGGGAACGGCAAGCCCCATAGCGCACGGGCAGGCAATCACCAACACGGCGACAGTGTTTGCAATAGCCATGGGAAGCGAGTGAGCTGCGATGAGCCATACAGCAAATGTGACCACCGCAAGCCCCAGCACTACCGGCACAAAGATCGAACTGGCGCGATCAGCCAACCGTTCCATCGGCGCGCGGGACCCCTGCGCCTGCTGCACCATGCGGGTAATTTGCGAAAGCACGGTAGCTTCCCCGAGAGAATCAGCTCTGCAGGTCACGGCGCCTTCGTAATTCAGCGAGCCGGCGAGCACGCGTCCACCAGGCTGACGGTCCAGCGGAGTAGGTTCGCCCGTGAGCATCGATTCGTCCACCGTGGTGCGGCCTTCCGTGATGGTTGCGTCGACGGGGAAGCGTTCGCCGGGCAGAACCAGAACGCTGTCGCCAATCTGAATCTCGGCCAGGGGCACCACAGCCTGCACGCCATCCACCACCCGTCGGGCAGTAGCTGGGCGCAGACGAGAAAGCGAGTCGAGCGCAGCGAGGGCCCGGTGTTTGGCCCGCGCCTCAAGCACTTTTCCCAGCAGCAGAAAGCCGATGATCATTAAAACGGCGTCGAAATAAACCTGGTGGTTTGCGGCCGGCTGCAAAGTCGCATACGCGGAATAGGCAAAGGCCACGCCCGTTCCCAGGCTCACCAGCGTGTTCATATTCGTGGTTCCGTGGCGAAGCGCGCTCACTGCGCTGAGATAAATGCCGCGTCCAGCCCAGACCATGAGGATCGCCGTGAGGACGAGCAGGAACCAGCGCAAGGGATCTTGGGGAAGCTCGTAAAGCCACGGCATCCCCCGCATTAGAAAGTGATCTGCCTCGTCCATCTGGCCACCGAGTGGCATCGAAAGCAGCATCACCAGAGCGCCCGCGGCGAGCGTGACCCCTGGCTTGAGCCAGGATTCTTCCGGCTGGTTTGCGCCCGGCTGGATTGACTCACCGGTGCGGGGAAGCACAGCGTCGTAGCCGGCATCGTGAATGGCGTCGACGAGCGCCTGGGGCCGCGCGACATCCGGATGAAACACAACGCTGGCACGGTTCGCCATCAGATCGACATGGGCAGACTCGACGCCTGGAGTTGAGCGCAGCGCGTCTTCCACATGATGCTGGCACGACGCACAGGTCATGCCAATCACCGGGAAAGTGAGCGATTCTGTTGCGGGCGGCGGCACTTAGTCTTCCAAACGGGCCGTATAGCCGGCCTTGGCCAAAGCGGCAATGGAGAGGGCAATGGAATGATCGAGGGGCGCTGGGTCCAGCGTCGTATCCAAACGTGCCGCGCCCAGACGCACTTCCTTCACCGCGACGCCTTCCGTCGACGCCAGCGCCTGGCTAACGCGGCGAATACACGAGCCGCAATGCATTCCATCGATACGAAGAGAGAATTCCGACATGACGTTCACCCGCTTTTTTAGATGATAGCTCCAGCGGAAAGATGCGGACGTGGAGCGATCCCGTGGCAGCGTCTGCTCGTCAACTTGTCTGTTGGGGCGGTGAAAGGATTATGGTTAGAGGTTCGCGGCAAGGAGAAGATTATGCAGAGAGAATTCCCGGAGACGCCCCTGGTTGGCGTCGGCGCGGTGATAGTCGATGAGGGCCGAGTCCTGCTGGTGCGGCGCGGAACGGAGCCTCTGAAGGGCGAATGGTCGCTGCCGGGCGGCGTGCTCGAGGTTGGGGAGTCGCTGCAGTCAGGAGTGGTTCGCGAGGTCCGTGAAGAGACGGGATTGACGGTTGAACCGCTGGAACTGGTTGAATTGCTTGACAGAATTCATCGAGTTGGAGAGCGCGTCCGCTACCATTACGTGATCGCGGACTACTTGTGCCGTGTGTCCGGCGGGGAATTGAAAGCGGCATCGGACGCGGATGCGGTGCGGTGGGTGGAGCGCGCGGAATGGAACAGCCACAGCGCGCTGCGCCTTGACCCGGTCACGACGCGGGTGATCGAGTTGGGCTGGCAAAGGGCGCAGACGCTGGAGCTTCAACGAAAAGGATCGAACAAATGAAACTGATGAGAAGGTTGTTCCTGGCAGTGGGCCTCGCCGTTGTGCTGGGCGCGATCGGCTTCTGGCTACGGCCGGTTTTCTTCCTCAACCAGTGGACCTATGCGCAGGAATGCTTCGCGGGACTCGAAAGCCGTTCGGTTATGGTCGCTGGACACCGCGTCCATTATCTTGCCGAAGGGCCGATGGCTGGGCCCGTGGTGGTGCTGGTGCATGGATTGGGCGGTCGCGCCGAAGACTGGACCAACCTTGCGCCCTGGCTTGCGAAGGCTGGCTATCGCGTTTATATGCCGGATTTGCCCGGCTATGGGCGGAGTGAAACGCCTGCGGATTTTTCCTATTCAGTGCCGGACGAGGCGGGCGTAGTCGTTGCGTTCTTCGATGCGCTGGGGCTGAAACAAGTCGACCTCGGCGGCTGGTCCATGGGCGGGTGGATTGTGCAGCGCATCGCCATCGAGCATCCTGACCGCGTGCGGCGGCTGATGCTCTTTGACAGCGCCGGAATCTATGCGAAGCCAACTTGGGATACGGCACTCTTTACATCCACCACCCCGGAGCAGTTGCATCAGTTCTACGCGCTGCTCATGCCCATTCCGCCACAGGTTCCGGGGTTTGTCGTGCGAGACATTCTGCGGATCACTAAGAAAAGATCTTGGATTACTCAGCGCGCTCTGGGGTCGATGCTGGCCGGCCGTGATGTTACAGACAGCCTGTTGCCGCAGCTCAAGATGCCCGTGCTGATTGTGTGGGGTGAGTTAGATCGCATCACGCCGTTGAGTCAGGGCGAGAAGATCCACGAGTTGATTCCGCAATCGCAACTGGAAGTTATCCCCGGCTGCGGCCACCTCGCTCCAAGCCAATGCGCGACCCGGATTGGACCGAAAGTGGTGGAGTTTGTGAAGCAGTAAGGTATTGCTGCAGACTTGCAGAACGATTCAGTGGACCTGCGTAGAGGAAAGTGCCCTGTTCGGAATCCTCGTGAATCTCGCGATCCACTGCATTGCATTTGGAAAAAACGACAGGCCGATGGGTGCAAGTACCCGGCCGTGTCCGGTAACCATCGCCTGCGAAATAAGCGTAGCCAGCTTCATGCCGCGATAAAGATCAGCGTTCAACTTGCGGTGGTAATTGTGTGCCGTGTCGCCGCCGAGGTACATGTCCGCGGCAAGCACCGCGCTGTGCAGCGCTATGGACATGCCGTCGCCGGTGAAAGAGGGAATGACCGCCGCCTGATCGCCTACGCACCATAAGCCGTCGGAGCGCTTGGTGAGATAGCCATAAGGAATGGAGGAAACGGCCAGGGGACGATCCCACGACGGAGTCGCGTTTTCGAGGCGCCGGCTTAGATTCTGATTTTTACTAAGTAACTGCCCCAGTAACTCATTCCATCCTCCAAGTTTGCGCAAGTTAGCGCGCCTCACTACCAGGCATAAAGTAGCAGCATCGCCTTCTACCAGCGACAGCCCGCCGTATCCCCCGGGAAAGAGGAAGAGTTCCATGGCGTCCCGCAGGGCTTCGATCTGCGCGGCTGCGAGACGCCAATGCAGTTTAAAGCCGACAAGATCGCCCTGCGTAAAGGGCACGCGATCGAAACCGCGCAGGTCGTGTTTGCCGCTGGCAAGAAAGGCCGTCGGAGCGCACCACGAGTCACCGCTGCGAAGTTGAGCATGCCACAGGCCATCGCGACTCATCAGGCCTTCCACGAACTCGCCCCGCACCACATTGCAGCCACTCTCCGCTGCGCGCGAAAGCATAGCTTCATCCAGCACATGGCGGGAAAGCGAAAGCGCAGTGAAGGGCAGAGCCGCTTCCACCACTTTGCTCTTTACAGATAACCGGACCACACGGATGGTGGCCGCGCCGAGACGCAGCGGCTCAACGCCCGCTCCACGGAGATACTCGACTGCTTCGCGGCTAAGAAATTCGCCACAAACTTTGTGATGCGCAGCGCGTTCTTTCTCTAGGAGCGTCACCTCCCGGCCCGCAGTGGCAAGCCGGATGGCTAGCATAGAACCGGCCAGCCCCCCGCCGATTACCAGGTTTCCGCTCGATTTGGCTCGGCCGATCACAGGGGCTACGCGGCATGGAAAAGCATTGTCTCAGCCGTCAAGCCGGGACCGAAAGACATGGCGCATCCACTCTGTCCACTCTGCGCTTCCTGCATCAGCTTTTGCAGAACGAACATTACGGTTGCGGACGACATGTTGCCGTATTGCGCGAGGACGCTGCGTGAGGAAGCGAGCGCATCGGCGGGCAGTTCAAGGCCTTTCTCAACGGAATCGAGGATGGACCTGCCTCCCGGATGGACTGCCCACAAATCGACGGCCGCCAAGTCTCTTCCGCGCGTCACCTGGCTCCCCATCTCCTTGAGAGCGCGACCGATTTCGCTGGGGACCTGACCGGAGAGGTGCATATCGAAGCCGAGCTCCCCGATGCGCCAGGTGATAAGGTGACTTGTCGCGGGTATGTTGACGGCGAGAAAACTATCGATCGCTAATCCATGCTCTTCCGCACTCACCAGCGATGCGGCGCAGCCATCGGCAAATACGAGAAACGAGAGCACCTGTTCAAGCTCGGTGGTCTCCTGAAAATGAAGCGAACACAGCTCAAGGTTCATCACCAGCACCTTGGCCCCGGGTTCGGAACGGACTATGTGATGAGCTGACTTGAGCGCATTGATGGCCGCATAACAGCCCATAAACCCGATCATGGTCCGTTCCACGGATGGGTTGAGACCCAGGTGGCGCACCACCTCGAAGTCCAGGCCCGGCGCGTAGAGTCCCGTGCAGGAAGTTACGATGACGTGGGTTACGCTGCGGCGTTCTTCTTCAGTCAGCGCAAGTTTGTCGAGAGCGGATTGCGCCAATCGCGGAGCGAATCGCTCGAAGAATTGCATGCGGCGCGCGGTGACGGGGAAATCTCCCGGCACGTAGACCTCTTCCACGTCCTTCCATATCCCGCTTTCGGTTGAAACGGGCTGCACAAACGAGTATCGATGCTCGATTGCGCACAAGCGCGCCATGCGGCGAAAGAGATTGCGCATGGTGCCCTCGGCAAGCAGGCCAGTTGCGAAATCGATGAAGGCGTGATGTACATCATGCTGGGGGACTGCCGTTGCGATGCGGTTGATATGCGCTATCGTCATTTCGGCCTCTTGCGGGGGGAATTTGTTTTCATACACATAGATTCTTAAGCAGTCTACACCGCGGAATGTCACGACACCGTCATTCTTGGACGCGAAAGCAGACAGAACCGCCCCCTCCTCCTGCGATTCCCCTGAACGACGTGTAAGAGTGTGTGATAGCGGGAATCCTTTAGCGGTAGCGCCGCGTTGCTTTGATGACCATCGAAAAGACACCCGACTCATCGCGGGCCACGAGCAGCGACACATGGCGGTTGACGGCCACCTCCGCCTGAATCAACTGCTGGCCGGTTGTATCCACGTCGGTGGCATAAGTGAGGGTGACGTTCCTGCCCAACTGTTCTTCCACAATAATGCGGGAAGTGGAGTTGCCCAGCGCTCCGATGTAATTCGGGTCAACCTTGACGGAACCGGCGCCGAAAAGCTTTTGCACACGGCTGCTGACGGTGGCATTCAGAGCGCCGCCGAGCAGAGCGTCCGTCGTGGGATTGGCGGCTGTCTGCTCCTGCTGCTGGGTGTAAAGCCGCTGCTGATTTCCAGTGCGGCCCAGGGCCAGCAATGCTACAACGTCGGATTCGGGAAGAGGTGGATCGCTTCGCGGGGTGACGGAAATCTTTCCACCGGGAGTTCCGTTGACACTGAGGGTGATGTCGTAGTCCTCAACACGCGCGGTCGCGGTCAGATCGATAACGGGCTCGATACGAACCGGGTTGGTGAAGGAGATTTCCCCGCGCTGCAGATCATAGCGGGTTCCGGCGATCATCGCGCTTCCTTCGGTGATGGAGACACGGCCCAGCAACGACGGTGAGGCTACGGTGCCCAGGACGTGCAGGTCTACGTCGCCGGCGAGTTTGGCGAAGGCATTCTGAAAGTTCAACTGCGGCGAGGAGACCACATGCACGTCAAGCCGAATATGGTTTGACGGGGCATCCGGGGGCGCGAAGGTCTGTACGGCGCTGGACTGTGCCGCCATTGCCGCAATATCGAAATCAGGATTCAAGGTGAAGCGTGTGATGAGAATGTTGCCGCTGAGAAGAAGATTGGTCTGCGACCCCTGAAGATGCAGCGTGGCGTCGGCCTGGGAACTGACACCTTGCGGATAGCGGATGCGAATCCCTTTTCCAGTAACCGAAAGGTCGGCATAGATTCCGTGCTGGTAGGCGAGGGAACCGGAGACGCTCAAAGGCCCTCCGCCGGTCATGGCAGTGAGCGATTTTACTTCAAGCCGATTCTGGTTGAAAACCAGCGTTCCGTGCAATTGGCTCAGGCCGTTTGGAATGTCTTCAAGCGACAACGATCCGTTCTGGAAGTCGACGCGTCCCTCCATGTTTGGATTGGCCAGAGGCCCGTGCGCCTCCACCTGGAAGGTTGTTGTTCCACTCGTGGTGAGATCGGGATTGATGGTTTCGGCCAGCTTCAGATTGATGGAGCCGCTGGCTGCAAGGTCCAGTTGCCGGGCGCCCTTGAGCGACAGTCTTCCCTGTGCATGCAGATCCGTGTTTTCGCCGGTCACATGCAGTGGGTCCAGGGTGACAAGCGCATTTGCCAGCGTGGCATGCACGCCGCCCTGGCTCTGGAGATGCACCCCGGCCAGAGTAACCGAAAGTTGCTGCAGGCGGGCATCGCCACGCAACTGTTCCGGCTTGGCCAGCGGTCCTTCGATATTGACCGTGCCGGCCAGTGCGGACTCTCCGCGGATGCTCTCGATATGGGCCATTGTGAGCAAAGCGCCAATGTCGAACTGCGAAAACGCGATCTTGGTTTGTGTAGCAAAGTCGCCGCTGAGTGCGGTCTGGCCGTTCAAGTCGATTGCCGCGCCCGCCAGCCGGGTTGTTGCATCGTAAATGGCGGTTCGGTTTGCGGTATGACCGGCAAAAACAAGCGTGCCCAACGATTCTCCATCCAGGGCTAGCCCAGTGAGCGTGGCATGTGCCTCCAGAACCGGGTCATCCATCGTCCCGGATCCAACCACGGAGAAGCCGAGCTTGCCCGTTGCCTCCATGTTGTTGCGCAGTGATTCAATCTTGGAGATGTCGATCCCGCTTCCGTTGGCGTTCAACTGGAAGCGCCGGGACGCCAGATTGTAACTGCCGGAGGCCGAGATATTCCCAGCCATGTCGTTTACGGTCACGGAAGAGAGTTTGATGACATCGCCGGCAAGGTTTCCCTGCGCGCGGAAGCGGGCAATCGGCTCACCATAGACGGTGCCTCCATCCAACTCCACCCATCCGGAGCCGTTGAGCGCATGGACAGGGCCGTCAACCTGAACCTGCGTGTCAAGCAGCCCAGTGATCGGCAACTTCTGGTTTGCGATGGAGAGCAGATCGTTGACGCCGACCTTCGTGGCGTGCAGATGGAGATGGAGTGCGGAGTTAAGATCGAATGCCTGTACCGCTGGCTTTCCTGATGCAGCATCGAGCGTTCCATCCAAAACCACGTCGGCCTCTCCGCGGCGTAAATCCGCATGCTGGATCGTGATTCGATTCGCCGCGTAGCTTCCCGTTACCGCAACCGTATCCCAGGCCACAAAGCCGGGCTGGAGAGTCTGAGCCGGAGTGGCCACGGCGGGAGCGGTCGCACTGCTGAGCACGCGGGCCTTCAGGGCAGGCTGAACGGGCAACAACTCAATCGCGATTTGCGTCGCCTTGACGTCGCCCGCGATATGAGGATCGACGAGCGAGCCGGTCCACAAACCCTGGAAGTCCCCCTGACCGCTGAGAGCCACTGGCAGAGCGGCGGTGCCCGTCATGCCGAAGCGGGTCAACCCAAGGTCGCGAAGGACGGTATCGTATTCCCACAGGTTCCTGGAGTGGAAGCCGACTGTCAATGCTGTTGGACTGGTTAGAGGATATGCGCCAAGGCGGCCGTGCGCTTCCAACGTGCTGCTCGGAGTGTGCAACTGAAACCTGCGCACATCCACGGCGCCATCGCGCTCCGTGTAAGTTCCGTCGAGCGACCCTTCAGCGGCCACTTCGCCGGGCACCGTCTGTCCGGAAGGGTCGAGGCTCAACTGTGCGTCAACCGAAACCGTTCCGGGGTCGCCGTGGACCCAGGTTGCCGTGGCGGGGCCGTTGATGATGGTGTTCAGCCCAAGTCGCTGAAAGGGCCGCTGGCTCACCATATCGAGGATCGTATCGAGCGCAACACCTTTGAAGCGGGCGGTCACCTTGCCGTTCACAGGAATGTCGACCGGCGCCGGATGCTGGATCGTCGAAGGATTCCTGTCCGCTGCGGCGCGGGGGACCACAATGCCTGAACTGCGCATTACTGCGGCAGCCTGCATCGCCGGCAACCAAGGGCTCAGCGAGATTTCGCCCTCAAGCTGGCCGCCCTGCCGGAGCTGCGCGATCGTGGAGGTGAGGAGCAGATCCCTGGGGTCCGCATGAACATGCGCGTCCAGCGTTACGCCGGTGGCAACCACGCCGGATCCGATATACGAACCGCCGTCCACGTGGATCTTGCCGTCGGCCCGAAACTCCGTGCCCTCGCCCGCGCAGTCCAGGTCCAGATGGGCAATGCCTTGGGGAGCGAAGGGGTATCCGAATACAGGATCCAGTAACTCCATGTCCAGATCGCCTGCGACTTTTCCCTGCCAGTGGGGATGAGCAAAGTCCTCGAGCGTACCGGAAACAACCAATACACGGTCCGGAGTTCCACTTGCGTGGGCGCCTTGCGGCCTGGTGGTGATTTCGAGCGAGCGCAGGTAGGCCGCGCCGCGCGTAAGGTCAATGGTTGTCTGAAGACGGCCGCGCGTGGGCTCGTAACTGTCGCGCGACAAGCTCAGGTCGGATGCTCCCGCCTCGACGTGGTAGCTTTCCCGCCAACCGGCTGAAGCCGGAACATAACGCAGAAGCAGTGAAACGTCATCGGCCTGAAAATCGAGCATCGCGAACCGATTCTGGTAATCGAATGATGCGGCGCGATTCTCGATGTCGAGAGTGCCTTGCTGAACCCCAACATGCCCGGCCTGAAGATTGAAGAGAGTATCGATGCTGAGACTGTTGGCTCTTCGTGGCCTTCGTGGATGAGGCTGGTTGGTGGTGCCGTCGGGGTACAGAATGAGGTGGAATGCAGGCTGGGAGATATCAAGGTCGCGGAGCAGTACCCGTGGGCTCACGACGCCGAGAATGCTGAAGCGCACACGCATACGCGCGACTCGCAGGTAGGGATCTTCTCCTGGCGCTTCGAGTCCGTGGATCACCAAACCATTCGCATCGGCTTCAAGATTCAGCAGATCCCAGTGGAAGGAGGCGATCTCAACCCTGCCGCCTACCGATTGCTGGATCTGCGCGATCAAGCCCTGGCGCACGATTCCCTCGAAACTCGTCGAACTCGCCCAGAAATAGAAGCCCACAACGATGACGACCATGGCGAACGCGACCGTCGCTAACGAAAGAGGAACATGGCGCAGGAAGAAGCGCCGCAATCGGCTCGTGGGTCGCAGGTGGGACGATGCAGGCGCCGGGGGTTGCGCTGACTCAGGTTCCGTCATTGGCCTCCTGCTCCTGTCCCGGGCACATCCTGTTTTTGGGGTGATTCCAGCGTGGGGTCCAATACTTCCACATCTCCCTGCTTGCGCAGGTTCTCAAGCCAGTCGTCGAACAGAATGTTGACCTTCTGCTGAAGCAGAATTTCCTGAATGCGCGGCGAAACCTTGTCAAGGGTCGGGATGGCGTCGCCCTGCCTGTATTGAGGCAATAGTGTGTCGTGGTAGTACGTCTCAATCTCCTGCGGAGTGATGCGAATACCTTGCCGGAATCGCCGCTCAATAAAGCGAAGGATTTCGAGGCGGTAACGCAAATAGCTCTCCACCCGCTCAGGGGTAAGATGGTGCGCGGTAAGGAACGCATTCCAGCCGGTATCGGAGGCGCAGTTTTGGCGGACGCACGCGGGGATTTCCTGGCGAAGCTCGGCAAGCCGCGCGTCAACCTCTGTCTGCGGCGGATCCGCCGCTTGTTCGTCCTCTTCGCGGATCTGTTGCTGAATCAGGGCACGGGAGATCAACTGCTCCAGGGCCACGCTGCGTGTAAGGCGTCCAAGGCCGGCCCGGCCGGGATCGAGAACCGAGAGGCGAACCTCGTCGTCCAGGTCGCTGGAGAGGATGGCATGGTTGTTTACGACTGCGACCACGCGGTCGAGAACCACCGTATTTGCGGCTCGCTGAGGCGCTTCCTGCGCACACGAAACACTCGGCAGGATGGCCATAACCAACGTCAAGGCGCCCAGGCAGACGAATCCAATCGCGTGTCTGGCGATGGCGATGGCGCGGATTCGGAGCGAGGTGCGCATCAGAACGTCTGTCCCAGGCTGAAGAAGAAGTTGAAGTGGCCGGCTTCACCAACATGCGGGTCGGAGTTTGCGGGGTTGAGCGAGTAGTTATAAGCGACAGGATAAATAGGCGGATTCAGGTTATAGCTGAAGTCCAGCCGAATGGGCCCGACGGGGGTGTGGTAGCGCAAACCAGCCCCAGGAGCGTGCGAGAAGTAGTTGAAGCTGCACGGTCCCTGCCAACCGGTTGAGGTGACAGCGCCAGGGCTCTTATCGGTCGGGAGGTGGGGCGGCAGTACGCCTTCCGGGTTCTTGCAACTGTCGCGGTCAGGCTGCCGGGTTCGAATGGCGCTGGCCCATGCATCCCCAGCGTTCGTAAATATGTTGCCCATGTCATGGAAGAGGACCACGCTTAACGCATTCCCGAACCAGGGCAACGTCGGCGGAGGCAGGCGCAGTTCGGTGCTGTTGGCTAAAGCCCCTGCGCCGCCTATGGGATAACCGGTTTCAGGATCGCGGGGACCCGCCGCGTTCACTGAGAATCCGCGCAGCGCAGTGGGGCCACCGGCAAAAAGCCGCTCCGGCAAAGGAATCAGCTCCTGTTCTGGCGTGCCGAACGCTCGTTCCTGGCCGTACCGGGTGTTGCGGGCCAGCACAAAACGGCCCTTGTCGAAGCTGTAATAGCTGGAGTTCGATAAGTCCAGGCGGTTGAACTGCGCCTGGGCGCTGAAGTCTTTATCCGAAAGAAACTCCTGGAAACTGGTATACGTCCCGCGATGTGCATCCAGGGGCGAGTCGCGCGTATCGCGAATCCAGGTAAGCGCCGGTCCCGCCACGCGTACCGCCGTCGATTCCTGCGAAATCTCGCCCGGGGCCACCTGAAGGCTATTGGCCTGCACCTTCACACGGCGAAAGTTCAGTTGATAAATGAACGTGTTGGCTTTGGAAAGAAATCCGCCGGGTGTGTCGAAATGTTCGCTCAAGCGAAAACTACCCTCCAGCTTCGAGGCCACATAAGTCGTCACATCCAGGCTGTTGGCGTATCCGGCGGAGAAATCAAGGCCGAAATTGCGACTGCTCCGGAAGTGCGGATCCTGAAACAGCAGGTTGATCTTCTGCTCCAGCAAGCCGTAGGTGCCTTGCAACGACGCCGATAGTTCCCGCCCGAAAAGGCCGTTGCGCGTAATGTCGCCCAGCACACGAGGGCTGACACCGGTTTTGCCATTGGGATTGCACGTGGCCCCGCTGGCTTCAATACCACCGCAATTGTATTGCGGGTTGCCGGTCTGCGCCTCAAATCCGAAACCATAAGTGAGTGTCCAGCGCCGCGCCTCAGTGAGCTGCAGAAGAACAGTCTTCTGCGTGTCCCCTCCGTTCGGGTTCTCCACAGCGGTGTTCACTTCGTTAAACAGGGCCAGCTCGTAAAGGTTGCGCTGCATGTCCCCGAGTGCGCTCTGGTTGAGAGGGTCTCCGGGATGGAGCGTGATGGCTCGTTCCACGGTTGCAGGACGCGTCGTTTCGAGCCCCGTCACCAGCACCTTGCGCACAAAAATCTGCGATCCCTCGGTAATATGGAAGACCACGTCCACCTTGTTCGCATCGGCTGCATCAATCTGCTCAGCCACATCGATTTGCACCTGGCGGAATCCACGACTCAGGTATTCGGTGAACAGCACATCCCGATCTCCGGCCAGGTTCTGTGGAGAAAGCAGTTGCCCCGTGGTGGTGTTCAACAAGGGAGTGAGCTTGCTTTCTGCGACATTCTGGTTGCCTTCCAGGCGAACCGAGCCCACCCGTAACTGCCCGCCTTCGTCAATCCTGTAGACCACGCTGAGCGGTGCGGCGGCAGGAATTTTTCCTCCCGCAGCCGGAGTTTTTGGCGCAACATCACCGGTTTCCTCGGTCACCCTTACCTTGGAAAACCCGTTGTTTTGATACACCGCCTGCAATGCGCCAATATCGGCCGAAATCAGCGCCTGGCTCAATGTTCCATGGCGATCGAGCGAATCCGCCGCGTGGACGCTGAGCAGTTCCTTCAGAGTGGCTGAATCGAAGTAGTGGTTTCCAGTGACGGATACGCTTTCTACACGGCGCCTCGGCCCCAGCTGCACCTTGTAGAGAATCAGCACCTGGCTGGCGCTTGTCGTTTGCAGCTCATGATCAGCCTTGACGTCAAAGTAACCCAGGCGCTGGTAGTAGTCGCGAAGGCGCCGATTGCCTTCGTTCAGCAGATCGTCATCGACCGTGCCCTCTTCGAAAATGGGAATAACCCGCTTGATGCGTTCCTGGCTCATACTGGCGCCTTCTACTAGGACCTTTACGATGGGGCCCGGGTTTGCGGAAAACCGGAAGTCATCTCTCTTGGTGGCGGGCGCATACTGTTGGGATTCGAGCTTGATCTCGGCTTCCAGTCGTTCCTGGCGTTGGTAATGTTTCAGCACTCCCGACAGGGCCCTGCTGCCGGTTTCGTGGTCCACATGGGCGCCGGTTCTCAGGTGTGCATGCCGGCGAAACTCCTCCAGGCTCATCCCAGGGTCGCCTGTCACCTCGACCGATCCCACCCGCGCCTGCGGTCCGCTTTCCACGCGAAATGCCAGGTCGACGAGCTGATCCTGCGGATGCGGTGTCAGGGTTTGCGTAATGTTGGGCTCGTTGAAACCATTTGCGGACAGGGCGCGGCGCATCTGTTCCAGCGCCTGGCTCAGCTTCGCCGCGGTGTAACGAGTGCCGGGCGTCAGCTGGCTGGCATGCTGCAATTGCGCATTCAGGGTTGCACCTTTGGCCCCGTTCACGCTCACCGTACCGATAAAGGCGCGCGGAGCACCACGAAACACAAGATCCACTCCGTCCCCATCACGCTTGCCTGCCACCTGAATGTCGTCGTAAAGTCCGGTAGCAAACAGCTTCCGGAGACTGCTTTTGAGCATCTCCAGGCCGAGAGGTGCTCCCACCGCCTGGGGAAGGTTGCCGGCCAGGGGAGCAAGCCGGGCCGGGTCCACCCCCTCAAAGGAAATTTTCTTCACCGGCAGCCCTTGAAACTCATCAGCAGGTTCTTCGGCGGTGACGGAACCCAACGAGGATTTTTCCGCAGGTTGCGGTGCGGGCAACGCAGGCTCAGCCTCCGTGGACGTTTCTACAGACGCACGTGTTGCGGGTTCCTGGCACCAGGCACTGCTTTTGATCGAGACTCCAAAGACGAAAATGCAGACGAGCAGGAAGCCGTGGCTGAATCGATCGCTTCTTTGCCCTATCGGCATTATTTTCAAAACATTATCTCCAAAGCATCCCAAGGCAGACAGCCTGGACCCCCCTGGACACGAGGCTCTTCATTTGGCTGGCCCAGGTCGATCCCGGTGGGCTTCGCAAAATGAACCGCTTACCCTTATACTAACGAGGAACCAAGGCGGACGCAGCCTCACCCGGATCGCCCGTTGTTTACCCCAAGGATGCGAATGCCTCATTCGAGCTCCCCGAGTCAGCCCTCCGATCACGATCCCGAGGCGTTGGACGGAAAAACTCCGCCGCGTGCACCCGTCGGGGAACCTAAGCCGGCAGCTCCTTCAGCTCCCGTGGAAGACACTGTCCTCGCCAGAGCTCAAAACGGCGACCATCAGGCTTTCGCGCAAATCTACTCCCTGCACAAGCGACGAGTTTATTCCCTTTGCCTGCGCATGGTCGGCAATACCGCGGAAGCCGAAGACCTCACGCAGGAAGCTTTTTTGCAATTGCACCGCAAGATTGCCACCTTCCGTGGCGATTCGGCGTTTTCCACCTGGATGCACCGGCTCGCCATCAACGTTGTGTTGATGCACCTGCGCAGAAAAGGCCTGGCGCTGATTTCGCTGGACGAAGCCATGGACCCCGCTCCCGAGGAAGGTCCTGGAAGAAGTTTCGGGAGCCCGGATTTGAACCTCACTGGAGCCATCGACCGGCTGGCCCTGGAGCGCGCAGTCACCGATTTGCCCGCGGGCTATCGGCTCATCTTCGTACTTCATGACATCGAGGGCTACGAGCATAACGAAATTGCCTCAATGCTCGACTGCTCGATCGGCAACAGCAAGTCCCAGTTGCACAAGGCACGGCTCAAACTTCGAGATACTCTGCGGAACAGCCCCGGGCAGGAGACAAAGAGATGACCGACGATCGCAACAACATGAGTTGCGCGGAGTTCCAGGCACAACTGCCTGACCTGATTGGCAGCGGAGAAGACGCCTCAACCCATCCGCACCTGCAGAATTGCGAGCTTTGCCGCGCCCTCCTAGCCGACCTGGAAACGATTGCCGAGGCAGCCCGTCAGCTCTTTCCGGTTGTCGAACCTCCCGAAGATCTTTGGGAGCATATCGAATTGGCAATCAAGGACGAAACCAGCGGCATCGAGCCCGACGAAGAAAAAGACGACGACGAAGACCCCAAAAAAGGCAGCTAGTCAGGTTTCTGAAAGCTCCAGTTGGACCTGGATGTGCGAAGCGGCACGTAGATGTGCGTAGAGGCACGACGATGTGCTATCGGGCATGTAGATGTACAAAGAGCACACAGATGTACAAAGAGCAAGCAGCTGTTCGAAGAGCAAGCAGATGTACAAAGAGCACGCAGATGTGCGAAGAGCAAGCAGATGTACAAAGAGCACGCAGATGTGCGAAGAGCAAGCAGATGTGCGAAGGGGCTCGACTTTAGTCGTGCCATAAGTCCTATCTAAAGAGAGAGATGGGGCTTCAGCCCCTTGCCGGTGATTCGCCGCCTTCGCCCCTTAGAACCTTTGCCGGCAGTCTGTAACGGACAATTCTCTCCGCAATCCAAACCAAAAGACCCCCTTCCAGCCGAAGCCGGGCTAGCGCGATGTAGCAAGGTCCATCCTTTCCCGACCCTCACCTTCAATCTCCTTTTGCCGATAAACTCTTCGACCTTGAATGCATCTAACCCGGCAGCGGGATTCAGTTCGGTGTCGTGGATCAGTCGGCGCAAGCCCTGACACGGGAAAACTGCCTTCAGAAAGGTGTTTCAGGACCGGAACACACGCGCACACCTCCTCGTATAAAGGAGAGGCCTGCACGGACCGCAAACCAGGGAAACGAGATTCCTGAAACTTTTCAGAGTCTGCGCTGTCTAAAGAAGAAAAGTTGATACGAGGGCACTCAATGCAAAACCAATCTTCGAACTTGCCTTTACCCAAGAATCCCGCCGGGAACGGTACCTCGAGCCTGCGCAGGATTCCGGTTCTCCCGGTGCGGGACACCGTACTGTTTCCCCATGCCGTGCTGCCGCTGACCGTCGGACGCGAAAGTTCCATCCAGTTGATTGAATCGCTGGGCGAGGAGCGGACGATTGTGGTCACAGCCCAGCTGGACGCGCGTCTGGACGCACCCAAACCGACCGATCTGCACGCGGTTGGAACTCTGGCCACGGTGCACAAAGTTGTGCGTATGCCCAACCAGAGCCGCTTCGTGTTCACCGAAGGCGTGGAGCGGGTTCGGCTGGTGCGCTACATCCAGACTGAGCCGTTCATGATCGCCGAAGTGGAATCGCTCGAGGAAGAGAAGTCGGCCCCGACGTCCGGGATCGAAGCTTTGGTTCGGAATGTGATTGATCAGTTTCAGCAAATCGTCTCCGAGTCCCAGACGCTCTCCGATGAGCTCAAGACCATTGCGGCCAACATCGAGGAGCCCATCCGGCTGGTAGACTTCGTTGCGTCCTCGCTGCCGTTTCTCACCACCGACGACAAACAGGAACTGCTCGAGACAGCCAATATTGTGGATCGGCTGGAGCTGCTCCACAAGCACCTGGCCAAGGAGATCGAGGTGCAGCAACTGCGCACCAAGATCCAGAGCGAGGTGCAGGACCAGGTCCAGCAATCGCAGCGCGACTATTATCTGCGTGAGCAGCTCAAGGCCATCCAGAAGGAACTCGGCGACCAGGACGAAGGCCAGCGCGAGACCGAGGATCTGCGCCAGAAAATTGAGACCGCGGGCATGCCGGAGGATGTAAAAAAGGAAGCGCTGAAGGAGCTTTCCCGCCTCTCGCGCATGTCTCCCATGGCCGCCGACTACTCCCTGACCCGTAACTACATCGAGTGGCTGGCCGTGTTGCCCTGGGCAAAGAGTTCCGGCTCCAAAATCGACATCAATGTGGCCAAGCAGATTCTCGACGAAGACCACTACGAGTTGAAAAAGGTGAAGGACCGCGTTCTCGATTACCTCAGCGTTCTCGAACTCAAGCCCGACATGAAAGGGCCGATCCTCTGCTTTGTCGGGCCTCCGGGCGTGGGCAAAACCAGCCTCGGCCGTTCCATCGCACGTGCCCTTGGACGTAAGTTTCAGCGCATCTCCCTCGGCGGAATGCACGACGAAGCGGAAATCCGTGGCCATCGCCGGACCTACATTGGCGCGCTTCCCGGCCAGATCATTCAGAGCATACGGCGCGCGGAGGTGAACGACCCGGTCATCATGCTCGATGAGGTTGACAAGCTGGGCCGCGATTTCCGTGGCGATCCCGCCTCGGCGCTTCTCGAGACTCTTGATCCGGAGCAGAACAACACGTTCCGCGACAACTACCTCGACGTGCCATTCGATCTTTCCAAGGTGCTCTTCATCTGCACCGCGAACGTTCTCGATCCCGTTCCGCCACCGCTGCTCGACAGGATGGAACTGATCTTCCTGCAAGGCTACAGCGAAGAGGAGAAGGTGCACATCGCCTTCCAATACCTCATTCCGCGCCAGATCAAGGAGAACGGCATCACGCCGGAGCAGATCGAGTTTCCCGAGGATGGCGTGCGCTGGCTGGTACGCCACTACACCCGGGAAGCGGGTGTGCGGAAACTCGAGCAGGTGCTCGGCACGGTTTGCCGCAAGCAGGCGCGGCGCGTCGTCGAAGGCAAGACCGAGAAGCTGGTCGTTACACGCGACATCCTCAAGGAATTCCTCGGCGGCATTCAGGTTCGCGTGGAAACGGAAGTGGCCGAGCGCGTCAAGCGCCCCGGCGTCGCAGTCGGACTCGCCTGGACGCCCGCGGGTGGCGACATCCTCTTCATCGAAGCCAACAAGATGAAGGGTAAAGGCGGCTTCACAATGACCGGGCAGATCGGCGAGGTAATGCAGGAATCCATGCAGGCCGCGCTGACCTGGGTACGCTCGAACGCCGCCAGCCTTGGCCTTCCGGAGGACTTCACCAAGGATATCGATCTGCATATCCACGTGCCGGCGGGTGCGATTCCCAAGGACGGTCCCTCAGCCGGAGTGACGATGGCGACAGTGCTCGCCTCGTTGCTCACCGATACACCCGTCCTTCCGCTCACCGCGATGACCGGCGAGATTACGCTCAGCGGCAACGTGCTGCCCGTCGGCGGCATCAAGGAGAAGTTCCTGGCGGCGCGCCGGGCCGGAGTGACAACCATCATTCTGCCCGCCGAGAATCGCCAGGATGTGGAAGAAGACCTGACGCCGGAACTGACGGCAGGTGTTGCCATTCACTATGCCAGCCGCATTGAAGACGTGTTGGCCGTTGCCTTGCCCGAGTTGAAGGCACAGGCGCACGTCCAATCCATCGAGAATGTTCAGCCGATCGAACAGGTGAAACCGGTCAGTTTCGCCGCCTGATGCACAAGTAACCAACCACGAAAAGGCCGGCGATTCTGCCGGCCTTTTTCTTTCTCGAAGATCCTCTGCTGGACGCAGACGTGCTGTCCAGCCGGGCGGTTCCTTTACCGTGCAAAGGGGCACGACTTCAGTCGTGCCATAAGACTCTCTAAATGATAGAAATGGGGCTCTAGCCCCATCTTATGTTCCTTTTGACTGCCTTCGGATTCCACCGCTCTAGTTCGAAGACTGTACAACATTCCTTCAGTTCGCCTGTCGAAAACGCTGGAACTGCCGATAAATTGGACAGATTCCAGTGCGCGCAAGCGCTCGAAATGCGGTGACCATGGCGACCACTCCAGCGGCAACACACACAATGGTTCCGTTGCACCTGTCAGGAAACACGACGGAGCAGCAGAACCGGATGCTGCAGGAATTTCTCGGCGCGGCTGTGCAGGATGCTTACCGTGCTGCGGTTGAACAGCTCGACCGGCAGAGCGCGGCAACCGTGCTGGAAATGGACAAGCGCCTCAGGTCTGAAGTGACCGAGCGGGTGGTCGAAATCATCCAGCGCCACACAGTCAGCAACAAATTCAAAGACGAAGAAGTGGGCTCCAACCGGGTGTATCCGCAGACCTATCGCGTACGTCCAATCGAGGCGCAGGTTACGGACCTGAGGAAGCTATTCCCGAGCCTTGGCCGTTGCAATGAAAGGCTGGCGCGAGGGCCGCTTCCTGAGGGCGCCGAGGCCTGGTTTGCCATTCCGCGCTGGCAGGCGCTGGCGCCCACTTACAACGAGGCAGTGGAGATTCTGATCGGGGTTTTGGCTGCCAGGCGCCGGTTCTCGAACCGGATCATCGGCAAGTTGAGCGAAAAGTTCCTGCGCCAAAGCGAGCGGTCCAGGCTCGCGGAAAGTATTCTGGCGGACCAGCAGGAAGGCAATGACATCCTGGTTGTCGCGGCCCAGGCTGGGATGCTTCATCGCGGCTCTTCTGCTCGTAGAACCCGCGTGGCAATGGCCGGCAACGAATTCGGGTTGGGTGTCTTCGCATTCGGGTGCATGCTCCTTATGCATCCGGAGCGGCTCTCCCATGCCGACACCCTCATGGTCGATTGCAGCGGAGACGAATACTCGGTCCGAGGCGACCTTACATTTGACCGCGTCCCCCTGTTTGACTACGACATGTCCGGAATCGAGTTCAGCATCTTCTATGAAGACCGCGCCCGCAATCTCTGGGGCACGCCCACGGCTTTCCTCTACAAAATGGTGTGAAACCGCTACACCTCGATTCGATCCTTTCTTGGACGTGTGCCGAATGTTGGGAGGGGCACTGACCGCGTTGCAGGGCGAGCCTGTTCGCGGGCCTTTCGTTGCAAAGAATTGAAGTAGAAAGTGATTGGGGCCAGTGCTACAATCCATCAACTTCGGCGGATGGGAATGGGAATCCCAGCTGAAGTCAGATTCGGAGCGCTCCGATGCCTGTCTACATGAACTTCACGGTCAACGGACACACCCTTAATCTCGGGAACGGCCAGATTTACGGGATGGTGTGCGCTGGGAAGGTCATCACTCCCTTCAATCTCGCCCACCTGAGATCAAGCGTAGGGGCCCAATCGCGAGCGACAAGCTCCCGGGCGTCCGGAGTTGGATCGGGAGGAGGCAGGTCCTATTCGAATTCTGCAGCTCCTTCGCTCGTCTTTCAAAGAGGGAGGGATCTCTCTTCGCCTTTGCTTGTGACGCACTTGGGCAAGCAGAGAGTGTATTCTTCGCTCGGCGTGAATCTCGTGCAAGGGGCATCTTTCGGGATTAGCGTTCCTCTTGCCACTTTGACCCTGATCAATGCTGTTCTGACCAGTTACTTACTGCCGCACAGCGCTCTGAAAGGTGCATCCCCGATCTCATGGAGCGGATCGGATGGGGACGAAGCGTGCAAGGAGGAGGTCACTTTTGAATATGGAGGTTTCCATGTGAAGTATTTCGGAGGAACGTCCGCGACCCAAGGCGGGGTTCGCTCCAAAAGCCGCATCCCGCACAGTTTTTAGACGCGGCGAACAAGCGAGTGAAGCCCATCGCCGCCCGAATACCGCCTGCTGCGTCTAACCATCAGGCGGTATTCTCTTTAACGTGATGCAAGTGCGAGTTCTCCCCTTTGGCGTGTTGAAAGACTGGCTTGGCTCGGCGGAAGCCACGGTGGAACTGCCGGAAGGCAGCACGGTGGCTGAATTGTTGCGGCATATCCGGAGCAATCAGTCTCTGCAGCCCGGGTTGTGGCAGGGAATCGCCGTCAGCGTCAATGCCGAATACGCGACGGTGACCCATGTGCTCCGCCAGGGAGACGAAGTTGGCCTTCTTCCACCTGTTTCTGGCGGAAGTGGTGAAGCGGATTTGTCGTTTATAAGCGCCCCTGGGTGCGTTTCGGCGGTCTCCCTCTCGCGCCAGCCGATCGATTCTGAACGGCTGATCGCGACAATCAAACGGGGTGAGGATGGCGCCGTAGTCGTGTTTGACGGCATCGTTCGCGACAATTCGCGCGGACGCAAGACCCTTCATCTGGACTACGAAGCATACGAAGAAATGGCCGATAGTCAGATGGGGAAGCTTGCTGCCGAAGCGCTCCAAGCATTTGGTATACGCCAAGTGGTTATTGTCCATCGCCTCGGCCGCCTCCATATCGGCGAAACCAGCGTCCTCATCGTAGTCGCCTCAGCCCACCGAGCCGCCGCTTTTGAAGCCTGCCGCTGGCTTATCGACACCCTCAAAAAAACCGTCCCCATCTGGAAAAAGGAAACCTTCGTCGATGGAGCCGTGTGGGCGGCGGGCGAACCCTTCCCGGCTCAAATGGCCGTCATCCCTTCGGAGCCCGCCGATGAGAAGTAGAGACAACAGGCCATGCGGAAATCTGCTCGCACTCATGCCGGGTGCCCCATCCATCGGACGCCTCTGTACTTGTCCGATGGGTGGGAAACCACAAAGGCCAACCATCGGCCATCGGGCCTTTCAATTATCCATTCTGATCATGGCGATGGCTGCTCCGCTCGCCGCGCAGGACGTCACGCTGCATGTCGACGTGAAACTGGTCAACATTTTTGTGAATGTCACAGACCGCAACGGCTCGATCGTCGGAGACCTGACAAAAGACGATTTCGCGGTCACTGAGGATGGAAGGCCCCAGAAGATTTCCCTCTTCGAACGCCAATCCGAGCTGCCCCTGAACGTGACCCTGGCCATCGACACCAGCGGCAGCGTCAAGAAGGATATGGCGGAAGAGGCGGACGCGGCCCACCGCTTTGTCCACGCCATTCTGCGTGACAAGGATCAGATGAGCCTGCTGCAGTTTGCCACGGATGTAACGGAACTCACCCCCTTCACCAACAAGGAGAGCGTCATCTTCCACGGGCTCGACCGCCTGCACGCCGACCACGCAACCGCGCTCTACGACGCCATCGTTCTTGGCTCAGACAAGCTCGGCCCAAAGCAGGGGCGCAAAGTCCTCGTCCTTGTCTCCGATGGCGGGGACACCGCCAAAAGCAGCACCTACGCCCAGGCCCGCGAGGCGGCACTGCGCAACGAGGTCATGATCTACTCCATCATCGACGTGCCCATTGCAGCCAGCGCGGGCCGCGATCTCGGCGGCGAGCACGCCCTTATCACACTTGCCGAGGAAACCGGCGGCAAGAGCTACTACGTCAGCGAAGAAGGGCTGGACAAGGCCTTTGCCCACGTAAGCAGCGATCTGCGCACACAGTATTTGATTGGCTATTATCCCCAGCATCAGGAGCCGGGAAGAATCTTTCACCGCATTCTCGTTACTGTGCCCCGCGCCTCGACACAGGACTTCAACGTCCGCCACAAGTCCGGCTACTACGCCGACGCGGCGGCCAGGGAGAACTGACCCCCCTCGGCATTTCTTCCCTGTGTGTTTCTTGTTTCAGCTTTTTGCATCTAACATTGCATCATGACACCCCCTTTATCCACGCGCCGCCGTTCCAAGACGCCTCCGCCCGGCGAGACCGGCCAGGAAGCCCTCTACCTGCGATCCCTCAGCGATCGCCAGGTGACCGTCACCATCAAGCTGCGCGATGGAGAAACCGTCCGCGGCTGGATTGAGTACTTCGACGACGCCATGGTGCGGCTCACGCGCGTGGGACATCCCAACCTGTTTATCTATAAGCACCAGATTCGCTCCATCTCCGAAGCCGGGCGGAAGCGCGCGCCGTCCGAAGGCGCGAGCAATGCGGTTGGAATTTCCGGATCCGAGGCCGCCTCTTGAGCGACACTTCGGTAAGCGATCTGCACTGGGTTCCCCAGGCCTCCGAAATCGCCAGGGAGGCAGGCGCGCGTTTGCGCGAGTTCTTCTCGCAAGGCGTTGAAACCGAATACAAAGGTGACGTGGACATCGTCACCGTCGCTGACCGCACCGTGGAAAAGCTCATCCGCACCCGACTCGCGGCAGCCTTTCCCGAGCACGGAGTCTACGGCGAAGAAGGAACCCGCGACCGCATGGAAGGCGCATTTCGCTGGTACGTCGATCCCCTCGACGGCACAACAAATTTCGCCCATAGCTTTCCTCAATTCTGCGTCTCGCTGGGACTTGAACAGCGTCCCGCGGAACTCGAATCAGGGCAGGACGGGACACTCGTGGCCGGAGTAATCTACGACCCCATGCGCGACGAGCTCTTCACCGCCGAGCGCGGCCATGGCGCCTGGCTCAATGGCAAGCCAATGCATGTTTCGCGAACGCCGGATCTGGCTGAATCGCTGGTGGCCACAGGCTTCCCCAGCAGAAAGCGCCATGCCAGTCCGAACATCCACTTCTATCACGAGTTCACACTCCGCTCCCACGGTGTCCGGCGCGCCGGATCGGCCGCATTGGACCTGGCCTACGTTGCCGCCGGCCGCCTCGAAGCGTTCTGGGAGTTCAACCTGAACCCGTGGGACACAGCGGCTGGAATTCTTCTCGTCGAAGAAGCCGGTGGCCGTGTGACGGACTTTTCCGGAAACCATTTCCAGCTCAACAGCCATGAGATTCTAGCGTCGAACGGGTTGATCCAGAACGAGCTTGTAGGCCTGTTCAACGACATGTTCGCCGGCCGCGAACTGACCCCCATCCCCACCGCGCAGCAGTTTGCGGAACTCCGGGCTGCCCGGGCGGCCGTAATTGGGTAGCCCGCGTTCCTCGGCGATCCCGATTCCGGGGCTGGGAACCGGTGCGAACCCTCCCATTCCCGCATCGCAAAACCCGGGATGCGGAAGGGCAAGTCATCCTTCGGGGTCCTGTGCTACTATCAGCGTCGAGAGTACGTCTCCACGGAGAAATCAAAGATGGCATACATCATCGCAGAACCCTGTATCGGCACCAAGGACACCGCCTGTGTGGACGCCTGTCCCGTCGATTGCATCCACCCCAAGAAGGACGAAGACGGCCACGCCGAGGCCGACCAGCTCTTTATTGACCCGGTCGAATGCATCGATTGCGGCGCCTGCGTTCCGGCCTGCCCCGTCTCGGCCATCTTCGCCCAGGACGACCTGCCCGAAAAATGGGCTCACTTTACTGAGAAGAACGCCGCCCACTTCGGACGCTAGTTTCTCCTCGCTCAAGACCGAAGGCGCGCGTCCTCCCTTGAGGATGCGCGCCTTTGTGCTGCACGCAAAAACCGAATGAACGATTGCCCGTAAGGCCCCACTGCGTAAAGAATCCGAATCATTTAGGCGGCCATTTTGCCCCTGTCTGCAACCCCCTGAGCCGCTTTTTCAGCTATAAGGAACACCCTTCCGAGTTATGTTGTAGTCAGGTGGCAACCGGAATTGTTCCTAACTCCGGTCGCCACCGCGTTACTACTGACCCTAATCCAACTTAGCTTCCGGAGTGCGAATTCTGGCCGCCGCGAACTTGCGACTGGTGGCTGGGCTGGTTCTGTTGCCCCTGCTTCCCGGTCTGCGAGTTACCTGTTTGCGTACGATCGCCTGACTGGCCGGCGTTGCCCTGGTTCGGTTGGGAGTTCTGGCCACTCTTCGTTTGCTGGTTTTGGGTTCGCTGATCCATAGCATTCTGTGACATTCTGAGTTTCCCTCCTTGGGAAAATCGTGCTGTATTCGATTGGATAGCGGACGCGCGGAGACCGTTGCCTCATCGCTGCAGAGGCAAGTCAATGCGGAAAAGGCCATAGATGATCGATAACTCGTGATTTCAGAGAGGTTTTGAGGTCGAGTTAGTAAAGTTAGCCGATCTAGTCTCTATCGTATTTGCTTTTATGTATTCAATTTCTTTATTTATCGCCCCAACCCGAATTCGGATAACTGTCTTGACAACCACATGTAACAAGTGGATTGCACTCCACCCACAAACCTGACGGTGGGCGGAGAACGATCCACTAAGCTCCAGGGTTATATACTTTCGATCGCGATAAAACGGAATAAAGGACGCGGACTAATAGATGTGGCTTTTTCCCGCGCCTTCCAACTCCTGTGCGGAGTCAAACTTCTCGTCCCAGGTTTCTGAATCATCAATAGACTCAGCGCCTGACACGATGGCGAACCGGCCCTTCTCGATTTCGACGAAATCGACGTTATCGCCCATCTTGAGTCCCAGTTCTTTTCGTACGTGGAGGGGAAGTGTAATGCGGCCATTGAACGTGACCATTGCGGAAGGCATTTGGTACCTCTCACACGATTCTAACCTATGCCTTACCCGTCTGGGGAGTGCGAAGATAGTAAACGCATGAGCGTGTTGACCTCCGAAGCCGTCGTCCTGCGCACCTGGCCCGTTCAGGAAGCCGACCTGATCGTAAGCTTTTTTACGCGGGATTACGGGCGATTGAAGGGTATTGCGAAGTCGGCGCTCAAGAGCCGGAAACGCTTTGGCGGGGCGCTTGAGCCCATGACCGTGGCGCGGGCATGGTTCGCGGAACGCCCCCGCCAGGAACTGGTTCGACTCGATCAGCTGGAGATTGTTTCCTCCCCCCTCGCCGCCCCGGTGGATCATGTGCGCATGGCCGTGTTGAGCTTTTTTGCCGAATTACTCGACGAGGCGCTGCCCGAACATGATCCGCAGGAGCCGGTTTTCCGCCTGCTCCTTGCGGTCCTGGAGCAGACCACAGCTGTGCAATCCGACATCGTCCAGCCCTGGATGCCCCTGACCTATTTTTCGCTTTGGATGACAAGGCTCATGGGCCTTTTGCCCGATATGGGCCACTGCACGGCATGTGGTGAAACGCTTGTGGCCGGCGAAACAAGCTTCAATTCTCAAGGGGATGGCCTGTTCTGCGCCATTCATCGCAACGGGAATGCGAGCGTGCTTTCGGCCGACTCATGGCAGTTGGCTCAGCGAATGCTGCGCGCGCCTGCCACCGCGTTTGCCGGCGAACCGTGGCCCCGCCGGCGCGCGCAGGATCTGCGGAGGTTCACGCTCCAATCCCTGGAACGGCATCTGGAACGAAGGTTGCGCTCCGCCGAAGCGCTGGGACGGCTGGGTGGGTAAGGTCGCGCAGCGGCCTAAGCTCCCAGCGGGAGCGCGTGAGGATAGTCCAGGGCATTGATTGTCTTGTCCATCATTCTTGCATTCACCCTCGACCGCCTTCGCGTACTTGAACTCTTCTGGCCGGTTTGCATCACCACCGTCGTTCCTGTCTTCACGGTCTGGGGATTCTGGGAGCTGAAATCCAGACCCTGGTTCTGGGGTGCCATTGCGGTGATTGTGGCGGCAAACATTGCTCTCTTCGCTTTGGCGGGATGGCCTTGGGGCACGCATTGGGTTCCTGGGCGCGCCATCGCAGGTCTATGCACTCTCGAACTGATCCCGATCTTTGCACTGATTGCACGTCTTCAGAAGCGCTTGGATACCGGAGGAAATGAGGAACATGAGCCGGCGACTCTCGGGCCGCATTCGTCTCCGGCTGGTAAAATCGATACCAACCCGAGTTGAAAGAGATTCCGCGTGGCAACCACAGTAGGCGCATCCCAGACACAGAAAACCGCCCTCACCTTTCAGGAACTACTTTTCCGCCTGCAAAGCTTTTGGGCCGCCCGCGGATGCGTCCTCCAGCAGCCCTACGATGTTGAAGTAGGCGCCGGCACCATGGCCCCTGAAACCTTCCTCCGCGTCCTTGGTCCCAAGCCTTATCGCGTTGGCTATGCGCAGCCTTCGCGTCGTCCCGCCGACGGCCGCTACGGCGACAATCCCAACCGCCTCTTCCGCCACACGCAATTTCAACTCATCCTCAAGCCCCCGCCAGTCAACGTGCAGGAGCTTTATCTCCAGTCTCTCGAAGCCATCGGGATCGACCTCAGCAAACACGACCTCAAGTTTGAAGAAGACAACTGGGAAGGTCCCACCGTCGGCGCATGGGGCGTCGGCTGGCAGGTCATGATGGACGGCATGGAGATCACCCAGTTCACCTACTTCCAGCAGTGCGGCGGCCTCGATCTCGACCCCATCTGCGCCGAGCTCACTTACGGATTGGAACGCCTCTGTGCCTTCCTCCAGGATGTCGATTCCGTCTACGATGTCGTTTGGGCGCGCGACCCGGATACCGGCGCAGAAGTGACTTATGGCGATGTGCGCCACGCCGAGGAACTCCAATACTCGGTCTATAACTTCGAAGAAGCCGATGTCGACCGCCTCTGGGGACATTTCAACAGTTATGAGGCCGAAGCCCAGGCCCTCCTTGCCAAAGCCAACAAACTCCTTGCCGATGAAAACTCAACCGTTCAGGAAAAGAAACGCTTCCCGCTCATCTCCACCTATGAGTTGGCGCTGAAATGCTCCAACCTGTTCAACGTGCTTGACGCGCGCGGAGCCATCAGTGTCACCGAGCGCGTCGGTATGATCGGCCGCATTCGCAACCTTGCCATCGGCGTCGCCAAAGTCCACGTAGCCCAACAGACAGAATGACCGGAGGGAGCAGCGGCCTTCAGGCCGCTGAACTTGGCGAGAGTATCAATCGGGCTTTAGCCCCGGGCTCTTCACCTCGGATCTCAGAAATCTGTTCTCTCGATTTCGTTCGCACTCAAGAAAGAACCACAACGTTATGTCAGATTTTCTCCTCGAACTCGGGCTCGATGAAATTCCCGCCCGCATGATAGCCGGAGCCGAAGCATCTGCGGCCCAATCGCTCACGCAACCAACCGCTCGTCCCGTAGGGACGAATCGAGAATAGCCCAGGAGCAGCGCAGCGCACTCCTGGGAATGCATCCACCAATTTCGCCACGCGTCCCGTAGGGCCGCGGCGACCCCGCACCACGAATCGAAATCAAGAAAGCAACAAGCAATGGCAGATTTTCTACTAGAACTCGGGCTCGATGAAATCCCCGCCCGCATGATAGCCGGAGCCGAAGCCGAGTTAGGCAAGCGGGTCTACGACCTTCTAACTCGCGAGCGCCTGCTCAGCGCTGACTCCAAACTCACCACTTACTCCACGCCGCGTCGTCTGGCGGTGCTGGTGGAAGGCGTGCTCGCCGGCCAGGCCGACACTGAAGAGAAGCTCACCGGCCCCTCGTGGAAAGTCGCCTTCAAAGACGGCGTGCCCACCCCCGCCGCCGAAGCCTTCGCGAAGAAGGCCGGCGTCGCTATCGATGCCCTCGAGAAAGTCACCAATGCTAAAGGCGAATACGTTGGCGCAACCGTCAAGCGCCTTGGCCGCGCATCGGCTGACCTCCTCGCCGCCGAACTACCGAAAGAAGTTCTCAGTCTTTACTGGGCCAAGAATATGTACTGGCGCGCCGGCAAGCCCGAGCGCTTCGTCCGTCCCATCCGCTGGCTCGTCGCGCTTCTTGACTCTGCAATCGTTCCGCTTGAGATCGCCGGCATCGCCGCCGGCAACGCTAGCCGCGGCCATCGCATTCTTCATGGAGAAGCGCCCGTCCTGATCGAGTCTCCCAAAGCCTACGCCGAGACCCTTCGTAAAGCCTATGCAGTGGTCGATGTCGCCGAGCGCCGCCACATCATCCGCAAAGCCCTCGACGCAGCCACCCGCACCGTGGATGGCGCACGCTGGCGCGAGGACGAGCCGCTGGTCGAAACAGTGGTTCATCTCACCGAGTGGCCTTCTGTGATCCTCGGCAATTTCGAATCCGAGTATCTCGATCTTCCTGAAGAAGTCCTGGTCACCGTCATGCGCGACCACCAGAAGTACTTTGCCGTGGAAGGCTCGGATCATAAGCTTCTGCCGCACTTCCTCACAGTGCTCAACGTCCAGGTCGACGAAGAAGGCAAAGCCACCATCCAGCACGGCAACCAGAAAGTTCTCCGCGCGAGATTCAAAGACGCCCGCTTCTTCTGGGACTTCGACCAGAAGACCCCGCTCATAGACCGCGTAGAAAGCCTCAGGAATGTCACATTTTTCCGCCCTCCCAAGGGTGAGCCCTGGAGCTACTACTGGAAGACAGAGCAGAACATAGTAGTGGTCCGGCGGCTCGGCACAGAAGTCGCCTTAAAGGGGGGGACTGTCAAGACAGGTCTTGCGGAAATAGCCGCGAGGTACGCTAAGACCGATCTGACAACGGAGTTAGTGAAAGAGTTCACGGAACTTCAGGGCATTATCGGAGGATTATATATACGAGCACAATGGCTGCAGGAAGGATACGCAGAACACAATGCTGCAATCGCCGACGCAATCTATTTCCAGTACATTCCGGCCTCAATGGAAGATTCAATTCCTGCTACGGCGGAAGGCCAATTGTTTGGCCTCGCGGATCGCATTCAGACAATCGTGTCATTGTTTGATATCGGACAGGCGCCTACGGGATCAAAGGATCCATTTGCACTTCGACGTTCCGCGAACGCGATTGTAAAGATACTTGCTGAATCGAACCTCCCACTGACGCTAAGAGATGTGTTGGCATCGTATACCGGAGAAGTGCGGATCGATCAGAACGGCGTTATTGCGTCTGTACTGAGAGACATTGATTCCGACAAGACATTGAAAGCAGTCTCAGCGTTTCTGCTCGAGCGATTGAATTTCTATTTGAAGGACTACAAGGGCTTCCCTTACGACGTAGTCAACGCCGTCCTCGCCGCCGGAGCCGACGACGTGCGCGACGCGATTGCCCGCGCCGAAGCAATCACGGAAGTGCGAGGTTCGGAAGATTTCGCTGCCGTCTGCGCGGCTTTCAAGCGCATCACGAACATTCTCCGTCAAGCTAAGGAGAAAGGATTAGGAGTTGGATCTGCAAAGCAGGACGAGCTTTCCCCCGAAGCCAAGTTCCTCTCGGCTATCGCGAACGCCATGGCTCCAGAGGTGGCGAAGTTGGCAGGACAGCGGAATTACGTCGCGGCCCTGGCCATGATTGCCGCCCTCCGCCCCACCGTCGACGCCTTCTTCGACAAAGTCATGGTCCTCGATCCCGATCCAGCCATCCGCGGTGCCAACCTCGCCCTCATCGATGAAGTCCTGCGCGGTTTTTCCGGCATCGCCGACTTCAGCGAGATCGTCACAACCTAGCCAACTTCGCCGCATCCTTCGCCCCCGCCGCGCGTCTACAATCAGTAGAGATGTCCGACACACTTTATCTGAGCTTGTGGTATCCCAATCTGCGGTTGGAAGCCCTTGCGAGCAAGTTGACCGCAGTCCTGAGCGAGTTTGCCGC
>JBEKRU010000003.1:0-119244 GCA_049518435.1 Occallatibacter sp. | reverse complement strand
TCGGTTTGGGAGTTCGCGCCGTAGCAGTCATTTCGCTGGGCGGAGCCTTCAGCGCAAACGTTGCGGTGCGCGCCGGGCAGAGACTCAAGCGAAGCGGTCTCTACGCCCTGGTCCGTCATCCTCAGTAATCCAAGCAAACTCAATAAAAATAGGCGCTCTGTGGATTTTACCGTTCAAAGCGGTACTATGGAGGCCAGGCGCTGCGGGGGTACTTCGGGGGTATCTTTCTTCCGATCGGGGGGTACTTTCGGCAGCGATGTTCTTGGGAGGTGAAAATGCCGATGACAGATGTAGGATTCGCAGTGCCAAGGCGAAGGAGCAACTGCGCAGACGGGTTCATGAATGTGTGGTGCTCTTGATGCGGAACAGCCCAGTACAAAGCCAACTGCAATTTACAAACGGACGGCGGGAGGTGGTGTGTCATAACGAACGAGAGAGTCTGGACTCACGACTTCCGTGTATCTGCATCCATCATGCTTCACTACTCCTCAAGAATAAACATCTCCATCTCAAACCAAAACTCAAATCATACAAAACAAAGAACGGCCTTTGAAATGAAATCAGAACCGTCGAAATCGAGCATAGGTGCTGGTGTACGCTGGGGGTTCGCTCGAGTTCTCGGCGTCTATCGCACTAACGCCTAGATACGAAAACAGCCGTGGTGAGAGCTTCCACCGTCGCCAGTCCGGTCTTCCCATCAACACGCGAAGCGCGAGTAGCGGGATCGCTCGATTTCAACTCAAGTGGGTGCAGTTGCAATCCAAGATTCTTCAGTTCATCGGACTGAAAGTTGATGGGGTTTAGTGTTGCATTGAATATCATCACGATATGGTCGTAAGGGCCGTAGTCGTGTCTCCCGCCGTCGAGTTTCATCACAATGAGGCCGGGAATCTGCGTTGCCCCGGTGTTGAGGAAATGAAGAATGTTTTGCACGTCCTCAAGAGTGTGCATATGGAATAGCGTCGAGCTGTTTCGAATGCCCAGGAACATTTGAAATGCTTCCGCGGCCGTAGATATGTTCCCCGGTGCAGGCGCTAGCGCTGGATTGGCCAGCAGAGGCTGCATAATCGGCCACTGGGATTGGTTCACATTGGAAAGCGGAAGTCCAATTCCCCAGTTGTCGGATTCTTGATTGAAGATGTTCTCGCCGGGCCTGTCCCCCTGGTACGCCCAGTTGATTTTGTTGAACCAATCGCCTGAGTTGTAACTGTTATAGTCCATGTCTTTGGATCGCAGCAGATCGTCTCCCCCGAAGAAGTACGGCACTCCCTGACCCAGGGCAACCAGGCTCATGGCGAGTACCTGGCGCCGTGTGCGCATGGCGATCGAATCTCCACCGCTGCTGGTTGTGCCGGGGATGGCAGACTTCAATTGAATCGCGTCAAACAGCGTCTGGTTATCATGAACGGAGCAGTAGTTCACGGATTCGATCGGGCTCGCCGCATACCCTGCGGGTTGTCCACTATAGATAATCTGGCTCGCAGCCACGGTGGCGCCGGTGCTGTCGACAAACGTGAAGTCACGGAGACCGCCGGCAAGCGCGGTGCGGATCCAATCTGCTTCCAGGTTGACGTTGGTCTTCTGCGCAGAGAGGGTCTGGCCAACCGTAGTCGCGGTATAGACGCTCGGATCGGTGAATAGGCCCGTCGCAAAGCCCTGCACTTGTTCGGTTGTGTTGTCGAAGGAATTGCCGCCACGAATTCCGTCGCGGATCCTGTCGTTGAAGGTGCCGATGCCGGAGCCGTAAAGATTTTCCTGGGTAGCATTGACGCCCAGTGCCGCGGTCTCGGAGTTTTGAAAACCCTCGCCGTAGAGATAAATCTTCGATCCGTCTACTCCATCTTTTTCGAGGGTGAGTTGCTGCAGCGCTTGCTGTATGTGCTGCAGGTTATAGACGAAATGCAGGCTCATGTCATCGAAACGAAAGCCGTCAATCTTGTAGTGGATGGCATTCTGAACAACATTGTCGATCATGAGTTTTTCAAACATGCGATGCTCGCTGGCTGTATCCGAGCAGCAACTTGCACTATCGATAGCCCCGGTCGCATTGAGACGGTAGTAGTAATTGGGTACGATTTCATCGAGCACGGAGAAATTATTTTCCCCGCTGGCATAGGTATGGTTGAACACGACATCCTGCACGACGCGGAGTCCAATGTTATGCAGACCCATAACCATTTCGCGGTACTCTTTCACCCGGTAATCCGGGTTGAATGCAAAGCCTCCATTGGGAGCGAAGTAATGGACCGGATCGTAGCCGAAATTGTAATCGTCCGTGTTTTGAACCGCAGTTACCGCCGCCTGTTGTTGAGTGCCATCGGCCGGGTACTGAGAAAGATCGCCCGGTGACTGCCAGGCTGTTTTGTCCTCGTTGACGGATGCGATGTGGAAGCTGGGCATGATGTGTACTGCCTTTAGACCAGCCTGGGCAAGATGTGCCAGATGGTTCATGCCAAAAGTCTGGGGATTCGTGAAAGCCATATAGGTTCCACGGTATTGTGCTGGCACAGAAGTATCGGCCGTGCTGAACTCCCGGACGTGCAGCTCGTAGAGTGAAAGATCATTCAATGATTCCAGGTGAGGCGACGAACTCCAATCCCATCCTCTCGGTTTGGTTGAATCGTCATTGAGATCCACGATGCGGGTCTTGATGCCGTTTAAGGCAATATCAGCAGAGTACGGGTCAGTGACGATGTTCTCCACGATCTGCTGCTGGTCTGGCACGTAGACGACGATGTCATAGAGGTAATACTCGCCCTTCCATGAATTCCTTCCTGCTGCCGACCAGACGCCTTTGTTGTAAGTCATAGGCACGGTCTGTGCTGGGGTTGTATCGTTTTCGCCCTCATACAGGAGCAACTTGACCGATTGGGCGGTAGGAGCCCACAGGTTAATTGATAGCTCGCCGCGGGCAAACACGGCTCCAAGCGGTCCGGAGTAATAGAAGAGATCATCCAGCACGCCTGCGTCCTGCACTTCACTGATGTATTCCAGATTGCCGCTGGAATCGATTGCCTGAATGACTATCTGCCCCGTTAATGCTGCCTGCATGGTGCCGAGCAGAGTGGAAGGGGATAGATGCAGCACGGTGTAACCAGCGAGTTGCGGGTATTGTGCAGTCTCCGCCGCTGTAAACCCAGTGGTTGCGAATGTTAGCGGAATTGCAGTTCCGCCGGCTATTGTTCCGTTGCTCGTGATCGATAGACCGGCGTTCACGGAGTAAAGCAGAGAGTAAGTCCAAGCTGATTGTGCAGCCGCGCTCGGAGGGATCGCGACGGTGGTGCGGTCGATCCAAAACGCTCCGAGAGAGTAGAATCCAGCGCTGGCGATCTGTGCCGCAGTGGGTATGGTTGTGAAGACATTCGGATCACCGGAAACCACCCAGGCCTGGCCGTACTGCGTGACCTGCAGATATTGGTTGGACCCGGGGTCTTTCACCCCGCCTTCGTTGCAGTTATTAATGATGAACCCAAGTTGACCAGCGGGTGAGCCCTGGGTCGGTTTAACCGGGACATCGAAATAGATGCCGAAGCCGTCAGTACCGCTGGACTGGACTTCGCCGGAGCACCAGGTGTTGGTTGAAGTCGACGCGTTCCATGTGTAGATAGCCCATCCCGAGTAGTTGCCATCGGGCCGATAGTAGTGGATCCTGACGTCGCCGGGAGGAATTGCGCTCGTGTCTGGCTGACTCGTGTAGACGGTTGGGTCGCCTGAGATAACCCAGCCCTGAGTGTACTGCGTTACCTGCAGATATTGGTTTACCCCGGGATCCTTGATTTGGCCATTGTCACAGTTGTTAATGATGAATCCCAGTTGGCCCACTGGCGAACCCTGGGTGGGATTTACGGGAATGTCGAAGTAGACGCCATAACTGTCGACACCGGTAATAGGTGCCTCGCCTGAACACCAGGTGTTGGTCGACGTCGAGGCATTCCAACTGTAGATGGCCCATCCTGTATAGGTGCTATCCCCACGGAAGTAGTGAATCCGAGCGTCGCCCGCGGGAATTGGAGTGTCACCGATAGCAGGCTGTGCATAGAACACCGTCGGGTTTGCGGAGATCACCCAGCCCTGGCCGTATTCGGTGACTTGTAGATATTGATTGGGACCGGGATCTTTGATTTGACCGGCGGCACAGTTGTTGATGATGAAGCCGAGTTGACCGGCTGGCGAGCCCTGGGCAGGATTCACGGGCACGTCGAAATAGATGCCGAAACTGTCTGTGCCGCCATTCTGGACTTCGCCGGAGCACCAGGTGTTGGTCGAGGTCGAGGCATTCCAAGTGTAGATGGCCCAACCGGAATAGTTGCCATCCGGTCTGTAATAGTGGATTCGGACGTCGCCGGCGGGTATCTGTGCGAGGACCGGAGTGGCCAGACTGACCAACAAAAGCAGCGCGAAAGACAGGACTCTGAATTGAGAGGCGCATCGGAAGTTCGGTGTAATTTGTCTTTCTGTTCCTCGATTGTGCAGTGTGGGATTGTCCATTTTTGATTCTCCACTACGTGTTGTCTTTCTTGAAGCCTGACAGTTGGGAACCTTCGACGATCTAGCTAAATCTTTGCAATACATATCTCATTAATTCCATATCGCTTTCTTATTAACAATTAACACGCTGAGAATCAGTCGATTAGCCGGGCTCCTAAGCTGTGAGTGTGGCATTTGTTCGGTAAACAGTCACGGTTACGCGGCTGAACGCGAACCTTGCGCCTCTCCGCTTTTGATAGACGCATGCCGCGCGCGCTCCGAGAGCCTGGAAGAAGGAGGCACAGGAGCGCGCTGCGCTTTCCGGCTCCGAGCAAGAGCCACTTCTCAGCATGGCTCATGCCCAATCCATTGATATATCCACGTTTTGTGCAGGGCCGCTCCTCTTGTATGTCCGCTCAAATATCCGTCGCGAAGGAACAAAGCGCACCTTGAGGTATGCGGTCTCGATTCGGGGACGTTCTGCAATGGCATGGCATCCCCCTTGTAATGGGTGGGCCTGGAAGAATGTCAACTCGATGCGATTTGCTCGCGTCGAGACGGATCGTGCGCTCTGGTTGCCAAGCTTCCTGGAGAAAATGAAAAGGAGATGCTAACTCAACGGACATAGTTACCCATTAAATGCTCACTTGGAAGGGCTTATTTAGAAAGATCAAATTAACTTCAAATCTATACTGAATGATTTGACAGCAATTGTGGTGTGGGCAGAGGGTTGTGCTCGCTTCCGATTTCCCCGCTGTACACGGAAGCTCTCGCCGGTAGAGGTATGGACAAGCAGAAAAAAGACAGAGACCAGTTACCGGCTCTACATCTACTCCCAATCACACGACCAATTGAGGATAAGTCACAATGAAACTTCCGAAGAGACTCTACAAGGGCCTAGCTGTTTTGGCCATTGCCCTGGCTAACCTCGCCCTACCGGCGCCAACCGCAAAGGCCGCAACACTTAACCCTTCATACACATCGGTAGTGCTATTTAAATGGCGCTGGACCGACATTGGCCAGGAGTGTACCAACTGGCTTGGACCGCAGGGTTACGGTGCAGTGGAGACCTCGCCGCCGAATGCCACTATATCAGATGGCAACTGGTGGGACATGTATCAGCCCGTCAACTTCACTTCGCTGACCAGCACCATGGGCAATCAGGCTCAGTATCAAGCCATGATTAATGCCTGCCATGCTGCCGGCGTCCGCGTTTACGCTGACGTTACGGTTAACGATATGGCTGTTGGCCCGGGTGCCGCGACTGATGGTTCGAGCTACAATTCCTCTACCTTGTCGTATCCGTATTTCAGCGCCGCTGATTTCCACTCCAACACCTCGTGTACTTATTCCAGTGAGAGCGAGGTATGGGTTTGCTGGTTGTCCAGCCTACCCGATTTGAAGACCGAAAGCAGTTATGTACAGGGTCAGATTGAAAACTACATGGAACTGTTGATCAGCCTGGGCGTGGACGGCTTCCGCATGGATGCTGCCAAGTTTCAACCCTACGCCAACCTGGAGACTATCTTCGCCGCCGTAAGGGCCAAGTATCCTAAAACGAACGAAGGGAATGCGCTCTATATCACCCAGGAGATTACTCCAGACAACACGGTCAACTACGCTGGGTATGAAGGCGTGGGCGCGATACAGGAGTTCGAGTTCACCTACGCCATGGAGGCAGCTTTCCGCAACACCGGCGGAGAGACACTCTCGTCTCTTCCGTCCATGATTGGCAATAGCACTAGCGGGGGCGGCAGCTACGGCCTCTTGAACGACTCGAATGACGTCGAGATTTTTGTCGACGACTGGGACACGGAACGCAATAATGGAGGCTCACTCACAGCCAGCGATTTGTCTGGCAACGAAAACGACGCAGTGGGGAACTATCGCTTCGACCTGGCCAATATTTTCATGTTGGCACAGCCGTACGCCGCCACAGCACAAGTCGAGTCGGGCTTTCGCTTTACCAATGGCAACCAGGACTATCCATCGAGCAACGCCTACGTCAATGGCGTCGCGCAGATCCCTTCGACCCGTACTGCGACCTGCTGCTATGACTTCATTCACCGCTGGACGGATATCTCAAACATGGTCAAGTTCCGTACAGCTACCTACGGACTGAGCGAAGGGAATTGGACCACCGGGACCAATAATCAGATTGCGTTTAGCCGGGGCGATGTTGGTTTTGTCGCCTTGAACAACGACGACGCTACAGTCTGGAACCATACTTTCCAGACCGGCTTGCCGGCCGGCACCTACTGCAACGTAGTCCACGGCCAACTGTCGGGCACCACGTGTACTTCGGATACCGTTGTCGTCAACTCGAGTGGTGAGGCCACTCTAAGCATTCCAACCAACAGCAGCGGCACCTCCCTGGTGCCTGCGGTTGCAATTTATACAGGGCAGAAAGAGTAGCTCTCACTACGGCAACCAACCTGTATCCTCAGCGGGCGACGCTCGAATAACGGGAGTCGCCCGTTCCGTAGGTGGCGGAGGCCTGAGCCAGCCTTTTGCCAGGCCATGCTGCATGCCGAAAGCCTGCTTGCGCAGATTAATCCCAAGCCACGCTTCTGCCCGTTCAGAGTTTTCGCTAGTGCCGGTCCAGGTCCATCGTGAACAAGTTCCCCGTGCCAACCCGCGGCCGTACCAGAGGAAGATCCTCGGGCGTCAACCCACCCAAAAAGTAGTCCGAAGGTTCCCCTGCGTGAAAATCCGCGCTGCTTGCAACCGTCTTCAATTCGCCGCTCGGCACTGAAATTCTGAGAATAGGTTGATTCTCCCCCAGAAAGGCATGTACGAAGACGGATTTGCTGTCGTTGCTCCAAATCGGATCAGCGGCGCTGGTCGACGCCAGCTCCGTCCAGCGTTGATTGGCGACATCGAATAGCATCACTTTGTTCTGTGCCAGTGTCAGTGCCGCGATCCATTTGCCATCCGGCGACCAGCGTGGGCTGAAGAGGCCTTCTGAGTGAGGCACGGTCGTCCTGGTTTGGCTTTGCAGGTTGAATAATTCAATTGCACGCGGTCCCGTTTCCTTTCCCATCGAATCGGGCTCTCGTCCAAACACGATCTCTTTTCCATCCGCGGACCAGCTTGGATCGGCGACATTGCGGTCATCCTTCATGAGCAACTCAGGCCGCCCTCCGTCCGCATTCCCCACGTAGATTTGCCACGTCTCACCGGAACGCCGGGCCATGATGGCCAGCTTGCTTCCGTCCGGAGACCATTGCGCTGAGAAAACTTCAAGGTCGTTTGGAGTGAGCTGTATCTTGTCAGAACCATCTGCGGAGCGCGCACGCCACAGTCTTCCAGCCAGGTCGCCCCATGCTACCCATTGGCGGTCGTGGGAGTAGGCGACACGGTTCGCGTCCGCAAGAAAAGTGCGTTCCGGTCGAAAACCAAGTTGCTCTCCGTCATATTTCTGCAATCCGGAAGGCTCGTCAGAGCCATAGAAATAAATGCGCTGACCTGATCTCGCGGCGATCGGAGAGAAAAAGTTCAGCGGTCCGTTCGTCAGTTGGGTCAGAGTTGATCCGGTGCTGCCACTTCTCAACTCCCAAAGGTTGCTGCTCGAATTTACACTTGATTGGAAGACGTAGGCCTTGCCGTCTGCCGTCCAGTTTCCGCAGCAATCGAGCACCTGGCTTATCCGGTTTTTGAGCAGAGGGCGCGGCGTAGTGCTCCCGCGCTTCAACTCCCAAAGTGAGCCCGTGTGTGTCAATGGATCCATGACAGTAAAGCGAAGCAGCGCGCCGTCGGGAGACCAACGAAGCCAGAAGGCTCTTCCTGCCAGCTTGGCAATGGGAGTGATCGTTCCCCCGTCCAGCCGGATCTGATTCAGTTCATTTCCATTGGCGAACAGGATGCTTGCCCCATCGGGCATCCAGGTCGCATCCTGTGCCAGCACATTCCCCACTCGTAAGGCGCCTCCGCCGGAAGTAGGAATAACCCACAGCGGCTGTTCCGATTGGGGAGACAGTTGGCTGCGCAGTAGCAGGTGCGACCCATCCCTTGAGATGTCGACGACCTTAGCCGAGGTTAGCGCGGTTGGTATGGTGAGCGGCTGCACTTCGCCAGTGCTGATATCAATTGCGGAAAGTTGAGGTTTTCCGCTCCCCAGAACCGAAGCAAAAATGCGCTCGCCATCTGTGGCCAAAGTAAGCAGATTCTCCATGCTCGGCGGCCCTGCGGAAACGGGACTGTCATGGGTCAACTGATCCACGCGCAAGGGAGGCAGAGCCCTCGGAAGTCCTCGCAGCCAAAGCATCGCCATCAAGCCCAGAACGAGCACCGAGACTAAAGCGGAGAGCGCGAATTCGCGATTGCTCCAAAGATGCCGTTTGCGTTCCACGCTCTTCGCGAACGTTAATTCCTGGCGAATATCTTCTTTTGCATTCTGGATAGGGTTTGAAGCGACAGGGGCAGGTTCGCGCAAAAATGGGGCGGGCGCCGAAACAAATGCCGTGGATGGCAAAGGTGATTGCGAAGCGGTTTCCGTGGAGTTGCGATTTACTTCCGTCCCGTCGTCAGGGTGCGGCGGAATTGCAATCGAAGTAAAATTCACCGGCGCAATGAATCTGTATCCGCGCTTCGCCAGCGTCTCAACGAATCTAGGATTTTCGGCTGAGTCTGAGAGAGCTTCTCGTATCTTCTTTATCGCAACTGCGAGGGCGCGTTCAAAGTCGACATTCGTATCCGGGCCCCAGACTTGCAACTGTAATTCGCCGTGGGTCACGACCTGGCCCGGTTTCGCCAGCAGAGCAGCCAACACTCTAAACGGCTGGTCCTGCAGCCGTACCCGGTGCCCAGACTTCCAGATCTCTCCGCTCTGAAGATCCACTTCAAAAAGACCAAAAGTGATCCGTCTAGTTTTTTCGAGATTCTCCACTTCATACCACCCGACACAATCCTACAGTGACCAAAGGTTAGCACAACCTCGGCACGGCCTGGAAGGTTCCAATCTCGCTCTATATGCTGCCGCAAGTGATTGCAAAACATAATACTTAATAGTTAATGACGAGTAAATGCGGGTTAATGCTGAGTGAATGCGAAATTGATGACGGGTCCATTGCGCTTCGTTGCGCGCAAAGCTGATGTTTATCACCGCCTCAAGAATCCCACATTTCAATGAACGCTGTTTTGGAGGCGGAACGCTCCGATTTTCACTGCGGAAACTTGGGAAGCACGAGGCACATTTGTCAGCAATGACGCAAGACTTTTAAGGAGAACAGCGACATGGACCAAGCGTCAAAAACGGATTCACTCTTCAGAGGTGTCTCGCGCGCAATCCGAGCAACGGCCCTCGTATTCCTCATCGCGCTGTGCGTGGGCACACAAGCAAATGCCCAGTCCGATTCAGGCAAAGTGGTAGGCACGGTGACGGATCCAACCGGAGCCGTCGTCTCCGGGGCGACCCTCACCCTTACAAACAATGAAAATGGCCTTGTGTTGACGACCACCTCGAACGGTGCCGGAGAGCTGAATCTCCCTGCCGTGCCGCGCGGTGTCTATTTCGCCAAAGTGTCGTCGCCTGGATTCGCATCTCAGGTCCAATCCGTTACGGTCACTGTCACCGAGACGCAGGACTTACTTTTCAAGTTGACACCGGGACAGGTTACCAGTTCGATAGTAGTGACAAGCGCCGCGCCGTTGGTGAACACAACCAACCCCACTCTTGGCGAAACGGTTGATTCACAGCAGATAACCGAGCTGCCTTTGAACGGCCGCAACACGCTCAATCTCGCGTTGCTTGCCCCTGGAGTGACAACCGGCGCTTATGTTGAGTACGGCCAGGACACGATCAACCGCTTCATTGACTCGGGCGGCGGCCAGCTCTCGGCCAATGGCACCCGCTCCCAGGCAAACAATTTCATCCTGGACGGCGTGGACAACAACGACGGTTTGCAGAACATCATCGTATTCTTTCCGCCCGTCGACGCAACCGAGGAGTTCAAAGTGAACACCAACGTAGCGCCTGCGCAGTATGGCCGCGCCGGTGGCGTATTTCTGGTCAGCTCCATCAAATCCGGGGCCAACCAGTTTCACGGGTCGGCCTTTAACTTCAACCGCAGCGGCAAGTGGGCGGGGAATCCCAACTATCAATTCCTTGGTGCGTCGCCGACGGCGAATCCTCCTTTCCGTCGTGATCAGTTTGGCGGCTCCGTGGGAGGCCCTCTCCTCAAGAACAAACTTTTCGGCTTCGGCGATTACCAGGCGACTCGCTCCGCCAATCCAACCGGCTCCGGGTTTGACACTGTTCCAACGGCGCTGATGCGTGCAGGGAACTTCACCGAACTGCTCAATCCTTCCCTGACAGGTGGAAGCCTCATCACGACATTTCCCCATTTCTACCCCAATGCCGGCCAGCTCAACCAGAATCTGGCAGCAAACAGCAAGGGTTATATCTATGACCCTGAAACCTGCAATGCCACCAATACCACCTGCGCCCCTTTTGCAACAGGAGGCCAGGTCAACATCATCCCGGCGAGCCGCCAAAATCAAGCGGCACTGAACTACTTCAAAGCCTTTCCGGCGCCAACGCGTACCGATCGCGTTCTCAACAACTATCAATTTGCGACTAGTACGGGTTACAACTTCAACACCTTCGATGTGCGTCTCGATTGGAACCGCACACCACAGGATCGGTACTTTGCGCGCATGTCTTATGACAGTTCCGCGAACTACAACACGTCGGAACTTCCGCAGGTGTCCGGCGAGCCGGCGTTGTCCGTCAGTGGCAACACAAACTACACCCACGCTCGTGGCTGGGTCCTGGGAAGCACGCACACCTTTTCGCCCTCAATCGTCAACGAAGGGCGCGTCGCTTACATCCGCGACAACTACGGCTTCCAACCAAGCAACATAGGAGATAACGTCGCCAAGGATCTCGGAATGATCTATGCACCTGGCCTGGCCGGAGAAGGCGGCGGCCCGATTATTGGCGGGTATAACACCGAAATCAGATACTCAGGCGACTACGGCCTGTTCGCAACCCCGCAGAACACGTATGAAGTGACGGACACCATCAATTTCATTCGAGGCGCTCATTCCATCAGCACAGGCGGCACATTCCTTCGTCGCCAGGTTGAATTCTTCCGGCCCATTTCCGGTAAGGGCTTTTTCACAGTTGCTGGAAACGGGGCCGACTTTACCGGATACGAGGTGAGCGACCTGCTCGGCGCCTTCGTGGATAACTACGCGATCGGCGCCCAGAACGGATACTTCGCGGAAATCAGCCAGGAAGATGGCGTTTTTGTCCAGGATGATTGGCGCTTCAACAAACGGCTCACTCTCAACCTTGGCGCCCGCTGGGATTTTATGACATGGCCCTACGAAGCGCACAATCAGAATGCTGCATTCAATGTCCAGACAGGACACGTGATGCTCGCTGACCAGAACGGCGTATCCAGAAGCATTATCAACCAGGACTACAACAACTTCGCACCCCGTGTTGGGTTTGCCTACGATCTGCTTGGAGACGGCAAGACCGCCGTTCACGGCGGATATGGCATTTTCTACTTTCCAGACTACGGTGGCATTGGCAACCAGCTTGGTCAGCAGCAACCGTTTGGCGGAGCGCAAACCTTCAGTACCAACGCCGGCTATTGCATCGCTCTAACTGGAATTGCAAACCCGGGCGGAACGCCGGGCACGCCTTATAGCTGCCCCTACACCGCAAATGCCGCGGCTCCCTATAATGGACAGCCATCGCCCGCTTTCGTAAACTTCAACGTTGACAACCCTCCAAGCACCTATGGATCACTTGCTGTCAATCCGAACAATAACCACAGCATGATTCAGCAATGGAACCTGCAACTGGAACGCCAGCTCGGTGCGAACAACGTGGCAAGCGTGGCATATGTAGGCACTCATGCCAGCCGGCTCTCCACCTACTACAACTACAACATCTACACCATCGGCGCCACCACCAAGCCTTTTCCAGGCTTGCAGGGCATAACGCTGGACGACTATAACGGCAGTTCGAATTACGACGGACTGCAGGCGCACGTTGAACATCGAGGCGTCTACTTCACGGCCACCGGCTCCTACGCGTGGTCGCACGCACTCGACAATTCAATGAGCGCATACGGTGGCACGGGCGTTGGCCTTCAGTTGCTCTATAACAACCAGAAGGCCAACTATGGCAGTGCGGATCAAGATCAACGTCAGGTATTCAGTGGATCGTTGGTCGGCTATCTGCCCTTTGGGCGCGGAAAGAAATTCGCGGCGAATGCCCCGCGCGCCCTGGACGCGGTGATCGGTGGATGGCAATTCAATAACATCCTGCTTCTTCAAACCGGGCAGCCTGTTGATATAGCCGCGGAGGGTAGTGCCAACCCTGGTAACCGGCCTGACCTTATCAAGGCGATTAGTTACCCGAAGAGCGTTACAGGAACCTGGTTTAGCACCTCTTCTTTCTCCAGCGCCAATCTTCCCATAACCCCGGCAACTGACGGGTCGGGAAACTATGTGTACACACGCGTCGGAACGCTCGGCCGCAATGGAGTAATTGGCCCCGGCTACCGAACCGACAACATCGGTGTGCAAAAGAATCTCCAGATCATGGAAGGCAAGATTCTTGAACTGCATGGCGACGCATTCAACGTAACCAACACGCCAAACTTCGAGCAGCCAGATAACTCGGAGCAGGACGGCACCTTCGGCCAGGTCCGTTCGCTCCACGGCAACCCTCGTCAAATTCAGTTGGCCGCCCGATTCACCTTTTAACAGATATCAAGACAGACAGCTCCATCCAAAGCGATGGAGCTGTCTGCGGACTTCCAGTTCTAAAAGGCACGTCTTGCCAGTCTCCCTCGAACCACGCTAATTGGCTCAGAGGATCCCTGCACACGCTCATCCAATCAATCTAAAAAGAGAGTAGGCTTTGCGAATCACTCATCTGCATAAATTCTTACTGGTGACCAATATGTTCATGGTCACAAACAATCTCATTAACCATGCACAAGAACCCGCTCGGCCTGTGGGCCTACCTGAACCTGCCAGCTCATTGGCCGCCCAAGTTGCTCCGGACTGGCTTCGTTCTGGATTGATTTATGAAGTTTTTCCACGCGCGTTTTCCGCCGAAGGAAATTTGAATGGAGTAACCGCCGGACTGGATCGATTGAAAGACCTGGGCGTCACAGTTGTATGGCTTATGCCAATTCATCCGGTGGGGCAACTCAAGAAACTCGGCAAGGACGGAAGCCCCTACGCAGTAAAAGATTATTACGCAATTACTCCGGATTACGGCACGAAAGACGATCTGCGTCACCTAGTCAATGAGGCTCACCGGCTGGGGATGAAGGTCATTCTGGACATGGTGGCCGATCACACAGCCTTCGACAGCGTCATGATGGCCCATACCGACTTTTATAAACACGACCCGGATGGCCACCTCGTCTCTCCTCACGGCTGGAATGACGTTGCCGCACTCGATTACTCAAATCCGGCGCTGCGGCAATACATGATCGATGTACTCATTTATTGGGTGAAGGACTTCGGCATCGATGGTTATCGCTGCGATGCGGCTGAAGAAGTTCCGACGGACTTCTGGGAGCAGGCGCGCCGCGCGCTGGGCCGTGTGAATCCCGACATTCTCATGCTTGCCGAGGCCTCAAAGCCGGAACTGCTTCGGAGTGCATTTCAAGTGGATTATGCGTGGCCTTTATTGTTCAACGTTGACGACGTAATCATGCATGGCGCCCCGGCCAGCGAACTCCGCAAAACCATCGAGCAGCAAAGGGCAAAGTTTCCCGAACATGCCCTGCACATGATGATCTCTGACGACCACGACGAAGATCGGGCAATCGTGCGCTACGGCGTCCCGGGGGCGCTGGCTGCTTCCGCCTTGATGTTCACCTTGGATGGAATTCCCTTGCTGTACAACGGAATGGAGGCAGGGGATACGACTCCATCGTCCCCGCCTGCATTGTTCGAAAACCTCAAGGTCTATTGGCCAGGATCGCAGATGCACCCGAAGATCCAACAGTTCTACGATTTCATGATCCCGTTTCGCAAGCAGCATCCCGCACTCTGGATGGGGCAAATCACGTGGGTGCACAACTCGGATGAGCAGCATGTGCTGAGCTACTTACGCGGCTCTGGAAAGGAAGAACTCCTCGTGGTCATCAACCTCTCCAACACTCCCTTTCACGGAACTGTTGAAACGTATTCAGGTGAATGGCAAGAAGTGAAAGAGCCCCTCAACCAGGATTCACAGGTGGCGATTCCATCGGTCTCCTTAGGGGCGTTCGGATTCCGTATTTTTGAGAAGAAATGAATATGAAAATGCAGTGGCTTCGTAATTCGCTGTGGTTCGTGGTGACGCTTGCAATTCTATTTCAGTCGGCAGGAGCCCGGCAGTTTAGTCAAATGCCCGACGGGGTGAGCACCGTAAGTGTGAGTACTACCTGAAAAGCCAATCTATTTTGGTATGAATTACTCAAAGTAGCCAACACGAAGTAAAGCTTGACTTGCGGCACAACAATCTCAAAATGACTAGCTGTAAGGAATTGTCTAGCAAGAGAGCCCCTTGAGGGAGTTGCTTTCGCCTGCTCTGCCGTGCTGGTGCGAGCACGACGCTGGATAGTCAAGAGGTGAGCGATCTGCCAAACGAGGGACAAAATCCCTATGTGATGGCGACGCTGACGCCCGGAGTGGTTGACACCGACTCCGGTGGTTACTTTGAAGGCCATTCGAGCCAGTACACGAATCCATACAGTGGCGTCGCAGTGCAGATTACCGCGTTCGGCAACTCCGGACATAACCGGCTGACGCTTGACGGCATCCCTAACGACGCGCCGGAACGCTTCTCGGGCGCGAGCTCTACGAACTTTGTTCCTTCGCCCGATGCGGTGCAGGAAAACAAGGTTGAAGATGGCATCTTTGACGCGCAAATCGGCCACGGCAATGGCGTGGTATCGAATGTGGTCGTCAAGAACGGGACCAACAACCTGCACGGCTCTGCTTACTACGTTTTCGAAAACAGCTATCTGGATGCCAACACCTACGACCGCAATACTTCAGGCAAGCCGCGGGCGAATAACCAGGTCAATCAGACCGGTCTTGTGATGGATGGGCCGATCGTGCTGCCGAAGCTCTACAAGGGGCGGGACAAGTCCTTTTTCATGTTCTCGTTTGAGCGGTATGCCACGCACTCCCCGAATCCGTTCAGCGGCGACTTCCGTGTGCCCACGCAGGCTGAAACTACAGGCGACTTCTCTGGCCTGTGCCCCGGCGGATTGAATTCCTCCGGATTCTGCAACTCGAGCGGTGGTGTCCAGCTATTTGTACCGAACTCGCCCGTCGATGCCAACGGCAGCCTACAGCAACTACACCACCTCAGCCCCCTCAACTCAGCATCCGACCCATTCCCGACTGGCGTTGTATTGCCGACAGGCAACACACTGGGTCTGGGAACGGGGCTTGGGCAGGGCATCAATTTCAACGACCAGACACACGTGCAACCGCGCGCCGCCGAGTACACCCTGAATATCCAGCAAAGGCTTCCTTACAACATTGCGCTGCAGGTGGGCTACGTCGGTTCCCGGCCCATACGGCTCGAAGTAAGCAGAAACATCAATACCTTGCCTACGCAGTATTTCAATCAGGGGCAGGCCGAGGTGACCTATCTCAACACCAAGGTTGCCAATCCGATGGCCGGCCAATTTGCCAGCACCTATGCCAACAATGGAACCCTGAATGCGGGTACGATTCAACAATATTTGTTATTGGTTCCATTCCCGGAGTTCGGTTCATTTACCGAACAAAACTCCTCGATTGGCAGCACACCCTACAACGCATTGCAAATTCAGGTAAGCCATCCCATGTCGCATCATCTTTCGATCCAGGGCAACCTGACCTGGGACAAGCTGATGCTCCACAACGCATTTCTGAACAGCGGAAGCGGAGAAAACACCGCGCTCGATACGAAGCTCGAGTCGGTGCAGGACAGCAACTCTAACCTGCTGGCCAACATCTTTGGAACTTATGAACTTCCCAAGTTCGCCAAGAGCAATTATTTGGAGCGGGTGGCGCTGGGCAGTTGGAAGCTCAACAGCGATCTGAAGATGGCGAACGGTAACCTGATCTCGGCTCCGGGAGGCGTGAACATCATCGGACCGACGGGCGTTGCCAATCGAAGCTATCGCCACTTCATCAACACCTGCTATGAAAACGCCAGCGGCAGCCTTGTGCGGGGCAAAGGCGCTTGCAGCAGTTCGACGGATACTCCGGCTTACCAGCAGCGGCTGTTTTACACAACCCAAACCAACAGCCCCTACATCGGCGTGCGTGAGCAGTTCCATCCTCTGATGGATGCTTCGCTCTTCAAAGGCTTCCCGATTCGCGAAGGAACGACCTTCGAGATTCGCGGAGAGTTCTTCAACGTGCTGAACTCGCCGATCTTTGGTGCTCCCAATACATCAATAGGCAGCTCGAGCTTTGGCGTCGTTACGTTGACCCAAAGCAACGATCCGCGGTATGGGCAGCTTACTGCACGACTGAACTTCTGAGCGCATCTCTTGACGCTGGACTCCCGATCGACACTTTGCATTTCGGGAGTTCAGTGTGAGGGAAGTAACTGGACGAGATTCAGTTCTGGCAGAGCATCGAAACAGGTACTGAATCGAGTGACGCGGTTAGTCCAGGTATGCGGAACTTTGGATGATCGTCAAGTCTTAATCAGGTGGACTGGAGCGACCCTCAAGAAGCTTCGCGTGCTGAACGGTGCTGTCACTGCGAGGGGCATGACCCTTATTCACTTCATTGATATGCCACGTGGAAGTGGCAAAAAACAGCTTTGACCCGGGTGATGCTTTGTGCGAATGTTGGCAACGCAGCGAAACAACCGGAAGAACCCAGTGCGGTTAAGCAAAGAAGCAGACAACCTCGAATTACCATGTGGAGAAGCGGCAGAGACGCCGAAGTTGACGAAGGGAACAGAGTGCAACCGAGGATTTATTCAGGACTGAAGCGGCATGTCTTTGCGCTCGCGTTAACAGGTTTTTGTGCTGCCATTGGGGTGCTTCCAGGATCGGTGACTGGGCAGGATGCTGCACCAATCCATCTGGTAGAACAGGTGCCTGTGAAGATCAGCTGGATCGCGCCGAATGTGTATCTGGTCGACTTCGGGCAGGTGGCGTTTGGAAATCTTTTGCTGAAGCCTATGAATGCGACTTTATCAGTTCCGATTACAGTTCGTTTTGGCGAGGCCTTGAAAAATGGAGAAGTGGATAGGCATCCTCCAGGGACGGTGCGCTATGCCGAGGTGAAAGTCACACCGATAGGGGCAGAGACAGCGATTGTTGCTCCTCCAGCGGATGCGCGTAACACCCAGGCTCCTGCGGTGTTGAGCCCGGCACCCTGGGGCGTATTGATACCCTTTCGTTGGGTAGAGGTGGAGGGCTGTCCGACTGAATTGCACTCCGACCAGATACGCCGACGCGCAGCTTTCGATAATACATGGATAGACGACGCGGCTACCTTCCACTCCTCAGACGCCATGTTGGATAAGGACTGGAATCTCTGCCATTATTCGATCAAGGCGACGACGTTTGCGGGAGTCTTTGTTGATGGAGATCGCGAACGCCTGTCCTATGAGGCGGATGCATATCTGGACCAGCTGAGTTACTACGCGGGAGACGCGGACCCGCGAATAGCGCGAGCCAGCTTCGATCGTCTGATGAAGTTTCCGACCTGGCCGTCTGAGTGGGCTCCGCACATGGTTTTTATGGCCCACGCGGACTGGATGCAAACCGGCGACACAGCATGGCTGGCAGCCCATTATGAGGGACGCAAGACCAAGCTGCTCGATGAGCGCGTTGGAGAAGATGGGTTGGTAATCAGCACGCCGAAGCTGATAAGACACGGAGACCTTGTTGACTGGCCGGCACATGAACGCGATGGCTATGTCATTACCGGCGTCAACACGGTTGTGAATGCCTTCCGTCTGTGGGCTCTGGTAGAAATGAGCCAATTGGCCGATGCCCTGGGTAAGACGGAAGAGGCCGCCAAGTTTTCTGAACATGAGAGAAAGGCCCTGCCTCCCTTCCAGGAGAAGCTCTTTGATCCGGGGCGTGGACTTTATCGTGATGGAGTGGGAACGGACCATGCTTCGCTCCATGCAAACCTGTTTCCTTTGGCCTTTGGGCTCGTTCCTTCCGACAGTCGGCCGAAGCTGGCAAAGTGGCTCGTTGGGCGAGGTATGACGGCATCGATCTACGCAGCACAATATTTGTTAGCAGCTCTATTTGAGAATGGCGAGGACGGTGCCGCGCTGGCCTTGATAACGGCACCGGGAGATCGCAGCTGGCGTCACATGGTTGAGAGCGGTGCGACGATCACCTGGGAAGCCTGGGATCAAAAGTACAAGCCAAATCAGGACTGGAATCATGCTTTGGGGGCGGCTCCGGCGAACCTTCTACCTCGTTTCGTGATGGGCGCGCAGCCATTGACGGCGGGTTGGGGCAGAGTCTTGATCCAACCAAATGCAGGGTCCCTGACCGATGTCGAAGGCCGGATGCCAACGCCGCATGGCGAGTTGTCGGTGGAATGGAAACGAGACAAAAACTTCAGTCTGACCCTCTCCTTACCGGGCGGAGTGGCCGCTAAGGTCGAGTTCCCGCATTCGAGGGTTCGAGCGGAGTATGGGTCGATGGCGCCCGTGTAAGAGTGCATCGCGAGGGGCAATGGTGGACCCTCGAAAAGGATCTGTCAGGAGCTGTCACGATCGAGGAGCGTTGTTGCAGCGAATGATTGTTCTGTACAGTGCAAGATTGCGGTTGTGGTGCCTTGCTGAGCGCAACCTTGACCGATCAATCGTGCGCGTCAACCAGAAACGTGGTGATCTGACTTAAACGCTGATCCAGGTCGTTCTGCTGCTGCTGCGAGTAACGCTTCTGGAGTTCCATCTCCGCTTCACCTTCCTGCCTTCGGCCCGAACGCAGGCAGGCCAAAGCCAGTCGATAATGGGCACGTGCGAGGTTGGGCTTCAACTTAACTGCCTGCTCGAGATTGGCGATACTTCCCGCCCAATCCATTTGATCCTGTTTTAACACTCCCATCTCGTATTGCGCGTCGGGCAACCTGGGATCGACAGCGATGGCCTGATCGAGCAGTCGGCGCGCCATGCGCATGTTTTCATCGGAGAGTTTTCCACCGATAAGGGTCGACGCCGCATAAACGGACACTTTGGCGTCGCGAGGATGCGACTGCGCGTATTTGAGCAGGGAACGGCAGCGGGGCTTTTCTCCCTGTATCGCTGCCACGCACGACAGCCCCAACAATTCGGCATCGAGGCTATTGTCGGTATCGGCATCAAGCAAATCGGCGAAGATGGGGATGGCCTTGTCGTAATTAGCATTGCCGAAATATGCCGTACCCAGCCCAACGCGTATACGAGCGCTGAGCGGATACTTATCTTCACCGGCGGCAAACTCCTTGATGGCTGCTTCAAATGTCCAATGACGCAGATACTCCATGCCCATCATCCATACATTGGGCTCGCTGGGATCGAGTTGGACGGCACGTGCGTAATGTTCTCCGGCTTCACGGTAGTTGCTTAACGTTTCGTCGGCGTCCGCAAGTAACGACTGTGCGGGTGCGGATTGATCGACTCCAGGCATGGAGGCCAGTATGTCGGTAGCCTGGCGTGCATGTCCGGCATCTTTGAGTGCCTGGGCACGATCGAGCGCCAGGTCGAAGTTCTGCGGATCGCGCGCAAGTGCCGCTGCAAAAGCCGCGGACGCCTTCTCCGGTTCGTGCGCTTCCATCCATAAGCGGCCAAGTGCCTGCTGGGTCACAGGATTGTCAGGATTCAGTGCAGCGGCTCGCTGGAATTCCTGAAGAGCCGCTCCATTGTGGTGGAGCTTGAATTGAGCCGCGCCCAGATTGGCAAACGCGATATCGGAGGACGGATTCTCGCGGACCGCATCCTCTAAAAGGGGAAGGGCTGCTGTGAATTCCTCTCGCGCAACATAGAGCAGGCCTAACGATTCATCCACAGCAAAGATCCCTGGATGACGAGAATGCAATTCCAGCAGCAGTGATTTGGCGTGCTCCAGATCTCCTTTATCCTGTGCGGCCATCGCGTCTTGAAACTGCCTCTCCATCTCCTGAGTCGCTTTGCGATCCTTCGCGGCTTGTTCCGGACTGGAGTCGCGTGTCGAAGAAGATTGGCCGTGCAATAACGTGGCAGCCAGACAGAGGCAGCCGACGGACTGCCATCCACACCTCCATCGAACAATCGCCACGGCGAACTCCACACGATGTTGCACAACAATTGTAAAAGGGAAGAGGGCAGACAAGTAACTCGAAGACCGCATGACCACACAGGAGGATGGTGCAAAAAAGGAGGAGATCCGCCGAAACGGATCTCCTCTTCTAGCCCTGCAACTTCCAATTCAGATGTTGGTTCAGAACGAATACTTCATCGACAACTGGAAGAAACGCGAATCAGGAGCCAGATGCTGTAGAGACTTCGGGCCGGTAATTGCGGCGCCGCCGTCGGAGATGTTTGGTTTGCTGCCGTTGTTGCTCGGATCGGCAAGCGAAGGCGTGTTGAGCAGGTTGAAGACGTCGGTCCGGAACTGCAAAGCCTGCTCGTGATACACCTTGAAATCCTTGAACACGGACATGTTCACTCGCTCGTATCCCGGTCCCAGGACCGTATCGCGTTTTCCTCCAAGGTAGCCGAGGGCAGAGGCCAGACTGGTTACATAAACCGGCTGTGACGCAGCAGAAAAATGCGGATCGGAGGGGCCGGTTGGGATGTAGTGATCGGGTTCATTCGTCCAGTCGTTGGGATTCCACGGGTTTTCGAATGAGCACGGGTTAAACCAGCTTGCGCGGGTCTTCGTCTTCGTTGCGCAGGAGATGCTCTGCGCCAGCGCGGGGTTGGGTGAGTTGAATGTTCCACCGGTGGCGAATGGATTGCCGACCTTGACCGCGCCGACGTTGCTGTTGCCACTGGCGGCCGTCATTCCGGTTGGCGTAACGGAAAACGGATTGCCAGATTGAGCAACAAAAGTTGCGTTGGCCGACCAGCCTCCAAGTACTCCGTTAATGATTCCGCCATGGTTTAGATACTGCCTGCCCGATCCAAACGGCAGGTCGTAATATGCGTTGAGCGTGAATCGCTGCCGAGTGTCAAAACCGGTATTGGAGTAGTCCATCTTGATGGGAACCAGGGTACTCTGCCTGAATCCCATATCGCCGGTCGTACCCAGGGGCGTTGGAGCATCGTCAAGTGTGTGCGACCAGGTGTAGGTGGCCAGGAGACTATATCCTTTCGAAAGCCGCTTCTCCAGCTTGGTCTGCAGACCGTTGTAATTGCTGTCTCCCTCATAGGCGGTATATTGCGATCCGCCAAAGTCTGGGAGCGGGCGCGTATTTTGCGAGCTATTGTTGGGGTTCTGCAAAGCTAGCGGGTTATTGGGATCGGGAAAAACCTGCAAATGATGCGAAGAGTTGCCGACATAACTGAGAGTGGCGACCACGTCGTTAGTAATGCCGCGTTCAATGGAGAGGTTGTAGTCCTCCGTATAGGGGGTCTTGGCGCTGGGGTCGGAGCCGCGCAGTTGCAAATCGGTTACATCGCTTGCAAATCCATTGGCGACAATCGCTGCGAATCCATTGCCGATGGTGATGCCATCGGTGGGGCAGTTGAATGCGTCGCAGTTGCCAAGTACCGGGAAATTGGCCGCATACTGGAATGGGTAATTCTCTCCCAGGTTCGGATAGTATCCCGTGCTTTCCAGGCCCCCGAAGAAGATACCGTAGCCCAATCGAACGGACGTTTTTCCGTCAGGCGAATAAGCCAGGCCAATACGAGGTCCAAAATTGGTGTGCTGTGCTTTCACGATCGCAGGATCATTGGTATACACCAGAGCGATGTTGTCTTTGGCGAGCACGCTGGGGAAGGCGTTGTTGGTCTGCGTGAAAATGTTTTGCGCGTAGCTTTTGCCGCCCTCTGGGACCTGGTATTGTGCCGTGCCGCTGCCGTATCCTGTGGACGTGTTAAGTGTAGGCGGCCCCGTCATGTTGTAAGAGGCCTGGTAGCCGCCTACATCCTGGTAGGGCTGGAAAAACTCCCAGCGCAATCCAAGATTGACGGTCAGCTTGGTTGTGATGCGCCAGTCATCCTGTGCGTATGCCGCGTTGTTCCAGCGGGCATCGCCGTTGGTGGTTTCATTGGAGAGCCCGGCGGTGTTTTGATGGTCGATGAGGAAATCGGCAAGTCCATACCCGGTGTTCGGTGCGTTCAGATTGCTCGTGTATTCGCCGGTGTAGTTATAACTGCCTCGGGATTGCTGCGGCTGCAGTGTGGAGAAGCGAATGCTTTGAAAGCTGACGCCGGCCTTCACCGTGTGATTCCCGGCAATCTTGGTTACGTTGTCAAGAATCTGATAGACATTTTCGTGTTCAGAGGTCGTCGACCATTCCGGGCTGCCGAAGCTTGAAATGCCGCTGGGTGAGACCCACGGCAGTCCGCCATTCAAAGGCGCGGTGGGTATGCCGCCGAAGCCCTGGGCTGCGGCGAAGCCCAGGTTTGCGGCATTGGGATGCTCGAAGCCGGTGTGCATGTAGTTATAGCCGACCCGGGCCTCATTGGTGAGTGTCTGCGTGAAGACATGCGTTTCCGACAGCATGAAGTTCTGGCCCAGGTCCTTCTGGGTTCCGTCATCGCCGAATCCGCCGCCATCCAGAATGTAACCCAGCGGGGGAGTATACAAACCCATCTCATTCCAGTAGCTGTAACGAGAGTAGGCTGTGTCCTTACTCGCGATCGTCCAATCTACGCGTGTGTCCCACTGAAACGTATTGTCGACGGCAGGCCGGTTCACCACGTAGTTGTTATAGAGCAGGCCGTGGTTGGTGTTGGGCGACGGAAAAAGATTGAGCATCTTCAGTGCCGTCGGGTTGATAGTAAGGCCGGGCGCATTATTCAAGTTGTTGCCCGCGATGGGCGTGGGCGGGGCACTGGCGCTCTGTGCGTAGAGTTGTACCGCGGAATTGCCGGTCAATGCCGGGTTCAGGATTTCGGAGAAGTCTCCTGTGCGCTCGAGTGCCGTAGGTACCGTCTCTGTTGACGTTTCGCTGAAGCCAACTCGATTGGCCTGGGCATCTCCAAAGAAGAAAAGCTTGTTGCGGATGATAGGAAGCCCGAGCGTGGCGCCAAACTGGTTCTCGTGATACGGGGGTACGGGAAGCTGCTCGTTTTCCCAGTCGTGAATATCGAAAGCGGTGTTGCGGTTGTACTCCCAAGCACTGCCATGAAATGAGTTTGTACCCGATTTCAGGCTGGCATTCACCACTGCCCCGGCCGAGTGTCCAAACTCTGCTGAATAATCGCTCGTCTGTACTTTGAATTCGGCCAGTGCGTCCGGCGGCGGCTGCGCCACAAAACTGGCGCCATTGTAAAAGTCGACCACATTGGCGTTGTTGTCGACTCCATCGAGAATGAAGTTATTCTCCTCGGCGCGTTGCCCATTGGCATTGAAGTCGCCTTTGCCCGCGCCACGCGATCCTTCAGGCGGAACAGCACCCGCGGACAACTGCGCAATGAACACCCAGTTACGACCATTAAGTGGCACACTATCAATCGTTTTGGCGTCGATCGTCTGTCCCACTGAGCTTTCCTGCGTTTGCATGAGAGGGGACTCAGTCGTCACCGTAACCGTTTCTGTGGTGGTGCCGGGTTTGAGCGAGATTACAACGTTAAGCCGTTGCTGAAGACTGACATGCAGGTTCGTCTGCGTCGTTGTTTCGAACCCCTGAGCGCTCGCAGAAACACTGTAATTGCCGATCCTTACCGGAGAAAAACTGTAAACGCCACCGGAGTCGGTTTTTGCTTTCAGCACCTGACCTTCATCCACGTTTGTGAGCGTTACGCTTGCGTTGCCGATCACGGCGCCGGACGGGTCCTGGACAACGCCTGTAATTGCGCCCTGGTCCGCTTGCCCGAACAGAAAATCTGCCGAAGCAAACAAAAAGCCAAAGGCAAACACAGCCAATTTCCAATGACGTTTCTTGATCATCACTTGCCTCCAAGTAGTGCCATTCAAAGTGCGAGGTTGGGACGCAATGAAATGAAGCGGCTCCTGACTACCGCAGCAGGCCGAAGGGAAGTCTGTCATTTGCATTCCAAAATGTATACGATTACATCATGGTGTTTAACGACCTCGAACGGCACACTACGCCCGGCGAGTAAAGATTGTCAAGATTATTTTCTTGTCGAGGATGGAGAGTATTCAATTCCGAATCGATCGATCGTTCTCGGTTACAATTCGATCAATGAACTGAGTAAAAATGGTGGATTAGATCCCAGGGGGGACCATGTCCGTAAGCATGCGAGCGATCGCCAGGCTGGCCGGAGTTTCAAGCGCGACAGTTTCCCGTGTCATCAACGGCTCCAGTTTAGTCACTGAAGAAACCACGAGCCGCATCCAAAAGATCATTCGCGATCTGAATTTTGTTCCTAACAACAGCGCGATTCATCTCAAGAGTGGCAAAAGCCAGATTTTCGGCATTATCATTCCGGACTTGACCAATCCATTTTTCACCGAACTGGTGAAGATTTTCGAAGAGTTGCTGGTTGAGAATGAGCAGGAACTACTGGTCGCCAATACCGACTTTCACTCCACAAGAATGCAGCGATCCGTTCGCCGGATGTTACTGCGCCGGGTCGACGGCGTTGCTCTTCTGACATCGGAACTGGAGACCGCGTCTCTGGAATCGCTTATCCAGAATCGCATTCCGGTGGTCACCACCGATCACTATCGTACCGGCCCCGGGCTGAGCGATATCGTGGTCGATTTCGCCGGCGGAATGGCGCAGATGGTCGCCCACTTGAAGGAATTGGGACATACGCAGGTGGGGTTCATCGGCGGCACAGAAGGGCTCGTCACATCTCGCGTTCGACGCGAATCATTTCTCAACGCCCTGGTAAAACAGGGGCTTTCATCCAGAGAAGGTTGGATGGTGTCTGGAAACTATAAGATCGACGGCGGGTCAGCAGCTATGGCGCACATCCTCGCGCAGCCCGAGATTCCTACCGCCGTTGTCACGGCAAACGATCTAACGGCAATCGGTGCTCTGCGAACCGCGCATGAAAAAGGGCTTAGCATTCCTGGAGACATTTCGATCGCAGGATGCGACGACATCGAGATGAGCGATATTGTTTTCCCGCCGCTGACCACGCTGCGTATTTCACGCAAGGAATATGCTGGAATGCTTTTCAAGGCACTGCAATCGGCGGGGAGCGATCTATCCCAGCCGGGACAAAAATTCACTCTCAACACGAGGCTTGTCGTTCGTCAATCCACTGGACCGGTGCCAGTAGAAAACAGCCGACCAAACGGTCGCAAGTCAGTGCGTGCGACTACCAAAAAAGCACGTTGACAAAAATGCATGCTGCGATAATCAGGGTTGCCAACAGGATGGTTGGCAATGAAAAGTGAATCGATATAGGTTCTGCCTGTCTATTTATACCTGGAACTGGCTCATAGGTTCCGCGAACGAGACTGATGAAGAGGGTTGAAGAGGCGGCTACACTGAAGCCAAGGATTGCGGCATAGAAATTCGCGCTCATTTGGCTCCCATAGTGCAGGACCTCGGCGGACACAAGTGCCTGGTGCAGCACTGCACTTAGCAGCCCGAGCGTAAATCCTCCCAGCCCGCCTCTTGCCAGCCTGTGCGGGGCCAGCGCGGCTAATGCGACGAGCGCAAAGAGGGGCGCGTTGAATGTGGAGAGGATCATCTGGACGTACTCCATCAGGCTCTCGTGGCGGAGTGCGAGACTAGCGGCTCCAATTGAAAGCAGGACCGCAGCCGCGTTTGTGACCCGCCCCATCCAGACGTAATGTTCTTCCCTTGCTGTGGGGCGAATCCAGAGTTGGTAGACGCCTTGCACCCAGGCAGAGCTGAATCCGGCCACATTATTGGCAAACGTTGAGATGAGGCTGGCTGAGAGCCCCATAACTCCGATTGCCACCCACGACGGACCATAGTAGTGCAGCATCATCGCAGGCATTGTTGCATTCCAATTGCCTGTGCGCTGTGTGCCGAGAACCAGGGGAGCGGCTACGCCAGGAAGGACCACCAGGAATGCAAAAATCAGCTTGGCAGATGCCATGCTCAAAGGAACATACGCCACATCGTTTGCGCGGCGCACAGCTAGGGTCCTCTGCATCTGGACAAAGTCCGTGCTCCAGAATCCGAAACTGAGCACTATCCCCAATCCCACGATCAGACCAAAGCGATCCATGGTTGCGCCGGGCGCGAAGAAAGGCAGCGTTTGCCATGCGTGAAGCCGGTTGGGTGGGATACTGGACAGGAGAAGGGACATACCCCCGAAGTCATGAGCGACAAGAAAGACGAGGGGTATGATGGCTGCGAGCACCAGGACAAAATGCAGCAATTCAGTGTAGATGGTTGCGCGCAGGCCTCCGATCCATGTGTAGAACAAAACAACAGGCGCGGTAACCAGGACTCCCTGGTAGAAGTTCCAACCCAGGAATGTGACAAGGACCTGCGCGACGGCGCATAGACAAACGCCGGCCAGCAGCAACATGGTTGTTGCCATGCAGAGTGCCACAATCGACCGCGTTCGCGGACCGTAGTGCCGGGCGATAAAGTCGAGTACGGTAGGATAGCGGCCCCTGGCATAAGCGGGCAGCAGCCAAAATGCCAAGACCACCAAAGCGGGAACTGCACCGATCCAATAGAAGTGAGCGGCCAGCATTCCATATTGCGCTCCGAGAGCCGTCATGGCGATGACGTCCAGTGAGCCGCAGTTGGCAGCTACGCATGCCACGATGCAAACCCACAAAGGCAGAGCTGCAGTGGCATTTAAAAACTGATTCGAGTCCCGTTTCTTTCTTCCCGCCAGTATGCCCACAAGCAATAGCCCGGCAAGATAGAGCAGCGCCAGTAGCGAATGAAATTGGTTCCAAACCATGTATGTCGGACCTTACCCGAGCCGTCAGTTCTAAACGAAACGCGCGACCCGTTCCTGGCCCTCACAACGAGCGGAGTCCGAATAGCAGAACGATTGTAAGCGAAGAAGCGGGCTCATTGGCACTGGCTGTTCGACGATGCTTGAGAAGCATAGAAGTTCAGCCCGCCTACCCGTGTGTCGGCGCGCAATGGCGAAGTTTTCTGCCGGCTAGAATCGCTGCATCTTGACTCGAACGACCTCGGGTTTCTGATAGAAGCATAGGCCGCGGTCGGTCTCATCGCCGTTCCACAGCCGCAATGGCTTCCACACACCGTTCTCATACGTCCCCTGCTCAGCTGCGAGAATCTGGCTATGAATCCATGGCAGTTTTCCGGCCAGATGAAATGTGATGCTCGCGTCGACGCCCGTAACCAGGAACTCGTCGGGTCCGAGTTGCGCAATCAAAGCCGCTCCGTGGGCATCCTTCGTGCCGGGCGCGCGTCTGCCATCGGGTTGAGGAAAGCCGTAAGCCACGGTGGCCTGCCATGCTCCGAAATCCACTTCTTCATTCGCTTGTCCGGATTCTTCGACTGCGGTCTTGAGCTTGCCTTCGAACTCCAGACGTGCGATTTCGCGGCTCATTGGCTCGATCATGGCAAAGTTCCGGGCGTGAGCTTTCCAGGGCTGGTCGCCTAGGATATTCCACCCGGTCTGATCCACACCAAAGGGAGAAAAGCCGATAGCGCCATCGCCGAGGGCTTCAAAGAAGTACTTTGCAAAGACGTCGTCGCGGCCCGTCTCCGGGATCCAGAGCGGATTGTCGGGAAGACGGTATGCCTTGATGGTCGCATGGTAGAACTCGCTGTCGCTGGCATAGATGTCAGGGCCGATCATATCGATCGAGGGAGCTAGTTTTCGCCACAGGGGAACTAGTTTCTGCACGGCGCCACCGCTTGGATAGCCGATCCCTGGTGTGTCCAACTGCCGCTGCGGTAACTGGGCGGGTGGGTAATTGATCCATGCGTTGATGTAGTACGGTATTGCAAACTCCTGCTTCCCAGCTGACGCAATTTCGTTGATGTATTTTGCCTGGTGATAAGCCTGAAAGACCTCGTCCGCTTCGCCGCCAAAGACCGCCGTCCAAGTGCCTGGCTGTTTGTGCGTTGCGGTCAGCAAATCGGCCGGAACCTGACCCGCAAACTCACGGTTTGATGCTGCCGAGTTGTCACGAATACTGCCGATGTTACCGGATTCGTTCTCTACCTGGATCAACAAAATCGTATGCTGCTCGCCATCGATTTGCTTCAGGTGACGCATCAAAGCCGTAAATGCTGACTTGTCCGCCTCGAGTGTGTTGCGAGACATGGGGGACAACACGTCGATGGGCTCGCCGTCAGGGCGGATGGTATGCGGAAAGCGAACGGTATCAGACTTAACCCACGCCGGCACATAGTGCATGTTGCCGTTCTTCCATGTGCCGAACCACAGCAGGATTACGTGGAGGCTATGGGCGCGGGCCCCCTCTATAACCTGGTCCACATTCGAGAAGTCGAAATGGCCTTGCTGAGGCTCAAGCTGTTCCCAGTACACCGGCGCTTCAACGGTGTTTGCATGCAGATTGGCCATCGAATCCCATACCTGGGGCAACTCGCTGGGCCACGCGCTGGAGTTGTGTATTTGACCGCCCAAAACCAGGAACGGCTCGCCATCCACCAACAAGGCGTAACGGCCATCCTTCTCAACGAGTTTTGGAGGATCCGCCGCCAGGGCTCGATGAGTCCCGGTAAGCGAAATCAAACTGCCCGTTAGGAAAGCTGCGGCAATAAAACTCTTCCGAAGATTGAACGAGTGCATGTGTTATCTCCCCCACAGCAATGTAACCGTGTACATTAGTTTTGTGCAAATGGGCCAATTGGCGGCCAAAGCCATTGACATCGACGATGCGATGCTCCTATACATCAGGATGGCCTGGAGGATTGGGATGATAGGGAGCGAGCAGGGAAGCTTTTCAAGCATTGCGCGTGCAGTCTCCCGGAGTCGCCGGGATTTTCTGCGGTCGGTAGGTGCGGTCGGACTTGGCAGCGCTCTGACGGGGCTTAGACCCTTGCGCGCGATGGTACCGCCTCGCGGGCAAAAGGTAGTGGTTGTCACTTTCGGCGGAGGTGCTCGCGACGAGGAGACATTCGCGCCTGAGGGGCAGGAGAATATTCCCAACCTGATCAACGAGCTTATCCCTCAGTCGACGTTTTTTACCCAGGTGGTAAACCGCGGGATCCTGGGCCACTACGTGGCCACAGCCAGCCTTGCAACGGGTGTGTACGAAACCATCAACAATTTTGCTTCTCTGCCGCCGCAAAATCCTACCGTTTTCGAATACTATCGTAAGGCTCTGAAAAGGCCCGCGAGTGACGCTTGGGTAGTTGCACCCAGCAACGGTTTCAATCGGATTGGCGAGAGCGATCATCGTTCTTATGGCTCGGGGCTGGGTGCCGAAGTCATTCTTCCGAAGCGATTGTTATCCGCGGTCTTGAGCGGATCGGATGCCGACTATAAGCATCTGCTGTCCGATAACTACGAAACTCCTCTCTATACACCAGAAGTAGGCAACAACGAGATTCATTTGCAACAACTGGAGCAGATACTTCGGCTGTCTGTTTCTGATTTCACTGCCCACGCGCGAAGCCTGTCGAGCCCGGATGAGCTCTCGGTATACATCGCTCGGCAGTTGATGCGCGAGATGGCGCCAAGTCTTCTCTGGATCACTTTGCACGACATTGACGTTGCTCATTCCGGCGCTTTCTCCCTCTACATCGAGGGCATCCGCCGGTCCGATCGTCTCTGCGCCGAACTCTGGAAGACCATTCAGATGGAACCCCAGTATGCCGGCAAAACTACCATGTTCATCTTGCCGGATTTTGGACGGGACGCAGACGGAGATTCAGGCGGCAATGGATTTCAACATCATCGCACCGGCGATCCGCTTTCACGCACAACATGGATGATGGCGATGGGACCCGGTGTACGTCAGGGAGCTGTCATTGATCGGCCGGTCGAATCGATCGACCTCGTTCCTACACTTGGTTCCTTGCTTCGATTCCCGGCCCAATTCGCACAGGGAAAACCGCTGGATGAGATTGTCTGATTCGATGATACCGAGCGAACTCAATGCGGACCACTTCAAGGGATACCCGGCACAGGGCCGCGAACTCGTGACAAAACATCTTTCGCTTTTGCGGCAGATGCCAATTGTGTTTCTTCCTATCCTGTTACGTGAAATCGTTGAGTATGACTGGAAGTTTCCAATCGAACGATCTGATCTTGAGAATCAGTTGGCCTGGCTCGAGTCACTCTCGCACACACAGCTGACTAGCCTGATGTCTTCATTTGAGCGCTTCACACCGCCCGCGAACCTGGATCCATCGGACACGACGGCGCAGCCCGGTCGATTCGAACAGAGGTTAACTGCGTGGCTCTGGTCAACGCGCCAAATGGACGAATTCCAGAAGGCTGCAAAAGAATATGGAGACCGGTTGAATGCCGCATATCCCAGCCGTCCACCCGCGTTGCCCCGGTTGAGTGTTGTGGCTATAGGGCAGGGAGTTGGAGAGAACAGCAATCCGCTGTTTCGCAAATTGCGACCTCACGGAGTCCACTTTACGAAGGTCCGGCCTGAGAATGGGATGGCACAATTACACCGGGCGGTGATAACGCGAGCGCAGACGCATCCACTGTCATTCGGGCACTGGTACATCGATGGTGGGCAGCCATTCGAAGGTACCTGGGATGGTGTGAGCTGCGTGTCGTATGCGACGCTCGAGCCAATGCGTGCCGCACTGCTACACAAAATGCGAACGGCAATTCAGTCAGGAGAAGCGGGCCCCGAGGCGCTCCGTAACATGCTGCTTGGAATGCAGCCGACTGAGCTGGGCGGTAGCGAACGAGACCCGATTCTCGGTCGATTTGAAGTGAATGTGCTGATAGAGGGATCAGGGACACAGATATTCAGCACTACGTTTGCACAGTGGACAGCTCGTGAAGCACTTCGGCGAGCACAGCCGGTCACCCTGTTGGTTCGTTTTGCTCCACGCCAGCGCCAGCGCTCCATGGATGAGATTTTGTCTGCAACTAACCCCGCATCCGAAACCGACATGGATCCAATCGGGTCATTGGTTGATGCCGACATGGGTGGTTATTACACGTGGATCAATCAGCAGAGGCTTTCCGGCGCCGGCGAGTCTTCTTTTCTTATCTGGTTTGAAGGCCACAATGAGGCGCTTGCCATTGGTCCCAGGATGCCGCGGGGTACGAGCTCGTCGAAGTCAATCGATCTTAATCAGATACTTTCATTGGTTGGTTGAGACCCAGGCCGATCAAAACACGAGCAACCAAACCGATGCAATATCGCATGAGTTCAATGTTGGTAGGCAAAAAACGGAGCCCGGTCCCCATTTGGTAGTGCTATCGCCGCCGAAGGCCTCCGACCCTTGGATCGCTGGGGTATGCTTGGGTGAAGTCATCTTCGAATAAAAACTTATCTAACGTATGATCACTACATTACCTCGGGATGTAAGCCCCTCAACAATAGGAATCCCTGGGGCGCAGCCAAATACCGCACTGCTGCGAACCTTTCCGAACACTCGAAGTGCATAATATATCGATTAAAATCATCGGTTTATCGCGATATCGCGTGCATTTGCGTCCGCAGAAGTGCGTTGGCAGCCGTCCAAAAAGTGGGGTACGGCCAAAATCCCTGCTCTTGAAGCAAACAGATGGCGTTGACCGATGCAGCAATTCGGGCGAGGAAGCCAGCCACGAAGCCCTATACGATCTACGACCGCGGAGGTCTATTCCTGCTGGTCAATCCCAGCGGGTCAAAATTGTGGCGCTGGCGCTATGGGGCCGACGGTAAGGAAAAGCTGATGGCGCTGGGCGAGTATCCGACTGTAAATCTCGCTGCGGCACGCGAACGCCACTTTGCGGCTCGCAAGAAATTAGCCGCCGGCATTGATCCCATTGCGGAGCGGAAGGCTAAAGCGGTTGCGCTCGAACTCATTGAGCCCGCAATGCCCTTTAGGGATAAAGCAGCCTTCCAGGTTGCAACGCGAGGTCATGCATTTGCAAATGCAACTGCTGCGAAGCCAATTTATCGAATGATGGTGAAGCCGCCCACTTGGGGCAGCATGAGGTCCAGCAGGATCACATCGCACTCCCCGGAACGACCCAGTTCAAGTGCTTCCTGGCCGTCGTGAGCCAGGAGAACCAAGTGACCTGCGCGACGCAGAGCGCGCTCCAGCAAATCGGCCATCCTGGGTTTGTCATCGGCCACCGGAACCTTCATGCATTCCCTTCAAACTTTCCTGGCGATCATATTTGGCCTGCATGACAATCTCGATACAGCTCCGGTTGTTTAGATTCTTTTTAGGTGCCGGTGTTCCCATGGGGCGTGCAAGCCACCCGCAGAGGCTTGCTCCAAAATCTGCCGAGAGCGCACGGTCGATGCGGTCGCTCACTACTCACCATAGGGATAGCAATTATGCGCATCCATCACCGTGGGCGAGCCCGGCGCGGCATGCTCGGCGCTGAGAGAACTGTATGCAAGAGCGACAAGAAGGGCAGCCTCCGCCCATGGGTCGGATGTTTTACGAGTCGCGCTCTCCGTGGCTCCTTATTGATCAATGAGAATTGATGTAGACCGAGCTGCTCAATAAGAGCAGACTGCCGCTGATGTCGCGCACTTCGGCACGCAGCCAGTGGCGACCAGCAATTGCGTTGGTGGTGAACTCCGGCGAGACGTTTGCGCTGCTCACAGGCAGATACGCCGCTGCACCCACCTCATCACCATCCAGCAGCAAATGAACCACTGAACCTGCACATCCCGCTGTATGAACGATGACGTGAACGGCGGCGGGGCCGGAAAGAGCGAGGGTTTCCCCCATGCGCGCATGGGTTGCGCCGGAATCCGCCTCAATGTCGATTTCCTTGTCGCGGGAAGCGGTGAGATCCACGAAAGTCCGTCCGGCGCGAATGCCCTTCAGAATGGCGGGAACCGAGAGTTCATCAGCTTCTACAGCGGTGGTGGGCCAGCCAATCGATCCGGGCGGTCCCGGTGGATTTGTCGCATTGTGGCTGTCGCTGCCGCCGATGGCCGCGAGATGATTACCATCTCGCAATTGCTTATCCCAGTAGCCCGTGCTTGAGAACATGATTCGGGCGCCATTGATGACCTCGACTGCCGCAAACAGATTCATATCGACATCAGCTGCTGGTTCCCATCGGCAGCCCATACAGACTTCTCCGCCGGGCGATTCGGCGTGGCTTACTGAGGCGATGCCTCCTTTGGAAATTATGTCACGCAACACTGTATTTAGATCGAGGCCTCCCGGAGTCACGCGGTAGTCGATGAACTGCGTTACTCCGAAGATGTTGAAGTGTCCATGGAACGTTGTCATCTCACGGCCCGGAATCAGCAATACGCGATCGAAGTAGGGCTGCAACTCGCGCAGCGCTTCATTCTGCGAATCTGCGTTATGGTCGGTGATGGCAATAAAGTCGAGTCCTCGCGCAGCAGCCGTTTGTACTGTCAGAAACACAGGACACGGCACTACGCGGCCGCTCTGGCTTTGGCAACTTCCGTCGCTGTTCGCCGTGTGCATGTGCAGATCGCCGCGATACCAGCGTTTGCCTGTATCCAATGGATGCTGGGTAAATGACGCATCTTCTTCACGTGAATTGAAGCGAACCTCGGCCTGGTAATGGGATACAGTCTGCGGCCGCAAATTCGGCACGGCGATAAGCAGGCGCCACCTTCCGGGAAGAATCGCCCCGGGCAAGTACGAAGGGGTCGCATCCGTCTCGCTGATAGTAAAGTGGCTCTTGTTGCCGCCGCTCTCGCCGCGAAAACGCTCGGGATCGGCTATCCCAAGATCGAGTGTCGCGCGTTCCTCCTTGCCCGTGTATTGGAAATCAACACTGATGCGATGTGTGCCCGCGGGCACAGTAAACGGTATGTCAAAGTACGTCTTGTTCTGTGCGCCGGAGACATCGCCTTTGAGCACAATGTCCGCCGGCACACTCTGCGCCCAGAGAAGCTGCGTGAAAACCGATATCAGAAGAGCAGCGACTACCAACCATCGCCTGACAGCTGCCAAGTTCACTCCTTCGCTGCGCCCTGATGCTCGCAGGCGTACATTCCTCAATTGCTCACCTTACTAAAAACTGTCCCGCATGCAAGCGGCGCATGCGGGACAGGTTCACGTGAAGCAACCCAGTTTCTAGTAAAACAACTTGAGCGCCAGCTGCAGCGTGCGCGCACCGTTGTTCTGATTGCTGTTCTTGGTGACCGAGATGTTGCTGAAGTTCGTTGTCGTGAAGTTCAGCTGCCCGGGCTGCGCGAAGGGCGGCGTGTTGGTGGTGTTGAAGGCCTCGGCGCGGAACTGGAGCCGTGTCGATTCCGTGAAAGTGAAGTTCTTGAGGATCGACGAATCCAGGTTGGCAAAGCTGGGTCCGCGTACTTGCTGGATTCCGCCGCCCAGCGGTGAGTAGTCGGTTTGCCCGATCGCTGTGGCTGCGGCCGGCTGTGCAAACGCAGCGGGATTCAACCATTGGGTGAAGTTGTGTGGGCCGGAGTAAAGGCCCTGGCCTGACACCACGTTGGCAGAGCAACCGAAATCGGCGGTCGTAGCACTAGGGCAAGTAACCGTAAACGGCTGCCCGCTCTGGTACGTGTAGAAGCCGTTGATCTCCCACCCACCCACAATGAGATCCGCGGGCCTGCTCATCGATCCTCCGAATTGGTGTCCGCGGCCAATGGGCAGTTCGTATGTTCCGGCCACGTGGACCAGGTGGGTGGCATCGGTATCGCACAGGCCGTAGTCCCCCTTGATGCCGAAGTTAGGCAGCCACTGAGCGCGGTAGCCTGCGTTAAACTGCGAGTTCTGTGCCGCATGCTGGTCGCCCATGCACCGGGAAAATGTGTAGTTACTTAGCAGCGAAAGCCCATACTTCATCTGGTGCTGATAGGTTACCTGCATGGAGTTGTAACTGCTGTTGGCGTTGGTGGTTTCGTAGGAGCTGTTGCGAGCGAAGTACGGGTACGGTATGTAGAACTGTGTATTGGTGCCGCTGGGCAAGATCTCGGAATTGGCGTTCGTGGACCCCAGAATATCCAAGTGACGGCCCTGGGTGGCGACATATCCTGCCTGGATCGCGTCGTGGCTGGTGAACTGATCCTCGACGGTCAGGTTTTCGGTCTGCACCAGGGGCGTCTGGTAGTTGGGCTGGCGGCCATAGAGGCTCAGGCCGAGATAGTCGCTACCGATGTATTGACCTCCTACGCAAGAGTTGCCGGACGGGCAATTAACTGGTGTAGTTGTGTACGGGGTGGGGCTTTGCAACACGGCCGGATTCGAGAAGTTGAAGTAAGTGAAGGTTTGCTCCATGGTTGCCGCCTGACCAGGAGCAAGCAACAACGGGTGATTGGAGTCGGGAGCGGGGATGGTCTGGGTGTAAACGAAGGGATAGTTGGTTCCCAGCGTTCCGCCGTATCCGAGATTTCCCAGCGCTCCGTAGGCGGTGCCGAATCCCCCGCGCACCACCAGCATAGGCCGGAGCTTGTAGGCGAATCCAACACGCGGGGAGAAGTTATCCATCTGCGCGTTGCCGAGCGTAAGGCTGCCCACACAGGCAACGTTGATATTGCTGAGGGCGGCCACTGTATTGAAGACGTTGGCCCGCGTGGTCTGGCAACCCGAATTTGGAATGTCGTAGGTGGCGGAGGCTCCGTTGCCGCCCACGGGGTTGAAGTTGGCCTGATAGCCCCGGGTCTCTGCGTAGGGCGTAAACAGATCCCAGCGCACGCCGAGGTTCAAAGTGAGCTTGGGAGTGACCTTCCAGTCATCCTGGCCATAGATGCCGATGTACCAGCGATGGTCGTTGGTGGCGGAAATGTTGGAGGCGGAGAAGCCGTTCATGCCACCCACGTAATCGACGCCCGCCGCGCCACTCGGTGTGACCATCGAAGCGACCGGCGAAACGAGAATGTCGCCGATGCCGTTCAGGCCATTTGTGCTGGATGGAGTGAAGCGGTTAGGAATGTCAGTGTACATGCCATTGAAGCTGAAGTCGCCGCGGCCTTGCGGCGGCTGCGAGATGTTGCCTTCGAGGTCGTCCACCTGGATGCCGGTTTTGAAGGTTTGGTTGCGATAGACCTTGGTGACCGCGTCAACACCTTCAAGGCTCCAGACATATTGCAGCGTGGGCGTGTAGTTGCCAACGCCGATACCGCGAAGGCCGTCAATGTTCATGTACGGAAGGCCGCCATTGTTGGCCACCTGCGGAACTCCCTGAATACCAAACTGCGCGGGAATGCCAAAAGTGTCGCCATAGAGTGACTTTTGCGTCTTAGTGCTATGCACCATGCCCACGTGCATGTCGTTGATGAGCGTGGGAGTGAGGACACGGGTATAGCCGGCGGCCCATGCGTAGGCAGGCAGGCTGTCATTGCGTGCGTCGGTCTGGCCCACCGCATAACCAGGAAGGTACCCTGGGAGATGGGCGTTGAGCAGACTGCGGTCATAGACTCCGAACAGAGTGTCCTTGGGGCTGATATTCGCATCGATGCGAATGTCCCAGGTATTGGTGTTCTTGCTCTCGATGGGGAAGTAGGCTCCCAGGTCGTTGGTGAGTGTTGTGGCTGACGTTGGCAGCGGATAGAGGCCGAGCACCTTGACTGCGTTGGGATCGATTCTGGACGTGGGCAGGACGTTCAAGGACGATGTTAAAGCAGTGAAGTTCTTGAGTCCGGTGAGCGGTCCGGCCGCCATGTAGTTGCCTGGGTCGCAGCCGCTCGAGGTGCAGTTGAAGAATGGGTCGCGGACATAGATTGCGCTGGATGAGGTATTGGTAAGCCCGCTGATCGGGTCGATGGCTCCGGCGGCGACGGAACGGGTGGTGGCCGGATCGAGAATGGTGCCGTTGGGAAATACACGGCCCAGGGCATCCTTATCCGTGCCGCTATTGAAGCGAATGTTGTCCTGTAGATTGGTGAATCCGCTGCCGAACTCGCTTGTGGACGTGCACGCAGTGGGAGAAGTTGCCCCGGCTACGTCGCAGGTAGGCACGGTTTGGGCACCTGGTGTCTCGGGAAGGATGTAGCGTCCACCCTGATAATCGGCGAACCAGAAAAGCCGGTTCTTGCCATGAAGAAGATGGGGAATGATGACAGGGCCGCCGGCCGTGAAGCCGAACAGGTTCTGGTGGTAATCGAGAATCGGGCCGGGGGTGCAGGTGCCGCCGCTGCAGGTTCTGTTAAAGAAGTTATTGGCGTTCAAGTCATTATTTCGTACGTACTCCCATAGGTCGCCGTGGAGCCTATTCGTTCCCGATTTGATGGCCGCATTGATGATGCCGCCGGTGGAGTGTCCGAATTCGGCGTTGAAATCACCGCTCTGGAGCGTGAATTCCTGAACCGCGTCGGGCGGCGGGACGATGGCGGCGTTGGTAAGGGTGTAGTTGCCGCCATAAAACTCGATATTGTCGTTAATGCCGTCCAGGCGGAAATCGTTTTGCCATTCGTCGACTCCGTTGACCGAAAAGTAAGCAGAGTCGGAGCTGCCTGCATCGGGGGTGACGCCCCCGCCACCGGATGACGTGGCGGTAGTACTGACGCCGGCGGAAAGCTGCGCCAACGAGCCCCAGTCGCGTGTGGCAAGGGGGAGATCGTTTACGGCCTGGTTGGTGATGGTTTGGCCGACCTGGGCGTTTTCAGTTTGAAGGAGGGGGGCCGCCGCAGTGACAGAAATACTGGATTGCACGCTTCCCGTGGCCAGGTGAACGTCGATGTTCAAAACCTGCTGCACGTGAACGACTACGCCGTGAACGACGTACTTCTCGAATCCAGGAGCTTCCGCTTCAATGGTGTACCTGCCGGGATTCAGATCGTCAAAAACGTAGGTACCGGTGCCGGTGGACATGGTTGTATTTTTTGCGGTGGTTTCGTCGTTGGTTAACACGATGATCGTGTTTGGCACGACTGCGCCGGAAGGGTCTTCGGCAGTTCCTGTAATCTCACCGCGATCGAGCTGCCCCATCAAACTGGCGGGCATACTTAACACGGCAAGCAGACCCAGGGCCATGAGCCACAAGCCCGCAACTCGGGGATGTAATTGAGCTTTCAATGTTGCCTCCAAAAGAAGATTTCTGTCGTCGATTAGCTCGATGGTCCGATGGGCACACGCCCGCCAGCCCCACGGTAGGGCAGTTCCCGTATGCGCGGAAGTGTTTACCCCTCGTGTGTGGGGGTGTATACACCTGTGTTTTGAGTGCCTAATACATTGATTGGAAGTGTCTTGTGGTCTTTGTGAAATATTGGTAAACTTGCCGAGTTCGATGGCTGTTCAGACATTTATCGCCTGTTTATCATCGTTCCGTAACCTCTTGGCAGGGATAATTTTCGTGCTCGATAGCTCGCTTGGAGATGACCGTCATGGAACGTTCCACCGCCATCCGGCACGAGCAAAAGGTGCCGCTTTCCCAGGAGACGTGGCCGCATTGGTTTGAGGTTGATCCGCGATGGACTCTGGCTCAGCGGGTCGTGTCCGGGCCCCACTTTGCCCGATCCCTCCTGCTTTCAAAGTTCCTACTTTACGTGGTTGCAGAAACCCTCGAAGGCCGCGAGTCCGAGATCACGGAACACCAGATCGGCGTGCAGGTGTTTGACCGCCGGCCCGGTTACAGTACCGTCGAGGACAATATAGTACGCAACTACGCAAGGCAGTTGCGCCGACGCCTGGCTGAGCACTTTGCCGGCGAGGGAGGCGCAGAACCGCTGCGCATCGACATTCCACTCGGCGCTTATCTCCCGGTCTTTGTTCCGGTTTCTGACGAACCCCCTGCCACGGAAGTGCGCCACTTCCCGGTTTCGGTCAACTTTCCCTCCCAACATCCAGCCGCGGCGTCGACGGTTGCCCGATGGAACCGGAGACGCTGGATTCTCGGAGCATCGCTGGCCGCCGCTTACAGTGGAGTGCTTATTTGCCTCACGTGGTTTGCCGTTGCGCGGGCCCGCACTCCGCAAACGCCCCCACAGCCAGCGGATCCGCTCTGGTCCGCACTCTTTGACGGCCCGGCAAACACGTTTATCGTGCCCGCTGATGCGGGATTCAATCTGCTCGAAGACATCTCTCGTCGTCCACTTCCCCTTGCGGATTACATCAAGGGCGACTACCTGACGCTGCCGCTTGCCGGAGTCGATGCGCATAGCGCCGACGATCTGCGTTCTCAACAATTCACCAGCTTTGTCGATTTCCAGATCATCGCCGCGCTGGCTCGCCTGCCGGAATACAACCCCCGGCGAGCCTTCCTTCGCTTTCCGCGCGACCTGCGGCTCGACGATTTGAAGAACGCCAACGCCATTCTCATCGGCTCGGTTGGCAGCAATCCCTGGGCCTCCATTGCCGATAGCAGCGCCAACTTCAAAATTGTTTATCACCAGGGTATGCAAGGCGCAACCATCATGAATGCAAACCCGCAGCCTGGGGAAGCGGCCACTTACGCAAGCCACTGGAATGAGCCCGCGCACGATACCTTTGCCCTCATCGCCTTTCTTCCCAACCTGGGCGGCAACGGACATCTGCTGCTGCTACAGGGATTGGATGTCGCTGGTACCCAGGCTGCCGCCGAAACGCTGTTCCATCAGAGCGCAATTGCCCCTGTTCTTCAGCGCGCCAGGCGGCCAGACGGCTCGCTTCGTTACTTCGAGGTATTACTTCGGTCAACGAGCATCGAATCCAACGCAACCGGTACCCAGGTCATCGCCAGCAGAATCTACTGAGAGCCGATGTTTCGCGAATCCCCCAATGATGCGAACAGACAGCCGCAGGAACCCACCGATCAAGTTCAAGTTCTGGGGTTCGGGATGATGGCGGTCAGCTTTGCTCTTCTCGCGGCGATCCTCAATCTTGAGAAAATGGTGACTCCATTGCTGATTATTTATGGCTTCAGTTTCTTCTTCACCGAGTTCGGACCTAACGCAACAACCTTCGTCTACCCATTTGAGATCTTTCCCGTGCGCGTGCGAACCACCGGTCACGGAATCGCTGCGGCTGTGGGCAAACTCGAGGGCTTTGTCGGCGTCTTCGTCTTTCCCTACCTTCTTGCGTGGAAAGGATTGTTGGGCGCGGAGTCGGCAGCTGCGATTGCCAGCGCCCTCGGGCTTGTTGTGACATTGACGATGCTCCACGGGACGAAGGGCAAGAGCCTCGAAGAGATCGCGTCTGAGACCGGTACGCCTGCAGAAAAGATGGCTGCTTGACGATCCATTTCAAGTTGGAAATTTAATGAGTGCTCGATGATGGTCTGTCTTTTCTCATTTATCAACACCGACAATTCACACGATCTAACTACGCAAATATTCAATTGCATTGGCGCTCCAGTGTGAATCGCCTGATTCGAAACCATGCAGGGCGCAATGGAAAAAAACAGAGCCTTCAACGCTGTCTTCTAATCGGAGCTTGCGACGGTGAAAATGCCGCTTGCTGAAGCAGGAAGAGCCGTTCTCCGGAGCGAGAAGGAAAAACAGCTGCCTCGGCCGGGCAGGCTTTCTACCGTCACCTGCGTGCCGTGCCGTTCGGCGATCCATTTCGCTAATGCAAGTCCGAGTCCGGAACCGCGTGGCGACGGGGCATCGGGCTGCGCTGCGCGGTAGAACCGATCGAAAATGCGTGGGAGATTCTCGGCAGCAATGCCGAGACCAGTGTCGCGAACGGAAAGAACAAGGCGCGGGCTGGCGACGGTTGCGGTGAGGATGACGGAACCGCCGGGCGGGGTATATTTGGCAGCATTCTCCAAAAGGATGGACAACAATCGTTGAATGCTGCTCGAGTCGCCAAGAAGAGCAAAGCTGCCCGCGGGAATCTCAACACGAAAATCGACCATGGCGCGGTGCATCGGGGCAGTCCAGGTACTTTTAACGCTTTGAAAAAGAACGTGCAGGTCGATTGGGGCCATGCACAATGCATCGGCCCCGCCGTCGGCACGAGCCAACGAGAGTAGATTCTCAACAAGGCTGGTCATGCGGACCGCTTCTTCATTGAGCCGCATTAGTGTCTCGCGATATTCCTCCGCATCGCGCGGACGATAGAGCGCTACATCGATCTCCGTGCGCATCAGGGAGATGGGCGTACGCAATTCATGAGAGGCATTGCCGGTGAACGCGCGTACGCTTGCGAAGGCTTTATCGATGCGCTCGAGCATCTGGTTCAACGTCCTGGAGAGATCCGAGAGTTCATCGTTCGTATTGGCCACGGGAAGACGCGTGTCCAGATTGCGATCATTGATGAGGCGCGCCTGCGCAGCCAGCGAGGCCACCGGCTTTAGTGCTTTACGGCTCATCAGGTGACCGGCCAGTGCGGCCAGTAGAATCACCGCCGGCGTAAGCAGAAGCAGATCGGTGCGAAACATGGTAAGCAGCGCAGCGGATTTGTTGAGCGCCATGCCCGTCTGCACCGAGTAGACCTTTCCCCGCACAACGATCGGGTACGCTAGCACGCGCACAAAACGCGTGCCCTGGTGAAACTCACTCTGAATACCCTCGGACGGAATCTTGCCCGGCTGCGGCAGATCGGGATTCTGCTGCATCATGCGCTTGGAGCGGAAGATCCAGTTACCGTCCTGATCGCGAACCTGCAGATATTTGCCATCGTCTTTGAAACTGTACACGGCATCAAAGTCCTTTTTCAGGGCATCCAGACTTAGACTCGGATCCTCATGCTGAAGCACCAGTTGCACATCTTCGGCCCGCTCTTGCAATTCTTGATACTCGGTAACATCCATGCTGCGGCGCAACATCCAAAGGCTGGTTGCGCTCAGCAGCATGGCCGCCGACGCGAACATGGCAAAGTACCAGAGAGAGAGGCGCACGCGGATGGGGAGAGACTTCATTGCGATGCGCTCCCTGTTGCCGGCTGCACCTTCAGCACATAACCGGCTCCGCGCACAGTGCGGATAAGCTTGTGCTCAAAAGGCGCGTCAACCTTACGGCGTACGGCATTCACCAGCACGTCGAGAGCGCCGGAACCAACGGTTGCGTCTGAACCCCAGATGCTTTCGCTCAGCGCCTCACGCGAAACGCAGCCTCCGGCACTGCGCACCAGGCGGCCCAGAAGCGCAAACTCGGTTCGCGTCAAATCAATGCTTTCACTTCCACGCATGACCGAGTGACGCACCGGATCGACCACCAGGTCGCCCGCCTCGATACGCATGATTGTCTCTTCCCGATGCGGCCGCGTGATAGATTGCAGACGCGCAACCAACTCCTGAAATGAGAATGGTTTGGTCATGTAATCGTCCGCGCCCAGGTCGAGGCCGCGAATAATATCGTCTTCCGCGTCGCGCGCTGTCAACATCAATATTGGAGTGGCGCGCTTGCGTTCCCGCAGTGCTTGTGCCACTGAAAACCCATCGCGTCGAGGCAGGCCGATATCCAGCACAATGGCGCTGAAGTCATGCGTCATCGCAGTCTCCAGACCCGACTCACCATCGCTCGCGGTCATCACCGTGTAGCCGGCCTCATAGAGCCCTTTACGCAGCAACTCAAGCATGCGGGTTTCGTCTTCGATTACGAGAATGCGCATAGGTATGTTCTCAAGGATGTCAGCAAAAATCAGGTCGATCGTGCGAGGCTGACACATTAATTTCAGCACAGGTTGGTGAGAAATCGGACAGCGGAAGCGAACCTTAGAAGAAATTCACACTACTCGTGTGTTGAAAAACACACCTCTGTCCAACCTTAGAGATTATTCACCGAACTGTTAACGGACCTTTAACAGAGCTTCCTAAACTCCGACTTGTACCCAGCCGGAATCCCTCCTTTGCAAGGCAGATCGGATGCTCCGGTTGGTCAAGGAGACCATATGAGACGCTTGCCGTTTATTTCATTCATGCTTCTGCTGCTGGCGCTCCCGGGATTGGGCCAGTCAACGAAAGGCGCTATAGCCGGACGAGTGATCGACGCGACCGGCGCCGTCATACAACGAGCGGCCATTCAGCTCGATCCGTCCGGAATGTCCACAACCTCCGACGCACTCGGCGAATACATTTTCCCGGGAGTGCCTTCCGGCGCCTATACCTTGAGAGTAACCAGCGTGGGATTCACCTCAACTACGAAGGGCATTACGGTTGTCGCCGGACAAACCCTCCACACGGATGTGACATTGGCCGTTGCCTCGAGCGACGAACAAGTAGTGGTCACCGCGGCGAGCGGTAAGGATGAACTTCAGGCCATCAATCAGGAAATCACCGCGCCCAACATTCTGCAGGTGATGCCGGAGACCCAGATACTTTCGCTCCCCAACGCCAATGTCGCCGATGCCATTGGCCGCATGCCGGGCGTGACCGTCCAGCGCGATGAGGGTGAGGCGGTCTACGTGCAGGTTCGCGGACTCGACCCCCGCCTGACGAACACCACCATCGACGGCGTAACCATTCCGTCGCCGGAATCGAATGTGCGCCAGGTCATCCTGGCCACAATTCCCGCGGACATGGTGCAGTCGATTGAGCTGAACAAGACGCTCTCCGCCAATCAGGACGCGGACGGCATCGGCGGATCGGTCAACATGGTGACGAAGATGGCTGGCGAAGCTCCCACCTTCGATGCCATCTCCACGCTGGGAATGTCGCCCATCGAGAATGACCGCTACATGGGCTTGTTGGGCTTTACGCTTGGCGAGCGCTTCGGCGCCAGCAAGCGCTGGGGCGTCATCCTGGGCGCGAATTACGATTACAACGGACGCGGATACAACGACATTGAACCGACTCCGGATCTTAACGCCAATAGTATTACCAGCACGACGCCATATTACGACAGCATCGACCTCCGCGAGTATCGCCATCAACGCTTGCGCTGGGGTGGGACCATGGGTGCCGATTACAAGGTCAGCGAACACACCACCCTGGCCGCTCACTTACTCCTCTCGGACTTCAAGGACTGGGGCGACAAGTGGACCTACACCATCCAGACGGACGCCAAGCCGAAGTTCAAGTACTCCATCAGGCGACCGGACTTCATGATTGGCAGCCTCTCGCTGGGCGGAACCCACGCGTACGGAAACAAGTGGTTCACCTGGGGTTCTTCTGTATCGCGCTCGCGCGAGCTTGACGCCGGAGGCAATCCGGGAGGCGCCTTCGATCCCAGTTCAGAGCTGAAAAACGGGCCATCGGGCAATTGCGACTACATCGGCGGACTTAATGGCGACCCCTACCGTCCGCAGTGGTCCGCGAACTGCATGGTGCCGAATACCGCCAGCCCGGCTGACAACCTCTACAGCCTATCCAATTACACGCTGGACAATATCAACACGACCACCGGCCAGGCGGTTCAACTGAACTTGCAGGAGTGGGGTGCGATGGGGTTCAACTATCACCTCGGCAAGCACTCCGCTACGATGGAGTTCGGCGGTGAATTCCGCAATGCGCACAAGGGCCAGAATGCCGAAACGCCCACGTTCGATTACTGCCCGAATCCGAAGGCGGATCCCGGCTACCCGACCAGCGACCCCTGCAGCGCGCCGTCTTATCCGTCTCCTGTAAGCTCGGAGATGTTCGCTGGTGGCTTCCAGGACCCGCACTACTACGACGGCACATACCATATGGGGGAAACGACGGACCACTACAAAGTGGATCAATTCCTTGGCGCCAATCCGGGCCTGCTTCCACTCGACGTGCCCGCCACCCGGGGCTCATCGGACCCGGCCAACTACAATCTGATCGAGCGCGTCACCGCCGGTTACATCATGAATACATTCCATTTGCCCCATTTGAACTTGCAAACGGGACTGCGTATTGAAGCCACGCATGAGTATGGATTGGGATACCTGGTGAACCCGGCCGCCGGCCCCAACGGCGACGGGATGGACAACAACGGAAACTGGGTTGGAACGACACCCGTTACGAATGGCAAGGACTACATCGATCCTCTCCCCAGCATTCAGGCCCGTTATGCCTTTACGAATGAGACGGCGGTCCGCGCGGTCTACGCGCGCGGCATCTCCCGGCCCAACCAGTACGACCTGGTGCCGTATGCCGCCTCAGCCGTCGGTCCAGGCAACATCGTAGCCACTATTGGCAACCCGAATGAATTGCCCACCCACGCTAATAACTACGATCTGCTGTTGGAGCAGCAGTTGAAGCCGTTCGGCCTGATTCAAGCAGGGTTTTTCTATAAGCAATTGACCAATCCGATCGTGACAGCCAATATTCCCTGCACCGTCTCTTGTGCAGCGTTTGCCAACATCGCTGGAGTCGCAACGAATGTTGCTCTGGAGACGCAGAATATCAATGGCTCCAACGCCAACGTTTGGGGGCTGGAGTTCGGCTTGCAGCAAAGGTACACCAACCTGCCAGGAGCTTTCCGCGGCCTGGGGCTGATGGCCAACTACTCTTACAACGATTCGCACATCAGCGGACTGCCCGATCGCGACGACTCGCCGTCGCTGATGGGAACGGCGCGGCACGCCTTCAACATCGAACCTGAGTACGAGTACCGCCGTTACTCCGTGCATATGGGTGTGTCCTATAACGACTCCAATATCGACGCGTATCAGTACTTCTCCACTGACTCCAATCAGCCAGGCGTTTGCGGTAATACGAATCCGAACCCAACTACTTCCGCGCCCCTGAATGGACCTATCAATGGACCTTGCGGCGACAACTACTTCTACCCGCATCTCCAGGTAGACGCACAGATGGAAGCCCGCGTCTATCGCGGACTGAGGCTCCAGGTGCAGGGCCTCAATCTGAATAATGAAGTGTTCGGATTCTACAACGGCAGCGAACAGTACATGACGCAGCGTGAGTACTACAAGCCCACATACGAAGTAAGCCTGAAGTGGAACTCAGGCCGAGAGAAGTAAATCAATAGCGGGCGTCAAAGGCTCGTCCTTTGGCGCCCGCACATTCCTGCTTTCGATTTGGACACTGCACAATGCGGATATTCGTAACGGCTCTTCTTCTTCTGAGTTCTCTAGCGGCAACTTCACAAACTTCTTCACTCACGCTCAGCCAAACGATTCCTCTACCCGGCGTCGCCGGCAAGTTTGACCACTTCGCCATCGATACGGCAAGCCATCGCTTATTTGCTGCGGCCACGGGTAATCATTCCGTTGAAGTCATTGACCTCAAGACGGCTAAGGTTGTCCAGAGCATCTCCGGTCTCGGAAAGTCGCACGGCCTGGCATGGGACGCGGCCACTGGAAGCCTCTATGTCGCCGATGGCACGCTTGCTGAACTCCGGGTCTACAAAGGCAGTCCGTTGAAGCTCTCCGGAAGCATCAAGCTTTCAGATGATGCCGACGACATGGTCTTCGACGAAGCGCATCACTTGCTCTATGTAGGTCACGGCGGTGGAAGCGCGGCCGCTCCAGGCAGAGTCGCCGTGATTGATACGGCGAAGTTCGCCTTGCTTGCGAACCTCGCGGTGGCCAGCCATCCCGAGGCGCTTGATTTCGATCCGCAGGGCAGGCGCATCTTCGCCAATATTGCGGATTCGGCCGAGGTTGCGGTCATCGACGGCACAACCAACACCATCGTTGCCCACTGGAAGCTGACCGGTGCGGCGGACAATGTTCCGATGGCCTATGACAGCGGGCGGAAACGGCTCTACGTCGCCTGCCGGACGCCGGCCACGCTGCTCGCGCTGGACGCCTCTACTGGTGCTGAAATTGCGCGCGTGACGACGGGCGAGGGAGTGGACGATCTGTTCTTCGATGCAGCGCAGAGCCGGTTGTACGTAATCAGCGGCGCGGGCGAAGTGGACGTGATCGAGGTGGATGGCGGCACAGGAATGTCGACGATCGGCGTGATCCATACAGCAGCCGGCGCCAAGACGGCGCTGTTTGTTCCCGCGGAGAACAATCTCTACGTTGGTGTCCCGGGAACGGCCGCAAAGCCCGCGGAGATTCGCGTCTACTCTACCGCGACGCAGACGGAAAAGCCATGAGGCAACATCGCGCGGCTCTTCGTGCCCCAATACTGAGCGCCCTGGTTGCCGCCACGCTGACGCTGGCAACACGAAGCCACACGCAAACCGTGGCGGCGGCCCCTCCGTCCAGCCCGGAGTCTTCCGGCTCGTTGAAGTATGTAGTCATCGTCAGCCGCCACGGCATTCGCTCACCCACCGGTAAAACAGACACCCTCAATCAGTATTCCGCAAAGCCCTGGCCGCAATGGAACGTTCCGCCCGGAAACCTGACCGAGCACGGCGCAAAGTTGATGACATTGTTCGGCGCATACGATCGTGAACTGTTCGCAACGCAGGGCCTGTTCGCCCCCGAAGGATGCGACGATGCGGCCCGCGTTTCAATCATTGCCGACTCCGACCAGCGCACAAGGGAAACCGGCAAGTCGCTGGCGGCAGGCATGTTTCCCGGCTGCAAACTCGAAGTAAGAGCGCTGCCTGAAGGCACACCCGATCCACTGTTTCATTCGCTTGAAGCCGGCGTTGGGCATGCGGACAAGGCAATTGCGACTGCGGCCATCGCCGGGCGCATCGGAAATAATCCGGCAGGCCTGGCGGAAGCATACCGGCCGCAGCTTCAGGCGCTGGAAGACGTGCTACAGGGATGCACGCCCGGGCCAGCTTGCGCCGGAGCGCACAGTTCGCTCTTCGACATTCCGTCTTCCATCGGCCCCGGCAAAAGCGATCACCTCGTCGATCTTCGATCGCCCCTGGGTACGGCTGCCACTATGGCTGAAAACCTCCTGCTCGAATACACGGAAGGCATGGATGCATCGCAAGTGGGGTGGGGGCGGGTGGATGCGAACAAGGTGCGCGAGCTGATGCAACTCCACACCGCAAATGCTGAACTGGAGCGCCGCACGTGCTATATTGCGCGTGCCGGATCATCGAACTTGCTTAGCCACATACTGAACTCAATGAAGCAGGCCACCATTGGGGAGACTGTGGACGGAGCGCTGGGCAAGCCTGGAGAGCGCCTTCTGATCCTGGTTGGCCATGACACCAACCTTTCTAACATCAGCGGCGCGCTCGGTCTTACATGGCTCATCGATGGCCGGCTCGATGACACGCCGCCCGGCGGCGCGCTGGTGTTCGAACTGTGGCAGGACCGTCAGACCGGTGAATATTCGGTGCGTACGTCCTATACGGCCCAAACAATTTACCAGATGCGCAATGCTTCTCTCCTGGGAATTAAAAACCCTCCGGAGCGCGTGCCGGTCTTCGTACCTGGATGCAGCAGGGCAGACGAGGCTTGCTGGTGGACATCATTTCAGAAGGTTATACAGGAGGGGATCGAAACAAAATCCGTACGGTAATGAGCACGGAGGCGGTGCTGGGTGCGGCGAAAGTCTTGGGCCAGTGATACCCGAAGGGCGAACTTACTGTGCCGGATCCTAATCCTGGGGTTCGGGAAATGTGAGCGGAAATGGGCCAAAAACCGTGCGTAATGTCTGGGGAGCGGCACTCCCGGAACCGCCAAGCGGTATTGTGTCCTGTTCATGTTTGAGAAGTACTAGGCGGAAGTCTTCGTTGGGACGATGATCAGCACCGGACGAGCTGGCCGGACAGAAAGCGCTGTTTCGGTCTTTTCAAACCGTCGCAACAGGATATCGCGGAGCTTGCTGGCGTGTTAGTCGTCCAACCCAAGGTGCGAGTACTCCTCCATCACATCAAGAGCGTATCGAAGCTCGGTCGCTAAATCTGGATTAAGCATCGTGTTCATTGTGGCACCATCCTACGCGGCCACCGTCCTGATTCACGGGTTTTTCAAGGTTGCTCCCGGCGGACAATAGGGTGGACAGGCCAGCGTTCTGTTATACAGCATTTTCCTGGTTCGTGTGGACGACGTCAGCGCATGAGTCCGGAAAATGCTGTAGTCAGAACTGCTGCTTGAGAGCGGCATTACGGCTTTGCCTCGATGATGAATTTATCGCGGGTTTCCCAAGTGGGAGTATTCGAGTCGACGGTGGCAAGCCTGTACATTGTGGCGTGCAGTGTATTTCCGTTCAGTTCGAATTTGACGTAGTGGTAGTTGGGGAAATCGTTATTCTGATACAGATCCTCCGGAGCGCGATCGACCGGTACGGGCTTGGCGCCCCCACCGCCGGAGACGAGATATGTGACATCGCCTCGCAGGAACCTTTCATAGTTGTGAATATGCCCTGCGCTCACAATGATCTTTGCGTGCAATTGCGGAGCCACGCTCTCCAGGTAGTCGCGGAGTGCAATCTCGTTGGGTCGGGGATTGTGACTCACGTTGATCTTGGTTTGGAAATCGGCAACTGGAGGATGATGCATGCTGATGATGACGAATTTGACGCTTGCGGGAAGTTCCTTCAATTGAGCCTCGATCCACTTTTGCTGATCGCTTCCTGGTACCAGCGATGTATTACTGTCAAGCGCCAGTGTGTAGATTGAATTGCCAAGCTGCACGGAATACCAGCGGCGGTTTTTCAGCTCTGGAAAGGTTGCCCACCAATGCTCCAGTGCCATCTGCGGATCTCCGTGGAACTCGTGATTGCCCAGAGCGGGATAGTAATGGAGGTGCTCGTCGCGCCAGGTCCTGGTCTCAGCCTTGAATACTTCGTAGTCATTCACAACGTCGCCGCTGTAAGCAACATCTCCATTCAGCAGAATCGCATCCGGCTTTTCAGCGGCGATTTTCTCGACCAGCCAACGGCGTGCTTTAGGACTGGTCACCTCGGTGTTTTCAGGGTCAGTAAAACGCTGGTCGCCAAACACGATGACTGTAGGAGGTTTGGATGGCTCCGGCACCCGAAAGCTCGGACCGCGCTCGCTGATCAAATTGGTGGTGGGAAGATCCTCCGGCTTTATTGTTTTGACGGTTTTCTCTTCCTGGGCGGAAAAGGGAAGCGCCAGACTGGTCAACATCACTGCTGCCAGAACAAAGTTTCTGGAATTCAACATACGTAGTCCGCCTTTTGTTGACGAGGGCTTTGCAACCGCAGGATGCTGGAGCGAGGCTTCGGCGAAAGAGATCAGATTTCCGAAAATGTGTTGATTGGTAGAGCGCGCACGTGAAGCGAATCCGGCGCCGGATCTTATCGGGGTTGCCGGAGCGATTGTAATTGCTTCTTTGTTGCTCTCCGCAGCGCACTGTGTGAATTCTTTGTGACTTGTGGGCAGCCTCTAAAGCTCAATTACAGTTCGCGCATTCTGTTATCAGATCTTTTATGAACGCATTCACGAATTATTCAGAATACCTGCTTAAGATTGGGGACCAGGGAGACAATGCGGATTCTGGTCATAGAAGACGATCGCAAGATGGCTTGTATTCTCCAGGAAGCATTGGAGAAGCAGCTGCACCGCGTTGTGCTTAGCTCTACCGGTCCTGACGGGTTGGATGTTGCGCGCAATCATCAATTTGAAGCAATAATACTGGACGCTATGCTCCCGGGCATGGATGGTTTCCTGGTGGCTCGCTCCTTGCGGGAGTCGAGGGTCGTGACTCCGATTGTGATGTTGACCGCGCGCGATGCGACAAGCGATGTCGTCAAGGGACTGGACAGCGGCGTGGACGATTACTTGACGAAGCCGTTTGCGTTTGCGGAGCTTTTTGCACGGATCAGGGCGGTGACCCGAAGGCCAACTAACCCTCCGGCGGTGCTTTTGCAAATTGCGGATCTGTCTCTGGACCCGGTCACGCATGCGGCGTGCCGCGGGAACAGGAGAATCAATTTGACGCGCACGGAGTTCCTCATCCTCGAATTCATGCTGCGTCATCCTCGGCGCGTTCTGCAAAGAGACGCAATCATCAATGCTGTCTGGGGATACCAAGATACGGTCGAAAATAATACGCTGGATGTATTCATGAAGCAGTTGCGCTCCAAGATCGATCACGGACATGAGACCAAACTCATCCAAACGGTTAGAGGCTTCGGCTTCCAATTATTCAATTAAGCCGCAAGTGAAACTCTCCATTCGTACCCGCCTCACGCTCTGGTTTTCCGGAGTGGTTGCCCTGATTATCGTGCTGCTTGGCACGGGCATCTTCTATGGAACTTCGTGGGATCTGCGGCGGGCGGCAGACATGGAGCTGAAGTCTGGCCTCGATGGCGTGTTGGCCTTTCTTAACAAGGAATTTGCTCTGCATCAGATGTACAAACTGCCACACGGACTGCAGGAACATTCGTCGATGCTCCCGCGGGATAAGATGATTCGCGTCCGATACGTTTCAGGCGGCGTTGCGGGCCTCATGGCGTATCAGGCAGAAAACATGGGGACGCTCACGCTTGAGCCTCCCAGCCCTGGAAAACTTCTGTTTCAGGATGCTCAAGCAAATGGGAGAATCTATCGGGCCGTCAGCGAAAGAGTTCAACTGGGTCAGGATGAATTCTTAGTCGAAGTGGCTGTTGATCAGTCGGAATATGTTGAATTGAAGAAACATCTGCTTATTTTGATGTTTGTTTTCGGCCTTCCGGCAGGCCTTCTGCTCGCCCTATTCGCAGGCTATTGGACAAGTACCCGCATCTTGACGCCACTAGACCGGATCACTGAGACCGCCAGCTCGATCGACGCATGGACTCTCGGCGCAACCCTTCCTCTCACCGGAACGAACGACGAACTGGACCGCTTGTCCAAGACCCTGAATGGGATGCTTAAACGCATTCGCGCATCTTATGGGCGAATAGCTCAATTTACAGCAGACGCATCGCACGAACTGCGCACTCCAATTGCGCATATCCGGTCCAGCACTGAGCTTATGCTCATGAAAGCTCCTTCAAGCAAAATGGCGACCGGGCTATTTGGGATTCTCTCGGAATGCGACTACATGACGGCGTTGATCAGCGATCTTCTCTTGCTCGCACGCGCAGACTCCGGCAATCATGCTTTTACCGCGGAGTTATTTGAGCTTTCAGAATGTGCGGGTGCAGTCTTCCCTCGCGTCCAGGCTTTTGCGGAGACGAAGAATATAACCTTCCTTTACCCGAAGAGTTCTCGGGTCGCTCCAGTCTATGGTGACCGAAACTCCGTCCAGCGAATGATGACGATCCTCCTCGACAATGCGGTCCGGTATACCCCAAAAGAGGGCCTTGTTTCGCTGGATATTTGGACCGACGAGGCGGAATGCGGATTTACTGTTTCCGATACGGGGATAGGATTGGCGCCTGAAAACCATCAACGCATTTTCGAGCGTTTCTATCGGGTAGACACTGCGCGTACGCCGCAAGATGGAGGATCCGGTCTGGGGCTTGCCATCGTCTCCGGATTGCTGGAGCCACACAAGGCAAAGGTCGCGGTTGAGAGCAAACTGGGTCAAGGCGCGCGTTTCCGAATTGCGTTTCCTCGCGCAGACCTGGTCCCGGAGCAGCCATCGGAGCCTGTGGGTGTGTGACCGTATTATTCGGCCGGGCAATTCAGAAGATATTCAGTGAGGCTGCGCTAGAGTTGAAGCATGATTGCGAAAGGCATGCGTTCCTTCGTCATACTTCTATTCCTTGCGGGGGGTCTTCTTCCAATAGCAAGTTGGGCACAGGTGACTGTGAGCGGTGAGGTGTCAGACTCCACAGGAGCAGTTATCCCTGGCATCCTACTGCATCTAACGTCTGCACGTGGGAATTACACGCAGCAGGCTGCCTCCAACAGGATCGGACAATTCCAGTTCGTGGCCGTGCCTCCGGGGCGCTACACGTTATCGAGCGCAGCCAGCGGTGGATTCGCCGCCTCTTCCATCACCATTGAGATCGGCAGAAGAGCTCCATTCCCCATCCAGGTTGTATTGGCGGTAGCCTCTGAAACACAGGAAGCCCATGTGGATGCCACTGAGCAGGCGCTTTCAACGGACCCGGCAGACAATCACGATCAGGTCACTGCGTCCGCGGACATGCTGCAGCACATTCCCATCCTCGATCAGAACTACATTGCAGCGCTTACCCCATTCCTGGATCAATCGGGGACCGCGACCAGTGGAGTGAGTATTCTTGTCGACGGCGTGGAGATGAAGGGAACCGGGGTCACCGCATCGGCTATTCAGGAGGCGCGCATCAATAACGATCCCTATAGTGTGGAGACCAATGTTCCCGGCAAGGGGCGGATTGAGATCATGACCAAGCCGAGTACACCTGCTTTTCATGGGACATTCAATTTTGGATTCCGGGATTCGTCAACCGATGCGACAACATACTTTGCAACGACCCGGCCACAGGAGCAGAAGCGAATCTATGAAGGCTCCGTCACTGGACCTATGCTTCGCCTTCCCAAGACGACGTTTCTCATTTCCGGGAGCCGCCAGGAGGACGATCTGGAGGCGGTGGTTCATGCCCTTGATTCAAGCGGCCTGGTCAATCAAAACGTGCCGACGCCCATTCGGAACACCCAATTGGCGTTTCGCGGTACTCACGACTTCAGCGCCAGTCACCGAGCGTCGCTGCAATATAACGTTTCGGACGATATCACGCGTAACCAGGGGGTTGGCGGCCTGGTGGAAGCCGGCTCAGGGGTGAATGCCCAGGTGCGTGAAGATGACGTTATCTTCAATGACCGAATCATTCTTGGGCCTACATTACTGAATCAACTCCTGGTTCTGCTGGAGAAGGATCACAATCCGACGCAAAGTGTTACGTCTGCTCCCAAGATTGAGATTGATGGTTCGTCCACAAGCGGAGGGGCGCAGGCCGACCTGTTGAACACCGAGAACAATATGAAGGTGAATGACACTGTCAGTTGGACCCGCGGACGACATTACCTCAAGTTTGGAATCAACATACCCAACGTGAGCCGTCGAGCCTGGGAAGATCATACGAACACTTTGGGCACCTTTTCCTTTTCCAGCGTCGCGGACTACGAGAACGGAGTTCCTTACTCTTTTACGCAGCAGCAAGGTCCGGGCCGCAGCGTCTTCTGGTGGATCGAAGTCGGCGCCTTCGTCCAGGATCAGATTAAAGTCCTCCCAAATCTGCAACTTTCCGTTGGGCTTCGTTATGACTGGCAGACGTACTTTCCATCGGCGCGCGACATCGCTCCCCGTGCATCTGTGGTGTATTCTCCCGGCGGCCACCAGACAGCGCTACGAGCCGGCGGCGGTTTGTTCTACGATCGTTCCGGGGCCGTTCCCATCGCCGATCTCACTCGATTCAACGGAGTGGTCCTTCGCTCCTATACGATCTTGGATCCTCGTTACCCGAACCCGCTTCCGCCAGGGGAATCTCTCTCGAGCCTTCCAACAAACCTGGACGAGTTAGCGAATGCATCGCACATGCCCCTGTCTTTGCACTATAGCGCTGGCATCGAACACGCGATCCAGAAGCATGCAACTCTTTCTGTTACTTATCGCGGAATGACGGGAAGGGATTTGTTTCGCTCGCGCGATATTAATGCGCCTCTTCCGCCGATTTATAGCCTGGTCCCAAACCCGCAGGCAGGATTTGTTCGTCAGATCGAACTTGATGGAAGCCAGTCGCAGAATGCGCTCGATCTTACGTTACAAGGAAAGCTTGGCCACGGGTTCTCGGGGGTGGCTCAATATACCTGGAGCCATACGAACAACGATACGGGAGGAATAGCATGGTTCCCGGCGAACCAGTATGACGACAGCGGCGAATATAGCCGCGCCGACTTCGATCAACGCCATCGATTCAATCTTCTTGGCACATTCAATGAGGGACACTGGGCGAATCTTGGACTGGCGCTCAAGTCGTACTCAGGAACTCCCTATTCAGAAACATCGGGCGTGGATGCGTTCAACACAGGACTCTCGAACGCACGTCCCGCAGGCGTGGCACGCAATACCCTGCAAGGCGGTGGGTATGCGGATCTCGACGCCAGTTGGTCGCGTGATGTGTATTTCACGCACAAGAAGTCTGACACCGATCCGCATATGACAATCTCAATCAATAGCTTCAATCTCGCCAACCACGTAAATTACACATCGTACGCCGGCAACATCCAGTCGGCGTTCTTTCGCATGCCTACGGCCGCCATGCCCGCGCGCCGATTTCAGTTCAGTACGGGATTCACCTTTTAACAAGGGCGAAGCTCAATATCTACAAATCATCAAACAGCAAAACATAACGCGACATCCTGTTTGCCCGCGCCATGATGTGCGCTCAAGACTGTTGTTTTGCAGTTGCATAAAAGGGTGATGAAAATCCGGCTTCCTGACTCTCTTTGGCCAGAATCCTCAGCAAATGCTCAGAAGCGAATGGTTATATTCGGTCCCAGTGGCGTCGGCGCGGTCCGCGGCCGATCGCGCAAAGAACACTTCGTGGAGAAAGCAGTGAAGCACTGGTGTCCCCGCGACTCTTGAACTTCGCGAATTCACAACCCAACTCATGTATCTCAAGAGATAAAACGTCCATTCGAATTGATTAGGGATTGATTGCGTGGTAGCCGAGTTTTCAGACTCAGGAGGAAAGATGCGCAAAGCCATACTCGTAACCTTACTGTTCATCCTCTGCCAATTGTCGATGTGGGCCCAAAACGATCATGCGATGCTTTCGGGTACCGTATCCGATCAAAGAAATAACCGCATTCCATCGGCACAAATTGTAGTCAGGTCGGAAGCAACCGGACTGGCGTACAACGCTGTTTCCAATTCGGCAGGCGTGTATGCGCTCAATTCGCTTCCTGTCGGGGAATACACGGCGTCGGTAACGGCACATGGATTCGAGAAAGTTGAATTCGGATCTTTCCGATTGGAAATAGGGGAGGATCGCGTGCTGAATGTTACTCTCTCCGTTGCTAACGTCAGCACCGTTATACAGGTTGCCGCAGGAGACGATTTGAACCGCGCATCGTCAACAGTCGGAGGCGTCATCCAAGGAACACAGATAAGTGAGTTGCCGATGGATGGTCGCGCGTTCGAGCGTCTGGAGTCGCAGGTTCCAGGAGCAATCGACGACGCGGGCAGCACTGAGGACCAGATCCGGTTCGCGGGAGAATCCCAGGAAGATAACAACTTTCAAATGGACGGAATCGATTCGGGTGGTATTAATCACCAGTTCGAGAAAGTGGATCTTCGACTGCAGGTTCCTGTGGAAGGAATTGCGGAATTCAGGGCAAGCAGCGCCGCCTACAGCGCGGACCAAGGTGGTTCGGCCGGGGGGCAGGTGCAGATAGTCACCAAGTCAGGCACAAGTCAGCTCCGAGGCTCCGTCTGGGAGTATCTTCGCAACAGCGACTTTGATGCCGCTCCTTGGGGTTCTGTCGGACATTCCGAACTGCAGCTGAATAACTTTGGCGCGAATCTTGGTGGTCCGGTAATCAGGAATAGGATGTTCTTCTTCGCAAACTGGGGTGCCTACCGCCAGATACTGGCGCAGCAGGTGACCGGGATCGTACCCACTGCGGCGTACAGGGCAGCGGCGATCGGGGCGGCTCCCGCCCTTACGCCCATTGTCAACTCATTCATCAATGCGGGAACACAAACCGCGGACCCGAACGCATTGTCCTATAGTGGGTCGGGCAGCAATCCAGTGGAGGAGAATGCAGGCATGGCGCGCCTGGATTATAAAGTCAACGATCGAACCTCGCTTTTTGCCCGGTATGCCACCGACCACTTCAACTATGTAGCTCCCAATGGAATCGAAGTGAATTCCAGCGGCCAGCTTTCAAGCCAGTTCAATTCGCTGACTTCTCCAAACCTGGTATTGGATGCAACACATACGTTCTCACCAACGATCTTTACCGATGCGCGCATGGGTGTGAATCGGGATGAATACCACGAAGGCGGAGACCAGATTCTAACAACCAACTTTACGGTAACCGGCTTCAGCGGACTTACCACGCCAGCAACGGACGATCGTTTCGATACGTCCTTCAGCTACGCGGATGATACTACCATCGTCAAAGGACGCCAGGTGTTCAAGACGGGCTTACTCGCGCGCCGGGTACAGGAAGATAAGAACACTCCGAAGATACCAGTCATCACCGCAACTTATCTGAACGAGTCACAATTCGAGCAAAACAAAATGGACTCCTATGCGTATCAAGGCTTCGCAAACATGACCGGACAGCGGCAAACCGAATATGGCACCTATTTGATGGACACTCTGCAGATCAAGGCAAATCTGATGGTCAACGCCGGCCTGCGCTATGACTACTGGACGGTAAACCACGATGCGCAAGGGCGCGGGGTCGTTGTCGATCCGAATACCTGTCCGAATCTCGTTTGTCCCGCGGGAAGCGCCTGGTACTTCCCTGATCGCACCAACTTCGGTCCACGTTTGGCGGTTACCTGGTCGCCAGGCAGGATGAACAAGAAAATGGTGATTACCGCCGGCGGTGGAATTTACTACGGCCAGGGGCAGTTTGGACACCTCGGCACTGCGGTGGGGAACATTCCTCAGAACTTCACTTTGCTCCAAACCGCCGTTCCGGCACTGAGCTATCCGGTAACTCCTTACCTAGGCGCTGCAGCATTCAGTTCGAGTTATACCGCGCAGAATCGTAACCGGAAGAACTACGCAGTGGATGAGTGGACGCTGGGAATCCAGGAGGAGGTTGCTCGCGAAACTACCATCACACTGTCCTACATTGGGAGTGCCGGCTCGCATCTCTGGTCAAACACAGTCGACAACGGCATCAACCCTGCAACGGGCACCCGGCCGTATCCGACTTTCTCGACCTTTACCGAGGAGGCGACTCGAAGCCACAGCAGTTTTGATGCGCTCGAAGCGGGGATCCATCGCAATCTTCGCACCGGACTTTTGATTTCGGCCAACTATCAGTGGTCGCACGCCATCGATGATGACTCAGTCGGCGGCGCCGAAGCATCGACCCCCGAGAACCAGGCCTGCCTCTCCTGCGACCGCGCCTCCAGCATGTACGACATGCGCTCTTACCTCACTTCGAATGCAATCTGGCAGCTTCCTGTTGGACGGGGACGAACACTACTTGGGGATGCAAGCCACTTTGTCGATGCGGTGGCAGGCGGATGGGAGATATCCGGAATCGGCACTGTGCGTTCAGGCCTTCCCTTAAACGTGACCATCAGTCGGCCTGCGTCAGCGCTCCCTGACCAGATCAACAGCAGTCAGCGACCGAACCTGGTGCCGGGGGTATCCATCTATCCTTCTCACCGGACAACCACTAACTGGCTCAATCCGAATGCATTCTCTGTTCCGGCCAATGGCACGTGGGGCGATGCGGGCGCAAACATTGCGCGCGCTCCTGGTCACTGGCAAATGGATACGGCACTGCAAAAGCAGACTTATGCGTCGGAACGGTTTAAGGTTACGTTTCGCGCAGAAGCATTCAATGTGCTCAACGTTGCTCAATACGGAACCCCGGTCGTGAAGATGTCGACATCAGGTTTGAAACTAGTGCCGGGAACTTTTGGCTTGATCAACAGCGCCTTCAACACCAATCCAACGGGAAGCGGTACACCCCGCCAGCTCGAGCTGAGCTTGCGAACGGATTTTTGATCCAAAACGAGGAAAAGAGAAAATGAAGCTATTCAAACTTCTGATGCTGGCCGCGGCGGTTACTGCTGGGCTGCCAGCGCAGACTGTGTATGTTCCTGTAAACGCCCCTTACGCACAGAGCCTGGTCATCGCAACCAAGAACGCTCATCCGGAACTGCAAAAACTTGGACTGCATGCAATGCCACCGGGAGAGCATGTTTATGCCATCATCGCCAACGCTATCCCGAGCAAGATCGGAAAGGAGTCGTCGGCTACCGACCTTAGCGTTGTAACTTCGCGAAAGCCATTTGCAAAAATCGACGAAAAAGGAAAGTTCTACGATCTCCGTTTTCCCATCTCCGATGCTTCGGACAACTTCATTGGATTTACCGTGATGGAGATTCCATTCACAGCGGCGACCGACTTGAACGATGCTCTCGCGAAGGGAACTGTCGTTCGCGACGAACTCCAAAAGAAGATTCCGGGACACGACCAACTCTTTCAGGCTACCGACGCACCCGCTGTTGTAATGCCATCGATGGATTACGCCGCGGCGATTCAGGGACGTTTCGATCATTTCGCAGTGGACGCTGAACACAATAGGCTCTTTTCGACGGCCGAAGACAGTCATGCCGTGGTGGTCTTCGATCTGGTGAATGGAACCGAAATCAAGAGCATAGCGGGGCTGGTTCGCCCGCACGCCATTTTGTATCGCGCCGATCTAAACAGAATCTACCTGACGGATGGTGGAGATGGCCGGCTTAAGGTGTTCGATGGCAGCTCATATGAGCAGGTCGGTTCGGTCCAGCTTGAGAAGGATGCCGACTCGATTGGCTACGATCTAACCACGAAATATTTGTACATTGACAATGGTGGGAAAGATGCCGGTAAGCCATATTCTTTCGTAAGTATCGTCGATACATCGTCGAATACAAAGGTCGCAGACATTCGCATTGACAGCAACACGTTGGAGGCGATGGCGCTGGATACATTTCGGCCGCGCATGTATGTGAATGACAATGCACAGAACAAGGTGACTGTCATTGATCGCTTGAACCGGAAGGTTCTTGCCTCATGGCCGTTGACGATGGGCAAGCTCAACGTCGCGATGGGACTCGATGAGCAGCGTCAGCGGCTTTTTATCGGATGCCGCAGCGGGCAGATCGTGGTGCTCGACTCCAACACAGGAAAAGAGCTGCAAGCGTTGCCGATCACGAAAGGCATTGATGATCTGCAATTCGATCCGGCCAGTAAGCGACTCTATGCGATCGGAGATGGAACGGTTGACATATATCAGGAGGCCGACGCGGACCATTACCATCTGCTGGGGAACATACCGGTCGGAGCGGGCGCGAAGACGGGCACAATTGTTCCATCCATGAACCGGTATTTCGCGGCGGTGCCGGCATCGAGCAGTTCGCCTGCGAAGGTTGGGATACTTCAACCGGTGAACTTGCCGATAGCGGCTTCCACATCCGCGGAAGAGCGTGTGTCGCTCAACGCTCCACAAGCCCTTCGCCTTGATCTCGAAACCATGTCGGCTCACCCCGATCTGCGCAAGATGGGCATTCATGCCATCCCGCCGGGCGGCAAGGATAGTGTGATCGTAGCCAATGCGAATACCATGCGCGTCGGGTACAAATCGTCGCAGGGGGATCTGGATGCTGTGAAGGACGGAAACACATATTGCGTCAAGAGAGACGATGGCTCATTCTTCAACGCCAAGCTGCCGCTGAAAGATGCATCCGGGCACGTGATTGGCATTCTCGTTATGGAGATTCCATTCACGTCCGCGCCGACACAGGAGCAAGCTATTCACGAGGCCGAGGCGATCCGCGCGGAAGTAGCGGCGAAGATTCCTGACTATGAATGGCTTTTCATGAATTGACAGCAACCTCGTATCGAGACATCTCCCGGCGCACCAGGGAAGGCGCGACGGGAGAACACTTCAGACCCTCAGTGAAGTTCGCCATATGGTTGTCCAGATGCATAGGAGTTGTGGATGAGGAAGTTGCGCATCTTGCACCGATATTTGGGATTGTTCTTTTCTCCGGCGATCCTGTTTTTTGCCTTTACGGGAGCCCTCCAAACGTTTGACCTTCACTCGACGAACAAGAGCACTGGCTACGCGCCGCCCCCATGGTTGGTGGAGATGGCCCAATTGCATAAGAAGCAGACTCTAGAACCGAACAAGGCAAAAGCGAAGCCTGCAAAGAATGATCTTGTTCCTACTGATTCTGCGATTGACAAAAAGGCCGCGCCGCCGTCGCGGTCGGCTTTGCCGCTGAAGTGGTTTGTCGTTGTTATGTCAGTGGGGCTGATCGCTACAACCTTCCTAGGAATCGTGATGGCATTTCGTTTTGAAAAGGCCCCATGGCTTATCTTGGGATCTTTGGCCGCAGGAACGCTAGGGCCTGTGGCGATGATCTTTTTCTGACGATCATCGCAGGGCAATCGATCAGCCGGTGTAGTGGGCTGCGCACAGAGACAATATTTCCCGGGTCGAGAAAGCAAGGTGCCGGGGCGGTTCAGTCGCCATATCAACTCATTTTCCAGGAGATTCGCCATGAAAAGGATGATCTTCGCAATAGGACTTGCATTCGCTACAATCGCCTTTGCTCAAAAGGAGCCGTTTTCGCCGGGCGCTCGCACCATCATGCTGGCGCATAATGCGTATCCCGATCACGGCAAATATGCTGACCGCCTCGATCACGCGCTGGCATCGGGTCATCCGTTTGTGGTGGAAGAGGATCTGGCTTGGGTCGATGGCCAGTCGCTTTTGATCCACGGCGCCAGGAACCTTTCTGGTGATAACCCCACGCTCGAAAGCTACTTCTTCCCCGCGGTCAAGCCCGTAATCGAGCAAGCGCTGAAGGAAGGCAACAAAGGCAACTGGCCGGTGATCACGCTTTATCTCGATATCAAGAACGATCCGCCCGAGCACCTAGAGGCAATCAACAAGGTGCTTGACCAATACAACGCATGGCTGACCACTGCCGAGAAGACCGGCGACATTCTGAAGGTGTCGCGGCTCGACGTGAAACCGATGATGGTCCTGGTAGAGGACAAACAGAACGACATCAATAAGCAACAGGTCTTCTATGACCGTGTTCCAGTTGGCGGTAGAATCCGGGCCTTTGGAAGCGTGCCCAAACTGGATCCAAATCCCGGGCACGCGCTACCCAAACAGGCCGCGGTCGATTTGCAGGCATCTTGGAATCCGGATGACTTGATAATTGCAAGGGCGGATAACTATCACAGATGGATTGGGATTGATTGGTCCGATATTGAAAATGGCGGGGAGCCAAATGCGGGTGAGTGGACTGTGGAAAAGGATCGGCGTCTCAGGGAATTCATTGATTACGGCCACAAGCTTGGATACCTTGTGAGTGTCTATTGTCTTGATGGCTTCACTGCAGACGAGAATCAGGGATGGGATGCGGACTATAACTTTGGCTCGCGCGATGCTGCGATTATCCGCTGGAAGGCGGCCATCCAGGCCAATGCGGATTTCATTTCGACCGATCACTATGAACAACTCGCCGCGATGATCACTTCCAGCAGGAACTAGCTATTGGGATACCGCTGAGTGGCATTGCGGTTGAGCATGAATTTCTCCTCAAACCCGCAGGGCTAAGAGATACGCATTCTGAGGGCAAGGTCATTCTGGTAATAATCGGAACTGACATTATCATTTGAAGCGAGTACGGTGATATTAGTGCGGGCAGACCCAAGCGGCCACTTTAGTAGCCACCATCTTCGAGAAGAGACCGCGAGAACTGAATCAAAGTCGGCCGAAAGAATGAAGGTCGACTCTGAGGAGTCAAAACAGGCCAGCACCTGGAGTCGCTCCCGGGTTTCGAGTCGCGATCGGCAGTGCTATCGACGCCGAATGGCAGTTTACGGAAGGGTTAGCGCTTTTTCGTCTCCCTGTGTATACGCTCCTCTTGTAACTTCATCGGGTCTCACTCTTAAGGCAACGATTCAGCCACTATCCAGGCTGCGCCAATCAAGGCAAGATTCAGGGCGCTTTCGGTCCAGTTCCAATGGCTTGAAGGATCGGCCAGAAGCGTGAGCCCATTCGCCAACAGTCCGAAGAGCGCGATCATGACGGTCAGCAGAATGGCAGCGAGCCGGGCTTTTATGCCTGTCAAGATTGCAATGCCGGCGGCAATGAAACAGATTCCCGTGAGATAACCCCAGAATATTTGCCCCGGTGGGAGCCATTTCGGGACCAGAGGCGCAGTCAGGTTCATATAAACGAAATGCGCGCCACCCCATATGAGCGTGCAAACCCCGAACGTCAGTTGGCCAACGCGCCTAATGCGCGCGGCCAATGCTGCGCCGATCCACGCATCGATTTGGGCAGCGGTGGCATAAACGATCAGCCCGCTCGCGGCGATCGCTACCTGCATGGCGATACCTTCGTAGGTACCATAGACGGCGTATCCAGTACGCAGCAGGCGGCTGTCCATTAGCAGGAGAACAAAGACGGTGTAGTAACCGGTAAGCGCCGCCGCAGCCCATGCCGCTGTTTTATTCCACTGAATGGCCGCGGCCGCCGTGAAGATAAAGGCGCCGGCAACATAGGCCAGAATGGTCCGGTAGGGAAAGTGATCGGGAACATCCTGCCCCGGGAGGAAATCCCCGAACGCCAGGCAGGCCATCCCCATCGCCATCATGCCGAGGCCGAATACGTGCCGTCCGACGGCCCTTGTAGATTCTGTCGCCGTCATGATTCGTCGACCCTCGAACGTGATTGCGATCCGAGCAAAGGATCAGCGGGACCACTCCGGAGGCCAGAACCTCCTCTTCTTTCTTCCTGTGCAACCGATACATCTGAGTGCGTCGGTCTCAACGCAATTGATAGACCGAGGATAGAGCCTCGATCCATCCAACACAATTCATGTCCTGCTATAGGTTACCGTTCTAAACCTCACATGATGCCGGTGGCCATAGCCACTTAGGGGCCCCGAGTCATTACCAGCCTTCTGAGACGGCTTGGAATGGGAGCGGCGTGCAGATATCGATTACCTACGTCGTAATTGTGGTCATGGCCACATCACCGCAACTGGATATTGCGTGTGACCACATTTGAAGTGATAAATGAGGGCTGTGCTGCAGAACTCGAGCGCTGCCTCGGGTGGGATGCTGCAATCGAGGCGGGGTCTTTGGAAGCCGCCAGAAGTCGATATGGATGCCAGTGACTAAGTTTATGGGTGCCGGGGTTGTTGATGATGCTCCAAGAAAATGACCAGCGGATAAACATGGCTTCATCAGCTTCTATCGTACTTGCCGACGACATATGGCGAAACTGCAAGCGCAAGTGCGAATTCACATGGTTGAACCACTTCCTCAGAGTTGCCGCCGCCAATCAACACACTCAAATGGAAAGTCGTTGAGGTCCCCAAAGAGGTGCCCAACGATTCCAGGAACTGTGTCGAAGAAAGTTCGAGAGTTCCTGAAAAGCGAACGTGCCTCAAGCAACAAAACCAAGAGAAGAACAAACTCCAATTGAAAAGGATGGCCAAATGAGACAACTGAAATACAAGCTCATACTATTGTCGTTGTTCTGTGTTTTGGCGTGCGCGGTAGGGTTTTCGCAAGCCAATTCCACAGTCTCCGGCATCGTCACAGACCAGACGGGGGCGGTTGTTGCGGGCGCGCAGATCGTACTCACCGATCCGGCTACCGGCACAACGAAATCAACCATCAGCGACGGCACAGGTTTGTATGAATTCGCCGGCCTGAACGCTGCCAACTACAACATGAAGGTTACGGCAAAGGGATTCGAGGCGTTCGCGCAGAACGGCATCGTGGTCAACATCTCCGCGAGTTTTCGCGTCGACGTCAAGCTGACTATCGGCGCCGAAACGGAGACTATTACTGTCGCGGCTGATGCTTTGGCCGTTCAGAGCGACTCGAACGTTGTCAGCACGCTCATCAACGAACAGCAGATCACTGAACTGGCCACCAACGGCCGCAATGTGGTGGCACTGGCGGCCCTGGGACTGGGCGTAAGTTCGATGCTGCCCGACATGAACGCACCGACATCGGTAGGTTCCAGCTTTTCGATCAGCTTCAATGGTCTGAATCAGGACCACAACATTTGGATCATCGACGGCGGCGAGGCGTATGACCGCGGTTCAGGCGGCAAAATGTCCGTCATGCCTTCTCAGGACGCACTCGGCGAGTTCCAGGTGCTGGCCAGCAACTACCCTCCGGATTACGGCATCGCTTCCGGCGGAACGATTACGATGAACATCAAGAGCGGCACTCAGAGATTCCATGGGGAGGCCTGGGAGTTCGACCGCAACAATGACTTCGACGCGTATCCTTATTTCTCGAAGGTCAACACACCAGTTACTCCGAACCCGGAGTTGCGCTATAACATTTTTGGCGCCAACGCCGGCGGTCCAGTGTTCATCCCTCATATCTATAACCAGAGCAGGAAGAAGACGTTCTTCTTCTATAACGAAGAGTGGCGGAGAGAAATCAACGGAAACCCGCCTAATCCGATCGAGACGGTCGCTCCGGGCGACAACCCAACGTCGTCGGCGACTTTCACCTGGACGACCCCTGCCTACGAACCGCAGTCGGGTTTGGCGGTGGGCAAGCAGATCTTTGTGCCCACTGTCGCTGATCCCGGTTTCAACGCCAAGCTGGCATCTGACAACCTGACCCCCGGCCAACCCTTCCCGAACAATGTTATTCCGGGCAACTTGCTAGATTCCAATGCATTGCTGTTCAACGGAACAAAGAACGTTCCAGCGGCGACTAACTCCGCCAATGACACCTTCATTCCCTCTTCGGGAAAGATACCTACTTACGTCCGGGAGGATCTTTTCCGCCTCGACCATAACATCAATGACAAGTGGCAGCTGTTTGGGCACTTGATCCACGACGCGGTGAGTCAGAATTACGGCACAATCTTATGGAATGCAGACAGCTACCCAACAGTCGGGTCTAACTTCAGCAACCCATCGTATGCATCAGTGATCAAGCTAACCGGGTCATTGACGCCTAACGTGCTGATTGAGGCGGCGTTCAATTACGACGGAAACAAGATCGCAATTCTACCGGTAGCCGAGGGTGGAGCTTCTTTCACGCAGCCTTCGGGCTGGGGCGCCGCATCGTATTTCGCGGCAGCCAACAACCGGCTCAACCGTCTGCCCCAAATACAGTTCTCAACGATCGGCGGGAATACCTGGGGTCCGGGCAACGATCCGTGGACAAATGGCGCAGAGGATTATGCCGAAGTGTTTGGTATCTCGGTTACCAAAGGCAAACATGCGATGAAGTTCGGCGGCGGTTACAACCGATACATCAAGAATCAGATCATTGGCAATCTGACGGAAGGGGCATATACGTTCGGTGACGGCTGGAATGCGGCCGCAGGCAAACCAACCGGGCTGCTGACAGGCGACTCATATCTGGACTTCGACCTTGGACTGGCGACCAATTTCGCGCAGTCGCAGACAGATCCGATCAACCACTATGTCAATAACACCCTGTCGGGCTACGCGGAGGACAACTGGCATTTGAACTCGCGGTTAAGCCTGCAATATGGTCTCCGGTACGACGCGCTGCCTCACGTGTGGGAGCGCAATAACCAGGTTTCCAACTTCGTTCCGGCGCTTTACCAACCGGCTCTTGCGCCGCAATTCGACCCAGCGTCGGGGGCGTTCTTGCCGGGCAGTGCAGGCTTGCAGAGCTTCAACAATCAAGGAGTGACGAGCACGTTCTATATGAATGGCGTGGCCGTGGCTGGCCAGAACGGAGTTCCCCGCGGGCTGGTCAAAAACTTCTGGAAGACCTACCAGCCGCGTTTCGGCTTCTCATACGACCTTACAGGCGGAGGGAAGACTGTGCTCCGCGCGGGATTTGGAACATTCTTCGAGCGGATTCAAGGCAACGATATCTACGACGCAGCCGGCCACGCTCCATTCATCAACACTCCCTCGGCGAACGACGTCGAATTCACGAACACCAGTTATAACTGGCATAGCGGAGGCGCAGCGTCCACACCGCTTTTTCCGCAGAATTTCGACCAAAGTCTGGACTCGTATTACCCCGATCCGGCAGTTGCACAGTTCAGCTTAGGCATCCAACATGAGCTTGCTCCTTCGCTGATCCTTATAACTCAATATGTCGGCAACCTGGAGTGGCACCAGCAAGTGAACGAGCACATCAACGATTACCCTCTCAGTACGCCCCTGGCAACCCGTCAGTTAGCTTCGACCGGGTCGCTCCCGACTATTGTCGCTCTCAATGCTGTTACATATCCGGGCTTTGGGGACATTCAACAATTTACGAATCCGGCAACGGGCTCATACAACGGCCTCCAGGTAGGTTTGCGGCAGCAGAATCGGCATGGCCTCACATTCGAGGTGGACTACACATGGTCACACGAAATCGATTCGACGGCCATCGGGCAAGACACCCCCAACGGCAACCCCCAGAGCAATCCATGGAATCTGAAGTATGACAAGGGTTCTGGCATTCTCGATCGCCGCAATATGCTGAACGTGAACTACGCTTATAAACTGCCTCTATTCGCGCGCTCGAGCGGTTTATCACACAGTGTGTTAGGCGGCTGGGAGATTTCCGGTACAGTCGTTTCTCAAACCGGACTTCCCTGGTTTGGCAATCCGGCACCGGGAGACGGTGGCGCGGATACGGTCGGCCTGGGTGGGGACTATACCATTCGTCCAAACCTTGCAGGCAAGGCGCAGTATCCGAAGACGAAAACCGCGGCAGGGTATCAATGGGTGTCCTCAGCCGGTTTTTCGCAGCCGGTGCCATCCTGGTCAGGTGGCCCGAATCTCGGTTTTGGTGACGCCGGCAAAGATGCCGTCGTCGGCCCCGGCCGCACTAACTTCAACACTTCGGTATACAAGTCTTTCGCATTTACGGAGCGGGCTCGATTCGAGTTCCGCGTTGACAGCTTCGACACGTTCAATCACACTCAGTTCAATAGTCTCCTGAGCACGTCCATAACCAGCCCGAATTTTGGAGTCACAAACGGTACCTTTGACCCGAGGGTTTTCGAGTTCGGCGGCAAACTGATTTTCTAAACTGAAACCCGACGGGGCTCGGCTGATATCTGCCGCGCCCCGTCGGGTTTTCGTAAGCATGTAAGGGGGAAGTTAACCATGAGAACAATTATCCTTCTTGCGATATTGGGATGCTTTACCGGAGCGGAGCGGGCCCAGGAAGCGGACACGCAGCATGCCACAACGCCAATTCTCATCGAATTATTTACCTCGGAGGGCTGTTCCAGTTGCCCCCCGGCTGACGCCTGGCTTCAACACCTCGATGGTTCTCAGCCTATTCCTGGTGCGCAGGCGATCGTGCTCAGTGAACACGTGGATTACTGGAATCACGACGGCTGGAAGGACCCATACTCTTCATCGCTAATGACAGACCGCCAGAGCGCATATGTTCGCGCCCTGGGTATAAGCAGTCCTTACACGCCGCAAGTGATCGTGGGTGGAAAAACCGAGTTGCGCCTGGACGACCAACAGCAGGTGAATCAAGTTCTATTGAAGGCTGCCAAAGCTCCGCAACTTCCTGTGAGCATTAGCGCGATTCGCGTTGAAGGAAATTCCCCCGGGGTCCTCCGAGCCCACATCGTAGCGGACGGAACTTCAGAGAAACGAAATGCCGATATCTACGCGGCAGTCGCGCTCGATCATGCCGAGTCTCAGGTTTTACGCGGCGAAAACGGTGGTCGGCGTCTCACACACGCAGCCGTTGTGGAAGAACTCATGAAGATCGGAAAGGTTGAGAGAGGAAAAGTCTTCAGCCAGGACATTCAAGAAAATCTCAAGCCCGGCATGGACCCCAAGAATCTTAGACTCGTCGTCTTTGTTCAGGAACCGGACCTTGGCAGCGTACTCGGGGCGTCAGAGCAAGAGGTTGGGCCCTCAAGCAAGTGAGGCGTCGATCTCCCGGGGAAAGATTGAGCGTGAAGTATTTAAAGCCGGCTGAAAAGTTGCGGCGGGAGGAGGAAGGTCAAATACCCGCCGCTAAAAAAGCGTTCAAGATAAGTTCATAATCGTGGAGTTAGTGGTCGGTGAACATACCCAGTTGATTGTGTATTGAGCTAGCCAATATAATCTGGTGATGAGCTGCGTAGCGAGCGGAATTTCACCGATCATCATTGTTGATCGGGATGCACGTACACCTTTGAACCGACAGATCTACGACGCTTATCGTTCAGCAATCCTTCGGCGCGACCTAAATCCCGGACAACAAGTGCCGTCAAGCCGCGAGTTGGCGATCGAAATCAACGTATCCCGGTTTCCGGTGCTCCAGGCGTACGCGCAACTTCAGGCTGAGGGGTATTTTGAGAGCCAACGGGGAGCGGGGACATTTGTTTCGCATTCCCTGCCAGAACAATTGATGTCCGTTGAGACGGGTGCAAGGCGGTCCGCTCTTGTCCGTGGCGGTCCTCGTCCGATTGCCAACCGCACTTTTCTCTTGCCGCCTTTCCCCGGTTCTCCCTCGCGCCCGGGTTGGGGCGTGTTCGGCGTACATCAGCCCGCATTTGACGAGTTCCCATTTGAGATATGGTCCAACCTTGTAGCTCGGAACAGCCGCAATCCAAGCGCAAGCGTAATTCATCACATCGACCCACTCGGCTCCGAGGAATTCCGCCAAGAAATTTGCTCTTATTTGCACACCGCGCGCGGGGTAGCGTGCGAGCCAGGTCAAATCATGGTTGTATCCGGCTCGCAGCAAGGGCTTGACATTACTGCGCGCGTCTTACTTGATCCGGGCAGCCCTGTGTGGATCGAGGAGCCTGGATACAATCTGCAGCGAACCTTGCTCAGTGCGGCCGGTTGCCGGCTAATTCCTGTCCCTGTTGATGATGAGGGAATGAACGTCGCGGAGGGTATCAAGCGGCATCGCAAAGCGCGCGCTGCCTTTGTTACACCTTCGCATCAATACCCACTAGGCTCAACGATGAGCGCTTCGCGACGTCTGCATCTTCTGAACTGGGCACAGGCTGAAGGTGCCTGGATTGTCGAGGACGACTATGACAGCGAATATCGCTACGAAAGCCCCCCGGTCGCCTCTTTGCAGGGAATGGATGCAAATTCACGCGTAATCTACATTGGAACTTTCAGCAAAGTATTGTTACCGTCATTGCGAATCGGCTACATCGTTATTCCGCCTGACTTGGCGGAGAGGTTCATCGCAGTTCGCTTCACAATGGATATCTTCCCGCCGTATCTTTACCAGGAAGTACTTAAAGACTTCATGCGCATGGGCCATTTTGGAAGGCATCTCAGAAGGATGCGCCAGCTTTACAGGGAACGTCGAAATGCTCTCGTTAACGGTCTCCGAGATCAGCTTGGTGAAATGCTCGAGATACATGGTGCTGAAGCCGGGATGCATTTAGCAGCGACATTGCCGAGAGGAATCCGAGATCGAAAGATTGTAAAAAGGGCGGCTGAGTCCGGTCTTCGGTTGTGGCCGCTCTCTCCCGCATATTTCAGTGACCCACCCCGGCAAGGTCTCATCCTCGGGTTTGGTAGCACCCCTGCGAAGCAGATACCCCGTGCTGTGTCTCAATTGCGTTCAGTATTGACTAGCTAGTGGGTCAGCTGATGGTCGGAGGGGCCGGCAATACCGAATGCCCGGTTGGGGTGATTGAGCCGGCTGGTTGCGGAAATGCGAATTCCGAAGTGCTGAGTTTGCCTGCGACGTTGAGAGTTAGTCACAGCCCGAACTCCGCACCTCGGGCCGCGACATAATGGACTACCACTGCGGAATTGGAATCGATTGCCGTTGCTGAAATACTCGCCTGCTGCAGTTCCTGGTAGGTGGGGATCTCCGCCAGGTCGATGAAATAATCGACGCGGATCCGGTCGCTCTCAAGGGTGATTTTGGAGTAGTGGTTGACGCTAAAATTGCCCATGGGATGAGCTGAGGACAGACGGCAGAGACTCAATAAGAAAACCACCGAGAACAATCTTCCGCACCTTCTAGCGAAGATAAGCATTCGAGCCTCCTTTTGATGCGATCTGCGGTTCGAGCGTCAGAAGTTTCTGTCGCGCCGCATCCGCGTAAATCAAATGGAAATGAGAGTTGATCTGGTCCGAATAACCTGCGGGGTTTATCAGGATTATTCGTCCTTCGCTGGGAGCAAAGGCACTCTCCGATGAATTCCGTGCGCGTTTAATGATCGGAAATGATTAAATGCATCTTTTTTTGAAAGGGAAACGCCTATGGATCACGATTTCTAATTCTGAGTCTTGATGCCTTCATACGGTCGTCAGCGAAATTCCGACACGGTGGAGGAAAGCTCAGCGCCATTTGAAGTTGCTGGGAGCCTGGTGTTAACCAGAGGAGGCTGCATGTCCCAAGTCGTCTATAGCGGAAATGGCTCGACCGGCGGCACTGTCCCCGTCGACTCCAACACCTACGTATCCGGGGTTAGCATCGTCACAGTTGCCAACAACACCGGCGGTCTCTCGATCAGCGGCGAGGTCTTCCTCTACTGGAACACCGAGGCCGATGGCAGCGGGGCCATCCAAACCGCTGGTTCGACCTTCACGTTCACTGGCGATGTGACCCTCTACGCCCAATGGGGCGTTACAACCGGCCTGTCCGGCGGTGGCACGACAACCCATTACCAGTTTTACTACGACCCGGTCCTGGCTGGCCCGGGAGGCCCCGAGCCTGCCAGAACCAACCAGGTGATCGCCGCCTGCGAGACAACCGACTTCGCCTGGCTGCAGGCCCAGTTCGCCGGCGTCACAATTACCCTGACGCTCCCAATCCCGACCTACGTCACCGCGGTCAACAACAACGGCGGCAGTTGGTCCGCGAGCTGGTCGACGTCGCCGCTCCTCACGCTGAATCCGAGCCAAGGCGCTGGCTCTGCCTTCGTGCGTTGCCTGATGATGGCCGAAGTCAGCGAAATGTTGATGCTTTCGCAGCATAAGGGCTGGGGGTATTCTGAGGGCTTCGGCAACGAGGAAAGCTGCGGAGAGGGTCTCTCGCTGTTTCTGACTACGCAGTTCCAGATCGCCAACGGCCTCACCGGGATCGGTTTGTTCAACAACGGCGCTCCCGACGCTTGGCTCAATACCTCGCTGCCAGCCAGCAATCCCCAGTCGACCGAATACGATGCGAATGGGAACTTTGGTCCGGCCGGGACCCACTACGGATCGCGAACCGACTACATCAACTCGATCAAAGGTTGGGCTGGAAACGGCCCCGCGACCGGTTGCTCGATCCTCTTCCTGTATTACCTTCATCACCAGCTCGGCTTCCCCATCCCGGCAATCATCGCCGCCGCGCCCGGCCTGGACTCGAGCGGCAACCCGATCGGCGGGCAGTGCCTGCGCGAGGTGTACTCAAACCTGACGGGCGACACCTCCGATCCGTTCCCGTACTTCGCCTCGCTGCTGGCCGCCGCCTACCCTCCGAATCAGGTCTCCTCCATCCCCGGGTCCAACCCCGGACCCAACACCGACGATCCCTGGCCGATCGGCTTCTTGAGCTTCGTCGGCGCCAAGAACACCTGGGGCAAGGACGAGATCAACAACATCATAGGTACGAATACGGTTGGGACCTACACTGACGGCTTCAACCTGGCGCTCGACGGCTTCAGTCTGAACATCGTCGGCGCGACCCATCCATCCATCCCAACCATAGCTTTCGGCGGCGTCACCGCCGGACTCTCCGCCACGTTGCCCAACATCCTGCACCAGAGCAGCAATCCCAAGGTTCCCCAACAGATCCAGTTTGCCTACGATGTGGACTTCGCCAAACCGCTCGGCACCTTCCCGCCGAGCGGAGAGACGCCGGTGGCGGTCAATTCGTCTATTAACGTGCTGAGCAAGCCGTTCCCGGCGGCGACCGAGTTCTTCTTTCTGGCCGGAGCCGATCCCTATTTCACCAACGTCGTCTCCGCCAATACCAGCGTCCCCTGGCTCAGCGAGGATCTGCGCGTCTTCTCCGCCACCCCCGGAGCCTCGCCCGCCTCGCAATATCAGTATCCGGTCCCGAAAACCACGGGAGCTCCCCAGTTCATCGAGAACAGCTCGGGTGTGGGCAACTTCGATTTCAACGGTGCGTACACATACATCCAAAATCTGCTCGTCCACCTGAACAAAACCTACGGAGATCCGAACGGCAAAGACCCCTTCGATCCCACCAACAACATCATTCCCCAGCAATCGGCCGAATTTACAGCCGACTCCACCGTCACGCCGTTCTCCACCATCGGCGGACACAAATACAACAACTACAGCTTCGCCATCGCCCGAGTGCGCATGACCGGCACTCAAGGTTCCGCGGGCGCCGCAACCGGCGTCAGGGTCTTCTTCCGCCTATGGGGCACTCAGACCGCCGACACAGCATGGGACCCCAGCTACACCTATCTCAGCGACGACCCCACGGGCCTCAATCCACACTATCCCCTGGCGCCGTCCGACGACCACACCCTCCCCTTCTTCGCCACCAGCGTCCAGCCGAACTTTGCCAGTCCGACCGATCCAGAATTCCAGACGGGCGGCTTCACCGGCACTGGCTCCAATAACCTGACCATCACCGTCCAGCAGGGCGATTCCCAGTGGAGCTATTTCGGCTGCTACCTAAACGTCAACGATAACGTGTCAGTGAATGGCACCGCCATCCCTTACGCCTTTCCGGGGGGAACGCATCACTGCCTGGTGGCCCAAATCGCTTACCCAGGGGCGCCGATCCAAACCGTGGGTACCAGCGTGCCGACCCCCGAAAGCGGCGATCAATTAGCCCAGCGAAACCTTCAGGTCACTACCTCCGATAATCCAGGGCCCGCCTCCGCGCACCGCGTCCCGCAGACTTTCGAAGTCAAGCCCAGCGGCGCGCCGCCCACCTATGGCCCCCTCGCAGGCCGCCCCGACGAGTTGATGATCGATTGGGGCGAGGTCCCCCCCGGCTCCACCGCCAGGATCTACTGGCCCGCGGTTTCGAGCACCGAGGTGATTCAACTCGCATCATGGATGTACGGCGTACATCCTCTCACGGCCGCAGACGCTTATACGATCGAGGTCAAGACCATCAAGGGCGTGACCTATGTGCCCATCCCGCAGGGAACGGGAGACTGGTATGCGGGGCTCTTCACGGTCGACCTGCCACAGACGGTAAGGAGTGGCCAGGAGTTCGACATTGTCGTGCGGCGGATCGGCAAGCGTCCGGTTCGCGTCTCCCCGGCTCCGCCCCCGCCGCCTCCTCCACAGCCCGTTCCGCAGATTGCGTCGCAGACTGCCTCAAAGTTTGCATCGCACCGGCATTCCGGCGGCACTATCCACTACCACGCGTCGCATCCCGCCGCGCCGGCGCACGTGGTACCTGTGGAGTCGGCCCTGGTCAACACGGCCGCAGAATACACGCCGGGTTGGGAACGCTACATCGTCGGCTCCTTCCAGGTGAAGATCCCCGTTTCCACCGGCGAGGCGATGCTGCCCGCTGAGGAGACCACGCTCGCCATCCTGAAGGCGCGGCTGGAAGCGCTGCCTAAGACCGACCGCTGGTATCCGGTGCTTCTGCGCTACATCTCCCAGATCGCCGGACGCGTGGACGGCCTGGGCGGCGATGCGAACGCCATCCCGCCATCGCTGCTCGGCTATATCCCAGGCCATCCTCACCCAGTGCACCCGCCCGTCGGCCGGCCCTGCGAGGAGGAACTTAAGGAGTTCACCGGCAAAGTCTGCGAAGTGTTGTTCGATTGCTTCGGCGACTTCACCGGCTTCGTACTGGACGACTGCTGCGAGCGCCGGACCTACCAAAGCCGTGAGCGGCAAATCGGCGATCTGGTTCTGCGCGCGCTAAAGGAGCGTTTCACCATTGTGGCCGTTACGGGCGGAAAGTGTGGCCGGAACATCCGTCTGGTAGCGAAGGGCTGAGCGATGCGACGACTCGGCCCCCTCTATGCACGAGTTGGTATAGCCCTTTCTGCGAAATCTCGGTAGGACTTACTTCCGCAGGCAAACGTGGAGATTGAATTTTGTCCACATGCTGCATGGCAACAGTTCGAGACGTTGAGCGCATTCTGGTAGCGCGAAATCGTGCAAATCGCCATCGATCTTCAGACATTGGAACACCAGTTCGATGCCGAGCTACGGCTGCTCTGAATCGCGTGCGTGAGATGCTTGTTTCGTAGCCACTTGACCAGCAGCAAGCTGGTTCAACAAAACGATCATTTGCGCAAGGCCGCCAATTTGTCGTACGACGCGCGACTGGGACGAAGCCCCGATCACGCCGTTGGGCGGCCAAAGCGACCGTCTAAGTCCGGTTCCGAGAGATTAGGAACGAAAAACGATTGCACAGGATATCGCCCATGGGCGTTTGAATCATGAATTCCGAACCCCTGGCTGACTCTTTGCGGATTCGTGCCTGATCTGGTTTTGTAAGCCGGATGCCAGAGCGATTACAAAGCAATTGAAGTTTTGATAGGCTGGCCCTGTGCCGCATTCGAGACATCTTCCCACGCCTCCCAGGTGGCGAGGCGATCCGCGTATAAGGCGCGAGCCCCCGGCAGAATTGTCGAACCAAGCACCAACCGCAGCGGCGGATCATTCGCGTCCACAAGCTTCAGGATGGCTTCTGCGGTTGCGTTGGGATCGCCCCGTTCCATGCTGGTTAATCTCGCCATGAAGCGCTTTCGGAAATCCGCATACGGTTCGATAACTTCGGCGATCTTTGCGGATTTGCCAAAGTCGGTGGCATAGGCGCCCGGCTCGACGATCGTCACCCTGAGGCCGAACGGCCTGACCTCCTGCGCCAGAGATTCATGGAGCGCTTCAACTGCCCATTTCGTGGCGGCGTAGAAGCCGATGAGCGGCATTGACCCAATTCCGAGTCCGCTCGAGATTCCGAGAATGTGTCCATTGCCTTGTTGCCGCAGCAAGGGCAGAGCGGCGCGCAGCACCCGGACCATCCCGAGATAGTTTGCGTCGAACAAGTCGCGGATCTGCTCGTCGCTTGCTTCCTCCACGGCGGCAAGCAGGCTGAAACCGGCATTGTTGACAAGAACATCCAGCCTGCCGAAGTGCGCGTATGCCTGCTTAACCACCTGATGCACCTGCACAGAGTCGGTGACGTCGAGGGCAAGGGGCAGAACCGTGTCGCCAAAGCGTTCCGTCAATTCGGCGACGTCCGCCAGATTGCGGGCGGTAGCCGTGACCTGATCGCCGCGGTTGAGAGCGGCCTCGGCCCAAATGCGGCCGAACCCACGCGAGGCGCCGGTGATAAACCATGTTTTTTTCATATCAATTCTCCTGAGGTTGGTGGAGTTAGGTTCGCTTAGTCAGGACTGAGAAAAACGCATGTTCTCGAGGTCGGTGAGAAGCGTGGGCCCGGTGGGGTTCCATCCGAGTTGTTCCCGTGTTCGCGCGCTGGAGACTTGGCTGTCTCTCCCTGCGAAGAACCCGAAAAAGCCGAAATGGTCCTGAGCCTGGTCCTGTGAGATGGAAATGACGGGCACCTTCAGGCCGCGGCTGATGGCCTCAGCGATGTCTTTGAGCCGGACACCCGATTCGGCGACGGCGTGATATTTTGCCCCCGCAGTGCCTTTCTCCAGGGCAAGCCTGTAAAGCCGGGCGGTGTCGAGCACATGCGCGGCGGGCCAGCGGTTCTGGCCGTCACCAACGTATGCCGAGACGCCCTTCTGGCGGGCCACGGCGATCAGGGGCGTCACAAGGCCCTGTTTCACGGTGTCGTGTACTTGGGGCAGGCGCATCACCATGACGTGCACTCCGCTCTCAATGAGCGCGCCAGCGGTTGTCTCCGAAACGCGGGGAAGGGAGGCGGAAGGGGACAACGGCGGATCGTCTTCGGTGGCGGGGCGGCCCTGAGCCACTCCGACTCCGGAGCTGACAATGAACGGACGGCCGGAGCGCTGGAGCACGGCGCCGATGGCCTCGATGGCGCGCTTGTCCAGTTCGCAACTCTCCGCAAACCTCGACCAGTCGTGCTGGAAAGCGGTGTGGATGACGGCATCCGACGCGGCTGCTCCGCCGCGCAGGCTTTCAAGATCTTCCAGATCGCCTCGATGCGCCTGGGCACCGGCGGCAGCAAGGGATTTTGCACCCGCGTCGCTGCGAGTCAGCCCGAGCACCTGATGGCCCGCGTCGATTAGGTCCCGAACAACGGCCGAGCCGATAAACCCGGTGGCCCCAGTGACGAAAACACGCATATGAAATCCTCCTGATCCTCGATCTTTCGATTGATCGCAATTTTGCTCGATTGACGAGCTTCTATCATTTGAAATAAAACGGAGACACCCTCCGATTGAGTAGATAACCGGAGACTGCCTCCGGTTGCAAGAAATTTTCAGCGATGAGGAAAAAGATTTCCAAATCTATCCAGCGAAAGCCGCGAACCGACGCGCTGCGGAACCGCGAGCGTATTCTCGAAGTGGCAAAGGAAGCTTTTACCCGCCACGGCGCGAATGCAAGTCTGGAAGAAATCGCGAAGCAGGCGGGCGTCGGAGCCGGTACTTTGTATCGCCATTTCCCAACGCGGGATGCACTGCTCGAAGCCGTCTACCGGAGCGAAGTTGAAAAACTGGCCGCAGCAGCGCGCAAGTTCGCCGCTGCAATGCCGCCGATCGAAGCCTTGCGAGCCTGGATGCTGCTGTTTGTCGATTACATCGTGGCAAAGCACATCATTGCGCCCGCTCTCAACAGCCTCATCGGAGGTTCTTCCAGGCTCTTTGAAGGTTCGCGCAGCCTGATCCAGGAAGCATTCGAAGATTTGGTGAAACATGCGAAAAAGAGCGGCGATGTGCGAAGGGACCTTGAAGCCGCGGATCTGCTTCGAGCGGTGATTGGAGTCTTCCATGTGCCATCCGGTCCCGATGGCCAGCAAAGCGCCAGGAGGCTGGTGGAGATCCTCATCGCAGGATCACGCCCGATGAAATAGGCCGCGTCTCCGAACAACGGACAGTCCTGTGATTTGACCCGCCTAATAAAGTGCGCGCCATTCAGGACCTCGAAAGCAAGACCTCCGCCATCCAGCGAAAGGAATAGGTCGGCTCGGTTCGGGAAATGCTCACGCCGACGTTTCTTCTCCGCGAAGCGGCCCTCTCAAAACCTGTGGCTTGTGAGACAGCCATGCCTGACCGGGCGTAACAACACCTTGCCTCTAATACACAAAACCACACGAGCTCTAACATGGTGGTTACACGAGGCAGCGAAACTATCAACCTTTTGAGGTCCGTTGGACGGTCCGGAAAATGCGAACGATTTCCTAAGTATCTTGACAGTGGATGTCCGGCCGACGTACTATCGCCCGCGCTCGACTGAACCACCCCCAAAGAGCGCTGAACGAATGCGCCCAGCGAAACCAAAGCATCAACATTTCCTGGAGCCGTACCCATGATCTTTCGCATGAGTCCCACGCACCTCGTAGGCAGGAGTGTGTCCAGCATCCTCCTGCTTCTGATCAGCGCCTTTGCCGCAGTCCAAGCACTCGCCCAGTCTGATCCCCCCATTCCGTCTGGCGACATTCGGATCCATTACTTTCGCCCCGACAGCAACTACGCAGGCTGGACGGTCTACGCCTTTGACAACACCACGGAGAACACCGGCAACTACGGCGGCGGACCCGTTCAGGTCACAGGCACTGACAGTTTTGGCGTGTATTTCGATGTAGGTGTAACCGCTGGCGCGCAGGAAGTCGGGATCATCATCCACAATCCGACCGCGCAGGGAGGCGACCAGAAGGACACTCCCAACAATCTCTTTGTCGATCCCGCCACGCAGGGCCTTGAGTATTGGGCTTACTCCGGCATAGCGTGTCTTTATACATCCGCGCCCAGTTTGAGCAATCCTACTGCTATTCTGCCCGGATACGTCCGCGTTCACTACCATCGGACGGATGGCAATTATTCCGGCTGGACCATTTACGCTTTCTACGACACGACAGAATATACCGGCGACTACAACAGCGGCCTCGTGCCGGTCACAAACTCCGATGCCTACGGAGTGTATTTTGACGTAGCCGTTGTTCCCAACGCGCAGAACCTCGGCCTCATCATCCACAATCCTTCTGCGCCGGGCGGCGACCAGAAAGATCCGGGTCCGAATGAGTTTGTCGATCCTTCGACGGAAGGCTTCGAGTACTGGGGCTACACGGGAATCGGCAAGCTTTACAAGAGTCAGATCAGTCTGACAAATCCCAACGCGCTGCTCCCCGGCTATGCCCGCATTCATTACTATCGCCCAGACGGAAACTACGCCAACTGGTCCGTTTACGCATTCGACGACACGGCCGAATACACCGGCGACTTCAACGACGGCCTCACCTTCGTTACCGCCTTCGATTCTTACGGCGCCTACTTCGACATCAGCCTGATTCCCAGCGCGCAGAACCTCGGATTCATCATCCACAACACCGCTACCGGTGTTAAAGACCCGGGCCCCAACATGTTCCTCGATGTTGCAACCAATCTCCAGGCCTGGGCAATTTCAGGCAATGCAACCGTCTTCACCACCACGCCGACTCCAACTCAAGTACTCGATAGTCTGCTCAACGTTGAGCAGGCATACTGGCTCGATCGACAGCGAGTGGCCATCCAGCCGCAGTTCGCGCAGTCTGGCAGTACCTATGCTCTCAGCTCCAGCCTCACCGGCGGTCTGTCCGTTACGTCTACTGGCATCACCGGCGGCACCACCATCCCCCTGACCGCAGGCGGAAGCCTCACCGCGGACGAGTTGCTTCGCTATCCGCAGTTGAGTGGTTACACGGTCCTTCAGTTGCCTCCGAATACGCAGGTCTCCGCCTTGCAGCCATTCCTTGAGGGCCAGCTCGCGTTTTCAGCAGTCAATTCCGGCGGCACGCTCACCTATGCCACCGGCATTCAGCAAGCCGGAGTGCTCGACGATCTCTATTACTATCCCGGCAAGCTCGGCGTCGTCTTCCACCATGCCGACGATCGCGCTTGGCACGACTGGGATGACGACGACAATTGCGATGTAAAACTCAAGGTCTGGGCACCCACCGCGCAGAGCGTCTCGCTTCAGATTTTCGATCACGAATCCGATACCGCCCCCACCGCTGTTGTCCCAATGCACGAACATAATGGCGTATGGGTCGCAGACGGCGACTCCACTTGGAAAAATAAGTATTACCTCTACAGCGTGCAAGTTTGGGTGCCTGCTGACGCTGCGATCGACACCAATCTAACCAGCGATCCTTATTCCATTGACATCGCATTGAACGGAACCAAGAGCCGCATCACCGACCTTGACTCCGATGAAACCAAGCCCGCCGGTTGGGATGAAGATAACTCGCCGTCGCTCCGCACGTTCAGCGACATGAGCATTTACGAGCTCCATGTCCGCGACTTCAGCATCAACGATCCCACCGTCCCGCTAGCCCATCGCGGCATGTATGAAGCATTCGCCGACCAGGACTCCGATGGCATGCGTCATCTCCGCACTCTGGCCGCAAGTGGACTCAAGGCCGTGCACATCCTGCCTTCCTTCCACTTCGCCAGCGTCAATGAAGACAAGTCCACATGGATCATCCCCACCGGCCTCACGCAATATCCCGCCGATGGCACGCAGCAGCAGGCCGCCGTCAGCGCCAGTCAGACCAGCCCCGCCTATAACTGGGGCTACGATCCCGTCCATTACATGACTCCTGAGGGTAGCTACGCCATCAATCCTGAAAACCGTGTCCGCGAATACCGCACTATGGTCGATGGTCTCCACAAGGTTGGCCTGCGCGTTGTGCAGGATGTCGTGTTCAACCACACTAACGCCAGCGGCGAAGGTCCTAATTCCAATCTCGATGAAGTGGTCCCCAATTACTACCATCGCCTCGACGCAAGCGGCAACCTCCTCTCCGGCTCGTGCTGCCCTGATACTGCAAGCGAACACAAAATGATGGAGAAGCTCATCATCGATACCATCGTGCTCAATGCGCGCAACTACAAGATCGATGGCTTCCGCTTCGACATCATGAGCTTCATGTTCACCTACAACATCACTGACATTCAGCAGGCCCTCGCGGCTCTCACTCCTGAGAAAGACGGCGTCGACGGATCAAAGATTTACCTTTACGGTGAGGGCTTCAATTTCGGTGACACTGTCAACAACCAAATCGGTCCTGAAGCCGACCAGATCAATCTCTACGGTTTTGGCGTCGGCACCTTCAACGACCGCATACGCGATGGCATCCACGGGGGCAGTCCATTCGCCGACGAACGCGTTCAGGGCTTCGCCACCGGACTCTTCACCGATCCAAGCGCCTACACCAACAGCACCCTATCTTCCAGTCAGCAGCAGGCCCAGTTACTCCAATATTCTGACTGGATCGATGTGGGACTCACAGGAAACCTGCGCGACTACACCTTTATCGATAGCGCAGGCGCAACGGTCACGGGAGCGGAAGTCAGTTACAACGGCGCGCCGACTGGTTATACCAAGAGCCCCATTGAAGCCATCAACTATGCCTCGGTCCATGATAATCAGGACCTCTTTGATCAGGTGCAGTTGAAGTCCAGCTTCTCTGACAGCATCGCCACGCGCGCCCGTCGCCAGATTTTAGCCATGAGCCTGGTCACCCTCGGCCAGGGCATTCCGTTCTATCAGGGCGGCGATGATTTGCTCCGCTCCAAAGACATGGACCAGAACAGCTATGACTCCGGAGATTGGTTCAACAAGATCGACTGGACCGGCCAAACCGCAAACTGGGACATCGGACTGCCCATCGCCAGCCAGAACCAGGCCCAGTGGCCCATCATGACGCCGCTGCTCAGTAACCCGGCATACACGCCGCTTCCCGCCAACATCGTATACAGCGCCGCGGCCTTCCAGGAGCTGTTAAAGATCCGCTACAGCTCTGAACTCTTCCGCATGCCGACCCTTGCTGAAGTGCAGCAGAATCTCACCTTCCTCAACACAGGTCAGAATCAAACACCGGGTCTCATCGTCATGAAGCTTGACGCCAACGGCCGCAACTACGGTATCTACAAACACATCGTAGTTCTCTTCAACGCCACGAATTCCTCCGTCACTTTCACCAATGGCCAGTTGCAAGGTCTGGCCCTGCATCTGCATCCGGTACAGCAGACTTCGAGCGATCCGGTCACCAGGCAGTCGACGTTCAACTCTAAAACGGCAACCGCCACAGTGCCCGCGCTCACAACTGCCGTTTTTGTAGCCGAAACTCAGTAGAGCCCCGACTCTCACGCAGTCCCCTTTAGCAATCTTGTCATGGCTGTCTCACAATCGACAGGTTTTGGAGCGGCGCTTTTCATGCAAATTTAACTCTTATTTTCAGCGAGATAGAACTCGCGATTGGCAAGATTTTGCGGAACGAAAATGGAAGTTATTCAAGGAGTTTAGACGTTTCGAAAGGCTGTCGCTGTAGTTCGATGTTTGATACTCATTTTGAAACATGACCTGTGAAGATCTTGCCGGAGCTTGGATTCCGAGAGTGTCACCAGCTAACCGGCCAACCAGAAGTCATTATCTGGGCAACAACTGGAACGGCAAACACTCGTCTGAAAAAATTGGAACCGAGATAACGACGCAGGATCTTGGAATACCATTGGACGCACTCATCTGCTGCAATCAACTTGAGCAAATTGTCGTCTTTGCATCAAGTTGGTTTCGCGGAAACGGGCCCGCCCTCTACTTGCACCGATGCCGGTTTTTACGGCCAGGTGGAATGGATTTGTAAACACTGGCTAACGTTCCATGACTAATCCGAGTCGGTGAGCGCATTTGTGATTTAGCATCAGCGGAGTTCCCCGAAGTGCGAGTCGCGAATTTCCGATCGCCCACTCGGCCGTTGCTCTCTTTGTCCTAGATTAGGCATCGAACCTCCGCGAAAGGCTTCTTTTTTCGCAGAGGGATGGACTTCAACAAGAAAACCGTGAGCCCAAATCAGAAAGTGAATCGAGAGCCGAACTGGAACTGACGCGGCGAATTCACAGTGGACGTGATGAGTCCGAAGACCGCTGCCACGGACGGATTGGCTTGCACTCCCGTGATGCTTGGAACGCCAGGCATTCCCAACTGCGCGCGGTTGCCTACGTTGTACGCGGCAATATCGAATCGGAGGTCTCTTTCACCACCCAGAGAAAAATGCTTGTAGGCAGACAGATCAAAGTCCTGGGCTCCCATGGTGCGAACGTGGTCGAGGTAAGCGGGCGCTGTTCCGGCAACGAAGGAGCTGGCGGGAATGGTGAAGCAGGAATAGTTGAACCAGGTGGCTGCCGTGTGCGGAGCTCCTTTGGAGGGGTCGCAGGTCATGTCAGGGCGTTGATTGAAGTATGCAGTGGCAGCACCGACCGTCGGCGAGGCAATCGGGATGCCGGTGCTGAGGTAGGCGATGGCGTTAGCGGTCCAGCCGCCAAGAATTGCATTGCCCACTCCATTGAGATTGAGAGCACGGCCGTGACCAACGGGCAGATCGTAGGAGACATCGCCGGTGAATTGGTATTTGACGTCCTGCGGACTTACGGAGTGTTCGAGGCTCAGGTTCTTCTGATCCTGCGGTGCGCCGAGGTGCGAGCCAACAAAACCGAGCGGTGGGTTGCCATCGTCGGTGATGAGCTTGGCCCATGTGAAGCTGGCTAGGGCGGTGAAGTGCTTCGTTAGCCGCTTCTGCAGCTTTGTTTGCAGCGAACTGTAATCGGAGTCGCCGCCTGGATAGCCATGGACGTTGATGCCATTGCCTGCGCCGTAATTACCGTTTCCGAATTGCGGGTATTGCTGCACCGAGACCCAGAGGGGAACAGTAGAGGAACCATAGTTGGCGTTTGTCGCGGGCTGGATATTCGCCCACTGATTAGGCACAGTCGTGTTGAGTAGCGCAGACTGATACTTGCCAATGGTGCCCAGGTCGAGTTGGTCAATGTCCAAACTGCTGAGGGGCAGAAAGAGGCCTCGACTGCCGACGTATCCGGCGCTAAGCACCACTTGGTAGGGTAATTCATACTCCAGTCCGAAGTTGAAGTTATAGATAGTGGGGGTGCGCTGGGACTGGAACATGGTGTTGAGGGAATTGCCCAGGTTGTTTGCCAAGCCGGATGGATTGTGGAGCAAGGGCACAAGGCCGTTGGGAAATGGGTTGTTTAGAGGGGTAAGCGACACGGTGTTGCCAGAGTCACCGCAGACCTGAAAGTTATTGCAGTCGTATGCAATGGTGTTGGGGTCCTGGTTGTAGGCCGTAGCATTCCAAATGTTGCTGGTGGAGTAGCCATCGCTGTCGAGGCCGGCGCTGCCAACTTGCTGTGGGCTGGGACCAAAGTAGAAGCCTGCTCCTCCACGAACGACGAAGTGGACAACGGGCTGCCATGAGAATCCGAGGCGCGGGCCGAAGTTGGTGAGGTTGGTGTTAAATGGCGTGCGATGAGAGCCGTTTGTGTAGATCTCAGCTCCTGTATAGGGGACGCCCTGAGCGGTGGTGCTCACGTTTGGATTGAAGTACTCCAAACGATTGTGCCGCTCTGTCTTGCCACCAAAGATATCCCAGCGCAGGCCGGCGGTAATGGTGAGGGTGGAGTTTGGGCGGAATGTGTCTTCAACGAATGCTGCGTTGTAGGGGTTGGACTCAGCCGCGAATAGATCCTGCGTGAAGCTGGGATATCCATTTGATTCGGTGCCGGGTTCAGTTCCCATGCCAAACAGGGCTGAGGCGAAGTCGCTGCCGCCGATGGCCGAGCCGACGGTTTGATCGGTTGCCGAGATGTCGAAGGCATAAGCGCCGGAGGCCGCCGGTGGCTGGCCGACGTTGAGGAAGCGTTTCATGAATTCGTAGCCGAATGAGATTTCGTGTTTGCCGATGAGCTTGGTCATGCTTGCGTCGACATCGCTGTTCTCGCTGGCGTACTGGAAGGTGTTGTAATCCGCGGTGCCGCCTACGCCGCTGCCGGAGTCGTTGAACAGCATGAAGGGAAGCAACTTGAAGATCTCCTGCGATGCAAGGGACGCGGGAAAGCCGAGCGAGGTGATATCGAAGCCGACCTGCGAGGGATCGCCGCCCTGGTTTTCATAGTGGCGGGTGAAGGAGTAGCGCAGTTGCAGCACGGTAGTCGCATTGAGGGTCAGGTCGTCGCCCAGAAGGATGTTGCGACCGTTGGTGACGTTCTGCGCGTAGTTCAGATCCCACATATTCCCGAATGCGTTGAAGGTGGAGTTGAAGAGCCGGTCAAAGGAGAAGCGGCCGAAGATGCGCTGCTTTTCACTCTTGGTCCAGTCCATGCGGACGTCGAATCGCTGTCCAGTTGTGGGATCGAGGCCCGGCTTGAAGTAGTTGTATGTAACATCGTCGGACTGCTGATCGCATGGAACGCCGGGCACGTTGCTGACGTTGCAGGTAGGCATTTCGGAAAGAAACTTGAGCGCGATGGGATTGGGATTGGCGATCTTGTTGCCGGCGACGGGCTGGCGTGTACCGGCAAGGGGGCCGGTGGCGATATCGGGTTGCGTTGGGTCGTAGATAGTGAAGTTGTCGGCCGAGAAATCGCCGTTGCGCTCGGCAGCGGTTGGAACGGTGAAGTAGTTTGAGCCGTCGAAAGACTCCTGTTGCGTTGCCTCATAATCGGCAAAAAAACGAAAAGCTTGTTATGCAGAATGGGGCCGCCGAATGCGCCGCCCTCCTGATAGCGATGGAATGATGGGGACATATTGGGCGTGCCGGCAACGACCTGGCTCTGCTTGTTGAAATATTCGTTTGCCGCGAGAATATCGGGACGGAAGACACCGAACGCGTCGCCGTGGAACTTGTTGGTACCGGACTTGGTGACCAGGCTGATGACGCCGGCGCCGCCGCTTTGATAGGAAGCAGGAGTGTTCTGTGTTTCCACACGCGTTTCTTCCACGCCATCTTCGGGAATATCCAACGCCGGAATGATGGCTGCCGCATTGTTCTCTGCGATGCCGATCGGGCTTCCATCGACCATGTAATATACCGAGCCGGCGATGGCGCCATTGATGGTGTACGACGAAACATCAACACCGGGGCGGCCGCTGGAGATGTTTTCGATGGCAAACGAACTGGAAGAATTGGGCGCGCCATTTGCGGGCGTGACACCAGGGCTCAGCTGCACCAGATCAAACACGTTGCGCGTGAGCAGCGGGACACGGTCAATGGTTTCTGCGGTGATGAGCTGCCCGACGGTGGAGTTGCTGGGCTCGACAAGGTCGACCGCGGCATTTACGTTGACGACCTCGGAGGCTGCGCCGATGGTCAACGCAATATTGACGACGGTCATCTGATCAACGCTGACGGTGATGTTGTTTTGCGCGGTGGTCTCAAAGCCCCTGTGGCTGGCAGTCACCTGGTACTGGCCAGGGTTGAGGGACACGAACGTGTAGAGTCCCGCCGCTGTGGCCACCGCGTGTTCCGTCAATCCAGTGGCGTGATTTGTGAGCGTAATGCTGGCTCCCGGAACAATAGCGCCACTGGGATCGGTAATTGTTCCGTTGATGCTGCCGCGCCCAGCCTGGGCATTCGCGGCGGTTGCGGCGGCGAGCAGAAACAGGGAACAACAAATGGAGAAACGCAGGAGAGCGGAAGGAAGTTTCTTCATCATTTTAGCCATCCCTCATGAATTTGTTGACATTCAAACGTTTGAATAGTAGAAAGCCAATGTAGGATCAATCGAGTCGGCTGTCAAGAAAAAAATCCGATATGCCGGATTTTGGTTCGCCACTCAGTCTGAATTGTGCATTCGCTCTGATCGGGAAAAGTCAAAAATCCAGACCGTGAGGACCGGGAGGTAGCAAGTTGGCTCAGCGCAAATCAGGACACGTAACACTGATGGATGTGGCGCGTGCATGCGGCTTCTCGGTGTCGACGGTGTCGATTGTGCTGAGCGAGGCGCCACTCTCGCAGAATGTCGCCGAGAAAACGCGGCAGGATATTCGCGCCATGGCGCAAAAGCTGGGATATCATCCGGACGCGTTCGCGCGGTCTCTGCGCCGGCGTCGCAGCCAGACCATCGGCGTGCTGGCCTATGATCTTTCCGATCCGTATTGCATTCCGATTGTGCGAGGCATCCAGGAAGGGCTGAGGCCGGCCAGTTATCTGCCACTGCTGATGGACGCGCAGACGCAGCGCGGGCTCTTCGATAATTACCTGGAGATGACGCTGGAGCGGCGCGCCGAAGGCGTAATCGTGATTGCCAGCTGGATATTCGATGAGACCAACCTACTCAGCGACATCCAGAAGAACAACGTGCCTATCGTGATTGTTAGCCGCGATTTGTCCGCGCGCAAGGTCAGTTCGATTCTTGTGGACAACGAGACGGGCGGAGCGCTGGCAATGCGACATCTTTATGAACTTGGCCACAGGAAGATCGCGGTAATTCGCGGACCGGAAGAGATGTTCGACAGTGAACCGCGTTGGGTTGGCGTGCGGAGTGAGGCGCAGGCAGTGGGTTTGAAGATAGACCCGCGGCTGGTCTTCCGGTTACCCAACCTGGTAGATCCCACATCGGGTTTTGAAGGCGGGCTGGATTGTGCGCAGCGACTGCTTGCCAGTGGGCGGGCGTTCACGGCAGTATTGGCATTCGATGATTTGACCGCGCTGGGCGTAGTGCGCGGGTTGTTGGGGGCGGGGGTGCGCGTGCCAGAGGATTGCTCCGTGCTGGGGTTCGATGATGTTTTGCCGGCATCTGTTTCCACGCCGGCAATAACGACGATCCGCCAGCCGCTTCGGGACATGGGACTGCTGTCCGCGCAGTGGGTGGTGGATGCAATTGAAGCGCGCGAGCAGCGGCGGGAGCAGACCGTGCGCTTGCATCGAGCGCAACCGGAAGTCGTTGTGCGCATGTCCTCGGCAGCGCCAGCCATGCGCGTTAGGTCGGGGTTGGCGAGGCCGTGAAGAAGGTTTCAGAACGAGATTTGCAAGCGAAAAGTCTTGCTGTCGCGAAAGGCCGTATTACGGGAAGAGGGATTGCTGATGCGGAAACGAGTCTTGCTTTGTTGTTTGACGACGGCGGCTATGTCGAGCGTGCTTTGTGCGGGAACTATAACGCCGTTGCGCGAAGGCTGGCAGTTGCAATCTGCCTGCAAACTGCAGGCGGCTGGTGATGCGATTGGGATGGATTCGTTCAAGCCAGATGGGTGGCTGAAGACGACGGTGCCCAGCACGGTGTTGGCAGCGCAGGCCGCGGCAGCCGTGGTTCCCGATCCCTATTTCGGGATGAACCTGCGAGCGATTCCGGGAACGACGTATCAGATTGGGGAGATCTTTGCGAACAAGCCGATGGATCCAAACAGCCCCTATCACTGTGGCTGGTGGTATCGCACAGTGTTTACGGCGCCGGTTTCGGTGCATGCGGGCGAAAGGCAGTGGCTGCACTTCGGCGGCATCAACTATCGCGGAGAAGTCTGGTTGAACGGGCAAAAGATTGCGGACTCAACCAAAGTTGCGGGCGCGTACCGCACCTATGACTTCGATGTGACTGAAGCCCTTAAGCCAGGAAAGAAAAATGTGCTGGCGGTTGAGACGTTTGCGCCGACAGACAAGGATTTGGGCATTAACTGGGTGGATTGGAATCCTTGTCCTCCGGACAAGGATATGGGCTTGTGGGGCGCCGTGGACCTGGTGAGTACAGGTGCAATAGCGCTGCGTTCGCCAATGGCGGTGACGCACTTTACCGACTCGTCGCTGACCACGGCGGAGTTGACCGTGTATGCGGAATTACACAACGCGAGCGAAGTCGCAGTGAAGGGCATGGTTGAGGGTTCAGCAGCAGGGGTGAAGTTTGAACAGCCGGTGGAATTGGCCGCGCACGAAGACCGCACCGTAATGTTTACTCCGGAGCAGTTTGCACAATTGAAACTTCGTAACCCCAAGCCGTGGTGGCCGCGGCAAATGGGAGAGCCGCACCTGGAGCGGCTGACGATGAGCTTCCATGAGCAAGGCGAACTGACCGACGAGCAGAGTGTTGAGTTCGGCATTCGCGAAATTACATCGGAGCTCACACCCACGGGCGCACGGCTGTTCAGCGTGAATGGGAAACCGCTTTTGATTCGCGGGGCTGGATGGTCCCAGGACATGTTGCTGCGCACGGATGCTCATCGGTTGCGCGATCAGTTTCATCTGGTTGAAGACATGAATCTGAACACCATTCGTCTGGAAGGCAAGCTGGAGACGGAAGAGTTTTTCCATCAGGCCGATGAGGACGGAATTCTGGTGATGCTGGGGTGGTGCTGCTGCGACCACTGGGAACATTGGAAGGATTGGAATGCGGAGGATTTGACGATTGCTACCGCATCGCTGCGCTCGCAAATGCTGCGCTTGCGCCATCACGCGAGCCTGCTGGTGTGGCTGAATGGCAGCGACAATGCCCCGCCAACGAATGTGGAACGCGCGTACTTGGATGTTGAAGCTGAGACACACTGGCCCAATCCAATTCTCTCTGCAGCTTCGTCGCAGACGACCGCAGGCGGAGGGTTGAACGGCGTAAAGATGACCGGGCCGTACGACTACGTCGCGCCCAGCTACTGGTATGTGGATAAGCAGAACGGCGGGGCCTTCGGCTTCAACACCGAGACGAGCCCTGGGCCTGCGATTCCGTCGCTTGCAAGCCGGGCAAAGTTTTTGCCAGATCCACAAACATGGCCGCCTTCTGCGACATGGAGTTATCACTTTGGTAGCGGAGAGTTTGCAAACCTGAAGGTTATGGACGCAGCGATGGGCGCGGTATACGCAAAGCCGCAATCGGCGGCGGATTATGAGCGCATTTCGGCCGCTATGGAGTATGACTCCGAGAGAGCAATGTACGAGGCATACAGCAGGAACAAGTATGTATCGACGGGCGTGATCCAGTGGATGTTGAACAATGCGTGGCCATCGATGATCTGGCACCTGTACGACTACTATCTCGAAGCGGGCGCGGGCTACTTTGGTACCAAGAAGGCGTGCGAGCCGGTACACATTCAGTACTCGTACGACGACCGGTCGATTGTGGTGGTGAACAGTACATACGAGCGGGTTTCCGGACTGCATGCGAGCGCACATGTGCACAACGTGGCGTGGAAGCAGTTATACGCCGAGGAGGCGCCTGTGGATGCAGGAGTGGATAGCTCGCAGATTGTGTTCTCGCTTCCGGAGACCTTGTACACCGACGCGGAACGAACCTTCTTCATCGACCTGATGCTAACGGATAAAGCGGGCAAAGTTGTGAGCAGGAACTTCTACTGGGTGCCAGGTACGCTGACTACGTTTGATTGGCCGAAGACCGACTACACGCATACGCCAGCCTCGCGGCACGAGGACTTGACTGCGCTGGCGAATTTACCGGCCGCCAAGCTGGTTGTGCATGCGGAGATCACAAAGACGGCGCGCGGCAGGGAAGTGCGCGTGGAGCTTGAGAATCCCAGCACCGCGCTGGCGTTCCAAGTGAGTGCGGTGATGCGCACCAAGACGGGCGGACTGATTGCGCCGGTCATCTGGTCGGACAATTGGATTGAGCTTGTGCCAGGGGAGAAGCGTGAGCTGACGGCATTGCTTCCGGAGGATGGAGCAGATGCGCCGATAGTGGAGGTTGGTAGTTGGAACGCGGGTTCGCAGACGGTTGCGATTGCGGTGAAGTGAAAACTCCGGGGACCGAGGACACGAATGGCAGAAGCGCAGGCAAACTCGCAACCGAAAACGGCCAGCTTGAATCGGACGCTCGGGCTTTGGAACCTGATCATCATCGGAATGGTAATCATTCAACCGACGGCGCCGATGGGCATCTACGGCGTGATCAGCAACAAGGCCCATGGGCACGTGGTGACCGCAATCCTGATTGCGATGGTGGCCATGTTGTTCACGGCCATCAGCTATGGGCGCATGGCGAGAATCTATCCCAGCGCGGGTTCAGCTTATACCTACGTGGGGCAGACGATGCATTCGGCGCTTGGCTACGTTGTGGGCTGGGGCATGGTGATGGACTACTTGATCAATCCGCTCATCTGCACAGCCTTCTGTGCGCAGGCGGCGATGAATATCCTGCCCGGGCTCTCGTTCTATGTGTGGATTATCTTCTTCGCGGCATTTTTTACGTGGACCAACCTTCGCGGCATCAAAACTTCAGCGCGAATGAACGAGGCGCTGTGTGCGGGAATGGTCGTTGTCGTTGCGCTGTTCCTTGCGGCGGTGGCGCGTGCGGTATGGGGTGTACACCATGATCCGGGATACTTCACTCGTCCCTTCTACGAAGCGGCAAGCTTTCATGCCTCAAACATTTTTGCAGGCACATCCGTAGCAGTTCTTACCTATATCGGCTTTGACGCGGTCTCTACATTCTCTGAAGAGGTGGAGAATCCGCGGCGCAACGTCATGCTGGCTACTGTGTTGGTTTGCCTCATTACCGGCGTATTGTCGGGCGTTGAAGTATATGCGGCGCAACTGATCTGGGGGGCGAAGGAATTCGCCGGAGACGACGTTGTTTCAGCATTCGCGATCATTTCGCGACAGGCCGGCGGAGCGCTCCTATTCCAAGTTGTGAACTTCACACTGTTGGTTGCCAACATGGGTTCGGGCATGGGCTCGCAGCTTGCCGCAGGACGATTGCTTTACGGCATGGGCCGCGGGAATGCACTCCCGAAGGCGTTTTTTGGAGCGATCGAACCGAAGCGGCGAATTCCGCGCAACAACATTATTGCTGTGGGAGGATTTGCGTTGGTCGGCGCAGGACTGCTGCAATACTTCAGCGACAAGCTAGGCGGAGGCGCGTACGAGATCGGCGCGGAGTGCCTGAACTTTGGCGCATTCATTGCGTTCATGGGCGTGAACGCCGCGGCCTTCGTGCACCATCTGCGAGGGGCGAAGAGCAGCAGCTTGGGCGCGTACATTGTTCCCGCGTTGGGCTTCCTGATCTGTGGATTCATCTGGGTACATCTGAGCCATCCTGCGTTGGTGCTGGGTGCAGTATGGTTGATTGCTGGGATTGCCTACGGCGCGGTGCGCACTCGCGGATTTAAGTCGGAGTTGGTGACGTTCGACGTGCCTTCGGATGCGTTGTAAAATCCCCATGCGCCAGGACAGTGGATGCAAGTGCAGCGAGATGTTTGCGAATTCCGTGAAATAAGAGAGTCAGGCGGGCCGCCCTCTTATCGCTTCGCCATCAATGTGCCTCTTCCGCGGCTCTATCCAAATGCGATGGTTGAAGAAAATTTGCTTAAGTGTTGAAAAAGCAAACGATAGGAAATATCCGTATGGAATCAGGAGAGTAAACAGGTCAGGGATGCTCCGAAATAGGCAAACAAAAGGCGAAATGGCTACAATCCATCATGGACTTCCCCTCCGAGCTTTCCTGGGCTCACCCTGTCACTGCCGAATGGTTTGTCACAAAGTTTGGAACTCCGACCGAGCCGCAGGCTGGCGGATGGCCGAGCATTCTGGCCGGCAAGCCAACCTTGATTTCTGCACCGACAGGCTCCGGAAAAACGCTCGCCGCTTTTCTTGTCTCAATCGACAGACTCCTTCGCCAGGCCATTGATGGCTGCCTGCCGCATACGACGCAAGTGGTGTATGTTTCCCCGCTCAAGGCATTGTCCAACGACGTCCAGAAAAATTTGAATGGGCCTCTGTCGGAGATCCAAAAGCTCGCCATGGAGCGCGGGTACCTGTCGATGAATATCCGCACTGGGGTGCGCACTGGCGATACTCTGCCCTCTGAACGAGCCGCCATGCTCAGAAACCCTCCGCATATCCTGGTCACGACGCCGGAGTCGCTCTACATTCTCTTGACGGCGGGAAAGAGCCGCGAGCGACTACGCAAGGTACATACAGTTATCGTCGACGAGATTCACGCAATTGCCGATGACAAGCGCGGCGCGCACCTGGCTCTTTCGCTGGAGCGGCTGGAAGCACTGGTTTGCGGCGAAAACCGGCTTTCCCCGGGGGCGTTTATTACCGGGCTGATAACGGCGCCGCAACGCATTGGGCTATCCGCTACGCAGAACCCAATCGAATTGGTTGCGCATTACCTGACGGGTGTTCACCCGAGCCGAGAGCCCGCGACGATCATTCAACTGGGGCAACGCCGGGCGATGGATTTAGCCATTGAGGTTCCGAGCGATGGGCTGAGTTCTGTGACTTCGTACGCCATGTGGGAGGAGATTTTCGACAAACTTGCCGCGTATGCCGAGAGCCACCGATCGACACTGGTGTTTGTGAATACACGGAAAATGGTTGAGCGGGTTTCACATGAGCTTGGGGAACGGCTGGGTACGGAGAATGTGGCCGCACATCACGGATCGCTCGCGCGCGCATTGCGTTTGGACGCCGAGAGGAGGCTCAAGAATGGCCACATCAAGATACTGGTCGCGACAGCTTCGCTCGAGCTCGGCATCGACATCGGGGATGTCGACCTGGTTTGCCAAATCGCCAGCACGCGCGCAGTTTCGGTGCTCATGCAGCGGGTAGGAAGAGCAGGGCACTGGCGCGGCGCGGTTCCCAAGGGCAGGCTGTTTGCCACCACGCGCGATGATTTGCTGGAGCAATCGGCGCTCGTACGCAAAGTGCGCGCGGGTGAACTCGATCTCCTGGAGATTCCTCCAGAGCCCATTGACGTGCTGATGCAACAGGTGGTGGCCGCGTGCGGGGCTGAGTCATGGGATAAGGAATCGCTTTATGAAGTCTTTCGGCGCGCGTATCCCTATCGTGACCTGACTCGTGAACAGTTTGAGGAAGTAGTTGGTATTTTGTGCAACGGCATCGAGTCGAGCAGAGGGCGTTACGGCGCTTATTTGCTGCACGATGGCATTCAGGGCCAGTTGCATGCGCGCCGCGGCTCGCGGATGGTTGCGATTTCAAATGGCGGCGCAATTCCGGATACCGCGCTGTTTAACGTGATTCTTGAACCGGAAGGGGTGCAGATTGCGACGCTCGATGAGCACTTCGCGGTCGATTCGAGTCCCGGCGATGTGATTCTGCTGGGGAATACGAGCTGGCGGGTCAAAAGGATTGAAGCCGCGGGTCGTGTGCTGGTAGAGGACGCACACGGAGCGCCGCCATCTCTTCCATTCTGGACGGGGGAAGCGCCACAACGGACCGGCGTTCTGAGCGATGGAGTGAGCGAATTGCGTGAAGAGATCGCGATACGGACCAGGACGGTTGTTGCGGGCTGCGTTGCGCCCCGGCATCCTGAGGTGATGTCAGCCACAGCCTGGCTCATGGACGAATGCGGCATCTCTGCCTACGCGGCCGAGCAACTGGTCGCTTACATTGTGGCGGGACGCGCCGTGCTGGGAGCAGTGCCCTCGAAAACCACGCTCATTGCCGAGAGATTCTTCGATGAGGGCGGAGGCATGCAGCTGATTTTGCATGCTCCCCTGGGAGGTCGCATCAACAAGGCCTGGGGACTGGCCTTGCGCAAGCGTTTCTGCAGAGGGTTCAACTTCGAACTGCAAGCCGCAGCGACAGACAACGGGATCAACATTTCTCTAGCCGAGCAGCACAGTTTTCCTTTGTCAGATGTCTTTCAATTTCTGACGGATTTGACGGTGAAGTCGCTTCTGGAGCAGGCTTCGATTCCTTCCCCGATTTTCAAAACGCGCTGGCGCTGGGCGGCAGGACGCAGTCTTCAGTTGCTGCGAACCTCGAACGGCAAACGCATCGCGCCGCAGGTTCAACGGACGCGGGCAGAGGACCTGATGGCGAGCGTTTTTCCCCAAGCGGCGGCCTGCTTTGAAACGATCGTGGGCGACATCCAGATTCCCGATCATCCGCTGGTCAGGGAAGTGATGCAGGATGTGCTGCAAGAGGCGATGGATCTCGAGGGATTGCTGGGTGTATTGCGCGGAATCGCAGACGGATCGATTCGCTGCCTTGCGGTTGATACGCCGGTGCCTTCTCAGTTTGCCCACGAACTTCTGAATGCAAATCCCTACGCGTTTCTCGACGAAGCGGGGCTTGAAGAGCGCCGGGCGCGCGCAGTGCAGCAGAACGGTCGAATTCCGGCGAGCGTGTTGGAGCAACCAGGGAAGCTTGATGAGCGTGCAATCGAGACAGTGCGCGAGCAATGCTGGCCTGACATTCGCGACCAGAACGAACTGCACGATCTGTTGATGACGCTGATTGTTCTTCCAACGCCATCGATCCGCATGGACAGCGTCGCGCAATGGACAGAATTCCATGCGCGTCTCGTCCGCGATGGTCGCTCCAGGGAGCTTCAATGCGGTGGCGTTTCGTGCTGGATTGCCGTCGAACGGACTCCATCTGTCCAGGCACTTTGGTTGGAGGAATGTGTCGAGGGAGTGACGAAGGCCGAGGCAATGAATAAGTGCGTCCAGGGATGGGTGCAGATTCTTGGTCCGGTGACGGCGAAAACTCTCGCCGTGGCGCTTTCGCTCAATGCGGAACTGGTTTATCAGGCGTTCATTGCTATAGAAATCCAGGGCCTCTTGATGCGCGGATCTTTTGAGAAGGCGGCCACGACCGACGAATTGGAGATTGAATGGTGCGAGCGCCGCATTCTGCAGCGCATCCACAAGCTCACGGTCGGAACGCGCCGCAAACAAGTGGAGCCGGTACCGCCGGCCGCATTCATGCGATGGCTCCTGGCGTGGCAGCACCTGACGCTCGAAACGCAGCGCTCCGGGGAAGAGGGGTTGCTCGAGGCTCTTTCGCAGCTCGAGGGTTTCGAAGCACCCGCCATCGAATGGGAGAAATCATTGTTGCCGGCGCGCGTAGCCGACTATGATCCGCGCTGGCTCGACCGGTTGTGCCTTTCCGGGGCGATCGGATGGGGACGCGTTTCCCCGCATCCGGCATTCAATGCGGGCGATGGCGACGGGCCTCGCCGCGTGATCCCAAGCAATGCGGCCCCCATCACTTTCTATTTGCGGGAGTCGGCGGCGTGGCTCGGGCCAGCACTCGAACAGAAAGGCGTCGAAGAGACTCGGTTGAGGAAGACTCTATCCGCAGAGGCTTTGAGCGCATGGGCGTTTCTGTCGCGGCGAGGAGCCTGCTTTCAAGAGGACATACAACGTGCCCTCAATCTCACCCTGCCTCAGACGCGCATCGCCCTTTGGGAGCTCGCCGCGGCAGGACTCGCCGCTGCGGACGGCTTCGATCAGCTTCGCGCGATGATCGACCCCGCACGGAAGTCGGCCGCCGCGGCAAGCGACCGCGGGATGCGCTGTGCCGCGGGACGATGGTCGCTCTTCAGCGCCGAGATCGCCAAGCCTGCGGATGCATTGGAGAAAGCCCGACGGACTGACGAAGCGGCTGAGTCCGCGGTGCGCGTGCTGCTGGCGCGCTACGGAGTTCTGTTCCGTGATCTCGTCGCGAAAGAATCGAATATTCCGCGATGGGGCGTTCTCCTGGGAATGCTGCGCCGGCTTGAAGATCGGGGCGAAGTGCGGGGAGGGCGCTTCGTCAGTGGATTCGGTGGAGAGCAATTTGCGCTGCCTGAAGCCGTCGACGGCTTGCGTGCCGCGCGGGACCGCCATGATCAGGAGAGGATTACGATTTCAGGAGCTGATCCGATGAATCTCATAGGCGTCTTGATTCCCGGCGAACGGGTTCCAGCGATTGCGGGACGTTCGATCGTCTATCGAGATGGACTGATCTTGGGTAGCGACCCGGAAGCGAAATTGCTGCCGCGAACGCGAAGTCCGCGCATTCATCCGGCGGTGGCACCAGTGCGAGAGCTGCGTGTGACTCCTCGAGCTGAAGCGTTTCGATTGTTTTAGCGGAACCAGCCTGCCTTGGCAAGATGGGATCCTGTCCGTCATCGGGACATTCAAGAGAGCCGCTATTGCCACAGGACCTCGCTCAATCGGCTCGATCAATTCGGAATGAGACTTTCACGGAGAGGTTTCTGCTTTAGACTTGATGGACGTGTAAAGAAAACACGCGCGAAGGATTTCTGTCTGAAGTCAAGTTCACAATCACGGATAGTTCTCTGGTGCCTGGCGGTTGTTTGCGTGTGGTCCACTCCACTGTTCGCGCAAACCGTCGCCGACATGGCGAATGGTCCTGCCAGCGGCAATTCTCTCGCACGGAGTCACGCTACTTTGGAACTCGATGGTCCGTGGCGCTTCCAGGTGGGTGACGATCCGCGATGGGCCGATGCGGGATACGACGACTCTGCGTGGCCGACTGTCTCTTTGAGCAAACCCCTTTCTGAGCAAGGGGTTGAAGGTTACTCCGGCTACGGCTGGTATCGGCTGAAATTACAGCCACAGCAATTTGCCCAGTTCAACAGCCCTTTAGGCTCCCCCAGCCTCAACCTGCTGGTTACGGGCGACTCGATTGGTCAGCTTGCCGTCTACGTCAATGGCAACGAAACAGGCCATACAAAAGGCATGACGAACAGCCCGGAAATGTATCAGTCGCCGCCGTTGGTTGTTCCTGTCTCAGCCCGCGCGGCCGACGGCACTGTTGTGCTGGCTATTCGCAGTTGGGCGGGTCCTACCGCTTCCATTCGCCGCGGCCTGATCGCTAAAGTTGAGCTTGGTTCGCAGGCGGATGTTGCGGACAGATTCACGGCTGCTACCGACCGCCATTGGAATCAAAGCGTCATCGCCGGCATGATGGTGAGTTTCCTTTTTTTCAGTGTGGCAATGCTGGGCGCAACGCTCTTTCTGGCACAGCGCAACCATTCGGAGTATCTCTGGTTATCGCTGTTATGTCTGGCAGTTTGCTTGATGGGCGCCAGCGAGACCGCGTTCGGCCTGGAACTGCTGCCGTTTTCAGTCTTCCATGTGCTCAATCTGTGGGCCGGCCGTATCTTCATGGCGGTGACGCTCGAGTTCATCCTTCGCCTCACCGCGAGCGAGTATCGCCGTATTGTTCGCATCTTTCAGATCTGCGTTTTGGTTTTGCCCTTGCTCGCGTTGGGCCAACTGGAGCAGGCTTACGAATATCTATCCGTCTCCGCAGAAGTCGTGTTCAGCGTGCTCGTCACGGTCTTGCTCTTCCGCGCCTGGCGCCGCGGCCGGCCAGATGCTGGAGTGATGCTGGTGCCGTTCTTTCTTGCGTCTATGGCGGACTCCATCGACACGGTTCTCGATTACGCGGTCAGTAAGCATTGGATTGCGGAAGGATTCGCCTTTCACAGTTTCCACCTGGGGCCCATCGAGTTCCCCATCAGCACTGTTACCTACACGGCGTTTCTTGGCAGTCTGCTGGCCGTTATTTTTTATCGCTTCATACGGGTAAGCCAGGAAGAGCAACGCTCTACCGCTGAAATCGAGGCCGCGCGCAGTGTGCAGGCCATGCTTATTCCCACCCAACTGCCGTCAAACCACAACTTCATGTTGGAGAGCGCTTATTTGCCCGCGAATAGCGTGGGTGGAGATTTCTTTCAGGTGCTTCCGCTGAAGGATGACTCGATGTTGATTGCTCTCGGAGATGTGAGTGGCAAAGGCTTGCAGGCAGCTATGAACGCGAGCGCGCTGGTGGGTGCGCTGCGCAATGAACTTTCGCACGATCCGGCCACGATCCTCAACCGCTTGAACAACGTGCTGCTGGGCGCAACGACTGGAAATGCTGTGGGCCCGGACGCTGTGCCTGGCGTGGCTTCAGACCGAAAAACAACTGTAAGCTTTGCCACATGTCTGTGTGCGCGGATTTATCCCGATGGCACCATGACCATTTCCAACGCAGGCCACTTGCATCCGTATCGTGACGGCCGCGAAATGGAGTTGGCTGCGGACCTGCCACTCGGAGTGATTCCCAACATTCAATATGAACAGGCCAGCTTTACACTCAACGTCGGGGACCGTCTCATCTTTCTTTCCGACGGTGTAGTAGAGGCGGCGAACGCACATGGGGAGTTGTTTGGATTCGAACGCACACAACAGGTAAGCAACGAATCCGCCCGTTACATCGCACAGACGGCCAAGCGCTTTGGACAGACCGATGACATTACGGTCGTCTCACTCTACTTTGCAGCGCGTTCCGTTAATCGCAAAGGCCGCGAAGAAGTGCCCACGGGTTGAGCGCTTATCGGCGGCCATCGGACGGACAAAGCTAGTCCGTCAACGCGATGACCGGGTCCGCAGCACTTCATGTAAATAGACCTGCGCCAAGCTCTAAGCCCAATTGAATGTCGACGCCTAACTCTCGCTTCTTTCGCACGGAATCAATGTTGAATGCTTGTCTGTCCAATTCCATATTGTATTGCTGCTTTAAGTACCTCGACTTTTATGTCTGCGAGGGTTTTGAACTTAATGCAATATCCTGTGACGCTTGCTTTGCCGAGTTCATGCCCAAATGCTTGGGCCAGGTGCTTTTTGTCATCTATTCCCATAATGTAGACGGAAATGCCTGTTGTATTCGCACTTACACCGATTTGATAAAATTCTTTGGTTTTTCCATTGGCATATTTCATGGTTTGGGATCCGTATCCAATGTTGGGGTTGGAAACGGTTTTTCCTTTCTCATCCTTTCCATCTAAGAACCACAATTTACATGAGGGCATCAACGCCAAAATAATGTCATGTAATTCTTGCATTTCGCTACGTTTTGGTTCCGGTTGAGTGGCAATATACTCCCTGATTTGTTTCTGCATGTTCATGTAAATCTCCTTGGCTTAGCGGTAATCCAGTGCTCCGGGAACCACCGGAATGAGTCGGCTTGCTAGAAAGCGTGAATCGATGAAAATGATATCGGATTATTTTGAATCATTGGTACCGCTCTGAAATCTCGGCGGCGGCTTCAGGCAAAATCGCTCACTGAACGTGATTTCTGCGCGGAGTCCAGGATAGGTATCGGGAAACGCGCATGTAGCCTTAATGGGTTTTGGACATTCCCGCGCCATGCTCTTCCTTATTGCAGCTTGTCCGCCTTTACCACCGCACGACGAATTGCATCGGTAACCGAAGCCCGCAACGCCGCTTTTTGTTCCGAAGGAACATCTCCCTGTGCCAGATCCGCTGATCCACCGCCCCGCAATCCCAGTTGGCCCAGTGCCTCGCGCAGAATCTGTCCGCAGTTGAAGTCAAGGTCCGAACTGCGGGCAACGAACACGCGTACTGGATCGGCGTCGTTGGCTGTAAAGATCACGGCTGTTTGCGGAGCGGCTATTGCGGTCCGCGAGGCCAGCAACCTTATGTAATCGCGGTCGCGGTCTCTCCACTCACGGACCACCAGCCGCAGTCCGTTTTCGATGGGCACTTCCATCACCAGCCGCGCCGCCTGAAACGCCGCGAGCTCCTCAAGCAACTTCTGACGATCCTTCGCATTGGTCTTCCCCTCCGTCAGCAGCCGCTCCACAGTGGGCGCCAGTTCCGTCGCGCCCGTTGAAAGCAGCGCAGAGGTCTTGCGCAGGATGGCAAAATCTTCGCGAGCGGAGCGAACAGCCCTCAATCCACAGACGAACTCGACGCGCACGCCCCGGCTCACTTTCTCCACCGTCCTGATCAGTAACCCGCCGATCTGTCCGGTGGAACCTACGTGGGTTCCCCCGCAGGCGTTCTTGTCGCAATCTGCAATGTCGATCAGGCGAATTGTGCCCTGCCTGTCCGGAAGCTTGCGAAGTTGGCCAGCAACCAGCATGGACTCGGCCTCGACGCGGGACACGTTGCCAGAAGTGACCGGTCGGTCTTCCCCGATGATCTCGTTGGCAATCCGTTCCACGCGTTCCAGACTCTGGTGCGTGAGGGGTCCGCCGGCCAAATCGATCGTCGAAGTGCTTTCTCCCAAATGGAAGGAGATCGTTGGCGCCTGAAGTTCCCGCCAGAAGATGGCAGAAAGCAGGTGTTGTCCCGAGTGCTGCTGCATATGATCGAACCTTCGCTCCCAGTGGATCTGTCCCTCAACACGAGTCCCCACGGCAAGCGGTGCGTGGACGGAATGCCACACGGTGCCGTCCTTGTCCTCTTCTACCTGTTCTACGGGAACCGCAAGCACCGTTCCGTCTTCCGCACGCGCGTTCAACCGTCCCGTATCGAAAGGCTGTCCGCCGCTCGTCGGGTAGAAGGCTGTACGGTCCAGCGCCAGTTGCCAGGCCAATTCTCCATTGCCGCTGGCGACTTTGCGGAGGTTGGTTACGGCTCCGGTAAAAGTCCTGAGAAAGGAATCGGAATAGTAGAGGCGCTCAGACATAGGCAAGGACGAATCTCCGACTGGGGACCGGAGACAAGCCTGGAGAAATCGATCGGACAAGGCCGGCCATCCCGATATAGTGTAGAGTGCGCACCGCATGTGCCGCTCCTGCAAAGAATCGCCATTCGAACCAGTCGGGGTCGACGAGAATTCATGTCTGTCGTTTTTGCGGCGCCCCATGGGATCGGGATTCTGATGGTATGCGAGCCTCCGCTTCAAAGCCAGTCAAAGAAAGAGAGGCGAATGCATTTGTTGCCCAGGTCCACCAATAATTTTACGGATACGGTGATCGTGCCGAAAATCAAGCGCCGACACCAGTCAGTTCACCGCGGGGACGCCAGCTAGTCGAATCTGCCGCCACGTATCGATAGTCCAGGCTTTCACACGGGGATTTTCTCCCTGAACGCTGGCGGCGCATAGATGCAGGCAATTGAATTTCCAGCGAGAGCGTTGAGAGTGGACAGGATCAAAATATGAATTTGGCGTCAGCACGACTTCCTTCAGGGCGTTTCAGGTGCCCAGTAGATTCCATCGCTTGTTTTCGCGCTAACGAACGTACCTACCGTTACAGGCGGATTCTCGCGCTACTCCATTATTTATCAGCAACATACAGGAACCGTTAGGACGCCCCCCTAACGTTGTCAGTCCTTCATTCGGCAGCATAGGGTTATCTTCCGACCGTGGAAACCTATACCGCGAGTCACGAAAAAGCTTGCTGTCACCTAGGGGGAACAGATGACGTTAAGGAATTCACTGCTTTATCGCGCCTTCGGAACATGCAGGGGCTGCTCTCGGTTTATGGCCGGCGCTGTCGCTGTCCTCTGTGTCTGGATCTGGCTTGCGGGCGCAATCGCAAGTGCGCAAGTCGATCGCGGAACAGTGTCAGGATCTGTCACTGATCCGAACGGCTCCAGGGTCGTGGGAGCCAGGGTCACTATCACCAACGCAGCGATGGGCACGCAGAACTCCACCGTCACAACTGACGTGGGAGAATACACCATCCCGGGATTGCCTTCGGGCACTTATTCGATTACGGCGGTTGCACCCGGCTTCTCTACACTGGTCCGCAATGGCATCACTGTTTCGGTTGGAGAGACCGCGACCGTCGACCTGAAACTAGGTGTTGGAAAAGGCAACATTACGGTTACGGTGACGGAGGATGCTCCATTGCTCCAAACCGATAGCCCGCAGAATAATCTCGAAGTCTCCACGACCGAAATGAACGAGCTCCCATTCAACGTCGCCGGCATTGGATCTGTACGTGACCCGATGAGTTTTGCCGCGTTGGTCCCGGGAACCATCGTAGGCGGCTGGAACGACATCCACATCAGCGGCTCGCCGGCAACCACCTATCGCGTTTATATGGACGGCCTGGACGACACCTCGGCGGTCAAAGGCGCCATCTCCGACGAGAACCAGCCATCGGTCGAATCGCTTGCTTCACAAGAGCTGCTGGTGAATAACTATTCGGCGGAATATGGCCAGTCAGCGGGCGGAATCTTCAACTACACTTCGAAATCCGGCACCAACAAGCTGCACGGGACTGCATTCAACTACCTGGAGAACGAGGATCTGGACGCCGGGCAGCCATTCAACTACGTGACTGGGAACCAGAAGATTACCCCGGTCCAGCGGCAGCTCGATTTTGGCGGCTCGTTCGGTGGACCAGTTGTGATTCCTCACGTCTACAACGGCCACAACAAGACCTTCTTCTTCGTCGCGTACGAGGAATACCACAACACGCAAACCCTCAACCAGGGACTCATTACGGTTCCCACGACAGCCTATCGCAATGGCGATCTGAGCTCCCTGTTAGCTGGGCCCATTCAGGGTATGGTGGATTGCCTGGGCCGGCAAGTGATCAATGGCGCGGTTTACAACCCGAAATCGACTTCTTTGTGCCCGGATGGTACATCGGTCCGCAATCCGTTTCCGAACAACTTTATCGGCGCGCCAAGTACCTGGGATCCAGTGGCGCAGGCGGTTCTTCCGTACATTCCAACTCCGTCCGGGGCCACTGCCAACGCGCTGAACAATAACTACCCGAATAACCAGCCGAACAACAAATATCAATACTTGACCAACTTCACAATCGATCACTCGATCGGCGAGAAGTGGCACTTCAAGGGCTATTACATCATCGAGCAGTCCAACAAGGACAATGCGGCGGACGGCATTAACGGAGAGGCAGCCCAGACCCGGTGGAACACAACTCCCGCTCCACAGGTGTATCTCAATGCGGACTATACGGCCACGCCAAAACTTGTGCTTCACGCCGGATTTGACTATACGGAGCACATCGCGGCGCAGGACGCTTTTGTACAAAACTTCAAAGCGTCGTCCCTTGGTCTGAACACGGCGGCAAACATGCCTGGCGGCGCTGCCAACACCTTCCCGATCATCTACGGACTCCAAACCAATCGCTCCGGCGTTCCGCAGTTGGGAAACAACAACGCTCCATTTATTGACCACAACTGGTCGCCCACTGGATCAGCCACCTGGATTCACGGTAGCCATACTTTCAAATTTGGTGGCGATCTCCGCCATCAGATTTTTGGCACTCACAACGACCTGTCGGCCGGTAATTACGGCTTCAATCAGTCCCAGACGTCTCTGCCGTCCACACAGGGGAACTTCCCAAACGGCACCAGCCTCGGTGATGGTTTCGCCAGCTTCGCTCTTGGCCTGTTGAACAACGCCAGCATCGGCAACGACAACATCCAATGGTTTCACCGCGTAGAGGGTGGAATTTACGCAACGGATACCTGGAAGCTCTCGCCCAAGTTCACTGTGAACTACGGACTGCGCTGGGATCTGGAGCAGATGCAGCACGAACAGCATGACAGGGAAACCCAATTCGGTCCCAACGTCGTGAATCCGTCGGCTGGGGGCCTGCTGGGTGGCACCGAATACGAGGGGCATGGCACGGGACGTTGCAACTGCAACTTTGAGAGGTTCTATCCGTGGATGATTGAGCCGCGCCTCGGCATCAACTATCAACTGGATCCGAAAACCGTGCTCCATGTGGGGGCGGGATTCTACTCCGGCCAGCAACTGTTCATGAATGAAATCAACTACAGCAACCAGGGATTCGGCTTCAACCAGGTGTTCCTGAACAGTCCTTCGTATGGCCTTCCCGCCGGCCAATTTTCCAACGGGATACCGTACTCTCCGTCGGCTCTGACAGCCACCAACTTTGACCCTGGCGCCTACCCTGGGCCGGGTTCAATCCAGTCGCCACCAAACTACTCTGCTGAATACAACGGCGGCAGGCCCGCGCGTTTCTTCCAGACAACCGTTGGTTTTGAGCGCGAAATCGCCAGGAACCTGTCAGTTGAAGCGTCTTTCATCGACAACCGAGGTGTTTGGCTTGAATCCGACGGGCTGAAGGTGATCAACCAACTTCCTGTATCGGTCATCGCACAACACGGTTTGGATGTTACAAACCCGGCTGACCAGGCGCTTCTCACCTCGTCGATCTCTTCTGCGGCGGTAGTTGCGAGAGGCTTCACAGCGCCGTATGCCGGGTTCCCTTCGGGGCAAACTCTGGCTCAGGCACTTCGGCCATATCCGCAATTCGGAAATATCGGCGACCAATACGAGCGCGATGGCAATCAGTGGTACGACGCGCTTCAGGTCAAGGTCACCAAGAGGATCAGCGCCGGCCTTTCCGCCGGCCTCGGGTATTCCTGGTCAAAGGATTTGGGGACAGTCTCCAGCACTGGGACTTACACCACGGCGATACCGATCCAGGATCCCACCCTGAAGCCCACGGCCCAGAAGACCTATTTGGCCATCGACCAACCGCAGATGCTCAACTTCAACTTCGATTACGTGCTGCCCAGATTTGGCTTTTCGCATAGCGGCTGGAAGGCTGCCTTGCTCTCCGGCTGGACAACGGACGGAATCTTCCATTACCAGAGCGGTTTCCCGCAACAGGTACCTAATTCGCAGACCGGGTTCCAGCTCAGTTCTGTGACCTTTACCTCGAGCAATAACGGCAATGGCGTTTTTGCGAATCGCGTTGCGGGCCAACCACTGTTCTTGCATAACCTCAACACTCACAGCGGTAACCCCTACACCACGTTCTTTCTCAACCCTGCCGCCTGGACAAGCCCGGCCGCAGGAACTTATTCCACTTCCAAGCCGTACTTTGGCGATTACCGTCAGCCACGATATCCCAGTGAACAGTTGGGCTTCGGCAAGGCATTCGACATCACAGAAGGCGTGAAGTTCTCAGTACGCGCGGATTTCTTCAACGTCTTCAACCGCTGGGCATATCCCGGCCTGAACAATACGGGAAACTTTGCCCAGGCTCCGCAATATAACAGCGACGGAAGCATTGCCAACGGCTTCGGTTACCTCGGCAACAGCATCTCCGGCGCAGGCGGAAACTTCTCACCGAGAACTGGCGAGATTGTCGCTAGAATCCAGTTCTAATCGCCAATTCAACTGAAACTCCAACGAACAGGCCAGATGAATCGATCTGGCCTGTTAACTTGCAATAGGGTACTCGGGGGATGGAGTTGGCAATTTCGCGACGTAACTTTGTAACAGGCTTGGCGGCTCTTGGCGCAGGGACTTTGAACTCCCGTGCGTTGCCAATCTTGCGAAATCCAACTCAAGGCGCCAGCATCGATTCCGAGAAGCTTCCCGAGCAATATTTCGAGACATGGACAGCTCAAAAAACCGGAATCACCTGGAAGCACGACAATGCAATCTCAGCCATCCGCTATCTGCCCGAGTCCATGGGCCCTGGAGTTGCCATATTCGATTACGACAACGACGGATGGATGGATCTGTATTTTGTAAATAGCGGTCCGGCGGATTTCTTTCAGCCCGCAAAGCCGCTGCGCAATGCTCTGTACCATAACAATCGCGATGGCACCTTTACCGATGTGACGGAAAAGGCTGGAGTGGCGGGAAGAGATTTTGGCATTGGAGTTACAGCCGCTGACTACGACGGAGACGGATGGATCGATCTTCTGGTCACGACGTATGGCCGAATGATTCTTTATCACAACAACCATGACGGAACCTTTACGGACGTGACCAAAGCTGCTGGCCTGGATGAGCCGGGCCTGTTCACCAGCGCTGTCTTTTTTGACTCGGACAACAACGGTCTGCTCGATCTGTTTGTCTGTCATTTCGTGAAGTACAACAAATCGCTGGAGCGGGACTGCAGCACAAACGGGGTTCGGCATTATTGCTATCCCAAGACCTTCGACCCGTGGCCGAGCCGTCTCTATAAGAACAACGGCAATGGAACCTTTACCGACATCAGCGCCTCATCCGGGATTGGAAAGAATTTTGGGAAGGGCTTTGGTGTTGTCGCCACAGACATCAACAACGATGGTTTGCTGGATCTGTTTGTCGCGAATGATTCCGTTTGCAACTTCCTCTATTTGAACAAAGGTGGCGGCAAGTTTGAGGAAATTGGGTTCGAGGCTGGAGTGGCGTATAGCGCGGATGGCGCGGCTCGCTCTGGCATGGGCGCGGATGCGATCGACTTTGATGGGGATGGGTGGCAAGATCTTTTTGTCGCCAACATCAGCCGGGAACGCTATGCCTTGTATCACAATTCCAAGGACAATACCTTTCAGGATGTAGCCGGGCCAACGGGAATCGGCACGGCCACGATGATGGACGCAGGCTGGGGCTGCCGCTTTGTCGATTTCGATTCGGATGGGCGGCCGGATTTGATTTTAGCCAATGGGCATCCCGATGATTTGATCGAATCAATCACCAGCAGCTTGCAGTATCGGGAACCTCTTTTGCTCTTTCACAACAATGGCAAAGGGTTTGATAACGTCAGTTCCAGGGGTGGTCCAGCGTTCAAAGAGTCGTATCCCGCGCGGGGACTTGCCGTTGGCGATCTTGATAATGACGGGCGTGTCGATGTGGTTGTGGGGATCAGTGGCGAGGCGCCGCTGGTCCTTCATAATATTGTTCGCAACGCGAATCAGTGGATCGGTCTGAATCTTTTGGGGCTGGCGGTTGGCGCCAGGATCACCTGGTCGGCCAACGGTGTCGTGCACGGTCTATTCAAGCGAGGAGGTGGGAGTTACCTTTCTTCCTGCGATCCGCGCGATGTGTTGGGCTTGGGGCCGGCTGAATATGCTGACTGGATTCAGGTTCAATGGCCCACGGCGATCGGACGCACGGACCGCTTTGAACACGTGCGCGCCGGCAAGTACTATTCTCTGGCGCCCGGGGGCAAGCTTCTATGATCTTGCTTTTGGCACTCCAACTGGCAGTCGGCCCGGCGCAGCATTACGAAAAAGCGAAGCAGGAGTTTGCGCAGCACAAATTTGACGAGGCTGTCACCGAAGTCAATGCAGCTCTGCATGAGAGCCCGTACATGGTGCCGGCCCTGGTCCTCAAGGCGCGGCTGGCCCAATTTGCGCATCGTCCCGATGTAGCCAGGAGTTGTCTGATCACCGCCATTACCGCTGATCCAACATCCGAAGAGGCTCAATTCTTTCTCGGTGTGTTTTTCTACACACAAAACGACTTCAAATTAGCGATTTCACCGCTTGAGACGGCCCGAACGCTCTCTCCCAAGGCGCCACTGCCCGTGTTCTATCTTGCAATGACGCACGAAGCTCTGGGAGATGCGACGCAAGCGGGGCAACTCTACGAGAAGGCTGCGAATCTTTCTCCGGAGAAATCGCCGCAAAGCGCATCAATTCTCGTCGCGTACGGCAGGTTCCTGTTAGGAATGGGCCGGAACAAAGAGAGCATGGAAAACGTACGGCGGGCTATTGAGGACGATCCCCAGTCCCGCGATGCGCACTATGAATTGGCAAAGGGACTAGACGGCGACGGAGATTTTGAGAATGCCGCACGGGAAGGGGAGCTGGCCTTGACTCTGCCGGAAATGGGCACCAGCGATGCGCAAATTCATTTTCTCCTGGCAAAACTCTACACGAAGTTGAAAAAACCTGATTTGGCAAAGACCAATATGGAGAAGTTTCAGGCAGCTCCCCAGACAACAGTCAGGTGAGTGGGAACAGGCCATGATCATTTCAAATAAGTGGAGGAATGCATGAAAGGGAATGCTTCTACATGCGACCTGGAACGGTCAGGATCTTGCAAGGGTGTTCCCCTTGCCCCAGCCAACAAGACTGCCTCCGCAGAGCATGGGGCACGACTTGCGGAGATAAGCAGGAATTACTCTTTGCAGGTGATAGTTACTGACCCCGGGGGGCAAGAGATTCTCAATTTGACCAGGATGACCCTTAAACGCGATTTGTGCGAGCAGGGAAACACGATTCCAGCTATCCAGGATGTTATAGCGTTGCTGATCGATGCCGCGCAAGAACATGTGATTCCATTTGATTAGGCTTCTATCCGCGCGGTGCACTCTTTCATGAAACGCTTTCTTCAGAATATCGGACTTATGCTTTTGATCACCTGTCTTGGAGCGGCCGCAGCCCTGGCACGCGAGAATCCATTTGTCTCGGTTAACGACGTGACTTGGACGACATTGGGGCACAACGAGAACGACTCCATGCCGATCGGCAACGGGGATCTTGCAGCCAATGTCTGGACGGAACAGAACGGCGACCTCGTATTGCTTATTGCAAAAGCGGATGCCTGGTCGGAACTGGGTAAGTTGGACAAACTCGGCCGCGTACGGATTCATTTCACTCCGAATCCATTTGTCGGCGCGCCAGACTTTAAGCAGCTTCTGCACCTGGAAGATTCCAGTATTGAAATCACGAGCGGCGCCAATGCCGTGCGGGTGTGGGCTGATGCGAATCGTCCGGTTTTGCATGTTGAGGCGCAGTTAGAGCATCCAGCGACAATGCAGGAGAGCCTCGAATTGTGGCGCACCCAAATACATCCCTACGATGATTCTTCTCCAGACAAAGGCGGGTTGTTTGGGATGGGAAATCACGCGGTCCCGCTTAACTTTGAAGCGGACACTGTGATACCTGCCGGCACGAACCGCCTCACCTGGTATCACTTCAACTCGTCAAGCATTTATCCAATCGTGTTCGAGCAAGAGCATCTGGAATCACTTTTACAAAAGTATCCTGATCCGTTGCTGCACCGTTGTTTCGGGGCAGTCCTGACAGGGCCTGGGTTGATGAGCACCGATGACCGTACTTTGAAATCAGAAGTGCCAGGGCGCAGTCTCCGGCTTGACTTGATCGCGCTCACAACAACGGCAACCGTTTCGCCAGAAGCGTGGACTTCCGATATTGCTTCGCTGGTTGAAAAAGTGAACGCTGTCCCGCTTGCTACAGCCTGGACAGCGCATCAGCAATGGTGGCGTGATTTTTGGAACCGTAGCTGGATTCACGTTTCCGGAACAGAGGACGCGAAGAAGGTTTCGCAAGGTTTCATCATGCAGCGTTATATGATGGCCGCTTCATCCCGCGGCGCGTTCCCGACGAAATTCAACGGCGGTTTGTTTACCGTTGGGCACGACATGACAGGCAGCGGTGAATCGACCAACAAAGATCACAATCCCGATTTCCGGGCATGGGGCAGCTCTTATTGGAACCAGAACAATCGGCTGCTTTACTGGCCGCTGATCGAGACGGGCGATTCAGATTTGCTCAAACCTTGGTTCGACCTGTATCTGAATGCGTTGCCGCTCGCGAAAGATCGCACCCAGTCGTACTTTCACCATGCAGGTGCATCCTTCATAGAAACAATCGATTTCTGGGGCCTGCCTAATCTCAATGATTTTGGCTGGGACAATCCGACCACCGAAGTCAGAAGCGAATGGATGCGCTATCACATTCAAGGCACGCTGGAAATCATTTCGCAGATGCTGGACGAATACGATGTTACTCAAGATACGGATTTCGCGCGTAAGGACATTATCCCCTTTGCCGATGCCATCGTGACTTACTACAACGTGCATTGGCCGCGCGGCGCGGATGGGAAAATCAAGTTCGCTCCAACACAGTCTTTGGAAACCTATCAAAGAATCGCGGTGAACCCAACGCCCGATATTGCCGGACTCAAATCCGTATTGCCGCGGCTGTTGAAACTTCCTGCAGGAATGATATCGGCCGAGCAACGAAGCGCCTGGAGCAATGAACTCGCTGACCTGCCAGCCATTCCAATGGGCAAAACAGCAGATGGGAAGCTTCCGCCGTTTGGCAAGGGCGATCCGGATGGCACGCCGACCATTCTTCCTGCCGAGAGTTACGGCAAGACAAGCAACGGGGAAAACCCCGAGATCTACGTGACATTCCCCTATCGTATTTACGGAGTGGGCAAAGCCAATCTGAATCTAGCACGCAATACATTTGCTGCCAGGCGATTTCCGTTTGACACCTGCTGGGGTCAGGATGGCCCGCAATCCGCTGTGCTGGGATTGACTGCCGTGGCGAAAAAAGCAGCCATCGCCGAGTTCACCGATTATGGCGATGAGCGGTTCTCGTGGTTCTGGAAAGCGGGAGGCGACTGGATTCCGGACCTGGATGACGGTGGCACCGGGATGATTACGCTCGAACTTATGCTGACTCAATTCGACGGCAAACGCATTCAGCTTCTACCCGCGTGGCCCAATGATTGGACCGCAGACTTCAAAGTCCACGCGCCATATCGAACCACCTTGGAAGGGCACGTGGAAAACGGCAAAATCACGCGTCTGAAAGTGACGCCGCAATCCAGAGCCAAAGACGTGGTTCTGCTCGCCTCAGATCAGCGATAGTGGCTTGAGATGATGGCTAGTGAGATTGAGTGTCCGGCAGGATGTGGCACGCCACCGAATCGATGTTATTCGGAGTGCCGGCCATGGTATTCAAATGCAACAACATCTCGAAATGCCGGATCGGACCGGATGGCGCGATGCCGCATTTATTCAGTTCACTCGATAGCCGAGGCAAATCAGTAACAAATTTCCCCGCAGCCGCGGTGCCCTCTCCGTTCGCGCCTGCAAGCAGAAGAATCTGCCCATTTTGGTCGGGATTCTTAACCAGAGCAAGGATGGCATATGAATCGCCGGTGGCCCAACCGGCAGCAGTTGGTACATATTGTGGTTTCTCGTTTGCGCGTGGATGGAGGTTGCGGATAAACTCCGATCCGGAGCTCTTGTCGAAGACAAACCGGAAATCCAGCTGGTCGCTGAAGAGGGAAAACCATGGGTCGGAACGCGGACTTCCCAGGAAAATAAAGTTATTGTCGGACTTCAAGTCCGTAATTTGAATGCTTCGGGCCGTGCGGACTTCGATGCTCTTTGAATTGGCCTGGGCGAGCGCCGCAACATTCGCGACAATGGGTGCATCGACACCGGCGGAATTGTCCCCCCGCAGAATGTTGCGGCAGAAATAATCCTGTTCGGGCGTGAGCTTGTTTGGGACCGGAATGTACTTGTGATTGGCATAATCGGAGACAGAGACTTCGCTGCCAGTAATTCCCTGGATATCCGATATATTTGGGTCGCTCGTGATCAGCTCTATGGCGTGGGAAGAACCGAAAAGTGCCGACCATGGGAGAGAGGCAACACGTGGACTGTCAAGAGTCGCAGGACGGCTCCAGAAGATGCCCCACAGAGTGAGATTGATTGCCACGATCAAGATGCCGAAGATTAGCCATCGGTACCCGGCGACGCGTTTGGGTTGCGGTGCCTCGACCCGAGGGAGCGCAGGCGCCTCGACAACCGATGCTCCCGGCAGGGGCAGGACCTCTTGATTTAGCCCTGGGGAATCATGGTGCAATTGGAAAATCTCCCCATGTGCTGGCAATCCATTGGCTGGGCCGGCTTCGCCCCGCGAGACACGCGTGATTTCGGGGATGTAGGAACCTGATGGAAGGCTAATCCGGTATTCGGAGGTGGCTCCAAAGCGGCCGTAATGCTGCAACAGACGTTTGCGCACGTCGCTGGCGGTCACGCGAACGATGGCATCGTCTCCGGTGTCATAGGAAGCTGACCGGCCAAACAATTCCATGCCGATGACGCGTTCTTTCAGCGAATCGAAGTGGCCGGCTATCGCTTGATCAATAATGTATTGGAGAAACTGGCCGCTTCGATGGCTCCCTTTGAATACATCGCCTTCAATCACTTCTTTCAGATGCTGCTGCAGAGACGCAACATCCCCTTTGTTTCCTATAAGTCTTGCAAATTCTGCGATTCGGGAGTCGGTTGTTGAGGGTAATTGCATGTCGGGAGTCTGAAAACACGATTCTCGCATTCCCCCACCGCAATGTCTACACTGGGCTTCGACGGGGAATCATACGAAGCAGTAAATCGATGACCGCGACGCGGATGAGAGATTCGATTGTCATAAGTGGTTCGATTCTTGTGCGCCTCCGCCGTCTTTGTTTGAAACAACAGTTGAGCCAGCGACTGCATTCGCGGAGTTCGCAAATTCTCCAGCACGGTATCTACCGTTAGCCGCAAGGCTCCAATATAAAGTTAATGTTTTCAATTATATGCAGGGAAGCAGAGAACCTTGCTAACGTTGCCTGCGCCGCTCGCCATGGCTTAGGGTGATCCTTGAACAAAGAAAACACAGGAGCAATGCGCGAAGTGAAGAAGCTTGGCAGTCGGAGGGCCATTGCGATTTGTATCCAGGACTCGCCTTCGGAGCTGGTAGTTGCAGAGCAATGGACGTCCTTGTTCCGCGAGGTCTTTACGGTTTCAAATTTGTTTGGGTTCATCTCAACTCTGTGCAAGTTTTGGAAGGCGGCTCCGCTCATCCGCTTTTCTGGCGCGGTTGCCTCGCTTATGTTTTTCTCCTTTCATCCGGCAGCAGCCTGGACGCAAGAGGCCGTTCCACCGACAGACTCGAGTGCTTTGTTCAAACAGGCAGGAGTACCTCTCGAGCGCAGGGTTGAGGATCTTCTGAGTCGGATGACGCTTGAGGAGAAAGTCCGGCAGCTCGACCTCTATTCCGGAGCAACCGCCTTGGTCGACGTGCATGCGGATGACACGCACGCGGCTGCCACAGCCAATTTCCTGCCTGACAAAGCGCAAGCCATATGGGGTGACCTTGGCGTCGGTGCAATCCACGACCTGAATCCGACGCCGGAACAGGCAAACACAATTCAGGCATGGGTAATCGCACACAATCGCCTCGGCATTCCGGTGCTTTTCATCGAAGAGGGATTGCACGGCTTCGATACCGGAACGGTGTTTCCCGCTCCCATCGGGCTTTCCGCAACGTGGAATCCGGGACTTGTCCAAAACGTCGGTGCAGCCATCGCGTCTGAGGCGCGTGCGACCGGGGTGGGGATGATCCTTGCGCCTGTCGTGGACCTGGCACGCGAACCACGCTGGGGCAGAGTTGAGGAAGACTACGGTGAGGACCCCTATCTTACCGGCCAACTTGGATTGGCGTATGTGCGGGGGGCGCAGGGCGAAAGCCTGAACAGCAACAACAGCGTCGTGAGTGAGCCAAAGCATTTTGCCGGCCATGGATCTCCCGAAGGCGGCACGAATACATCGCCGGTACACATCGGGGAGCGCGAGTTGCGCTCCGTCATGCTCAAGTCGTTCGAGCCGGCCATTCGGGAAGGGAAAGCGATGGGAGTCATGGCTGCCTACCATGAGATCGACGGAATCCCCATTACCGCTGACCCATTCCTGCTCAAGAAGATACTGCGTGAAGAGTGGGGATTTCAAGGGTTTGTCCTCTCCGACCTGGGAGCCATTCAGCGCCTCTACAACGTGCACCACGTTGCTGCAACGCCACAGGATGCTGTCTGCCTGGCCATCAAATCTGGGGTCGACATGCAGTTCTACGATTTCAGTCACGAAGTCTTTCAGAAGGCGCTCGTGGACTGCACTCGCGACGGTTCGCTTCCCGCTTCGGACCTGGATCGCGCCGTCAAGTCGGTACTTCGCGTGAAGTTTGCCCTTGGACTATTCGATCATCCAATGACAGATCCCGGCCTTCAGGCTCGCGTTTACCGGTCGCAGCCTCATCTCAATCTCACGCTTGAGGCTGCACGCCAGTCCATGACCTTGCTCAAGAATGATGGTCACCTTCTGCCGCTATCGAAATCGTTGAAGAAGATTGCCGTGATCGGTCCGAATGCCGATGTTGCGCGTTATGGAGACTATGAAAGGGAATCGAACGGCGTGCACATCAGCATGCTCGCTGGTATCCGCGCATTGGTTCCTCAGGCAACTGTTGAATTCGACGAAGGCAGGGACATTGCGGCAGCCACCGCCAAGGCTAAAGCCTCGGACGTGGTCATACTTGGATTAGGTGAATGGCAGGGTATCTCCGGCGAGGGGTTTGACCGTTCCGACTTGAGTCTTCCCGGCAATCAGGAACAACTGCTGGAGGCCATGGTAGCCACAGGAAAGCCGATGGTTCTGGTTCTTGAGAATGGCCGGCCGTTGACCATCGGCTGGGCAAAGGAGCATGTCCCAGCCATTCTCGAAGCCTGGTACCCCGGAGAGTTCGGCGGTAAGGCGATTGCCGAGACTCTCTTTGGCGACAACAATCCTGCGGGGCGGCTGACGATCACGTTTCCTCGCAACGTTGGACAATTGCCCGACTTTTATAACTTCGACCCATCGAGAACTCATAAGTATGTAGACGATGACGGTGCCCCCCTCTTTCCCTTCGGATTTGGGCTGAGCTACACAGCCTTTCGCTACGACAACCTCGTTGTACAGCCCCCTGCGCCCGGAAGCAGCGGAGAGATCGTGGTGTCGGTGGATGTAACCAATGACGGTGACCGCCAAGGCGAAGAGGTGGCTCAACTGTATGTGCGGCAAGATGTCGGCAGCGTCGAGACTCCCGACCGCTCTTTGAAGGGATTCTCTCGAATAGCCCTCAATCCCGGAGAGACGAAGCATGTGATCTTCCGCCTGCCTCAAGACCAGCTCGCCGTTTGGAGCGCGGAGAATGCATGGAAGGTCGAGACGGGTAACTACACGCTTTGGGTTGGCGGATCTTCACAAGCTTCATTAACCACCAAGTTTGTCCTCAGCCGGTAAAGGGAAGGTAGGGTCGTGAGCGAAATGCCATTTTTGCTGACCATTCCCAACGGAGAGACAAGGAAAAGAGAGATGAATGAAAACGCTTGCAGCGACGTTGGTGTCGTTTGTCTTCTTAAGTGGCGGAGTTTTTGCCCAGGTCAACCGGCAGAAAGAGCCGGTTGACTACGTATCGCCTAACATCGGAGGAATCGGCCAACTGCTCACGGCAACTATTCCCTATGTCCAACGTCCTCATGGCATGGCCCGGCTGGCGCCAATCACGACTCCTGGAATCGCCGATAGATATCTCGCCGACAAAATATTCGGCTTCCCGGTTGGAGCCTCGACATTGATGGCCTCGGTTGGTGAAGCTGGGACTCGCCCGGAAGCATACGCGTCTGAATTTGATCACGACTTTGAGACTTCGACCCCCTATTACTACGAAGCTGATTTACAAACCTGGGGCATCAAATCGGAGTTCACGGCGGGTGAGCAGGCAGCCTATTACCGGTTTACTTTTCCGGCTAGCACCCATGCGCACCTTACCCTTTATGAAGGTGATGACGCGAAACTCGAAGTGGTTGGAGAAGACGCTGTGCAAGGCAGTCAGAGAGTCTTCGGCACAGTCTGGAAAACGACGGACACGGGCAAACAGACGCGTGAATACTTTTACGCGAAGTTCTCGCGTCCACTCCACTCCTATCAGACATGGAAGAAGACCGATCTTTCGCACGCCGCGGAGCAAACCGGTGACGACATCGGGATTGTCACCGACATGGCCACGACAGCAGGCGAACAGATTGAAGTTCGCGTCGGTATCTCCTACATCAGCACGGAGCAGGCTCGCAAGAACCTTGAGCGTGAGATTCCAAAGTGGGCCTTTGATCAGGTGAAGCTGCAATCCCGTGCGGCCTGGAACAACGCTTTGACCGGAATTGAAGTTACAGGAGGAACCGAGCGCCAGCGCACTATCTTCTACACGTCGCTCTATCGCTCCCTCGGCCGCATGACCAACATTACCGAGGATGGTAAATACTTCAGTGGCTACGATCACGCGGTACACAATGCGGAGGGTCATGACTTCTATATTGACGACGGTCTCTGGGATACCTATCGTTCGATGCATCCGTTACAGCTCCTGTTGAATGCAAAGCAGCAGGAGGATATGGTCCGCTCCTACGTCCGCATGTATGAACAAAGCGGCTGGCTCCCGACGTTTCCTTCCGCCGACGGAGACCAGGCCGTCATGATCGGCCATCACGCAGCGGAATTCATTCTGGATACGTATGCCAAGGGCTACCGGGACTTCGATGTTGAGAAGGCGTACGCGGCCATTCGAAAGAACGCCACAGAAACAACCCTGCTTCCATGGAACCATGGACCGCTCACAAGTCTCGATCACGTCTATTTCGATAAGGGCTTCTTTCCGGCCCTGGATTGGGGACAGAACGAAACAGAGCCAGCGGTGACGCCAGAACGCAGGCAGGCGGTTTCAGTAACGATTGAAAACAGCTACGACGATTGGTGCGCCGCACAACTCGCGCGCGCACTTGGGAAACAGCAAGATGCCGAGTACTTCACAAAACTGGCGCACAACTATCAAAATGTTTTCAACACAGAGACTGGTTTCATGTCCCCCAAAGACGCAGAGGGGAAATGGGTCGCCAATTTTGATCCGAAGTTAGGCGGCGGAGGCGGTGGCCGAGATTACTTCACCGAGGTCGATGCCTGGTTGTATACATTTGGCGTTCAGCATGATGTCGCGGGAGTCGTTGACCTGATGGGCGGCCGTGATGCATTCAACGCCAAGCTTGACCGCCTGTTCGTCGAGCAGTATGGCACCTCGAAATTCCAATTCCTTGGCCAATTTCCAGATGCCACCGGGCTGGTCGGACTCTATGCACAAGGCAACGAGCCAAGCTTTCATATTCCCTATCTCTACGACTTTTCCGGTCAACCCTGGAAGACGCAGCGGCGGGTAAGACAGTTGATGGATGTCTGGTATGGAGACGGGCCTCTTGGAGTTCCGGGCGATGACGATGGAGGAGAGACTTCGTCGTGGTATGTCCTGAGCGCCGTTGGCTTCTATCCCGTATGTCCTGGAAGTCCAGTCTATGAAATTGGAAGTCCGATTTTCTCGAAGACCATAATTCGTTTGGCGCCAGGGAAGCTCTTCACCGTTCTTGCCAATCACGTGTCCGCGCGCAACAAGTACATTCAGTCAGCCGAACTGAACGGAAAACCCCTCGACAAGCCGTGGTTCCAGCATTCGGCGATCGCCAATGGGGGTACGTTGGTTCTGGAAATGGGTGACAGGCCAAACATCAAGTGGGGCAGCAGGCAGCAGGATGCACCCCCATCGATGAGCGACGAAGGCACTGGCGCGCGCGCTGCGGAGTAGCTGAGGAACCCCGGATATTCTCATTCAACTAAGACCATAGGAGCAACAATGATGTTGCATGACAAGAGCACTTCTTCACGACGGGATATCCTTTCGCTTGGTGCCGCAGCAGGCGTGATGAGTGTGCTGGGCGCACCAGGAGTCGCTCATGCAGGAGTCCACGAACATGAAGCGGTCCAGTATCCTCTGAGCGTTAAAACGTTCGGTGCCGGTGGGGACGCGGCCACTGACGATACCGCCGCTTTCCAGCGCGCGCTCGATGCCGCGCACACTGCCGGAGGCGGAGTAGTCTATGCGCCACCTGGACAGTACCTCTTCAAAGGCGTGCTTGAGGTACCAGGCGGGGTAGGCCTTCGCGGCTCCTTTCAATGTGTCCCGTCGCATAGCGGCATTCGCGACCATGGACAGCCCAAGCCAGGCGATGACGGCACCGCTTTGTTTGTTACCGCGGGTCGCGGCAGCGAAGATGGAAAGCCTTTTCTTACGCTGAACACAAACAGCTCCGTCAGTGGTTTGACTATTTACTATCCTGAGCAGGTCCTGGACGAAGTGCCCATTCCGTATCCGTGGACCATTGCGATGCGTGGCAAGAATCCGGCGGCATTCGATCTGGAACTATTGAATCCTTACCAGGGCATCGATGCGAGCCAAAATGAGCGCCACAACATTCGCAACATTACGGGGCAACCGCTGCGGCGTGGAATCTGGGCCGATGCAATCTACGACATCGGTCGTATCGAAAATGTCCACTTCAATCCCTGGTGGAACTCACACGGCAAGGTGTACCAATGGCAAACCGCCCACGGCGAAGCCTTTATCTTTGGCCGCGCGGATTGGGAGTACGTGCTCAATACTTTCTGCTTTGGATATCACGTCGGGTACAAATTCGTAGAAACCTCGACCGGCGCATGCAACGGAAATTTTTTGGGAATCGGAGCGGATGATTGCAACCGGGCCCTTCTGGTTGAGCAATCCGCACCCTACGGCATTCTGATCGGGAACGGTGAGTTCACCTCATTCCACGGCGACGATCCGACGATGCTCGAAGTTCACAATACCAACACTGGAGTTGTTCGCATCAGTAACAGCGCGTTTTGGGGACCATGTAATCAGATCGCCAAAATCGGAGGCAAAGGCACTGTGGCCTTCAGCGACTGTACGTTCGTCGAGTGGGGCCATGCGGGAGACCGCGCCGCTATCCAGGCGTCCTCTGGAAGCCTGCTTGTGCGGGGGTGCGAATTCCGCCAGAGAAAGCGTCACATCCTGCTTGGAGAATCCGTCGAACGCGCAGTCATTACAGGGAATCTGTTTGACGGCCCAGCGCAGATAGAAAACGCCTCATCGATGGACGTGCAAGTCGGATTAAATGCTGCGTCTCACTAACTCGCGTTTTGGTCCAGCAGCAAATTAGCTGCTTGCGTTCTGATGCTTATGCGAGCGCGTGCTGGCGCAGGGAAAGGGGCTCGGCTTTGTCAGCGAGCCAGGTGTCGACCTGGGCGGCTGCCTTGCGGCCTTCAGAGATGGCCCAGACAACGAGCGATTGGCCGCGGCGCATGTCACCCGCGGCGAAGATGCCATCGACGGAGGTCATGTAGCCATCTTTGGTGGCGACGTTGCCGCGGTTGTCGACGGCGAGGCCAAGCTGCTCAATCATGCCGTTGCGGACAGGGCCAAGGAAGCCCATGGCAAGCAGGACGAGATCGGCTTCGAGGATGAACTCCGAGCCGGGGATGGGCTCGAACTTGGGCGGAGGACCAACACGGACGGCGTGAAGCTGCTTGACGTTTCCGTTTTCGTCGCCGGTAAACTTGATGCTGTTGATGCTCCAGTCGCGGATGCCGCCTTCTTCGTGCGCGCCCTCAGTGCGGAGTTGCAGCGGCCAGAGCGGCCAGGGCGTGGAGGGGGAACGATCCGCAGGGGGCTTGGGCATGATCTCAAACTGGTGGACGCTGAGAGGCTTCTGACGATGCGCGGTGCCGAGGCAGTCTGCGCCGGTGTCGCCGCCGCCGATGATGATGACGCGCTTGCCGGTGGCGAGAATAGGAGCGGCGGCGTTCATGGATTTGAGAAGCGCCTCTTCCGAGTCGCCTTCGTTGCGGCGATTCTGCTGGGGCAGAAACTCCATGGCGAAGTGAATGCCCT
>JBEKRU010000002.1:0-148402 GCA_049518435.1 Occallatibacter sp. | reverse complement strand
CCGATGCGGCCGACGTGCCATCGGCGTCCGTCGCTTCGACTTTGTAGTAGTAGGTTGTCGAGGCCGAGAGGCCTGTGTTGGAGTAAGTTGTCCCCGTCACCGAGCTGGATAACAGGTTGCCGGAGCCTGGAGTAAACCCGCTGGTTGTGCTGCCGTAGACGCTGTAGGAACTGATGGAGCAGTTAGCAGGAGGAGTCACTGCGCCCCAGCTCAAGCCGATGACATTGGAAGAAGATGCCGTCGCCGTCAGACCGGTTGGCGCTGAGGGAACTGCGGTGCAGGACACGGTTCCGGTTGTGGCCTGGGCTTGCGTTGAGGCCGCCGACGTGCCATCCAAGTCGACTGCCTTGACGATGTAGTAGTAAGTCGTCGAAGCCGCGAGGCCGGTATTAGTGTAGCTGGTGCCCGTGACTCCGCTTGCGATTACGGTAGTCGGATTTGCTATCGTTCCGCCGTATACCGTGTAAGAGCTAATGGTGCAGTTAGCCGCTGGAGTTACCGCCGTCCAGGTTAAGCCGATGGAACTGGAGGATGCCGCTGTTGCTGTCAGTCCCGAGGGGGCTGAAGGAACCGCGCTGCAAGTGCCTGTGCCGGTCGTAGTACCGCTTCCTTGCACCGAGCCCGCGGATGAGCCATCTCCGTCGGCTGCTTCGACAATGTAGTAGTAAGTGGTTGCAGCGGCCAGTCCTGAATCCGCATACGATGCGCTGGTCAAGCCTGAAGCAATCTGATTGGTCGAGCCCGGTGTGAAGCCGGATGTGGCGCTCCGGTAGAGGTTGTAGCTGACAGTGCAAGAGGATCCGGCAGTGCTGGCGCCCCAAGTCACACTGATTGTGCTGGAAGAAGTTCCCGTGCCGGAGGGCTTCCCTGGAACGCTGGGAACCGCTGTGCAGCCGCCGTTTGTACCTCCCCAGGAGCTTACAAAGCTGATGTAAGACCCGGATTGCGCCGTTGTGCCCGCGTTATCCGTGATTCCAGGGCTATCCGAGGCGATGGTGTAATCGATGCCGCCGCTTCCAGCGAGGTAGACGGACACCAAATCGGTGAATGTAACTCCGATGGCAACCGGCGCGGCGATCCCGCTGTTTGCGAAGATCGTAACTCCCTGATCGAAGTAGGAGTAAACGCCAATTCCATAAGCTGAGTGAGTCGTCACCGACGGCGCAACATTATAGGATGCATAACCATCCAGGCTGCCGTTCATCCAGGCAGACTGACTGGGAACATCGTAGGGCATTTCGCTCTGGTAGAAGATGGTTTCGCCACCTTCGCCATTCCACACAACCTGCTCTGCTTCATAATGCTCGACTGCCAGGCCTAATGCCGTGACGTTGTCGCCGTTTACGACCAGTCCATTCATGGCGACGTTGCCTGTCCATGAAGCGTCCGCCCCATGGTCAGCGCGCCATGACCACATATTGTCGATAATTACGTTGTCGCTGTCGATTTCCGTGGCGATGGTGGCGGTTCCCGCAGTCGCTCCGCCAATACGGAAGTTCACATCGCTGATCGAGGTCGGATTGCTTGCGTGGCTGACCCGCGAAGCGCCCTTCACTCCGATCTGCAAAAGTACCGGCGAGTTCACCGGACCGGCATCGATCAAGAACCCGGCCAGCTGCACACCGTCCACGTCGGCAACCGTCATTGCCGCTGTTCCAGTCTGTGGAACCAGATCTGCATATCCAAGCCCGAGCACCACAGTATTCGGATTAACGACGTTGATTGCCCCCGAATACTGGTAAATGCCAGGAGTCAAAATCAGGTTCTGGCCGGAGGTGGCCAGCCATGAGTTAATCGTCGCCAACGATGTCGATGGTGTTGCGATCAAGAAAGTGCTAATGGCCAGAGAGTTGCCCGGGCCCGGATTGGTGCTCGTCCAGCTTGGGCCAACCGAGTTTGTCCTCAACGTTGGCGAGAATACCCAATAGTTTCCGCTGCTGTCTTGATAAAGGAAGGGCTTTTCACGAACCACAGGGGTTGTGGCAACCACCGCGTAGTTGTTGCCACCCCCGCCCCAGGCGGGAGCCGGCGCGCCGTTGTCCCCAGAAAACGTCATGTTCCACAGGTTGCCCGTCCAACCCGCAAAGTTCGAGTTGCGGGTATACCACTGCTGCTGAGAACAGGATTCGATGTCGCCCGTGATGACGCTGTCGCCGATAAACCCGCCGCTAGCTTCGCCGCAGTTCGTGTTGGTCAGTTCCACGCTGTCATTGATATCCATGCGGCGAAAATCTGCGCCCTGCGACACGCCCCACTGCTCAACATCGCCTGAAGGAAGAGTCATTTCCATGTTTTCTATGGAGCGCCAGAAATTTGTCGTCAGATTCCCATTGCTGTCCGTCGTGTTCACGGTCAGGTAGCCGTTCGTGATCGCCGTTGTAGTGGGCTCCTCGCCCAGTCCGGCGACTGACATATAGTAGCCAACCTGAGATTCGACCCCGCTGTACGTACCGGGTTCAAAAAACACAGCGTAGCGATTCGTGCTGAACTGCGCGTTGCCGGCCAGCGTGGCAAGGGTCGAATTGATTGTCGCCACGGGACTACTCGGAGTGAACACGTACACGTTCGGGCCAAAGATCGTGCTGTTCTGCCCGAAGGCCGAGGTACCCAATGAGAAAAGCGCTGCGAGCATCAAACAGCAAAAGAGCCGGCTCGAAAAAGTGCCATGACTTGTTCGAAGATTCATCTGAAGTGAACTCCAATTCACACGGTTGAAGCGAATACGACTCAAGGTGGATGTCGGGGCAACTGAGATTGAGCCAAGGAAAATTGATGCCAGGGAAGATCAGCTCCTGTGCATTCGGCTTTGTGCGCCTCTCCATTCAGTGCCGACCTGCAAAGAACGGGCAACGTCAATGGCGCGAGACTCTACGCGGCAAGATGCTTCTGGCAAGTGAATCCCTGTTCATTCACGGATAACGCGCTGGGAGATGGCGGCCGAATCGGAACCGATTTTACGGTCGGAGATGGGTTACCTTAGGTTCGCAATTCGGTAACCTCTTTTGGAATGTTAAGGTTACGGAAATGCTTCGTCTCCCGGCGGCGAGGGCGGATATCCCAGTATCATCTGTTTGTTAATTTCGTTAACGGCGGTGTTAACGCAGCCTTCCACGGTAACCTTCAGCTGGCTATAATGATTACCGCCGTAAGCACGAAGGAGCATAACCCCCAATGTCCTTGGCGTACCCGGAAGTCCGAATCCCTCAAGAAGAAGAGTGGCAGGAGTTGCAAGCTGTTCTGCAGTCCGAGATTTTTAAGAAGGCGCCTAATCTTCTACATTTCCTGGAATACGTGGCCGAACAACATTTTGCCGGGAAAGCCGACCAGATCAAGGAATACAGCATTGCTGTCCAGGCCCTTCATCGGCCCGAACACTTCGATCCCCAGTCGGACACCATTGTGCGGGTCACAGCTCATGCTTTGCGGAAAAAACTCGAGACTTATTATGCAACCGACGGCGCGGGGCATCCGATTCAGATTCAACTTCCGTCTGGCAAGTATTTGCTGCAATTCGTTAGGAAGAATCAAGAGGTGGCCGCCTATCGCGATTCGTCCACCTCGCAAATTCAAGACGTCCAGCAATCCCAACAGGAAATCCCTAAGCAGCACCATCAGTCGAAGCCTGGCTGGAAGTGGTGGACATGGCTGGGGTCCGGAGTCTTGGTTGCCGCCTTGGCAGCCTTTGGGATGTACGTGGAAAACCGCAAACTGGCATTGCATTCGGTCAAATCTGGCAGCCAAGCTCCAATCCAGAATGCTGGCCAAGAGTCGATTATGCGTATCCGGTTTGGCAAGCAAGACAGCCCCTATCTCGATGCCGCAGGACAAACATGGACCCCGGATAAACACTGCCAGGGCGGCGCCCTGTTCGCTCACCCCGGTCATGAAATACAGGGAACGGATGATCCCGTGATCTTCCAGGAAGGCAGGGAAGGAAAATTCCAGTGCAAGATTCCCGCCTCTCCCGGAACCTATCAACTCCAGCTTCTTTTCGCAGACACGGCAGGCGACAAGGAAGCCGCCAGGCAGGTCGACTTTACTATCAACAATCGCAGGGCAGAGGCTCTCGATATTGTCGACGAGGCGGGCGGCAATGACATTGCAATTGGAAAAATCTACACCGGGATTCAACCCATGGATGATGGAGCCATCCACCTTGACTTCACTTCCGATGGATCGTTTGTTAATGCAGTCGAAATCTCGCGGGGCGACTCAGAGGACGCACAAGTCTTTCGAATGATTGCCGGTCCTGCGGTCTTCCGCGACGACCAGGGCAACACGTGGCTTCCGGAGCGGTTTTTCCAGGGCGGCCGAAGAACATTCCACCCGGATGGGTTGCCCAAGATTCCAAACTCCAGGCTTTTTGAATGGGAACGATACGGTCACTTTCACTATCTCATTCCGGTGGTTGCGGGCAAAGAGTACAAAGTTCGCCTGTTTTTTTCCGAGGGATGGTTTGGCGGAACCAATGGTGGCCCGGGCGGCGTCGGAAGCCGCGTATTCGACGTATATTGCAATGGAACAACATTACTCAAGAACTTTGACATTCTTAGCGCACAGAAGGATGGGGTCGCCGTGATTACGTTCGACCATGTAACCGCTACGGCCCACGGCATGCTCGATATTGAATTTACATCCGTCAAGAACTATCCCCTCATCAACGCAATCGAGGTGGAGCCGGGAAGCTAGCGATCTCGATTACAAAACGGCGCGTACTGAACAAATTCAAAGGCGAGGATTCTCCCTGGCGCTATTTGATTTCGATTGCTTCACCCCTCCCGTCATCCTCAACGGTGAATCCCATGCTTTGCAGATTCCTGTCCATCCCCGCGGAAATCTTCTTGCCGTTGACGTAGAACTCGCTTTGTTTGGGCGTAAGTCCGAATATCTCGACATGCACTTCCTTCCACCATGCGGGATAGGACCCCTCATGCGAACTTATATCAAGACGCATTCCCTCGGCCGTTTTGTTACAACTGAACTTCATCCGAAGATAAACCCCACGCTGAAAAGCATAGGTCTTTCCATCATCCTGATAGAGTTCTCCCGAGCATTCGTCGCCAGGATATACACGGAGAGTTAGCGGGCCTTGCGGTGTTTCACCTGAGCTTTGAACTACCGGGGAAATCGGCAAAATTGAACCGGCACGAACAAAGACGGGAAGCTGAGACAATTCCGGAGCAACTCTAACTGAGAATTGCGCATTTCTGTCGGGGACGGCGACCGGATCTGAAATAGCCGACGCCCTGGGCGCAGGCAAAGGGATTCTCTCGCCGGTCCAAAAGTTGTACCAACCCGAGGAAGGTAAGTCGACCTCGTAGGGATCCTGCTCCTCAGGATAAGGCGAAGGTGCAATCAGCAAATCAGGGCCGAGCATGAATTCGCCCGCAGCCGCAAGGTCGATATCGATTGGATGACCATCAGGTGCGGCGTTGGGGAATTCAAGGAACAAAGGCCGTACTAAAGGAAGCCCAGTTCGCGAAGCCTCATCCGCCAACGTATAGAGATAGGGCAATAGCTGGTACCGCGTCTCGTTAAAATGTCGGCGAATGGCTTCCTGCTCGGCGCCTCCGACCCATGGTTCCTGGTCCCCTTTTCCCTTTTCGGCATGATCACGATCGATGGGCTGGAAAGCTGCTACTTCAAGCCATCTGGTCAATAGCTCCGGTGTCGGAGTTCCTGCGTAGCCACCTGCATCGGCACCAATGAACGCAAAGCCGCTTAACCCTAGATTTTCGAGCATTGGTGTCGTAAAACGGAGATGATTCCAACTACTGCTGTTGTCTCCGGTCCACGTTGCTGCGTATCTCTGCCCCCCGGCATACGTAGCCCTGGTCAGAACAAATGGACGAAAATCAGGATCGAGAACTTTCAAGCCGTCGAAAGTTGCCCGCGAGTTCTCCATGCCGTAGACATCGTGTATTTCAGCATGCGTTGCAGTGCGAGGCGCAAATCCCAATTCGTCGATTCGGTGCACCACATTTTCTGGCATAGTCTGCGTAGGCGAGTCAAAGATGGATGGCTCATTCATGTCATTCCAGAAACCGTCCACGCCCGAGTGTCGCAGATCGCGATAGAGGGTGCCCCACCACGCACGGGTTTCGCGGCGAGTAAAGTCTGGAAAAACGCTGGGCCCGGGCCACACGCGGCCCGTATAGACTGAGCCGTCTGGACTCTTGACAAAGTGATCGCCCGCGATGCCGGTGTCATACGGATAATAGTTATGTCCTGGCAGATTGGCGATATGCAAATCAGTGATGGCAACCACGTGAAAATTCTTCGCATGAAGCTGCGCGATCATGCTGGAGAAATCCGGAAACGCCGCTGTATTCACGGTGAACGGTCGATTCTTTTCCTGAAAATCGATGTCGAGATAAATCGCATCCGCCGGAATCGAATCGGCTCTGAGGCGACTTGCCACTTCGAGCACGCGTGCCTGTGACATGTAGCTATATCGCGATTGTTGGAAGCCCAGTGCCCAGAGCGGCGGAAGCGGCGGAGTTCCGGTGAGCCATGCATAGGCTTCCACAACCTGCTTGGGCGTCGGCCCATAAAAGATGTAATAATCCACGGGACCCGCAACGGCCCCGAAGGAATAGGCGTCAGGCAACTCCTTGCCAAAGTCAAAACTTGTGCGCCAGGTATTGTCAAGCAGGACGCCCATCGAGTTCCCAGCGCGATAGGTCATAAAGTACGGAATGCTCTTATAAATAGGATCCGTGGACTCCTGGAAGCGGTAAGCATCCGTGTTCCAGAGTGTGAAGGCTTCATTGCGTCGGTCGAGCGGCCCCGTCTTGTCCCCGAGACCAAAGTAGTGCTCGTTCAGTGGCATGGTCTTGTAAATGCGGAACGCATCGCCGTCAAATCGCAACGGGCGAGCATCCTGCTGAAGAACATTTCCCGAGAGATCGAGCACAGTGAGTTCAAGAGTCTTCTTGTCCACTTCAATGGTCAGTGTGTGCGTGCGAAAACCAAAGCGTCCCCCGCTGCTGTCGATCGAGATTGGGACGGAGCTATGCCTGGAGGTGGGAAGAACTGCCCAGGATGCGTCTTCAGGAAAGGAGTTTCCGCGCGCATAGGTCACGCGCAAGACGTCATCGCGCAGGGCAACTACTTTCACGCGCACGTCTCCACCCTGTACCACAATCCCATTTGGCAACGACCTCATACCTGCCTGCCGGCTAAGCAGATCTATGCTTCCAAGAGACATTTTGAATTGACCGATAGCGGGGTGAGATAGCGAGAGCAAAAAGAGAACAAAGGAGAAAGCAGAGAAAATCCAATGAAATGATCGACAAAAGGGCATGATGGCTCCTGGAATGAAATGATTCCTGCGCTGTATTTGGAATGAGGACCCGAAGCTATCGCCTGGCTATGGCTTCGAGGTTTAGCCCGGCGGAGATTCAAGCGAGGAGAGATCGGGGTCCTCGACGGTCTTTACACGATCGAGGCGCTGCTGCTTGATCGTCTTGACTTGTTCGAGCGCTGCGGATGCGTCTTTGGTGTCGCCAATCTGGCGGTAGAGGCGCGCCAGCAGGTAGTGAATGGAGCCGTTTTCATCGCTCGACTCGGCCATCTTCAACTGGCGAATCGCATCGCTGGTTCTGCCGGTTTCCGCATAGACTTTCCCGATCAAGGCATGAACATGACCAAGCATTTGTGGCTTCACGTTGAGGCTTTTTATCAGATACGATTCAGCCTCCGCATATTGAAATTGAGCCACCATAGTCTCCCCAACGATCATGTTCAGTTCAGGATCCTGGGGACTGCGCTCGAGGGCTGCGCGCGCAGTTTCCTTGGCTTTGTCCATGTTGTTGTTGCTCAGGTATGCCGAGGCTGACCCGACCATGGCCGCCGGATTGCCCGGCTCGAGGGCGAGAGCCTTCTGGTATTCCGCCTGTGCATCATCTTCCCTCTCAAGCTGATGGTAAATGTCGCCGAGAAGAACATGGCTCTTGGCGGAATCCGATTCCAGTTGTTGAAATCGCGCAAGGGATTGAACTGCGAGTTGTTCGTCAGCTTGAATTGACCAGTAAAGAGCTTCGGCAGAATGCGGCTGCAGCGCTTCAAGTGCAGTTGCCGCACTGAAGGCGCGCTCGTTGTCTCCGGCGAAGAACGAGCAGGCAGCGAGCAGCCGAAGTCTTTCGGCGTTCCCCGCAGCTATGGCAGAACGGAGCCGCTGGGCGCACTGCTCGAACTCCCCGGCCGCGTAATACTCCTCGGCGGTGCGTCTGTCAGCGGAAACCGGCGTGGCTGCCAGAGATGTGCCAGCATCACCGTTATTGAGTCGATCGACAGCAACCTCTCCGCCGTCGTTGAAGGCTGCGAGGAGGGAGTCGCGCAGATCGTTCGGGACGGCTGTCGTTTGTTGAGAGAAATAGGCAACAAAGGTTGACGCTGCATCGTTCGACAGGCCTTCCGTCAGGTGAAGGGAGTTGGAGACAAAATACCGATGATCTCGACCCCATAACTCCTGGAGCAGCTTGACTGCCCGCTCATTGTCTCCATGGTCGATTGCGATGCGCGCCTGACCAAGAAGCGCCAGCCCACATTCCGGATGCGCCGCACGCTCCGCGGCAAATTCGCCGGCAGCAGACTCCGGATCGCGATGCCTGAGGAGCGCAATGCCCAACGCTGAACGCAGGCATGGGGGTTGAGGATGGGAGCCAAGCAAGCTCCGGTAGAGCGTTGCAGCCTCATTGAATCTTGCCTGCTTCTCAAGCGACTCGGCATAGAGGGCGCCAGCAAAGGGAGAACTCTTGTTTTCAACCGACATCTTGCGAGCGTCCAATTCCACTTGGTTCAGGCGGGCAATCCCCAAGGCAAACCAGGCTGCTCCGAGCTTGGGATCGAGCGCGATTGCACGAGTAAATTCCTGAGCCGCAGGGGAGAACCTGCCGACTGCGTAGTAAGCACGCCCCAGGGCAAGAGGCGTCTGGGGATCGGTCTTGTTGATCTTTTCCGCATTGATCAGAAATGGGATTGCTTCCCGCGCCTTCCCGGTGCGGAGGGAGTCGATGCCAAGAAATAAATTGGGAACATATAAGGAGGGATTGAGATGGTTGGCCTGTTGGAAGCTGGGAATCGCCGAGGCGATGTCTCCTCCTTCCTGCTGCATCAGTCCTAGATTGGCCCATAGTTCCGGCATCGACGGCTCGATCCTTACCGCTTGCTTGTATGCCTTTTCCGCCGCGGCATAGTCTTGCGCCGCCTCGGCTTTCTGGGCAGCGCCAACGAGAGACTCCAGCGTCGGGGCTGCCGCCCGCTGGCCAAGCCCGGTTACGGGCTTGACTAGCAAGGCCAACAGGATGACCAAAACCAATTTGAAGCAGCAGTTCACGAATGGTTACCAGTAGAACTTGCCGGCAAGTTGGACAACCCTGCCAGGGAACGAGTTTGTGATTTCTCCGAAAATGCCTGGACTATAGAGACTCATGTTCCCGGGTCCCGGCGCATAGAAGTTTGGATGGTTGAAGGTGTTGAAGGTCTCAAAGCGGAACTGGGCTCGCATGGTTTCTTTGATACTCCAGTTTTTCTCAAGCGCACTATCCCAGTTCGTGTAATGGGGTCCGCGTAGTTCTGACATGTAGCGGGGGGTATTGCCGAAACTGCCATACGGCGCATATTGGAAGGCTGCAACGTTGGCCCAGGAGTTGGGCACTGTGCTGCTTATTGTTTGATGAGACGGTTTGGGATTCACGCCAGAAACGTAATCCGGCCTGGGATCGCCGCCGAAGGAGGTCCAGTTGTTGCCGAACACGCTTAGTGGAATTCCGCCTTTGAGGGTTGCGATTCCTGAAAGTTCCCAGCCGCCAACCACGGCATCCGCAATGCGGTTCATTCCCGAACCGACCGCCTTGCCGCGACCAATGGGGAGGTTATAGACGTAACTGGCTACCAGCGCGTGCGGAATATCACCCGCGTCCACGCTCTTTTCGCCTGCTATGTTGAAGTAGTTAGCTGTGGCGCCCCAGTTCGCTGCTCCGTTGTACGACCAGCCTTGGTTGCCCTCGACGTTGTCAATGAACTTGGAGTAGGTGTAAGACACCAGCGCGGTAAGGCCCTTGCTGATGCGGTGGTTGTAAGTGACCTGCAGGCTGTTGTAAAGCGACTGGCCTATAGGCGCGTCGGTCTGACTCACACCGCAATACTGCGGATATGCCGTGAGCAGTTGTTCGTTTGTAATCGATGCGTTATCGATATTGCAAGAGCTCGGCGCAATCGTTCCACTTTTCTCGAGGTTCTGGAGCGGAACGGCTAAGGGATTGTAGGCTGCTGGCGCGGAAAGGTAAGTGGTGTTGGGTGTCCCATTCGCCGCAAACAGGTACTTCGGATTCAACTGGTTGTAATTCCAGTTGCTCACCATGCGAACACCGCGGTTGCCGATGTAGTTTACGTCCAGTTGATCGCTCGGGGTGAAGGCATACTGCACGCCCAGAAGCCACTGTTGAACATAGGGAGATGGACGGCTCCTGAAGGTACCGCCGACGCCATTGCCGTCTTGTTGAAACGAGCCGTTGATGTTGCCGGAAATCTGCGCGTACTGTCCGCCCCAGGGATTGCTGGTGCTGACATTCGGGTTAGGCGTCACGCCGCCGTTCAAGCTTTGGTTGAAGTTGGTGGTTGCGGTGAAACCATCCGCATCGTACGCGCCTGAGCTGGTCAACGATTCCGGAAAGAAGATTCCGTATCCGCCATGGACGACGGCCTTCGGGATCGCCTGATACGAGAAGCCTACCCGAGGCGCAATGTTGTGGTAATTCGGGTCGTACATATACCGGTTGTCAGGCCCCAGGAACTGGAGCGCGCCCAGCAAGGGTATTCCCGCCGTATAGCTCAGCGGATTCAGTGCGTTCGGGTTGAAGATCGAGCCCTGGTTTCCGCGCGAAGTGTACGGAGTCTGAATCTCATAGCGGATGCCGAGATTCAGAGTCAGGTTGTGCACGGGCTTCCAATCGTCCTGCAGGTACTCGCCAAAAAGATGGTTGGACTCATATGGGGTGGTCGGTGTTCCGATGTTTGTTGGAGTCGATCCAGAGTCCAGGACACCCAGTAGCGCCTGAGCCACTCCGTTACCAGAAAAGCTCACGCCCGTGTTTCCACCCAGGGGATTCGGTCCGGCTGTGAAGTTTCCCTGGAACGATAGTTGGTTCGTGAAGAGGATGTCCTGGCTGAAGATCTGCTCCACACCCATGAACCCGAAGTTGACGGTATTCTTCCCCTTCGTTTTGATGAAGTCGGCATTTACTGTGCCGATGGGCCCATGGTTGGTGGTCCCGTTTCCGTCCCCGGTGATTGGACCGAGTTGGGAAATCCCTTGTCCGAAATTGACGGTGGGAAATATCGGATCCACTTGGTCAACATAGGCCGGAAGTCCGAGCGTGGTCGAGGGGTTGAAACCGAACGACTGATTGGTAGAGGTTTCATGCCAAATCTGGAGCCCCGAAGTAATGTTCATGGTGAAAGTGGGGTTGAAAATCCGCGTGAGCCCCGCCCACATGCCCCAGCGGTTGTTAGGCCGCTGATTGCCTTGGCCTGCCGGATCGGCTCCCCAGTTAGCGGCAACACCGGTCTTTGCCTCTTCCTTGTAGGAGTAGCGGAAATAGGCATTGGTATTGTCGTTGATATTGTGGTCGACCCTAATCCCGTACTCGTCCCAGAACGTGGGTGACTGTCCCGCCAGAGTCAGGTTGTTGCCCACATTGCCTGGCTTCTGTGCCGCAGGAAAGTAGCTCAGCAGTTTGGCGCCGACAGCATCCGGAGCGTAGCCGGCAATGTTGGACAGAACATTGCCCGGGACCGGGTTCCGGATGTATCCGGTTTGCGTGGCCGTCAGGTTTGTGCCGTAGGGGTTGGTTACAGGATTATAAGTATCCGGTTGGCCGGCAGTAATGGCGTGGCCGCTGCGCGGATCATAAATCTGACCGTTGTAGATGGGCCGACCGAGAGCATCGTTGCCCGCAGAAGTGGATCCGAGCTGCTCGGAGAAGTTCCCGGCGAGGAAGTTGGCGTCTGGCACCGTGTACTGAGACGGGGCTGGGGTGTTTGCATGGAAGTGCTCGTAGTTACCGAAGATGAAGGTCTTGTTCCGCTGTTTATAGATGCCCGGAATGTACAGCGGTCCGCCACCCGTTCCGCCAACCTGGTTGCGGCTGAAGGTGCAAAGGTTGGTGTTGAGTAGACCCTGGCAACTGCCGGGTGATTGGAAGTAGTTGAGAGCATTGAAGTTGTTGCTGGAATAAAACTCGTATGCCGACCCGTGGAAGTTGCGCGTTCCCGACTTGGTGACCACGTTGACCACGTTGCCCGTGCTCCATCCATACTGCGCTGTAAACGAGTTGTTCTGGATTTTGAATTCCTGAACCGCGTCCACGCCGGGGACGAAGATGACCGCACCCCACTCGGTGTCGGTATCCCATGAGCCGTCGACGAGGAATGCCGTCGTTCCAAAGAAGCCGCCGGCGAAGTTCATGAACGAGATGTCCTGATCCGCAGTGTCGGTTGTGTTGCCGCCGCCACCGAGGAGGATCTGCCCTTCCGACGAGTTTTGCACGGAAGAGTTGAGCGTGGCCAGGCCATAGACGTTGCGCACGTTCAGGGGCAACTCCACAATCTGCTTTGAGTCAATGTCTGCCGCGACGTTGGCGTTATCCGTATTCAGCTGGGAAACATCCGAGGTCACAGTGACCGATACGGTTTCCGATCCGATCGTCAGGGTCACGTTCTGCGTGGCGGTTTCCGCGGCGTCGAGCACAATTCCGGTCTGTTGATACGCCTCGAAACCCTTGGCTTTGACGGTCAAACTATAGGCGGCTGGCGGAAGTTGATTGAAAGAATACCGGCCTCCATCATCCGTGGTGATGGTTCGAATAATGCCTTTCTCCGAGCTCGTGAGGGTCAACGTTGCTTTCGTCATAACTGCCCCCGCTGGATCTGAGACCACACCGGAAAGCGTTGCCGTGGTTGTTGCGATTTGCGCGTTGATCCGTGGGGTGCCGACTGCCATCAGAGCAAGCAGAATTGCGATTCCGCCCCAGTTCCATTGAGACCATTGTCTCCGGCTACTGTTCGTTTTCAATTTGCAGCCTCCATCAGGTCATTCCCCGTCTGGTCCAGAACTCTTTGGTGCATGGGTCTCACACCTTCAGCGTCCTTTGTGAATGGGGTTTGTAACCGGCAACCTTTGTAGGCGTTTAGGTGAATACTTGTTAAGGTCCTTACGGTATGAGAGTGAGGGTCTGTACGGAGTGGAGAGGCTCATCTTTACGGCAAAGGTCTCCTGGTCTTTTCGGAAAAGCCTTAATCGTTATCTGTAAAAAGATAGGAGTTGCTCACTTCCCCCTGTAATCTTGCAGAGTTCAATCTTCTGGCCGAGAAATCCGTTTTTGGGTCGGAGTATAATCGCCTCGAACATTCGGAGTCTTACATGTCGGTCGAATCCTCGCGCGACGAACCCGTAACGCTGAGCGAGTCTGAGAAGAAAGCGATCCGCGGTCAACTAGAGCGTCTCTTAGCGGATCCCCACTTCAGCCACAGCAAACGGTTCCCGACATTCCTGCGCTTTGTTACCGAACGAACCCTGGCAGGAGAAGAAGACAACATCAACGAACGGTGGCTGGGGATTGAGATATTTGGCAGAGATCCCGAATACGATACTGCCGCAGATCCCATCGTTCGGGTCACCGCGGCAGAAATTCGGAAGCGCGTCGCACTGTATTATCAGGATTCGGCTCATTTAGGCGAACTTCGCATCGCGCTGCCTTCGGGATCGTATATTCCCAGGTTTCACTGGCCCAAGGGCGACGGTGATCCCACCTTGGAGGAGTTGGATCGCGCCGCCGGGAAAGTGATTGAAATCCCTGTAGCCCATACAGTTCCTCCCTCGGGGTTCCGGGGTCGCCGTTCGGCGCTCCTGCTGGCAATCGCTTTTGTCATCACTGCGCTTCTATCGACAGGATCCCTTCTCGAATGGCAAAGAATGCATCGGCCACCGCCAGATTCATTCTGGCAACCGGTGTTGACCACCAAAGATCCTGTGCTTCTTTGCCTCGCTGACCAGCTCCAATATTCAGCTATTTCTCTTCGTGACGCTGCCGAGCCATCACGTCAGATTGTGATGAAGGACAATCTCACTGCCGTCGTAATGGACGATGTGTATGCCACTGTAAAGGTTGCCGGGATCCTTCAGTCAAGCGGTAAGAAGTACACCGTAAGAGGCGAGGGCGCAACAAGCCTTCAGGATCTGCGGAATGGTCCGACGGTCTTTATCGGAGCCTTCGATAACGCATGGACGTTGCGGCTGACCAACCCCTTGCGTTTTCACTTTGCGAACAATGCAGACATGTCGCAACACGCGATTGTGGATAGCATGACCCCGGCTCAGGCTCACTGGGTGGTCGATCGCTCCGTGCAGCTCGCCACCAACAACTATCGAGACTACGGTATTGTCGCGCGGTTCACCGATAGCAATACAGGAAATCTTTCGGTCATCGTTGCGGGAATCGGCCGCGGAGGCACAATCGCAGCAGGCGAGTTCCTCACCGACCCTGATGATCTGGCACAAATAGAGCGCGAAGCAAAAGGAGCTGGCGACAAGAAGAATATGGAGATTGTGTTGAGCACACAAATAATCGATGGGCAGCCCGGCTCCCCGAAGATTGAGGCTGCATATTTTTGGTAGCAACCGGCATTCAAATTGACAATTCTTGTTCCGTGTCAATGTCTCCGCATGGCAATCAGATGATTCCCCGCCCGGTGGAAGACCAAAGTCTCTCTTGAATTGTGTGGGTTACTGGCGGATCAGGGTCGATTTTCCGACCCACCGGCAAGAACAATTACTCAGTCTTTTTTGCGATCCGTTGTTTTCTCTGAGCTCAGCAGACGATCAAGTCATTTAAACTAAGCATCTTATCAGGATGGACTCCAAGTTCCGCCCCTTCGGCTTAATAGCCGAATGATCTCTAGCAGCTGCAATTATGCCCGAAATCCACACAAGGAATTGAAGGGTTGTTCCGTCAAGTTCAGCACGCGGCCCATTCTGATTATTGGTATCAGTTTGGTGTCAAATCGCGTCGACTGTACCGGTTTTTCCGGTTAATCATGCTCGTCAGTGATTTGCCATCTGTAACCTGCAAACAAACAAGGTCTCCCACGACGTGGAAGAGGTCACCGGTTCGATCCACTGATCGACACTCATGAGCCTGTTTCTTGGGTCGAAGAATGCCATTCTGCCGAAGCTAAGCCTGGCGGAATCGTGACTGCGAGGTTCCGGGGGGTCGAACAACGGATAGACGAAAACGAGGCGCAACGAACAGTACCTGCTTAATTTTCAATGATGCTGCGGCAGCCTCAATTCGCTCCCGAGAACTAATGACCCACCGCTCCGTGTGTTTGCTCCCGTTTTTAGGAAACTCTCGACGCTTACGGGGTCAGCGTAATCGTTACACTGCTTGAGCCAGAGGCGTAGTCGGCCCCTCCTGCATAAGTAGCACTAATTGTTTCCTGGCCGGCGGGCAAGCTCGACGTAGTGTAGCTGGCTTGGCCAGTGTTATTCACGGGCACGGTGGCGAGCAACATTGATCCGTTGTAGAAGGATACCGATCCGCTTTCCTCGGGCGGACCGGCGCTCCACGAACTGACGGCGGACTGGAAGGTGACAGACGTTCCTGCCTTCGCGTACCAGGTGGATGGCGTCAAAGAGATATTGACCGGGGCAAGAGCCACAGTGAAGTCTTCCGTTTGCGACGCGGCGGCCGCGTAGTTGGTTTGCTGCGCATAACCGATGACAACGCTGTGACTACCTGCAGCCGGCTTGGCAATGGTGAACTGCGCATTTCCATTGCTAAGGGGGACGGCAACTGCTTCTCCTCCATCGAGACTGTAAGTGATATCGCCCTGTGCCGAGCCTGCGTTTGAGCTGACGTTGACGGTGCACTGGTAGTTGCCACCGTAGGGAAACGAGGAGTTCCAGCAGGAGACGGACATGTTGACCGGAACCGGGTTGACGGTGAGGATCGTTGGCGACGAAGAACCTGGAGGATAGCTGCGGTTACCGGAGTAGACCGAGGTGATGGAGTGGGTGCTCGCACTGAGGCCGGGCGAGATGTACCAATACGCGCAGCCATTGCCCCCCAGAGTGAGAGTGGTGAGCAGCGTTGTGCCGTCAACGATCTGGACAGTGCCAGTGGGAGTTCCCGCGCTGCCGGCAACGCAGACAGTCACATTGGTCGCACCGGCATAAATCAACTGCGTGCTTGAGAACTGCTCCGTAATGGCCGTGTCATAGACGTTGAGGGTAACGGACGCTGACGATCCAAGGTGATTGGCGTCGCCTTGATACTGCGCGCTGATGGAGAGCGTGCCCGATGCTGTTGGCGTGAACGTGCAGGTGGCTGCGCCCGAACTGATATTGGACGTGCAGAGTGTGGTGGATCCGGATAGGAAGACAACCGCTCCACCGGGCTGGACGGCGCCGGTGACCGTCGCGGTGAGCACATCCGATTTACCTTGCGCGGCCGGAATGGGATTGGCGGAAAGCGCCACTGATGATGCCGCCTTGTTAATTATTAACTGCACGGTCTGTGTGACAGATTTGTAGTCGGTTGTGTCAGCGGGCGTAAAGAGAACAGAGAGCGTTTGGGTTCCGGCGCTGAGCACTGTCCCGGCTGACGGCGAGTAGGCGAGCGTGCCGCCGACCGAAGCGGATGCATCGAGTTGCGTGGCGCTTAGCGCTGTGCCATACGTAATGGCAGCGGGCGCGGTCCAGGTGACGATGGGAGTGGCCTGGCCGATAACGAGCGTCGCCGTTGTAGATGTGGATGACGCGTAGCCGTTGCTGCTGGTGTATGCAGCTGAGATGCTATGCGAGCCGGCGGTGAGTCCATTGACGATTGTGGAAGCGTTGCCGTTGGCGAGCGTGGCGTTGAATGTGGAAGAGTCGACAGTGAAGACGACCGTGCCGGCGGGCACTATTGCGGTGCCGGAGACTGTGGCGCTTAGCGTAACGGATTGGTCATATATTGGCGATGCGGGATTGAACGCGCCAAGCGTCGAAGTGGAGGCGGGCGCAGTCGAGGGACCGGTGAGAGTGAGTTGGACCAAAGACGGTGTGGAAAGAGCGGCGTTGAAGAGATTGCCGTTGAAAGTCACGCTATCGGTAGTGGTGGAATAAGTTGATGGTGTGTAAGTGGCTGCAATCGCGCAGACGCCCCCGACAGCAAGGGTTCCAGAGCCGTTGGGCGTGAGCGCGCAGTCAGTGGATGCAACCGGAGCGAGTGTGTAGTCGGTGATGTCGGTCTGGGTGAATGAGCGGGCAACGTAGAGCTGGTTTCCAGATTCGAGGAGGTTGACAGATTGCTGCGCTGAGGATGCGGCGAACTGCACGTAGCCTTGTGTGCGCTCGAGCTTGAGCACACCGCCAGCTGACCCCGAGTAGAGGTCTCCTGCCGCATCGATAGCTAAGGCTGATGGGGCGAGGCTGGCGACAGTGAAGGGCGAGCTGTTGGTGCTTGCGGGAACGGCGAGAATTGAGGCTGCATCCGCGATGATCAAGTTTCCGGCCGCATCAGTGAGAGCCGCCGAAGGCGCTGTGGCAGGACTCGAGAGCGTAGTGCGCGCACCGGTGGCAAAATTGAAGGAGTAAATGGCCGGTGCTCCGGGATCGGCAACGAGCAGGTCCCCCGCGGGATCGATGCTCAGGCCTGCTGGGAAGATGAGTGCCCCTAGTGCAAGCGTGTGCTCGACTCCGGTGATGGGATCGATCTGATAGACAGCTTGCGCCGCGGAATCCGAGACGTAGAGGTTGTTGAGCGCGTCGACTGCGAGACCTGCAGGTGTAGTGAACGTAAATGGCAAAGGCGTGACTGCACGGGCGGGCGATATCTGCGTGACTGTTCCCGCGGATGTGTCGGCCACATAGGTAAAACCGCGCGGATCGACCGCAATTGCGCCTGGAGCAGCGAATGTTGCAAGAGCCATTCCGGGCGCGCTGGTGCCTTGCGCCTGTGCGGCCGGCGTGAATAGGAATACCTGCTTGGTATTCGAATCGGAGACGTAGATGTTGCCGTCGTTGTCAGCGGCAAGCCCGGTTACGGCGACACCCGAGCCGAATGTGGACTGAGTTGCCGGATCAAGAGTGGCGCCAGCACCAAGACCAATACCGCTAAGTCCAAGAACAGAAGTATTACCTTGCGCGCTGTTGACCGTGAGCGGAGTAGAGCGTGCGCCGGGGACGGCTGGTGTGAAGTTTGAAATCAGCAGGCAATCGGAGGTTGTGTCGGAATTGAGAGTGCAAGCAGGAGTGGCGAGAGACCACTCGCTCGAAGTGTAGGAGAGGCCGCGGGTTGCGGCGAGCGAGTCGCCTTCGATGAAGTGCAATTCAACGGATTGACTATCTGTGCTTGCGGTTGCAGTTGCGGGTGCTGCAAGGCCAGTTAGGACTTTACGAATGCGCGCGTTGAGTGTGTCAGAAATGTAGAGGTTGCCGAGCCCATCCATTCCAACGCCAATGCCGTTGCCGCCATCGCCGATGACTGCTTGCGCTGCTGGACATCCGTCTCCGAATTTGTCTGTCGCCGCAGAACAATTCGTGCTTGTTGCCCCGGCGATGGGACGAATGGAGGCGGTATGCGCATCAAGGAACCAGGCAATGCCGTTTCCGTCGGAGATGTAGATGTTGCCGCTCAGGTCAATGGCCAGCTTCTGCGGACTCATGCTGACATTTGTCGCCAGCGTGGGATACGGTCCTGTCGAGCCGCCTCCGCCAGCGATGGTGTAGATGCTTCCGTTCTGCGGCGAAGAGATACCGAGCGTCGCGAGCAGAGAGTCTAGCGGGGAGCCGGTGCCGCAGGTCACGCAGACAACGCGAATCTTGCCACCGCTGGAGTCGGCAATATAGACATTCAGATTTGCGTCAGTCATCACGCCTTGCGGGTTGTTGATGGTGGCCGAAGTTGCAAGGCCGCCATCGCCTGACGAAGATGCAGTTCCGGTACCGGCGAAAGTGTGGATGTTCCCGGCTATGTCAACAACGCGAATTTTGTTGTTCGATGTGTCGGCGATGTAGACATTGCCGACTGTATCGGCCCAAACGCCGCGAGGGGCATTCACCTGAGCGGAAGCCGCCGGGCCGCCGTCGCCGGAACTGCCAGCGCTGCCTGTGCCCGCAACGAGATAGAGCAGGCCGGTGGAGCCACTGACCTTGAAGACTTCCTGGCTATCGTAGCCGGCGATGTAGATGTTGCCTTGAGCGTCAGAAGCGATGCCGCGCGGCTTGTCGAGACTGACTTCAGTGGGCGGGCAACCAACTGTCGCGGTGGGAGCGCATGCCGAGCCGCTGACTTTGCCGGCGAAATCGGTGATGACACCGTTGGGCGCGATGCGGCGGACAGTGCTTGCCACCGCATCCGTTAGGTATATGTTCCCGAAAGGATCGGCGACGACACTGCGCAGATCGACTGAACCGCCGAGGAGGATGGAAGTCGCCGGGCAGCCGTCTCCGAAGCTGTCGGTTTCGCCGGAGCAGTTAGCCGTTGCGCCACCGGCAATGGTTGTCATGGTGTAAGGCAGAGGTATCGGATTGGCGGGCAGCGGAATAATGCTCCCATTGGTGACCGTGAAGGTCATGGGCGCGGAAGCCGAGCCAGCGAAGCTTCCACTGGCGGCATACGTTGCCGTGACGTTGTCTGTGCCAGTCGGAAGATCGATTCCGGCGGTGGCCACGGCTGCATCCGGCAAGGACCCGGCAACCAGCATAGCTGTGGTGGCCTGCGGCGTGCTGCTTCCGGTGGTGGTGTAGGTGAACGTGACGGATCCGGTGGGCGCACCGACGGAGGAAGCGACGGTTGACGTAAGCACCACTGGATGACCGAGGGTCGTGGTAGTAGTGTTCGCCGAAAGCGCGGTGGTGGTAAGCGCGGGAGTGACCGTAACGGACTGTGGTGCGGAAGTGGAGCCGTCGTTAGCCGCATCGCCGCTATAGACGGCGTAGATGTTGTACGCGCTTGTGCTGTATGGAAGACTGATGGAGGCGGAAGCCGATCCGGAACTGACCGCGGCGCTTTCGTAGACTGTGCCGTTCACGATGAACTCGACCGTGCCGGTGGGGTTGCTGCCAGTGACTATCGCCGTTGCGGTAAAGGAGCTGCCATAAGCGATCGAGGCGGGCACACCGGACAACGCGGTGCTGGTAGCACCGAGGCTGCCGGCGTTGACGGTGACAACGTAGGGCCCGATATTGGAGTACACGGTCTGGCCGGAGGTGAGCGTGTAGTTCGAATCACCAGAGTAAGTTGCAGTGAAGCTGTGCGCGCCTGGAGCCAGTCCGGTGAGCGGAATGAAAAATGTGTCGGTAGTTCCCGGCAGCGTTATTGTGGTTGCGGCATTTGTCAGCGCGTCGGTGAGCGTGACGGTTCCCGTGGGATAGGCTGCGCCGCCTACTGCAGGCGTGAGAATCGCAACTGCGGTAACATTCTGGCCTTCGGTGATAGTTTGCGACACACCATTGGGTCCTGTCAATTCCGGCGCAATGTAAGTGAAGCTGCACACAGGCGGATTGAGACTGGTTGCAGTGATGGTGTCCGTGACAGTGTTGCCGTTGGCGCCGGAGAAAGTCGCATAGTCGGAGATGAAATCGCTCGAGACCTGGCCAGGCCCATAGGTCATGGCAGTTTCAGTGGGCGTGGGACTGAACGCCGAAGTTGCGAACGGACTGGGGAAGCTTACGTTGTCGAGTGTGAGTTGGAGCAGATAATTTGTGCCGCTATCGCTTGTGCCGGTGAGCTGCACCGTTCCCGCCGTGAGCACCGCGATGTTCTGCATAAGTATGTTCTGGATATTAGGCGCGAAGCTTCCCGTCGTGTCCTCGTAGTTTGGGCTAAACACAACTTCCGCCTTGTGATCTTGGAAGCAGGAGTTCGAGTATTGAATGTTGGTTACCAGGCCGCCGCGATCGTAGCCGGACTTGATACGCAGGCCTGTGGAGTTGCTATCGGCCGTGTCATTGATTGAGCTGCCCTCCCCCGCAATGCCGTTACCGGAAAGCATGTTGCTGTCGAAGAGCACATTGCTCACGCCGCCCTGCGTATAGCTGCCGATGGACTCGCCGTGACCGGCGAAGAAACGATTATTAGTGATCGATATGTTAGCAGAAGGTGCGGAACCAGCCGCACCAACAGCGATGTTATCGTCGCCGTCGGAGATCCATGAGCGGGTGATGGTGAAATTCTGTGCGTTACCGGGGTCGATGCCATCGGTGTTGCGTGAACTGGTGGGCGTGACGATTTTGATGTCCCAGGCAGTGAAGTCGGACACGGCTCCGGTGGTAGAGATGTGGAAGAGTGGCGAATTGCGCAACGTGATTTTGTAGAGTGTAATGTTGCTCGAGCCTGAATCCATTTGAACGAAGCGAGGATTCTGCTGATTGCCGCCGTTGTTGGCGATGGACGACAGGCCCCACCAGCTCTGGCCCGTGAAACTGGACGGGAAGGCGTTGAGAAGCGGATCTCCGCCGCGACCATCGAGCTTTCCAAAGCCCATGATGCCGACATTGGTGGCACCGGTGGGAATATCGAGGAGAGGCAGGCAGCTTGCCGTCGCACTATTGCTGTTGACAGTGCCGCATGTGTGTGTGCCGGGGATGGTGTCGTAGTCCTGCACATTGCGTGAGAAGAACAGCACCACGCCTGGGTCGACGAGCAACGTTACGTTAGACGGCATGGAGAGCGGACCGCTGAGAAATGCGTCGCTTCCTCCGCTCCCAATAGAAAGCTCAACGGCATTTCCTGTCCCTGCGCAGCCGTTCAACGCGGCCTGGATGCGCTCACCATCTGGATTGCTGACAGACGAGTCTGCCGACGCTGGAATATCGTTATTCACCATCGCGATGTCGGCATTGAGTACGGTGCAGACGGCCGGGATTGACGGCTCGGTGACGGTGCGGCTATCCCCGGTGGCCACGTACTGCTCGATCGTGAATGAAGCCGATGCGCTGGAAGGCGAGTACTTGTTGGTGACGCCTGCATAGGTAACCGCGATGGCGTAGTTGCCGGGAGCGAGGCCAGAGAGTGGAATGGCCGCCTGGCCCGATGCGTTGAGCGTTGGCGTACCGGAATAAACAACTGCCTCTCCCGAAAGCGTGATTGAACTGACGGTGACAGAGATCGGGCTGCCGGCGGGAGAGGAGATTCCGGTGACAGCCGCGAGAAAGGTGGCCTCCGTGCCGCTAGATGCGAATAGAGGATTGGCGGGTCCAACAACTGTCATGGAAGTGGGACCGGCAGGCGCTATGTCGCTGAAGCTGACTGATCCAATGGAGGACGCTGCGAGGAATGAGAGTGCATCGGTGTAGGTTGTTCCAGGATTCTGGAGCACCGATGAAGATAGCTCGGCTGTTATCGGGCAAGCCAGCCCGGATGCAAACGCGATGTCTGACGCGAGGCTGCAATCGCTGGCCGAGAATGCAAATGCGCTGGACTGAGTTTGTGCCGTTCCTGCCGCAGCCCGGTTGCCCACGTTAGTGAGGGTGGCTGCGATACTCGTGAGCGAGCTGTTGGTGGATCCGTAGGTCCCCTGGTCGCGCACAACTTGCAAAACATTCATTTTTGCCGCGTCGGCACTATACAGATTCCCCAGGCCATCGACTGCGACCCCGGTGGGGTTTTGCAAACCAGTGAGAACAGGTGTCTCCGCGCCGCTGAGCGGAACCTCAATCACAGTGGTGCTGCCCTGGTCCTGCACGTACACGTTTCCTGCCGGGTCTGTAGCCACTGCAACTGGAGTTATTCCGGAAAGAAGGGTGGTCTGCGTGTAGGATCCGTTGGTATTTGGTGCAAGTCTATACACCGCGTCTGCGCCTTTGTCGGCGACAATCACATTTCCCGAGCCATCCACTGCCAGAGAGACGGGGTTAGAAAAGCCGGTGGCTACAGTGATTTGCTGCAGCGCAGGATTAGGCTCACGCGTGATTCGATAAATGGCATTATTCGCAGCCGATCCCTGGTTGTCGGCAACATAAAGATCGCCCGCGCGATCGACTGCGATTCCCTGCGGAGCAGGTGTACCGGTATTGATGGTCGTGTAGGAAACTGTGGTAGATGCAAACGTCGCGGGCGCTCCTGCAGATGCCGGTGCTCCGCTCACCTTCAGCTCTTCAATCGTGGGCGTTCCATTGCCAACGGCAAAGACATCGCCGAACTGATCGACTGCAATCTGGCTTGGGTTAGCCGGCAGTTGCGAAGAGATCACTACGCCGGCTGCGCCCTGCACCGACTCGAGAATCGATCCACTGTTTGAGTCCATCACGTAGACGTTGTCCGCGCCATCGAGATCCACGCCTGCAGGTATGATTCCTGTAAACACTGCATTCGTATTGGGTGAAACAGGTGTGGTTACGCCGTTCGCCGCAGTCGATGCATTGTCAGCAACCAGCACCGATCCAGCAATGATCCCTCCCAGTGAAACGCTGCCGGACGCATTCTCCCAACTCGCCGCAGGCAACGTTACCGTAAGCGTAGCCGAGCGCAGACCAACCACCGAAGGCGTCGCGGTGACTGATACGAAGCAGTCAACGGAGTTATCGGCGTTCTGTGTGCACGCGGGCGCGGCCGCAGCCATATCTGGAGTCGAAGTCAAAGTGGCTGCAGCTCCGCTTACAGCACCGGTCGCGTTCTCAGGCAAATGAACCTCGAGGGTTTGAATCAATGGAATACCCAGCGACTGCTCGGCCAAAGCCTGCGCGAGAACCTTGCGCACAAGTTGGCCCGTGGTACTGCTGGCGCCGTCATATAAATAGAGGTTGCCTCCGCCATCGACGCCGACGCTCAACCCATTGCTATTGCCAAACTCGGCGTTCGCGGCTGGGCATGCATCGCTGTATGCGCTTAACGACTCCTGCCCCGACACTCCATTGCAATCGTTTCCGGCAGCCACATTCGAAGATGCCTGTGAGATGAGCGTGCGAATGAAACCCGAGTTGATGTCGAAGAACAGGACGCGAGTCTTGTCACCGATAAAGATGTTGCCTTGCGGGCTTACGGTCAGCTTGGTGCTTGAGGAATCGAGTGCGGTGCGACTGTTGCCGAGTGCAGGCGTGGCGGAGACGCCGCCGGTTGCTCCTCCGCCGGCAAGCGAGTACACAAAGCCCGGTTGTGGGCTCGAAGGATTCAATCCCTCGTTGTTCACTTCAATCGCATTCATCATCGCCGCGCCGGCTGCTCCTGCTCCGTTGACGAATAGGACGCGCAACAAGCCATGGCCCGCGTCAGTGAAGATCATGTTACCTGCCGCGTCCACATCTACGCCCTGGGCATCGCTGGTGCTTGCAAATACCGTTGCAGCGGTGAAGAGGCATCCGTCGCCATCGGTGTCCGTGGCAGCTCCACCTCCGGCGCAGGATGAGTTTTTTGTCGTGGCGACCGTGCTTCCCCCTGCAACCGTATAAACGTAACCTGCGCTAAGGAATTTGGTTGTGCCGTTGTACCAGGATGGATTCAGATCGAGAACAGCCCACAGTGGATTCGTGACACCGTTGTAGGCTTGGGGGCCCAACACGACACGCCACCTCTCACTTGTGGTATCAGCATAGTAGACATTGCCGTACGCATCTGCCGACACGCCGCGCGGCTGATTCACTTCGCCAAGCGATGTAGTGCAGGCCGAAGAACTGCCGCCTGAATTGACAAACGGCGACCCAATGAATCCAGCCGTGGGCAAAGTGAATGCAGGGGTATTGTCCACTCCCGAGCCTGTCACACCGCTTGATCCCGAGGAATAGGCGCAGCCAGCAACCAGCCCCATATTGCCGACCGGAATTTGAATTGGATTCGCGGCAGACGGCACCCCGCTTCCGCACAAAGGTGAAGCGTTCCGGCAGATGATATGAACAAAATGATCGTTGTAGCCAGCCAGCAGGATATTGCCGTATGGATCAATGCCGACTCCACGAGAATCGGCAATTGGCGAGCTCGGCGTGCCGGTTGCGGCAATGCAGCCGTCGCCCGAAGAATCCTGTTTACTGGAGCAGGCTGTGCCGTTGCCCGCCACAAGAGTCATGATTCCGGAATTCGGATTGATTAGATGCAGCACTCCCTTGATATCGTCGTTGACGAGCACATTTCCAAACGGGTCAACGACCAACCCGCTGAAAGCACCCACGCCAAAGATGCCATTGACTGCCAGGCAGCCGTCGCCGAAGGCGTCGGTCGACACCACGCCCGTGGGGAGATTCGGGCACTGAGTCCCGGCAGCTGGCGTCATCGGCGACAAGCCGCCGATTGTCGTCATGGTGTACGGCAAAGCAATTGGTGCCTGGGCGGGGCTGTTCGATACAGCCAGCAAACATACTAACGGAATGAGTGCAGATGGGATGCGATGCATGGGAAGAACCTCCGAAAGAATCGCTCCGACTTCTCTGCCCGATCGAGTTAGTCAGCCTGCGACGGAGCGAATTGGGAGTGCTTAGTGGTCTGACCTCTGAAACGCTGGAATTATCCATAGCTGTGCTCAATGATGTCAAGAGAAAAACATACTCCTTTGAAACTAGGAATAAATATGGGCCATAGGCGGCTTACTTTATGTGTGTGCGGAGAAAGCGTGGTCTGACCAACTTCACGGAGAAAGCAGTAGAATCACCTGTGGTCCACTCGCGCCCTCGATCGAATCATGCTGATAGGGTGGCGACAGTTTCCTTCGAGACCCGCTGCGCCGTGAATTCGTGTGGCCTAAGCGTTTTGGGACGGCCAAGGATGCTCTCTCGATCCTGCAGACGATTTAGTACTGCTCGGTATTTCCGGCGGCGAGGTTGTAGTGCCAGTGGGAGATTATCTTTCGGGTCGATTGACGTTGCGCAGCGGGGTTGTTCTGCGCCTGGAAGAGGGTGCGACACTCAGGCGTTCGCCCGATGTGTCGGACTACCCTTTGGTCCAAGTGCTATGGGAATGCCACTGGATGAGGGGCCATAGCGCCTTCATATCCGCCTGGGATTCTGAGGATATCGGTATCGCAGGACCGGCAAGGATGATTGGCAGCCCGTAGTGCAGGGCCGGCTTGATCTGCCAAGCGGAATTCGGTTTCCCGCCTTAGTTGAACTTGTGAACTGCAGAGATGTGCGCAGCGAGAAATGCTTCACGCAGAACCACGGCATGTAGCCGATCCATCCTAGCTACTTCGATCAAGTTACGTTCGAGGGTGTGGTTGTCAAGAGCGGTGCGACTCGATCGACATCGACTCCTGCAAGCATTTGACCATTGACGGCTGCGACTTTCATTCGACCAACGAGTGCATCTCGCGGAAGTCGGAGCTCGATGCTTTTGGCAAGTTGGTCTGGCCCACTTCGGCGGTTTAATCTGGCCCACCCTTGGAACGTTGAGGTTTAGAGGGTAGTGTTCGGTTCTGCTGGAGCGTAGCCCGTAGGGCGAAGCGGAAGCAGAACCGAACGGCGACGCCTCCAGTGGTTACATTTTTCTCTTCTTCCCCAGCGTTCTGCGGAAGCGGTATGACTCAGCGCCAGTCTCGATGATGTGGGCCTGGTCGGTGAGCCGGTCGAGTACCGCCTTACACAGGCGTGCGTTGGTGAAGACCTGTGGCCACTCAGAGAACGGCAAGTTGGTGGTCACGATCACGGCGGCCTTTTCGGCACGTTCGGCGATCACCTGGAAGAGCAGTTCGGCGGCCACCTCAGCCAGGGGGACATAGCCCAGCTCATCGATAACGATCAGTTCCACGCTGGCCCACCGTTTCAACATGCGCGTGAGACTCTGGTCGCGTTGGGCCTCGACGAGTTGGTTGACCAGTGCCGCCGCAGTAGTGAAGCGAACTCGTTTCCGCTGGCGGCATGCGGCGATAGCCAGGCCCGTTGCCGGGTTCACCGACCAGAAGCACTGGCTCGGCGCGTTGGAGATAGCCGCCTTCGGCCAGGGCGCGGATGCGCGCTGCCGGGATGTGCGGCGACTGCGCGAAATCAAACTCTTCCAGCGTCTTCATCCGCGGCAGGTGTGCATCCTTAAGGCGCAGTTCGATGGAGCGCCGTTCACGATCCTCGACCTCGCCCTGGAGCAGAGCTTCCAGGTAGTGAAGATGCGAGTGGTTCTGCTTGCACGCTTCCTCAGCCAGCGACGCGAACTGCCCTCCGATGAAGGCTAGGCGCAGGGTCTTGCAGTGCTGGGCGATGCTTCCGGCCTCCATGCTCATGCCTGCACCTAGTTGCTTCCAGCGGTGAGCAACTGGTTGTACTCGATCATGGTCGGCAAGGGACGTTCGTATGCGGCAAGCACGCCGATCTCGATAGTCTGCTGAGCAACGTGCTGCAACTCGTCGGCCATGAGCAGATGACGGATCGCGGCCACATCCGTGCAGCCCAGCGCAAGCGCCTCGACCACACTGGCCTCGAGCTTGGCATGGCCGAACTCGTGTCCCATGCGAATCACCGCTACCATGGAGCGGGCGCCGCCTTGGCGTCCCAGCTTGCCCGCCATCAACTCCCAGAGCCGGTCATAACTCTCCGGCCATCGTCCCTGCGCCCGCCACAGGGCCAAGGGCTTCGATCCGCGCAGTGCGCCCGGCTTCTGTTCAAGCACGTCGAGATAATGTTCCAGATCGAGGATCTGGCGCGCACGTTCGTAGCTGCGCTCATGCTGGGCCACGCGCACCCCGTTCTGCCGGAACTCGACCACGCTGGAATAGACGTGAGCCTCGACAACAGTTCCCGGCTTCAGTGGCACGGAGTAGAAGTTCGTGCGCACCTTCGCGCAGCCGGCCTGATCGACACGCGGAAAGCTCACCTCGGCCAGATCGAAATCTTCCGCGGGCAGCGGTAACAGATGCTCCTTCTCGATAAGCAACAGCGCGCCGACACTCTCCGTGCGGCCTGCGACCATGCGGTTCTCATCCTGACGGCAGTCCGCAAACAGCTTGGCGTTCAGATCGGCAAGATCTCTGGCCGCCGGCACCGGGACCCAGTGGTTGCGGCGGAAATAGCCCACTTCGCCTTCCACTCCGCCCTTTTCATGGCCCTCGCCTGGAGTGCAGAAGCTAGCCTCGTACCGCCAGTGCGAGCGGAAGGCAATGAACCGGGCTGTCATCTCCCGCTCATAGCCACGCAAGATCTTCTTCACCGCGCTGGTCAGGTTATCGTAGCGAAGCTTGCGGAAGACACCGCCGAAGTAGTGAAACGCCAGCTCGTGGGCTTCGAGGAACGCCTGCTGTGTGGCCCGCAGATACGCCCGATGATAGGCGGCGCCGCGGGCCATCGACCGCATCGAAAACACCTGCAGCTTGATCCGTTCGCCATCCAGATCGGCATACGCTTCGTACCAGTCGATCTGAACCTCGACGCCAAACTCGTAGCTCTGCGGCACAAAAGTCTCGCGACGGCCGAAGCCCAGCTCCTGCTTGCGCCGCTCTACATACTGGCGAACCGTGCGCTCGGCTGCCATGCAGCCCGGCACTTCCAGACGGATACGTTCCCAGATGCGCTTGGCCGTGTGCCGTTGCTTGCGCGGCGCCTTACGGTCGGCTGCCAGAACTTCCTCGATGAACGCTGCCGCCGGCGCAATCTTCAAATGAGGCCGTTCCGTCTTCTTCCGTCGTGCCGGCAACGCGCTCCGAACTGCCTCCCGAACCATGCGCCGATGCACGCCCAGCTTCCGCGCCACCCCGATGATCGATCCCGCCCCAAACTCATACTCCCGGCGAATCTGCTCGTAAAGCTACACCTTGGCTCTCCAGTCCAACTCCCGCCCCCGTCCTAAGCTCGCGCTCAGTCCAGACTAGGAGTTCGCTCTGTCCAGGGGGTGGGCCAGAACAAACCGCCGAAGTGGGCCACTTCATAATGCCGGAATCACTCGATGTCGAATGAAACACCATCGCCCGTGCGGCTGAGGACGTGCATATCTAAAACTGCACATTTACCGACAAGGTTTGGGCGTGCATTGGCATTTGCAGTGAGACGTCCGGTGGAATCTGCGACGTACATGTGGATCACTTCATTGCCTCGGCGTGGGTACGTTCGCCCTTTACAGTAAGAGCCAGCCGGGACGAGATGCGTTCATCGAGAATATTTATATGAATGAAATTGATCTATCCGACGCGACGAACGGGCTGGATAGAGTTAGATTGGCTAATTCGTCATAGGTATATCGGTCGAAGATGACGAGACCGCCCCGACAAATATGTGTTTTCCAAAGCTCTCCGGCTCAAGAAGGCATCCACCAAGTAGATGAACAAGCACACAACTGTCATGGGCCACGATCTACTGTCTTTGTCTCTCCGGTCGATTGGTGCCTTTGGAATACCGAGTCCTCTGTCAAGTTTTAAAAGGACATACTTGGCGAACTCCCTAAAACGTATCAACCTGGCAATAGTGTCCCAGAACCGCTTATCTGTCCCCGCAAATCTTCCTCTCTCAGGAGACCTCGGTGAGCTTCGACTTGTGTACTCTTCCCGGCGCCATAAATGCCGGCGACACTGATCAAGTTTGTGCGACCGCCGATTCGCTGTCCCAACATAAACCAACTCGGAGGTTCTATAACACATCTGCCGATAGCTTAGTTCGGTCGGCTGGGGCTCGCGCGCGTAAGAGCTACGACGGTTCCGACGGCAACTGCTGCGCCAATCACTATACTCATGCGAATCAAGATTACTCGGGCGCAACGCTGTTTCGCTGGGGCAATCGCGGCTCCGACGGGCCTTGTGGCGGCAACCCCATTTACCGGCTCAGCCGGAGCCGCGGCAGTGCCCACGGGCCTCGCGATGCCATTTTGCGATTGATCAGAGCTGGACTGCACGGCGCCGGGCTGTGGACTCGGCGTCTGAGTCGCAGAGGGCTGGGACTGATCTTGAGGCGGAGCGATTGGTAACTGCTCGGGGCTGAACAAAGGTTGCGACGATGCCGCGGCCACCTCAGACATTGGTAACGCCAAACTGAACACCAGGCAAGCGATCTGCTTCCATTTCCGATAACTCGATATCCTCATGTAGTCCTCCCGGGAACACGTAACAAATATTCTTCGCGAGTGCAATTCGAGAGTGGCTATGAACCATTCAAATGATTGTTGTGTCAACTGCAAGGCACAACCCTTGGTGGAGTGCCATTCTTTGGAACCCACCGGAAAGTTTCCGTTACACTCGATGTCGTGTCCAACAATTCTAAAAGACCCCCTAATGCGGAACGATCGAAAGTCGCAGATGCCTCCTTGGGATTAGCCGCGAGCCTAACATCACCGTTGCGTTCCAAAGCTTCTTCCAGGCAGGAAAGCAACAGGTAGATATCTGCATCGCCCATTTGACGAAGCTTCGAACAATTGAGCACAATACAGGGCCGCCTTTGCTATCGCTATCTAGATTGCACGTTCATCCTGTGTCTCCAAGCAGGCTGGAAAGCTCAGTTTCTGAATTGCGCATTGCGTGTTTCAATATGTTTTTTTCGTACCTAACCAATGTCGAGAAGTTGGTGTTGTACCAACAGCATGCCATCATTCATGGAGACAAGCCGCACAGAGCCCTACCATTCCTCAGACTGCCTGGCGATTGGAGCAGCGCTGCAATCACCCCATGGTTCCTGTTCGGATCGTAAGCGGCTCGCAGTCATTTAGACCTATGAGAATAACGGCTCCGAAGCCGGGACCATTCATAAGAAACTGATGGATCCGTCTCGAAGCAACTTTGCGAACAAGTCTATGCAGCGCAGGCGCATCGATTATGAACAGGAGCGAAGCGATTTACAGGTCCTGCCGAATGTTAGGAGGAATGATCCAGAGTCGCCTCAGGCCAGCAATGCGCCGGCCTAAGGTTAAGGAGCAGCCAAAACGCGCACCTTAGCGGTGATACGACTCAATTCAGTAACCCCTCCCGCGCGGAAGGACGAGTGAGGATCGCCTTACGCCGCCTCGGTGGCGTTTCGCTTCTGATACTTGTCACCTTGCACCGCGATCATACCAACCGGTTGCGTGTTCGGCGATGCGGAATGATAGACCCTGTTGATGATGGACAAAGGCCGGCTCCGCACCTCGTCATATACACGCCCAAGATACTCACCCAGCACACCCATGCAGAGAAGCAGCAGGCCGCCAACAAAGAACACCGCTGCGCCCACCCCGAATCCTACAGTTGCAAAGGAACTGCCGGAGGCAAGCATGCAGAGCATCAGCAGCGCCGATATAGAACTCGCGATGAAAAATAGCGCGAAACTTAGCCGCAGCGGCTTGTAACTGAAGCTCGTAATTGCATCCATCGCATATTTGATTCGGCTTATGAAAGAGAGCTTGCCATCGCCGGCCAATCTGTCCTGGCGATCATAGTAGACCACTTTGTTCCGATAGCCGACCCAGGCTCGCAGTCCCGGCAGGTAGCGGTTTCTCTCACCCATCTTATTGATTGAGTCGACGACCTTCCTGCTCATGAGGCTGAATATCCCCGCGTTGAGCGGAATCGGGTAGTCGGAAAGTGCGCCCATCACCCGATAAAAGAGAGGGAAAAGCTTCGCCAGAATCTTGCGCCGTTCCTGTCGGCTCTTCCTTACTGCAACCACAACCTCGCCTCCATCGCGCCAGGCATCAATCAGCTTCGGGAGCACTTCCGGCGGATCCTGGAAGTCGCCATCCATGAGGATCACAGCCGCTCCGCGCGCAGTTTGCAGGCCAGCCGAAATGGCACCCATGTGGCCCCAGTTGCGTGACAATTCGACCACAGCCACGTGTGGATCCAGATTCTGCAGTCCCTTCAGCAGTTCGAGCGACGAATCCGTGGAACCATCGTTGACATACACTACTTCCCATTGTGTGTGGGTGTCTTCCATGGCGTTTGCCACCGCCTCATGGAACCGCACGACAAGTTCTTCTTCGTTATAAATGGGTACAACGATTGAGATCATAGTTAGCTCCTGGATTGAAGATTTTGATCGGCAATGATCGCCGTCTCTTTCTCGTTCGATGCTACTCAGTACGGCAGCAACCGGCGATCGTCCATATCGGCATCACTCGGGCACTGACTGGAAAACCCTCACCTTCCATCTCACTTCGGCAGGGGTTAATACAACGAGGTAGCGAGCGCTTTGCCGCTGGGTCGTTACAATCTTGTCGTGGTCGATGATTTGCACATCGTATTCGACTTTGTCGGCCAACTCGATGGACAAGCCTTCTGGGGAGTAAAAGAGAATCTGAAGATCGTGCGACCGATCCTGATATTGAGTTCGAATCCCCAGTTCGGCCTGTTGCTTGACTGTGCCCGCTAGCTTGTCTCTGGCGCTTCCGACAAAGTCTACTCCGAGCAATTCTGGTTGATTCTGCCCTAGCGCAGCGCGGAAACTCTGCCAAGCGTGAAGATAATCCCGAATTACGGCCGCCTGACTCTGGTCTTCTAGGTGGCGTGGTCCGTGCAGATCTACTGGTTCCACATGAACTGCGACCTGAATCGCCCTCAAGTCTGAGGTCGCGGCGAATGCAGTAGAGAGTATAAGCAGACATTTGAGTGCAGTCATTTGATCCAACCAATCTGGTTTCCCATGACCACCCCACTAGCGACTGAGAACGTTGCTCCGGAGCGGACTGCCATTGTTGCTTCCGCAATCCCATGCTTCAAAGGGGCATCTATTGTCGACTGTGCGCCGCTGTAGTTTTCAGTGAACGTAACAATCGTTCCGTCAGGGATCGCGTTTCCGTGGCAGTCGCGGACTGGATCCGTCATCAAGTGAACCTTTTGCCCCTCTTGCCGGGCGTTCATCTTTAGTCCGCACGGATCACCTGGGACTTGTCCGACAACTCGTGTGCTGGAGATTTCACCGACCCGGGCCACAAATCTATCGGCGCCTTGCTCTGATGTCGAGTCCATTGCGGTCCAGGCAGCCCCCTCATGCGAGAGTGCAATGTGCTTTTGGATGGCGCCCGAAGAGGTGGAAAGCTCGAACGAGACTGAAGTAGGGACGGCAATGAGATTGTAATAACCATCGAAGACATACACTGCCCCGGTGATGCCATCGTGCAGCCCAACTGGAAGACGAGAGGGCTTGGCGAGAAAACTGAGGTTTGAAGGTTTATTCGCGGGCACAACATCAAATGAGCCGGTCTCAGTAAATGAATCTCCCGTAAGAACGACGAGATAGTGCCCTGCATTGAAGAGCGATCCTGGAGAGAACACCGCATTCTGTCCAAGCTGTAAATCTCGCTTGAGAACGTCGCCAGGCCCGATTAGATATAGGACTGCTTTCCCGCTCCCGGCACTCTGGATTGAAAATCCGCTACCGGCTTCAACAACCTTTTGCAAGGTGATGCGTTCCCCCTGGGCGTAGGCATGATCGACAGCGGCAACCCCCAGCACGGCAAGCAGAATTAGATGTCTGGATATCACTGTGAGCCTCCGGAACTGTAAGTCGCTAAGACAGTGCGCTGAGTGCTGACGTTCCTGGCGAGATCTTCCGGAATATGAATGTCAAACGAAACGGGATTTTGGGGAAGGAGTGCGCTGTCGACATATTGGTCAGCCACCCAGACAACCTGACCGTTCTTGTCATAGAAGGTCCCAAGAACGTGCGCGACGTTCACTATCTGACCGCTTTGATTAATGAGTTGTCCAGTCAAAGATGCATCGGGGGCCGGATGCAGTTGCTCGTCTCCAATCTCAACAACCGGGTCCGCCGACGCGGAAATCAGCATTGATTGTGGCGTCATGCGGATGCTGCCGACCTGCGATAATGTCACGTTGGAGAACTTGATCAAGAAAGGAGTTGTCTGCTTAGGCAGCAAGATGTGCGAAATCTTGTCAAAGCAGTCTTCGGCTGCAATCTGCGACTGGTTTTTCGACATCAAAGTTGCGCCGACAGAAACATAAGCGGGCACAACATCTTCATTTAGAAGTTCGCCAAGGACCACGACGCCATCGGCCCGCTCCACTGGGTGCATGTCAACGATTCGAACATGGGGAGCTTCCGCATCCTGTGCTCCCCAGTCATCTCCCGGGCCGCGGTAGATCACATCCCAGCGAAGATAATTCACAGGAATAACTTGCGGAGGTACAGTAGGCTCCTTGACAATGGGCCATTCCGACTCCCAATGATCTCCGTTCTTCACCACGTGGAGGTGATATGTACGGGCGGAGTTTCCGACAACAGTCGCCCAATGCAATTTGAGATCGATCTCTGCTTCGTTGTCGGAGGCATGAATTGATCGTGTTTCAAAGTTGTCAATGGTGGAATACGTAAGGAGGCCAGGGTAGGCTCCGCTCAAGCTATGAATAAACTCCTGCTCGGTAAATTCCGCTTTGTTCGCGAAGCTGGCATATGCTTTATCCCATGCTTGGGCTCGAATTTCATCACCTAGGTTTGCGACGGCTGCTTCAGGAGTTGATGACGAGCGGACCAGCGTTCCGCGACCGGCATAAGCAGCCGCAGATGGCACTGGCCATATAGTACCGACGACTATCAGTGCGACGGTGGCGCCACCGAGAATCGCTGCTATTAGAGGTCCACTGCTCACGATACCAACCTCCCATGAAGGAGAGTTTCTCCGGTTGTAACTGGAGTCTCGACGGGAGACTCCGCATAGTAGCGCTGTCGCCTTTTATCCGGGATCAAAACCACGATGATTGCCAGAAGGCTACTGCCGAATGGGAGTATGCCCCACATTAGTCCTTCCCATCGAGGAGGCATCTGGTTCGCATTTATAGGTGTGGCCGGTGGTACGCCATCTTTGCTCCACACGGAAATGGTTTTCTCTTCAAGGCTATCCACCTGCCGCCATCCGGCAAAAGACAGCAGCGGATCGTAGTAGTGGTCCCGCACAAAAACCCATTTCAAACCGTAATGGTCGGCGTGCATTAGCATGGCGCGTAGCGCATCCAAGCCTGCCGCGCCGAAATACTTGGAACTGGTGAGCGCGCCCGCTCCGTTGCTGGTTAATTCAGGCAGCGTCCTCCCGGAATTCCATTCTCCATCAACGCTGCTGGCATTCGTCATCATTGCCAGGCGCGCGATCTTGTTACCGAATCCAAGGGTGAAATACCGGTACTGATCGTGCCCATCACGATTGAGCCACGAGGCAACAGAATCGACCTTAAAGTCTTCCGCATCCGCCGGCCGATAGGTAGCCCAACCCACCGCAATTGCACAAGTGAGAGCTGCCAGCATAGTCAAACCGACAACCGCGGTCATTCGATAGCGATCAACGAGCTCGGCAATCAACAAGCCGACGAACGGAAGGGCAAGCAAAGTGGCCCAATAGCTGAAACGCTCCATGGTCAGAACGTCAAATGCGCGCCCAAGCAGAAGCCGCCCAACCGGAGTTGTACCGCCGAGTCCAACGAGAAAAGTCACCCAGAACCCAAGCAGAAGCGGACGCAGCCGAACAGTCATCGATCCCCGGATGAAGATGAAAGGGAATGCGAGAATCAATGCTCCATATGGAACGACAAAGTAATTAAGGCCCCACTGTGGGCTCAGGATGTAATTTGCCCGAGAGGGGTGTGGGATGGGGGTTTGCGTCACGGGATTATGAATCAATGCGAGCCAAAAGGGAAGAAGCACAACTCCGATCGCGATGCCCACGATAGCGGCGATGAGGGCAGTTCGGCCCAGAAACGCCGGCATTGTAATGCGCTCGCCATCCTGATGGTCAAGGACCACAAGCGCAAGCACCGGGACAGCAAAGAAGAATGAACCAAAAAGCAGCGTCGCATGGTGCGCTGCGGCGGCAGCTGTGAAAAGCACGCCCGCCTTCAGAAGCGATCGCCAATTACCAAGCCGCACCCACTCGAATAGGAATGGGAGAGCGTTCAAATAGAGTGGCGCCGCGCAAGTTGTGCCCAACTGTCCGGCGGAATAGATGAGGAAGCTTTCTGAGCCGAGAAAGACACTCGCAAGGGCTGCAATTGAAGCTGCACGCGGATTGACCCAAAGCAACGAGAAGCGATAGACGCCCACAACGAGAAGCAGTATGGCAGCAAATTGTACCGCCATATAAGCAAAGTCCAAACCAAGAATCCGTGAAGCCAAAGCTACCCACTGCTGTGGGAGTGGTGGGTATGTGGTCTGGGAAAAGCCCGCATACCATTTCGAATTCCAGGGGTCGAACCAATGGTTCACATAATGCGACGCAAAGAGGATGTGGAAGTTTGTGTCGTATGACTTCAATGGCAACTCCAAGAGCAAAAGTGGCAGATGAATTACCACGACTGCCATCAAAATGAGGCTTAGGGGGAAGGGCCGCGAAACCTCGGAAAGGTCTGAAGATTTTTGCACACTCGCCTCTCGAACTTGGTATTTCGGTTGTTTGTCGAACATGCTTTAGGATTCATAATTCCAACTAGTGGTTGCTCATTTACAGAATGTGACCCGATCCAGAACGCAGAGAAATGCAATCGTGCTGAGCGCACAGTAGCGCGCATGTTTTTAGACTGGAAAACCCGCTGCAAAGGTTGCTTTTGCGTACCCATTCTCTTTTGGATTTGGAAAAAGGGAGGATGCGTTTCGCACTAAAACAAGATGATTTGCCGCATACAACATTCCTAGAACTTTTCGTATCAAACACTGCGAATGCATCTCTACACAGGGGAATACTGTGATTGCTCGACATGAATTCTGGATGAGTGGATTATTGGTTGCCGTCCTTTTAGCTGCGTCCTGCGGCGTTGCCGCGCAGGTCTACAGCGTGGACCAGAACGCTACAAGTAACACAAATGCGAAAACGGGACAAACCCAGATTCCCGCGCAACAAATGGGTTGGGGCTCTAACATCGAGAACGCGCGTCTTGCACGCGCTGCCGAGTTGGCGTTGCAGCATGGGGATCATGCAACCGCATACGGGTATGCGCAACGAGCGGCAAAGGCTGCGCCAAACGATCCGCATTTATGGTTTCTGCTTGGCTACGCGGCTCGACTTGATTCGAGATATCAGGAATCAGCGGATGCATACAAGCATGGTCTGGCAATCAATGGTTCATCTGTTGAAGGCCTGTCCGGCCTTGCGCAGACTTATAGTGTGATGGGTCGCAACGAAGACGCGACACGCATCCTCAAGCAAGCGATTGCAGAAGATCCCAGGCGTAGAGATGATTTGGTGATGTTGGGCGATTTGTCCTTGAAGTCGGCGGACTACGCTGGCGCACTTGAGTGGCTGGAAAAAGCTGAACGGCTCAAGCCAGACGGGCGTTCCGAGTTGCTGATGGCGATTGCATATCAGCACCTGAAGCAAATGGAGCAAGCAAGCCGATACCTTGAATTGGCAAAGCGGCACGCGCCTGACAACTCGGACGTCCAGCGCACGATGGCGGGATACTACCGCGAGGCTGGGAACTATTCAGGAGCGATCGACGCTCTCAAATCGATTCACAACCCGAAACCGGATGTGACGGCTGAACTCGCGTATACCTATCAACTGGATGGCAAGCTTGATGAATCGGCCAGGTTCTACACCGAAGCCGCCAACGCTATGCCGAGAGACCTCGGTCTGCAACTCTCCGCAGCCCAGGCCGAAGTTACCGCCGGCTCAATCGAGAAGGCAAACCCATTTCTCAAGCGAGCATCGGGAATCGATGCGAATAACTATCGGCTCCACGCAATCCGCGGAGAGATTGCCAAGTTTCAGGAGCGCGATCAGGAGGCCGTTGACGAGTATAGCTCCGCCGTAGCGCACTTGCCTGCACATCCGGTCGAAGGGCCCCTCTATGGTATTCAGCTGCACCTGGATTTGATGGAAGTCCACAGGAGCGTTGGGAACGAAAGCGCCGCGCTACATGAACTCAATACAGCGCAAGGGCAAATCGACGCAATGGGAGATTCAGCTGATCCGCACTTTCTGCGCCTCAGAGCGCTTATCAGAATGGATGCCGGTAACCCCGACGCCGCCCTTCGCGATATCACGGCGGCGCTCGCGAGCAACGCGCACGATAGCGACAATTTGCAGCTTGACGGAGACGTCCTGATGAAACTTGGTCGCACCGAGGAAGCGATTGAGGTATATAAGCGCGTTCTATCAGCAGATCCAAACAATCGGCTCGCGCTTACTTCCCTAGGCTATGCTTCACGCGAAGCGGGGCGCGACCAGGAAGCCGAAAAGTATTTTCTGCGCCTGGCTGCTATCGATCCTTCGAAGTACACACCCTTCCTTGCGCTTGGAGACTTCTATACCGCGAAGCGCGAATTCCAAAAAGCTCAGGATTCTTACGACAAGGCGTTTGCGCTTGCTCCACAGAAGCCATTGATTGTTGCTGGAGGCATGAATGCTGCGATCGAAGCACGTAACCTCGACCTGGCCGCAACCTGGCTAAGGCGCGTCACCGACGGAATGGTAAAGGAGCCACAAATTCTTCGCGAGAAAGAAAGGTATCTGAGAAACAGAGGCGACTTTGAGGCGTCGGACGAAGTCGGTCACGAGGCAATAAAGGTGCTCCCACACGACAGAGACGTTGTTGTCTATCTTGGTTACGATTTGCTTCATCTGGAGCGGTACGATCAGCTGCTGAGCCTAACTACAAGGTACATAGACGAGTTTCAGAAAGATGCTGACCTCCCGTTGCTTCAGGGGTATGTTCACAAACACCTGGGGCTCAGCGAACAAGCGAGACAAGACTTTACCGAGGCACTCACTCGGGATCCAGAGGTGGTTACGGCATATGTAAATCGCGGCTACATATTGAACGATCTTCACCAGCCGCAAGCGGCCGCCAGTGACTTTGAGGCAGCATTGAAACGGGAGCCGGACAATGGCGAAGCACACCTGGGACTCGCTTACGCTGACCTTGACTCGCATAAGCCGCAAGGGGCGCTACATGAAGCAGAACTGGCCGAGCGTACGCTCGGCGATTCAAGGGAGATTCATGTGATCCGCGCGACAGCTGATGGACGCCAGGGCATGCTGGTGAAAGCTGTCGGAGAGTACAGGGCAGCGCTGAAATTCACGCCAGATGACCCCGCGCTGCACTTTGGGCTAGGAAACACTCTGTTCTCTGAGCGGCAATATCACGATGCAATCAAGGAACTTGAGATTGCAGGGACTGCAATGCCCGACAGCGCGCCTGTTTACGCATTGCTCGCACGCTCTTATGCGAGCCTTGGCGACCGCACTGAGACTTTGCGAAACATCCAGTTGGCGGAACAGCATGCTAAGACAATGCCGGCTACCGCAGAGAGCACCGAGACCGCACAGAGCGATATTTACATTTCAACAGGCGAGGCATTAAGTACCTTAGGAGACCATGCTGCTGCAATGGAACGCTTCCGTACTGCGCTCACAGCTCCCGGTAACGATCGGGTTGGAGTCCGTCTGGCCATCGCTCAGCTCATGGCGCAGCAAGGTCATTCAGACGACGCGGAAAGGCAGATTGCGCTGGCACAGATGGAAGGTGAGGCAGGCGACGCCGCACCGCCCAGTGGCGGCCAGCTCATCGAGGCAGCGGATGTCTTTCGGTCGATGCATGACTATGCGCTCTCACAGTCATATCTGGAGCGAGCCAAGGCCGCGGGAGCTCCAGATTTGGAAGTGCGGATCGGACTGGCTAATAACTATCTAGCTCTTGGAGACACGAGCAGAGCCCAGGCTGAGCTTGCAGCGGTCAGCGCCGTTGCAGATGACGGACCTAATTATCAGTATCTGCTTGCGGAAGCCAATGTTCTTCGCCAGCAACATCACGATGCGCAAGCCCTGACTTCGTTTGCTCAGGCATCGAATGCTGGAGGGGAGGATCAAGTCGCGGAAGAAGCCCTTCTTCAAGCGGGCGCGAATGAAGGTCTAAGGGTCACGCCCATTGTGAGTGTACTTTCGGATTTCTCTCTTAGCCCGATCTTCGAAGATTCTACGGTTTATGTTCTGGATTCGAAACTCGACGCAGCTCAGCCAGTGTCAAGCACAGAGACCTCCCTCCTTCCACCCCCGCGCTCATCGATTCAAACACAATTAACCAACGCCTTTCATGTGCACCTTGGCAATTTTCCCACAGCTTCGGGCTTCTTCCAGGTCCGCAACTCCCAGGGCCAAATATCCGTGCCAGCCACGAACTCAATTGTCAACCGGAATACCACGGACTACATCTTTAATGCGGGGCTGAATCCTACGGTCAATTTTGGCAACAACGTGCTGACTTTTAATGGCGGCATTCAGGGGACCGTCCGCCGCGACTCTGAGTCTCCGGTAGAAATGGACCAGAACCTCTTTCGTGAGTTCGCCTATTTATCAACTAGCTCTTTCTTCAACGCAGTATCGGTGTATGGATACGCAATCCGCGAGTCGGGTCCGTTTACCGAGAATAATCTCAGTTCGGTTGCAACTACCGCTGCAGTTAATTTCCGGGTGGGTGCGCCGTGGGGCAGGACTGCTTTGCTAACGGGTTGGGGTTACAACGATCAGCAATTCTCACCGGTTCACTACGAGGACTACTACACCTCTTCTTATATTGGTCTTGAGCGCAAGTTTGGAGAGCGTTTGGATTTTAAAGCTCTGGCAGAAGATGTGCGTGCCTGGCGAGTGGTGGGGTCAGATTCCGGGATCGCCCAGAACCTCCGTCCGGCTGGAACAGTTGAATTCATGCCCAACCATAAATGGGACGTGCAGGTTTCGTCGGCGTACTCAAGCACCAGAAGTTTCCATGTCTATGACGCGACCCAGAATGGCATTTCAGTTTCCTATGCAAGACCGTTTCACCGCAAATTCAATGATGACTCGGGAGCGGTGGTTCTCGAGTATCCGATCCGATTTTCAGCAGGCGTACAAGAAGAGACCTTCTTCAACTTTACTGGGGGTCACAATCAACAACTCAGACCGTATGTGCGAATAAGTCTATTCTAAAGGCGGAATTCGATGAAGATTTGCTTCGTGGCCACTTTCCCTCCCAGTGGACGTCAGTTGAACGAATATGCGTTTCATATCGCGCGCGAGCTTAGAAGCATTCCCGACGTTGAGTTGACGATTCTCGCCGATGAGCTGACAGCCTATGATTTTGCTACCGACGAGGACGGCAATCCGCTGAAAGGACATGAACAGCCGGAATTACGTGGGTTCAACGTGATCCGCTGTTGGAAGTTCGGGAGCGTTCTGACCCCGGTACGCTTGCTCAACACCATTCGACGGTTGAAGCCCGACGTTGTGTGGTACAACCTGATCTTCTCTAGCTTCGCGACGCAAGAGAATCCGGTTGCTGCATTCGCGGGCCTCGCCGCACCGGCTTTGACGCGAGCTCTGGGGTTCTTCACACACATTACCCTGCACAACATCGTCGAGCATGTTGACTTCGCTGCAGCAGGAATCCAACGAGAGAGGCTGTTTCGAATTGGAAGCGACCTGGCAACCAAGGCCCTTTTGAAAGCCGATTCAGTGTCTGTTCTCCTTCCGCACTACCACAACACACTCACGATGAAGTATTCGGCGCGAAACGTGCTTCTGGGTACACATGGAACCTTTGCGTCCACCCAGGTCCCGCCCGATTTCACTAAGCGTGGGAATCCGGACCTGCGCATTTTGGCAATAGGGCACTGGGGCACCTATAAGCGCTTGGAAACCTTAATGAGCGCCTTCCCAAGAGTTTTGGAAGAGGTTCCCAACGCCAAGTTGATCGTGGCTGGTTCCAATCACCACACCAAGCCTGGCTATTGGGAGTCAATACGCGATGCACAGCCTCGTGGCCTCCCGATCGAATTCCGCGGATACGTTCCAGAGGAAGCTATTCCAGAACTTTTTCAAACGACGTCAGTCCTGGTTTTGCCTTACGACTCGGCCACCGGGTCAAGCGGGCCAGCTCATCAGGCTTGTGAGTTCGGAGTACCAATCGTTTGTTCCGACATTGATGATTTTAAAGAGATGGTAGCGGGAGAGGGTATGGCAGTCAGGTTCTACGCAAAAGGGGATTCGGATGATTTGGCAAAGCAATTCATCGCGCTGCTGCAATCTCCGGAAATGATGAGACGGATGGCTGAGCACAACTATGCGGTCGGTGTCGAAATGGCGATGGGCACCGTTGTTAAGAACTACCTGCGCTGGTTCGAACTGCATAAGCGCAAGAAATCGATCCGCCATTCCACGGGTCTTTCCAGACAATGGCGCCAATGGTTTCCGATCGTCAGTACCATTGAGGGCCCAACCGGTTGGGGTCTACAGAAAATGTCTCCGGCTCGAGAGTTCGCTGGAATAAAAGACAATACCAACATTGATCAGGGCAGAAACTCTGCGCACCCGGTTCATCGGCAAGACCGATTCGGATCGAACCGTACAAAGGCGCCAGAGCATCAGCAGAATGACGAGATGGAGTAGAAGGCTCTAATACCTGACATGACCTTCGACAAAACACCCAGTTAAAAAACACCGGAGGCGGCATCGAGGCCAATCCAAGGATTGCACCTCGTCCTTCAAATAGAGAGGAACCCTCCACGACGAAGGTGCATTCTGCCAAGCCCCTTTGGTCGATATTTCTTAACCTTTAAGATCCAAGCGAGCAACGAGTGGCATGGCAACTCGGGCTTTTCCGGCACAATCTCGGAAAGCCCCTGGCTTCGTTTATCGGGGAAGCATCTCTCTTTGCAGCGATCCTTCAGTTGCTCACCTTAATTGCGACGGCCACGTAGTGGGTGCCATCAAATTCCGCGGTTATGATGACATGATCTCCGGTATGCAGATTGTTTGCTGCGGGGATCATGCCTGACTTGTATACGATCTGATAAGTCTTTTGATCCAATGGATCATCAATAGTTAAAAGTCCGGCTCCCGTGTCCAGGGCGGAGAGCGCGCCGTTGAATGTGAATTCCGATCCGGGGATAGCCCAGACGGAGATCTGCTTCACAACACTTCTCCCCTTGTTGTCCGGCTGAAAGTTGACCGCGATCAGGCTCCCTCTTACAAGGTCAGACACCCCTCGCTGGCCGCGCGTAAATGCAGGTTGTCCAACTCGAACAACGGGAGTATCCACCGGAACGATTAATCCTATTGGATCTCGGAATATAGATGAACTGATCGTTAACTCCGACGTGTCCGGGTTGTAATTCAAAACTCGTCCTTGATATTCGCCGTCTGGCGACTCCGATAGCAAGTGGATGCTGAGGGCGTAAATATTTGCTCCATCGAGGACTGTTTGAATCGACGCATGCGCGGCAGGTCCCAGATCTCGGAGGGCAATCCTGTTGCCATCGCGAAAGATTTGCGTTCTTTCGTCGAAGAGAATCTTCAGCGGTCGCCGCCCCATGATCCTAAGCAACATCTGATCGCGAACGGGATCGACACTCTTAATTTCACCACCTATTACTGTGCTCTTTTCCCTGGGCGGCGGAGGGAGAGTAGGCATACCAATTGCTGAACTCGCCGACTTTAATGCAGATTGTGTATTTGCAGTTTGCGCCTGAGCACGCGCGTTAGGTGGCTGGACAATAATTATGCCTGCGAACACTATACCTGCAAACACAACTGCTACGAGAACACGTTTCATTTAGGCGCACCTCACCCGTGTTTATTCAGCTAGACATTTCATTTGATGGCATTGCACCCGGATAGGTGGCCTGTATAGCTTCCGGACATTGGACTCTGCATGCTGGCAACGCAGTTTGGCATTACGCATCTAAATGAGTGTTTGCACCAATAAGCTGAGCAGAAGGGGAATGCAATCGTGAGGATGCTACTGAGACTCATTACCGTAACGACTGCCCTGGCGTCCATGGGCGCCCAGAGCTGGGCGGGCGACGTTGTGAGAATAAGAATTCCCAAGCACAGCGAGCTGACTCCCGTGCAGCGGCTCAATCGCGAAGGCGTTGACGCCATCAAGAAGCATGAGTACGAAAAGGCCGCGACGCTTTTCTATAAAGCGTATCTGTATGACCCGGGCGATCCATTTACATTGAACAATCTGGGTTATATCGCTGAGCTGCATGGGGAACTCGAGAGGGCACACAAGTTCTATTCGCTGGCTACAATGCAAAGCTCCGGCGCGAGCATCGCTCAGAGCAGTTCGAAGCAGCTCGAAGGAAAGCCGATGCAGTACGCGTTCCAGGTTCTGCGGGACGGTCCAATGATGGTAAACCGTATGAACGTTGAGGCTATGACTCTTCTATCGCAGGGGCGGGGATTTGAAGCTATCGCCCTCTTGCGAAAGGCGCAGGACGTTGATCCACAGAATCCCTTCACGCTGAATAATCTCGGTGTCGCGTACGAGTCAATCGGGGAATACGACAATGCATTGAAGGGCTACGAGGCGGCCACCGCATTGAATTCTTTAGAGGAAGCGACAGTGACGCTTGATCGTGAATCTACCGGGCTTGCGGTGAGCACCATAGCTGCGGATAGTGCAAAGCGGTTGAATGAGCGGATGAGGAAGATGGGAAGTGCGGGAGCGAATGCGGCGATGCTCACGGCGCGCGGGGTTTTCGCGGCGAATGAAAACAACTGGGACGTCGCGAAGCAGGACTTCCTCCATGCGTACACACTTAATCCGTCCGGCGCATTCGCATTGAACAATCGAGGCTACGTTGCGGAGATGGAGGGTGACCTTGAGACGGCGCAGTTCTTCTATAAAAAAGCCCGAATGGCGGATGACTCCGGCGCACGGGTTGGCTTGGCGACGTTGCGAGTAGCCGAAGGCAAGAAGCTGCTTGCAGTCGCCTCAGATAGCGATCACCAGGTAGATCGCGAACTTGAAAGATACAGTTTGGAACGCCACCGGGAAAAAGGACCGATCGAACTCACACCCCGTGGCGATTCCACAGGTGGAGTTACGGCAGAACCTTCGGACAAGCCTTCCCCCTCAGATGCTCCACCTGTCGTAACGCCATCCGTGCCACAGCTTCAGTAATTCAAGGATCCTGTCGACATGACCGACCTCTTGGCTAATAATCTCTCACAGCAATCGATGTCTCTGCTTTCTCGCCTGGTTCTGACGCCATTGAATGGCGATAAGGCCTCTCTGGAGAAGTCAGCGACATTGAAGGCGGACCTTCGAAACATCAGTCGCGTGGCATTTGATGACCTGGTAAGCCTAGCCAGTTCGAATCACGTAATTGTGCGTGGGATGGAAGTGTTCCTTCAAGTAATGCGTGAAGCGAAAGATGAAGCTCGCATCCTTTGGGCGCAGGCCGCTCTCGAAACGGAACGAGCGCGCATCGACACAGCTCTCGGATTTCTACAAGAGGTTTGCAGGGCATTCGAATACGAAAAGCATGATGTCGTGGTAATCAAATCGCTCGATCACTGGCCAGATCTTGGGAGTGACCTAGACCTTTACACAAATGCCGGTTCGGACTCGGTATCGGAATTCATGGTCCGACGCTTCAACGCGAAACTTTCTACGCGAAGCTGGGGAGATCGCCTCGCGGGAAAATGGAATTTTCTAATTCCTGGATTATCTGAGGCCGTTGAGATTCATGTGGGCCGCCTGGGGCAAACCGGCGAACAAGTAACGATTGCTTCGAGTCTTGTTGAACGCTCGCGCAACTTTACAATTGACACCCAGTCCTTTCAAGTTCCCTCAGCGTCAGACCGGTTGATGATTTCGACTTTGCAGCGCATGTACCGCCATTTCTACTTTCGTCTGTGCGACATAGTTGATTCGGCTGCGCTTGTAGACGCAGGAGGAGTTGACTACCGTGACCTTCTCACTTCCGCTACCAATGCCGGCATTTGGGAAGGGGTTGCAACCTATCTAGTCATCGTGTCTGACAATGTGAGGAAGTACAGGGGTGTTGGACTCGACTTACCGCATTTCGTGCGCGCCTCAGCCCGCTTTGGTGGCAATGAAATGTTCTACGCCAAAGAGTTCTTGCGTATCCCGATCATGCCGCAATCGGCAACGCTCTACGGGGCGCAGCTTGCAGGCCTGCTGCGAAGGCTGGAATTGAAAAGCGGTGCGCGGCTCAGTTTATTGCCATGGCTTGCAACCGCAGCTCTGGTTGGGCAAAGGATTACTGGGAGCGACAAAGGAATTTGGTAAGGCGAGTTATGCAGGTTCCTGGGAACTCAAAATGAAATCGGGAACGTTGAATAGCTCCTGTTGTTAGTTAACCTGTGGTCAACCGAGAGAGGGGGGGCCGGGGGATTTGCTTCTCCGGCAGAATATTATGGACAATCTGGCTCGCAAATCATACACCGGGACGCTGGTTCCAAGCGGTTCAAGCCGCTTGATGCAGGATGCAGCGGCTTCAACGTGGCCACCCATGGGAGGCTTCATTCCTTCTCCAGAAACCTCAGGTCAGCGGGGGCCACAATTAGTGCCTGCGCGACCGATATTCACGATTGATCCTCTGGCAGTTAAGGGCGACAGAACGTCGAATTTGGTCTCATTCGTGATCCATGTTGCCGCAATAACTCTGATTCTGACGGTGGCGATGAGTGTTCGGTCGAATATGGTGATTCAACCGACCAATGTCACTCATGTTGACTTTACTCTGACCGCTCCTCCTCCTCCGATAGCTATGCCGGTGGCAAAGGTGCAAGGGGGCGGCGGAGGCGGAGGCGCGCACCAAGTTGCTCCGCCAACCAAGGGTAACCCTCCAGTGGTGGTCTCGAAGCAGCAGGTCCTGGCCCCTCAGATCCTTCGTATCGATCATCCAAAGCTGGGCGTTGAGCCCACAGCGATGGTGAAGATGGAAAGTAACAGCCAACTCACAAATCTCGGCATGACCGACTCGCCGCAGATTGTACTGGCTTCGCAGGGCAGGGGCGGCGGGTCGGGGTTCGGGTCCGGCTTGGGCGGCGGACTTGGTGCGGGACGTGGCGTCGGTGCCGGTCCTGGAAGCGGCGGCGGCTATGGTGGCGGTCTGATGAGTGTGGGCGGCGGTGTTAGCGCGCCACAGGTTGTCCACTCTGCGGAGCCGGAATTCACCGATGACGCGCGCCGAGCGAATTATCAGGGCAATGTGTCGGTCCAGCTGATTGTCGACTCGGAAGGGAATCCGCAAAACGTTCGCCTTGTCAGTCATCTTGGCATGGGATTGGACGAGAAGGCGATACAAGCTGTAAAGCAATACAAGTTCCAACCGGCCATGTACCAAGGCCATCCAGTAGCGGTGCAGATCGTGATCGATGTGGACTTCCACTTGCATTGATTCGAGCATGTCGCAATTGAAAAAGAGGAGACGGTTCGCCGTCTCCTCTTTTGTTTTTGGAATCGACATCGGTCGGATACAGCGGAACGTCAGATTCCAATCGTAAGCACGCGGTCCCTGGAAAGTGATGGATTGTTTTGCACATCGGCCAAGCGTGTACGCCGGGGGTTGGGGTGGTTGGGAGCGGGGACTGCGGCTCCGGGAGGGATTGGAAAACCAATAACTTCCATCTGGATTGGGAAGGGTTATGTTCCTTCCGGGCGCCTTAATATTTGAGCTCGCTGTGGAGATTAAGGGCACTAGGTTCAACCATATAAAAGCAGGTACTGTTGATGCGACTGACGAACAGCCTGCCAGCGACGCCGGGCACACTAGTACAAATCAGTTGCGATCTTCAACGAGCCAATCCGTGTTCGCGGCTTGACGTGATTGGATTACTGGCTTACCACCTGCGCAGTCTGCGTGTGTTGCTGCGCTGCCGGCTTCTTGGCGTAGTAACCTTTACGCGTCCTCACAATCAGCTTCCCATGCTTGGGTGCAGCCGCCTCGACACGGATACTTCGATAGCCCTCCAGATTTGGTGGCTTGGTAGAGCGATAGCCGATGGTGTATTGGTCCCGAATATCGTGCGCAACGGCCATCGCAATGTCATCCACATCCTCCAACGAGTGCGGAAAGTAAGCGATGCCTCCCGTTTCCGCGGAAAGTTTTTCGAGTGCCGCTTTGGCTCGCTGTGACTCATCCTTGTCGGCTCCGTAGAGCAGTCCGATGGTATAGACAACCGGCCCGCCCAATCGCTGCACCCGGCCAACTGCTTCTTCCAATTCGAGACGGGATGCGTTGTCCGCGCCATCTGTAATGACCAGCAGTACCTGCTTGGGGAGCTTTCCATCGCGAGCTAATTCGTCGGCCGAAGCGGCAACGGCATCATACAACGCCGTAGTGCCCTTGGAATCGACCCGCGATAGCCCACGACTCAAGGCGCCAATGTCTGAGGTAAAGCCCTGATCGAGATAGGCCCGGTCGGAGAAGTTCACGATGAACGTCGAATCCCGCGGATTCGACGCCCTCAAGAGATTCACCGTAGCCGCATGGACCGCCGCGCGCTTGTCAAGCATCGAGCCCGAGTTATCAACTAGAATTCCCAGAGAAACTGGCTGATCCTGACGTATGAACGAAGTTGAAGTCTGCGGCGCCCCATCCTCATAGATCCGAAAATCGCCGCGGCCCAGATCTTCAACTGGTCGCCCTTTCTCATCGACTACGGCGCAATTCAATAGGACTTCGTCCACATCCTGATGCATTGTGTAGATGCCGTCTTGCCGCTTCTGGATCTCACCCGGCTTGGCCGGACCGAGGGGGGACGCCGCATTGGAAGGAGCGATTTCTTCTATATCGGGGGAAGGAATTGGATCGTGGTCCACGTCGAGGCGGGGTTGAATCTCCGGACGCGTGGGATCTCGCATCTGGCCCGGCATTTGCTGTGTTCCGGTTGCAGACTGCGCCTGGCAACGAAATTGCGATCCATTGCAAACAATCAGGGCTGCCAAGGCAGTGGCAGCAATCGAGCTCGATGCAGAGAAGCCTCTTAGTTTCGATGAAAGATCGTCGTAGATCATTTTGGCAGCCTTATTGGAGGGTTGAGTTCGAGGTTAATGTCTTTGATTGAGCCTCAGATGCTATCTGGTCCATTGGCAATTCCAATGCAAAGAGAGAGACGGACCCTTTGTCGGCATGTACCCAGATACCATGGAATGCATCTCGCAACTCAGGGTGAAGCGAGAGTAGCCCGGTCATAACCTGAATGACCTGCTTACGCGCAGCCGGCGGGTCATGCAATTGGGCAGTCTGAGCGGCGTCAGGAGTGTACGCCACCTCCAGGTCCAGTGGGCCAAACGTTGTAGTCGTGTCGACAGCGGTCACCTTAAACATTGAACCCTGCCCACCGATCATCAGCGGCTGCTGCGCGCCCGGAAGACTGGTGGGCTTAACGCGATCCTGCTCCTTCTGGAGCCTCTCGAGATTGGGACTGGACAGAAAATCCACAGGCGCCAGAAAATACGCCGCCTGGCGGTAATAGAACCAGGAATCCCAATTCATGTTTTTCTGCGCGAATTTGCGCGCGGAATCCCAATACCAGAGGCCATCGTGGCCCGCTTCCGTCATCGGCCTGCTGAAGAATCCGCCAAGCATCCAGCGATGGTCAGGCGATTGGGCAAGGATGAGTGCAATCTGTTGCGGTTTTGGCACGCCCGTGGCATGGACAATGACCAATGCATAGTTCCCGGCCGGCAGATTGTTGAAGTTCAACACCACAACGGGATTCCCACAATAGAAATCGGTGCGGGCAACTCCAGCCGATTCGGTAGAAGCATCCAGCGCATAAAGGCTATCAATAGTGATTGTCGCCGACTGGACCATAGGCGCTAGAGCGGTAACCGAATCTGCAATCCCGCTGAAATCCGCCGCAACCTCGGGAATTGTTTTCGTCCGCAGAGCTTGCGCGTCCCCACTCTGCACCGCAGTAATCATCCCAAGGGTCGCATTCGATAGTGCATTGCGTTCCGCGGGCGTCATTTGCGATTGCGTGCGGCATGAGGCGGCATTGGAGACAAGGGAAAGCATTGCTCCCCCAAAAGTGAGAAGCCACACGGGCACACGAAATAGTCTTAAGATTGTATGTTGCATGGTTACCTTCGATGGCAGTCTTAGTGCTGGTGAAAATGTATCCTTACGAATACTCAAATATTAGATGCGCATAACTTATCGGTCGGCTACTGCGCCGAGGAAGAAGTCATGAATGTTTTTCCAGACGGTCCATTCGGGATTGCTCGAGTTCGTATTGGTAGAAGGCACCGCAACCTAGTCCAGCGAAGAACGCCTTGCTGAATGGATCTCAGAGATTTTAGCGTCCAACTCGGCCGGGCCTTCGACCTTACCGATATACAAATCGGCGAATATGGCGTCGGGCGGCACTTCATTAGCGCCCGATATCAGGATTACCGGCAGGTCAGGCCATCCATTCTTGATGGACTGACCCAGTTCGGTTTCTCTCCCTACCGCCATCACTTGATCTGCGAGGACAATACCTATTCGATGGTCACAAAGAGCCCGCATCGCGTCCGGAGCAGATCACGCGATTGCACTTGATACCCCTGCGTTTCATCAAGGATGAGCTTTCGGAGGGTAAGTGGATATTCTTCATCATCAACCAAAAGAATGGATGTGCTTCGCTTGTCCAATGGGCGCTCTCGCTGTCTCACCGCCAGTTGCAGGGTGCGTATAATCAACGTCCTTCACACCAGGGCTGACTCTGGGAAGAATCACGCGGAACGATGTCAACTGTCTCTCTTTAAAACTCATGCTCCGAAAGTGAATCTTCCCGTCGTATTTCTGTATGATGCCTTTGCTTATCCAGAGTCCTAACCCCGTACCCTTCGTAGACTTGGTGGTGAAGAACGGCTCGAAAAGATGCTTGGCATGCTCAGGTTGGATTCCCGTTCCTGTGTCGCAGACTGAAATGAACAATTCTGTGCGTCCGCTCGCCTCGTTCCGGTGCGTTCCCATGCGAATGCGCAAGTTCCCTCCATGGGGCATCGCTTGAATCGCATTGCTAATAAGGTTCAGAAACACTTGTCTAAGTTCTACTGGAAAACCACGGATCTCCCCATCGGTGAAGTACTTCTTATCGAGCGTGATTCGACTCATGAGTAGCTGTCGACTTTGCAGTTGGAGGACGTCATCTAGAATCTCGGCAATCGGCACGTTAACAGGGTGCTGCGACTCTCGGTAGAATCCCAACGTCTGCTTGGTAATATGCCCCACCCTTGCAAGTTCGGCCTCTCCCAATTGAGCATAGTAGCGCGCCTCATCATCCAGGGAGGGGTGATTCCGCAGAAGATAAAATGCGTTCGTAATTGCTTCCAGGGGATTGTTGATCTCGTGGGCGATAATCCCCGCCACACGACCCATGGCCGCCAGTCGTTCAGTCTGACGCAATGCCTCCTCGGCCCGTATTTGAGCGGTAATATCACGGTTGATTTCCAGGATTGATGCCACTTCCTTCTTGAATACTTGACGGCTGGCAACAATGACTTCTCGGCCGTCCCGTGTCTTTTGAACAAGATTTCCCTCCCATCTTCCCCGCTCAATAAGGTTCGACTCGCTAGTGTTAGCCTCCCCTGGAAATTGGGTCTCCAGAACCTGATGAACGGGGCTACCCAGAATTTCGCTACGGTCCCAGCCATACAGGGCTTCAGCTCCCGCGTTCCAGTAAGTAAGCACCCCCGCAGGATCTCTTACCAGGATTGCCTCGGATGCCAACTCCAGCAGATCAGCGCGCTGGCGAAGGAGGTGCTCGCTCTCCTGCAACTGGCGGGTTCTCTGCTCGACTCGAGTTTCCAGTTCCTGGTTCAGGTGTTCAAGCTCTCTGCTCTTACGATGTAACTCAACAAAGACTTGTACCTTAGCCCGCAACACCTCGGGGACCACCGGGACTGAGATGTAGTCCACTGCCCCGCTCTGGTAGCCCTTGATCCGGTCCAGATCGCTCATGCGCACGGCGGAAATGAACAGAATCGCAGTTTTTTGAAAGCGCGGATGCTGGCGCATCATATCCGCCATTTCGAACCCGTTGATCTCTGGCATGCTCACGTCGAGTAGGACCACAGCAACATCATGCTTAAGGAGTAACTCCAATCCCTCCCGACCAGACCGCGCCTTGATCAGATTCGCATCCAGATTTGCGAGGATCGCCTCGTAGCTTAGAAGCTTAGCCGGTTGGTCGTCGACCATCAGAATATTTACCTTTTGCTCTTCGCTCACTGGTTCCCCCGGCGTTCGCAATTCCGTTTGTAATGCTGACGAACTTCTGGAAAACTAAACAATCGCCCTCTTATCTGTGTAACCACATCCGCAACGCGGACAGCAGTTGCTCAGTATTCACCGGCTTTGCCAGGTACTCGGATGCGCCGGCTTCCAGACATTTCTCTCGATCGCCCTTCATGGCCTTCGCAGTCAGTGCGATAATCGGCAACCGTTGAAACCGAGGATTCTGCCGGATCACCTGCATCGTTTCGTATCCATCCATTTCAGGCATCATGATGTCCATCAACACGATACCCAGTTCCGGTGTCCTTTCAATGGTCTCGATAGCCTCGCGCCCTGTTCCCGCTGTCAGGACCTTCATTCCGCGCCGCTCGAGCACACTGCTGAGCGCAAAAATGTTACGCACATCGTCATCGACAATCAGAACCTGCTTCCCAACAAGTGCTTCATCGGACCTGTGCAGACGGTCCAGCATATTCTGCTTCTCCACAGGCAAATCCGCAACCACACGATGAAGGAAGAGTGCCGTCTCATCGAGTAGTCGCTCTGGAGATTCGACGTCCTTGACGATTACGCTGCGAGCCAGCGAATGAAGCCTGCTGTCTTCCTCCGGGGAAAGGTCCTTTCCAGTGAAGACGACGACCGGCAATTCGCTTAGGGAAGGCGTATCGCGCAGACGCTCCAGGACTTCAAAGCCGCTCATGTCCGGCAACCGCAGATCGAGGACCAGGCAGTCGTATGCTTCACTACTAACCGCGGCCAAAGCGTCCGAACCGGTATCGGCAAAAGATACATCGATGTCATCGTAACCGAGCAGCGCCTCGATACTAATTTGCTGCGCCCTTTCGTCTTCTACTACCAATAGCCGCTTCCGGCGCGGAGTGGCGTAGGCTTTGATGCGCGTGATGGCCGCATTGAGCCCTTCTGTCGTGGTGGGCTTGGTTACAAAAGCAAATGCCCCGCGCGATAGGCCGTGGTGCCAATCTTCGTCCGATGTGAGCATCTGAACCGGAATGTGACGAGTACCAGGATCTTGTTTGAGATGGTTAAGGACAGTCCAACCCAACATGTCTGGCAGGAACACATCCAATGAAATGGCTGTCGGGCGAAACTCCCTGGCCAGCGTCAAGGCCTCGGTACCTGTGGCTGCATGAAGGACCTTGAACCCCTTATCTTTCGAAAGGTCGCAGATCAGCCGCGCATAGTGCACATCATCTTCGACGATCAACAATACTTCATCCCCGGTTTGCAATTCGCCGCGATCGTCTTCGATCCGTTCCGGATGGTGCTCGGCGACGTTAACACTCAAAACAGGGAGGAACGAGGCCGGCCGGGGATGAACCTCACCGCGAACAATCGCTGACGCCGTTGCAGGTCCGACATAGGTCTGCGGCAAATACAAAGTGAAAGTGCTGCCCTGTCCCGGTGTACTGTGGAGTTGAATTTCGCCTCCCAGCAAACTCGCCAACTCGCGGCTGATTGCCAGTCCAAGCCCCGTGCCGCCGTACTTGCGGCTCGTGCCCGCATCGGCTTGCTGGAATGCCTCGAAGATGATTCGTTGCTTCTCCAGGGGAATGCCAATTCCTGTGTCTGTAACGGAAAATGCCACCACATTTCCGCTCGCATTCAGAATTGGATGATTGGGTGTCCATCCTTCGCCGGCGAGCGAAACTGAAAGTTGCACTTTGCCTTGCTCTGTGAACTTGAATGCGTTTGACAGTAAGTTCTTCAGTACCTGCTGTAAACGCTTCGAGTCGGTGACAAGGCTCCGCGTCAGGCGGGGATCGGAAACCACTTCGAATGCAAGTCTCCGATTGTCGGCTTCGTGCCTAAACGGCCGCGCCACCATCTCAATCAGGCTGTTGAAGAATACCTCTTCGGCTTCTACTGATACCGTACCGGACTCGATTTTCGACAGATCGAGAATATCGCTGATCAAGTTTAGAAGATCTGTCCCGGCGCCATGGATGGTGCGTGCGAATTCGACCTGCCTGCCGCTCAGGTTTCCGTCAGGATTCTCCGCCAACTGCTGGCCAAGAACGAGAATGCTGTTCAGCGGAGTACGTAATTCATGCGACATGTTTGCGAGGAACTCGGACTTATACTTTGAAGTCAGAGCTAACTCCTTCGCTTTTTCTTCCAGCGCTCCGCGCGCCTGTTCGATCTCCTGGTTCTTGCGTTCAACCTCAGCGTTCTGCTCGGCAAGCTGCTGTGCTTTCTGAGCCAGTTGCTCGTTGGTCTGCTGTAATTCCTTTTGCTGCGTTTGCAATTCAGTTGCCAGCTGCTGAGACTGCTTGAGCAAACCTTCTGTTTGCATAGTTGCCTCAATGCTATTCAAGACGATCCCGATGCTGGAGGTAAGCTGTTCAAGGAACGCAAGGTGAGACGCAGTGAAAGTACTCAACGTCGCTAACTCGATCACCGCCTTGACCCGATCTTCAAAGAGGACCGGCAATACAATTACATTTTGTGGGACTGCCTCGAAGAGTCCCGACCTGATTGGAACGCTATGCCGAGGCAGATTGGTGATCAACATGCGCTGTTTATCGGCTGCGCATTGTCCTATAAGCCCCTCACCAATCTTAATCGTCTCCAGATGGCCATCCTCTGTACTTGCATAGGCAGACAACAGGATCATGCTGTTCGACTCTTCGGACTCCATCTGATAAAGGACACCCTGTTGCGCATTTACCAGGGGAGCAAGCTCAGAGAGCAACATTCTGCCTACCGTAGTAAGCTCGCGTTGACCTTGGAGCATCGCGGTAAATCTGGCCAAGTTCGTTTTCAACCAATCCTGCTCCGTGTTACGGTCCGTCGTCAGCCTCAGGTTATCGATCATCGTGTTGATGTTGTCCTTCAGATCCGCAACTTCCCCGCTAGCCTCCACTTGGATGGACCGCGTCAAGTCGCCCTTTGTCACAGCTGTAGCCACTTCTGCAATCGCGCGCACCTGGTTGGTCAAGTTGTCGGCCAGCAGGTTCACATTCCCCGTCAAATCCTTCCAGGTTCCGGATGCGCCGGGAACGTTAGCTTGTCCGCCAAGACGGCCTTCCACGCCCACTTCGCGCGCAACTGTAGTTACCTGATCCGCAAACGTGGCGAGCGTATTCGTCATGTTATTGATGGTCTCGGCCAGGGCGGCGACCTCGCCTTTTGCATTCACGGTAAGCTTCTTTGTAAGTTCGCCGTTGGCAACCGCGGTAACCACCTTGACAATGCCACGGACCTGTTCTGTAAGGTTTGCGGCCATCACGTTCACGTTGTCAGTAAGATCCTTCCAGGTGCCTGCAACTCCTGGGACCTGAGCCTGGCCTCCCAGCTTACCTTCAGTACCGACTTCGCGCGCTACGCGAGTAACCTCGGCGGCAAATGCATTAAGCTGATCCACCATGGTGTTGATGGTGTTCTTCAACTCCAGGATCTCGCCCTTCACATCAACGGTAATCTTTCGCGACAAGTCGCCGCGTGCGACTGCGGTGGTCACTTCAGCAATGTTGCGGACCTGCGCTGTGAGGTTGCCGGCCATGGCATTCACGGAGTCGGTAAGGTCCTTCCAAGTACCGGCAACACCTGGCACATTCGCCTGGCCGCCCAGTCTGCCTTCGCTTCCCACTTCGCGCGCAACACGCGTCACTTCTGCGGCGAACGAGCGCAACTGTTCCACCATGGTGTTCAGTGTTTCTTTCAGTTGTAGAATCTCTCCGCGCACGTCGACCGTGATCTTTTTTGAAAGATCACCATTGGCAATCGCGGTTGCCACCTCCGCAATGTTTCTGACCTGACCAGTTAGGTTGCTGGCCATGAAGTTCACGTTGTCTGTCAGGTCTTTCCAGGTTCCAGCCACGCCGGGCACCTGCGCCTGTCCTCCGAGCTTTCCATCAGTCCCGACTTCGCGAGCCACACGAGTTACTTCCCCGGCAAAAGCATTGAGTTGGTCCACCATCGTGTTGATGGTGTTTTTCAACTCAAGAATTTCGCCCTTGACATCTACCGTAATCTTGCGCGACAGATCACCGCGCGCAACAGCTGTTGTTACTTCCGCAATATTTCTAACCTGTCCCGTCAGGTTTCCGGCCATCGAGTTCACCGAGTCGGTCAAATCCTTCCACGTGCCGGCAACTCCCGGTACATTGGCTTGTCCACCGAGTCGTCCCTCGGTTCCGACCTCGCGCGCCACGCGCGTCACTTCACCGGCAAATGCATTCAGTTGATCCACCATTGTATTAATGGTTTCTTTCAGCAAAAGAATCTCACCGCTCACATTCACCGTGATCTTTTTGGATAAGTCGCCACTGGCAATTGCCGTCGAGACTTCCGCGATGTTACGCACCTGCCCCGTTAAGTTGCTGGCCATCGAGTTCACCGAGTCGGTAAGGTCCTTCCAGGTACCGGCGATGCCCGGCACCTGGGCCTGCCCACCCAGTTTTCCGTCCGTTCCAACCTCGCGGGCCACGCGCGTCACCTCCGAAGCAAAAGCGCGTAGCTGATCGACCATCGTATTGATGGTGTCCTTTAGCTCCAGGATTTCACCACGTACATCGACCGTAATCTTGCGCGACAAGTCGCCACGCGCAACAGCAGTTGAAACCTCCGCGATGTTTCGAACCTGGCCGGTAAGGTTGCTGGCCATCGAGTTCACCGAGTCGGTAAGATCCTTCCATGTGCCGGCAACACCGGGCACCTGCGCTTGACCACCGAGCTTTCCCTCGGTTCCGACTTCTCGCGCCACGCGTGTAACTTCGCCCGCGAACGCGTTCAACTGGTCAACCATGGTGTTGATGGTGTTCTTCAGCTCCAGGATTTCGCCCTTCACATCCACAGTGATCTTTCGTGACAAGTCACCGCGTGCGACAGCCGTTGTAACCTCGGCGATGTTACGGACTTGGCCGGTAAGGTTTCCTGCCATCGAGTTGACCGAGTCTGTAAGGTCCTTCCATGTGCCCGCTACACCCGGCACATTCGCCTGTCCGCCAAGTCTTCCTTCGGTGCCCACCTCGCGCGCCACGCGCGTCACTTCTCCCGCGAAGCGGTTAAGTTGATCAACCATCGTGTTCAAGGTTTCTTTGAGTTGCAGAATCTCGCCGCGGACATCTACTGTGATCTTTCGAGACAAGTCACCGTTCGCGATTGCAGTAGCGACTTCAGCAATGTTTCTTACCTGGCCGGTGAGATTACTGGCCATAAAGTTGACGTTATCGGTGAGATCTTTCCATGTTCCGCCTACGCCAGGAACCTGTGCCTGGCCGCCCAATTTGCCTTCAGTCCCAACCTCGCGCGCCACGCGTGTCACTTCACCGGCAAAGGCATTCAGCTGATCCACCATCGTGTTAATGGTGTCTTTCAATTCCAGAATCTCGCCCTTCACATCCACGGTGATCTTGCGCGAAAGGTCACCGCGGGCCACGGCTGTAGTTACCTCGGCAATGTTTCTCACCTGGGCCGTGAGATTGCCTGCCATTGCGTTCACAGAGTCAGTAAGATCCTTCCAAGTACCTGCAACACCAGGAACGACGGCCTGGCCGCCAAGTTTACCATCTGTGCCAACTTCGCGAGCCACGCGTGTTACTTCAGATGCGAACGATCGCAGCTGATCCACCATCGTGTTGATGGCTTCCTTGAGCTGGAGAATTTCGCCGCGAACGTCGACCGTGATCTTGCGGGAAAGGTCACCGCTTGCGACAGCGGTAGCGACTTCCGCAATGTTACGGACCTGTCCCGTTAAGTTACTCGCCATGGAGTTGACAGAGTCAGTCAAGTCCTTCCAGGTACCGGCGACACCCGGTACCTGCGCCTGCCCTCCGAGCTTTCCGTCAGTGCCCACTTCGCGCGCGACGCGAGTTACCTCGGCAGTAAAGACGCCGAGCTGCTGAATCATCGTATTCACGATCTTCGCGGAGCGTAGGAACTCGCCTTCGAGTGGTCTCCCGTCAACATCAAGCCTCACAGTTTGAGTCAGGTTCCCCTGGGCCACAGCTGCAATCGCGCGCGTTACTTCCGTGGTTGGCCTCAAGAGGTCTTCGACGAGAGTGTTCACCGAGACTTCCATCTCCCCCCATGCGCCTCGGAGTTGCTGGAAGCGAGTTCGCTCACGCGTCCTTCCCTCTTTGCCGACCGCCAACCCCACGCGGTTCAACTCGCGCGCCATTTGTTCATTGGCGGCAATGATGTCGTTGAAAGTGTCTGCAATCTTCCCCTCTAGACCAGTCCATGCGACTGGAAGGCGAACGGAGAAGTCACCATCCCGCATGGTCTGTAACGCAGCCAAAATGGATCCGAGTGCAGCGGGAACTTGTTCAGAGGAAGTTTCACTGGGAACATCGGGAACGTGGCCATTGTCGCTAGAGGGGTTTGCGAGGGCGATGGCGTCTTCGCGCCGGCCTTTCCTCATAGTCGTCTCCTTGAGGATTCATTCAACTTCTTAGATAGGGAAGAACAGTACACGCCACAACTCCGCGAGTCTTTCGATCAGCAGGGCTGTCGGCGGGATGCAGTTCGGTGTAGTCGGGTTGTGAGATGCGAATCCTGCCCGAAAAGGTTGCCACAAGGGAGGCAAATTCTGCGATTTTTTTCGATGCACGCACAGGAGTGAGGACCCCAACCTCTCATTGATGACACTATTCCACGGAAGAGACACCCGATTCAGTCGGTGCTGTGCTCGATTCCGCTTTTTATGGAGATTCACCTTCTGCAAATCGGCAAATGCGTCGGGTTAGATTGAGGAACCTTCGGAACGGAGTGGTTTCGGACCCGACCCTCAGTTGCATCGTTGCGCCTAAAGAACGGAGGGACTCACGAAGTAGGAATCTATTCTGGCGCGGTTCCTTCCTGGGAATCTGGTCAATTTATAAGGACTCCCGTTGATCGGGGAATCCTTATAAAGACGGAAGAGCCAAGCTTGGTCAAGGCGAAGTGCGAAGAGCCACCAATGAAGTTGAGAATCGATGAAATTGCAGGACTAATTCAACGGAAGTCGGGAGTAGCTTCCTCCTTCACGATCGCCGACTCTATATGTTTCCATAGAGCATCCGGCGGTTCCTCGATGGGGAACAATTGACGGGCGGCCTGAGCAATGGATTCCAGATCAGCCAGGAGAGCGCGACATAGGTCGCAATTTCGCACATGCGGATGATCTGTTACTTTCTCTCCCGAGCCAATCAGGTCCGGTAATTGGGCCTGGAATTCCTCACAGCGCAGATTGTTGGCCGATTGCCTCATTTGCGTCCCTCCTGCCGCGCAAGGCTGCGCAGGGATTCCCGGAGTTTCATTCGCGCTTTATGCAACTGGGACTTGCTGTTGCCGATCGAAAAATCGAGCAGGGTCGCGATTTCATTGTGCTCAAACCCTTCGATATCGTGAAGCACAAAGACCAGCCGGTAGCCCGGCGGCAAATCGTTGATGGCGCGCTGCAATGCCAACCGGTCGATGACTCCGGACAAGACCAGATCGGAAGCGCCGAAGCTTCGTCCAGGTCGTTGGTCAGAATCCGGCTCCATCATCTCGTCCAGCGAACTCAACTGCAGGCCCTTCTTTCGCAGGTGCATCAACACTACGTTAACCGTCAATCTGTGAAACCAGGTAGACAAAGCCGATTCGCCACGAAAAGTATTGATCTTGCGATGAAACTGAAGGAAGGCTTCCTGGGTCAGATCTTCCGCCTCCGCAACATTGCCTGTCATATGCAGGCAAAGCGAATACACTTGCCTCTTGTGTGCTGAGTAAAGTTGTGCGAAGGCTTGGTGATCGCCAGCATGGACTCGGGCCAATATATCAGCTTGGTCGTTATTGGTCGCGGAATTGGGCGCAATTCGCTCAGTGCGTGTATATGCCGCGCCAGCGGAGGATGACCTGGGAATCTCGCGAAGCGACCGTTTTGATGCGGTGTCGTAGGGCATAGATGTCCTTTTGAAATCAGGAATATTGCTATGGCTCAACAGATAAGTTCCTATTTGCCGGCTTCTTCATCGGCCGGAATTAGAGGAGCATTTCCTCTGTGAAGCCTTGACAATCGAATTTCGCGACAAGGGCATGCATAATGCTGTGATGCATTTTTCTTCGTGATAACGTGTGACTTTTCAAGTTTTTTGCTAGAGAAGGACTACTACCCTAAATAAGGGCCAGTTCAGGTTCCTTCCGACATGCCTCCAGAAAACCATTGAGGCAGCATTCCGGTTGAGTAATTCTTAGGCTGGATCCCGATGTGGCCGTTTCCATCGGCTACGACAACTCCAAGCTCCAATCCAAAGGGCGTAGGTAGACTGTCACGAGCATTGGAGACGCAACACTAGTCAAGCTTATCGAGCGGAGTCTTCTCGACTTCCTCTTCTAGGGCCGTGTCCTCTACAAATGACGGGGACGGAACCAAACCGGCGCGTTCAGGATTCTTGTCCTCTTCGTCATTTTCTGTCTCAAGGGTCTTGGACAATTCAAGGTCGGCGATGCGGTTTAGAAGGACCCGCTTCAACTCGATGATCGAAGCATCATCCTTATCGGGGTCGACCGACTGTTCCAGTTTCTGGAGGGTCAGGTTGAGCGATTCAAGACTTTTGGGCGTAGGCCGGCGGGGAATTGTGATGTCCTCCTACATTTCGGTTAGATGACGAGCCGGAGCAAATGGTGACCACGGCGATTGAGAAAATCGGAGTATGCTGGCGCGTTCATCTTCCCGAATCGCTAACGCCGCTCAGTTTGCGATTGTCAGGAACGATTCCTATCGCACTCTTCCCGTTTGATCCTCATAGCAAGATGAGTTTAGCCTTTCGCGTCTTTCGCTGATAGAGCAGAACACGAAGAACGCTTGGTCCAACCACTACATCGCAAGAGAACTCGCTAAGATGCTCATACACAACGACGGACATTGCTGTTACAGTTGTCAACCCGGTGTCTGCAAGGTTCTGAGCCAGAAGACTAAGAAGACTAACGGAAGGACTAACAGCAGTTTGCAGTTGGTTTCACAAGACAGTCCGCGATGTCGATGGGGTTTGTACAACGCTCTAGTCCGATCAAGGAGTATTTTCTACACGAAATGCAGCGTACTTTTTACCAAAGCGTGAAGAATTTACTCAAACCGTAACTAATCAAAAATAATCTTATCAAACTGGAAACAAAACAACTTGCAAGCCCCGGCGGAGCGTGTATTATTGCTTCAGAATTTAGTTAGATGTTGAATACTTGTGATCTGTTGTCTGGGTGCCAGCTATGGTTTCAAAGTAATTTGGAGAGTTGGGTCGATAGGTTTTTCCAGTGGCCGCAAACTCAATCTCTTCAAATCTCTTTGGCCCGAAACATAATTCGGTTGGGGATGCCAGGGGAATGGACGCACTTTGCTCCCACCCGAATAAGGCAATTTAAAGAGGTTGCTGAGAAATTATTTGGCGCAGTACGTTTTGTGTCGCTCAGACAAGCCCGTTTCGAAAACTAGCATCTTTGGCTCTTTCGCTGGCGGTCCCACAGCGGAGGTAGTCTTGCGCCAACTTTGACACCGACGGGCATTCAACTCCCGCTGAGGCAGATTCATGAAAACCCTATTTTCCGCTGTACCCGTGAATTTCATTAGGAAATTCTCCCTCGTTTCCTCCTTCCTCGCCACCTTCGCGGTTCCTGCAATCGCAAGCGTGACGGTCAATAGTCCAGCCAATGGGGCCCAGGTCGGATCCCCATTTAGCCTATCGGCAACGGCCGCGAACTGCTCGTCCCAGAATGTCGCTTCGATGGGTTATTCGCTCGACAGCAGCACGGATACAACCGTTTTCAGTGGTACATCCGTGGAGACATCTGTCGCGTCTGGGACAGGAGCGCACACTTTGCATGTCAAGGCATGGGGTAATAAGGGTGCTTCATGCGTCACCGATGTCGCCATCACAGTCGGAGCCACCGCTTCTTCATCCGCAATCCCGTCGGATGCAGTCAGCAACGGCGGTTTGCAAACTCTGAGTAGTTGGGTAGGCATTAATGACAGTGCGGCCGCCGGGAGTTCGAGTGGATGGACGGGCCTCATGAACTCACCTTCGCGAAGCGGAAACGCCCGCAAATTTGTGAGTAATTACTCGAACTATGGCGATCTTCGATTTGAGACATCCTTCGGAGACGATACTACCTCTACTAATTTTTTCTATGACGCCTGGATCTATCTTCCGTACCCTTCCACATCCATCGCCAATTTGGAGATGGATGTGAATCAAGTGATGCCCAACGGCCAGACCGTGATCTTCGGATTCCAGTGCGATGGCTGGTCAGGTACGTGGGATTACACGACCAACAAGGGAACTCCCCAAAAGCCAGTAGACACATGGCAGCACACGAGCGCCGGCTGCAATCCACGATCATGGAGTACGAATACCTGGCACCACGTTCAGATAAGTTTTTCCCGCGATGACTCGGGCAACGTCACTTACAAGGCAGTGTGGCTTGACGGTGCCGAATCGGCTTTGAACATTACAGCGCCGTCCGCCTTCGCGCTCGGATGGGCGCCGACGCTCCTAACCAATTTTCAAATTGATGGTTCCGTGAGTACGAGCGGGACCGCTGCCGCATACCTCGACGATCTCACAATCTATCGCTGGTGAAAGGGTGAGGGGTTCCTATAATTCAATTCGCACGGCAGGATCCGATCCGGAGCAGACGTGATATCCGTTTTAGGCAAACTCGAATCGGCGATGTTGATTGGCGGTAATCGACTGGCGAAGTCGATTACCGCACGGTTTTCGATTCCAGCGAGGGAGACTTCTGCTTGGGCTATACTTGCGGGAGTTTGTTACGAAATTCGAAGTATAACTTTTTAGTACCATTGCTTTACACTACTCGACTCGTTTTGGCTCCGGAGACTTCGTTGTAAAGCGTCAGGAGTTGCGGAATGACGACCTGAGGCACGTACTTCTCCTCAACCAGGCGGCGCGCCCCCCGGCCCGCATGAGCGAGGGTTTCCGGATCGGACATTATGCGCACGATCGCCTTCGCAGCCTCTTCCGGCTGGTGCGTGACTAGAATTCCCGCGCCATATTCCGTAAGAAAATCCATATTGCTATTTTTTGTAAGGATCATGGGCAGCCCCTCAGCGAGTGCTTCCAGGTGAGCGACGGATTGGCCTTCATTGTGGGAGAGGGTGATAAACGCGTCCGCTGCGCGGAGATAGTCGTATTTCTTGTCTCCGAATACTGAACCTGCAATGACGATCCGAGAGCGGAATGCCGATGCGGCTGCCATGGCGAGCACTTCCCTGCCGTACTCGCCATCGGACGGACCGACCAGGTAGAGCGAAAGGTTTGGAAGCTGCGGAGCTACGATTTCAAATGTTGCCAGCGTTTCCTTGATGCCTTTCTGATGCGCGAGCCGGCCGATAAACAGCAGCATTTGAGTCTTCTCGTCGATGCCTAAGCGAGCGCGAGCATCGTGGCGGATCCCGGGAGTTGGGGCAGCCTGGATATCAATGGAGTTGGGTACGATCGCGGAACGCCCAATGGGCCGATAGTAGGAGGTATCTCGCTCACCAGTGGAGAGAAAGCGGACTGCATCCGCCTCTCGCCATACTTTGCCGAAGCCGAAGGCGAAGAATAATTTGCGATACATCATGCTTTTTTGCCAGTCGTAGCGCGTCATCATCCCGTGGGGGGTCAGCACATATGGTTTGTTGGCAGCAGCGAAAACTTCAGAGGCCTCTTTTCCGACAAAGCTCCAGACACCCTGTACATCCAATACATCGAACTCCTGGATGTGCTCCTTTAGCCATTTGGTCAATGCCGGACTACGAAAGAGCCGCCGGTTCAACTTGCCGATTGAGGGAAAAATATGTACATGGACGGACGCGGGGATCTCGACATATTTGCTGACCGGCTTTCCCCGTACTCCGCAGTCGGTACCTATGATTGAAACATCCGCTCCGGCTGCGGTGAGTCGCGCGGCAGTGCTCGCCACGGCTGCGCTCTGCCCGGTAGCTTCCACTCCGAGGAGTGAAGCCAATAATGCAATCCTCATCTGTATCTCTTTGGCCTTTTGGATTTCAGTTTAAACTATCCGCAAGCAATAACGATCTTTCCGTCTGCAATCATGGTGCTCACGGCGGAATCGAATTAGCAAAGGACAAGCGCTTCGCAATGGACAATTCGTCGACGCTTTTGCAGCGCGCCCCGGACATCGGAGGCGGAAATCATTTGGGCGGCGCCGTGCTCGCGACGCAAAGCGATCGGGTTTTAGTAGATGCAGTCTACATACTGTCTACCTTGGACTTTGTCGTGGTAGTTTCTGCTCGTTGAATCGGAACTATTGTCTGTTCAATCTTGGCGAGCATGTCGGCAAGCACATTCTGGTGCCTGGACGAATACACTTCTGAATACTGTACGCCGTTCGGCGCTTAGAAGACCGTCACATTGTATGCGAGACTCGGCGGCTTCCCTGTTCCACAAATATAGACAGCTACCTTCCCTGTCGATGTTACGGAAGCTCGCAGAGAGAAAGCCGCCCCCACATCAGCTCCGGTTGTACTGCTGACAGCAACAGGATGTCCCGGGACAGCGCCAGTAACACTGGCTGTGCCGGAAACACAAGATGAAGACAGCGGAGTTCCAATGATTGTCTCGGTAGTACCGGACAAAGCAAGTTCTGGACCGCCTGTCGAAGTGCCTGCAAAGCCGGCAGCAGTCTCCGGTATAAGTACGCCGTGCGAATTACCGATGTTTCCGGCAAAGATCGCTCCACCTGTCGAGTTTGTAGAAGGCGGTGCTGCGCCAAGCGACGTATCAGGAATCGAATCCTTGAAACTTTCCGGATTCCCTTTACCGGGAGCGATTGTGTTGAATCCGGTATTTGCAGGAACGGTGAAGGCGTAGCGTTCGCTGCCTGATTCTCCGCCAACCGCACTGCGATAGACTTTATAGCTGTCTGCACCAACCACACCAAAAAAATATGCCGTGATCGTGTTTGTGTTGCTTATGCTATCAGCGCAATTTCGAACCGAATACTCGCCCACTGGGACTGACTCGCCGGCACCCGAAATACTGGAGATCTTGTAGTAGTACGTGGTTTTGCCACTTGTTGCACAAGAGAAGCCCCATGCATAGGCTGGTGAGACGATCTTGGTCACAGCCAGCGGGCCGCCAAGAACACGGATCTTCCCGGGAAAATCCACTCGGAAATCATCGACACCCGCGAGATCACCGTTCTGGAGCCAATTCACACCATGCTCGCCCATTCCCGGCCCAGCGGGTGCGTCATTTTCTATATAGTTTAGTTGCCGAGCTGTCGTCTTGCTCACAGCGACATTGAAATTCTGCTTCTCGAATCCTAGGCACGAATGGCAAATGAAAATATTATGCGCGGACCCTCCCGTCGCACTGAAATCGACACGGGGGACCGTAGAAGGAAAATGAAGTTCGTCGGAAGTCAATGTGAAATCGTTCAGGTTGATGCTAGCCCCGGCTCCGTTGCTCCAGATAAAGTCGCCGTTCGCAGGAAGCGCCGAACTGGCCGGATATACTCCGTGATCTATCGAGAGGGTCCCCGCTGGGATGCCAGAGGAAAGATTGCTCAGAAACTCAGCGAACATCGAAGTGCCAGCAACATCGGCCGGCCCTCCGATCTGAGGAGCGAACACCCGGGACGGGCCATCCGTTTCCTCGTTGTGCTTGGCAACGTCTAGATGCGCCCCGGCGCCAAGGAGGAAGTCCACGCCGTTTTGCAGATTCTCCAGCGTTCCCGAGACATGCCACCAGTTGCCATCTAGCATGGCAAAGCCCACGCCGCTGAAATAGCACCCGATGGTTCCCGAAAATGTCCAATCCTGAGGCTGCGAGTGCTCGGCGGCAAAACATGCGTCTACGTTACCTGCATGGACATTGTCCATGTTATTTCGATCGTTCTGCTGAGCGGCAGGATCTGACAGAATGGCAAACTGGGCCGTCGAGTCCGACAGCATGGCCGACCCGGGCAAGCCACCAATACCCGCTTGGTTGCCCAAGTAGAGGTTGTACAACTTGTTGAACGAATTTGGATAAGGACCTGCGCCGGTGTCGTTCAAATCCACGAGCGATCTGGGCTTGGTGCTGGGCTGATCGCTTCCCATAATGTTGAGGTCATGGATCGCGCATCCGTAACAATTTTGAATGCGAATCACGTCCTGAACGGGCAGGAAGCCACCCGATCCCGTGCCCAGACCAGTGGTCGCCGCATAGTAAGTCAATTGTGTCGAGCTTGGAACGCTCAAGATAAGATGCGTCCCGTTGAATTGCGACGGAGTGGCTCCTTCTACATCAACAAGACATTGCCAATACTTTCTCGCACAATTCGTGTCATTGAAGCGGTGGCCTGATGGGACGATCATTGTCACCGTATTGCCAGATTCAGATAGCGATGCGATTGGCTTGGCGGTTCCCGCCCAAATTATGGTCGTTCCAGGTCTGCTTTCGGGGCTGAGCATCGCGCCCACTCCTGAGGACATGCCACAGCCCTCAAGCTGAGTTCCGCGGCCGCCGGCAATCAGAAGTGTTGTGGTGGTGATAATGGGTTTGCAACCCAGTAACAATCGTCCTTTTGCCGAATTTGAGGGGATCAAACTCGTAATTAGGGAATTGAATGCAGCACCATCGTCGGTGCCAAGAATCATGGTCACCCGGTTTGCGCTGCTTGCCGGGTATGGTGCGTTGAGCGTTGCGGAAGTTGCAGATTGAACAGATGCGAGAGTGCCGGTGAAAGTACGCCCCAAACGTGCCGGATAAAGAAGGATGATTTTCCCCACATCCGTTGCAGAAAAATGTGCGCACGTCGAGGTGATGGCCGCGCTTGCTTGAGTGGCTACAACATCGTTGCAGAGCCGGGCATCCTGCTTCAGAGTCCCCTGTGTCGTTGACATGCCATTGTCGATCCCCGGAGTCACAGTCTGCGCCGTGCCGTAACTGGAATCGGTCGCACCGTTGACCAAATTGAGGGTTATAAGGACGGCGAATGCGAAAGCACGGTTCATGCGGCGATTGTACCTCCATATAAGCAAGGAGATTCTAGCCAATGCGGTTCTTATAGCCCGCGATTGACATTTTCCTTGCATTCAAAGAAATGTCCGCACAGGAAGCAGAAACCTAGTCTGAGGGATTGCGGTCATCCTAGTTCCCTGGAGATCGAAATGAGGACTTGAAGATTGGGAAGCGAGTTTGCCACTGAAATGTAGCTTTCGAGGGTCAGCAGCACCGCACCAGTCGGTAGCGGAGCGGGCAGGAGGCGCAGGGATCAATCCGCGTGACATGCCCGGCCGGTTGGGCCTCCCAGACGCCGCTCATTATATAAAGGATTAACACCGACTTCGGTGTCCGGATCTCGGTCCCTCGAACTGTAGCCAGGGTTGCGAGTCTGCCTCGGAAACGCTTTACCACTTCCCCGCTTCTTCTTCGCAGACTGTGCAGCCGGATTCCGCACCTTCCGCATATTCGGAACCCGACACTCCCAGGGTCCCATCCCTTACCCGCCACAGGCCGCCAGTCCATGCCCTCCCCGGCCTGCGCTTCTTTGCGGCAGTCTATGTCACCATCTTCCACACGCGCCTCGGACCGGGCTTGCAGAGTCACGCCTTTCAGTGAGCCGGGACCTTCGTTTTGAACGGCTACCTTGCCGTAACTCTCTTTTTCATGCTTTCGGGTTTCATCCTTGCTTATAACTATTGTGGTCAGATTGAAACCAAAAATCATGCATACCGCTTTTGGGAAGCCCGCTCGGTCCGCATCTGGCCACCCTATCTTTTCGCTTCTTTTTTCCAGTTTTCCGCTCTCTCACGTCCCCTGACTTCCGCTCGCCACGATCACCATTTTTCCGGTTCAATTCATCGGCCCCTTCCATCCCGAGTACGCGGGGCGCTGGAACTTTGTCTGCTGGAGCCTTTCGCTCGAAGCATTCTTCTATCTTTTTGTCCCATCCTGCAGACCTCCATCGAGAAGCTTTGCAGGGCCCACCTGCTCCTATTTGGAGCGTTCATTTTCGTTTTCTTTGCCCTGCCGATATCCCCACTAAAATGGGATGTCGCGCTATACGGGCCCCTCTCCTGCATTCCCGGTCCCTTGATCCATTTGCCCACTTTTACGTCGGAGTTCTCCTGGCAACCTCTTGCTTCACGTCACCAGGCTCTCGACTGGCCTTAAACCTTCTGGCCCCAGCGACTACCTCAAAAAGCGTGCGCATAATCCAATCCCGTGTAAGTCGCGCGCAGGTTTTGCCTAATTCACATGGATTTGGTTAACAGCGTCTTTGATCACTCTATGCACCGTTCATCACAACTGGGAGGGGCTCACGATCGCTACGTTCTCGCTGCTCCTATTCGCCGCGCCCTGCGCCGCATTTTCGCCCTTCTTCAAGGTAGCCGCGCCTAATGGTGTAATGCGTGTTGCTTATCTTTTCGAATGCACTCTTCCTCTCCGCGGTGCATTTGCCCCAAGGCCCTCGATTCGATACTCGTCGATTCAGAATCATCTGCAATGACAAAAGGCCGTCCAGGGGATTTGCAGCGCAGCCACTCTCTACTGTTCCGTATAAACGTAATCGTTGTGCTGCCAGGCCCCGTTGATATAGGAATAAAGCCTTGCGTACACAGTTACGCCTTTTGCGGGGAGGCTGGGCACGGTCGCGGTAGTAGCCGAGCCTTTGTATAAATACAGGTCGCTGTCACCAGGCGCAATGGCGCTTAAGTTGAGTTGGTAAAGTCCGACTCCGGTTCCGGAGGACCACTGGAACGGCACATTGCTGGTGCCAAGCACGGTACTCAACCCCGGCATGGGAGATTGGAGTATCGCCGGAACGGGCGTGCCGCTTTCGGTATAGACGTAGCTGTTAGACTGCCACGCTCCGTTGATATAGGAATAGAGTGTTGCATAGACTGTTAAGCCATTTGCAGGCAGAATGGGCACGGTTGCAGAGGTGGCAGCTCCTTTGTATGAGAACAGGTCACTAGCACCAGGCGTCGTGCTGCTGAGGCTAAGTTGATAGAGAGAGACTCCGCCGCCCGAGGACCACTGAAAAGTGACATCGCTGGCGCCTAGTTTTGTGCTTAGTCCGGGCGTGGGAGAGTTGAGCGCGGCCGGAGTTGGTGTGCCGCTTTCCGTATATTCGTAGGCTTTCGACAGCCAGACTCCATTGATGTACGAATAAAGCGTTGCGTAGACGGTCGCGCCGTTTGCGGGCAGGTTGGGCGCGATGGCGGAAGTAGCCGTGCCTTTGTACATGAACAGTTCGCCTTCACCAGGCGCAACGGCGCTGAGGTTAAGCTGGTAGACGGCGACCCCCGCCCCGGTGGTCCATCCGAAGGTCACATTAGTGGCACCCAACTCGGTGCCCAATCCGGGCGTGGGAGATTTGAGTAACCCCGGAGATGTACCGCTTTCGGTATACAGGTAGCTGTTCGACAGCCACGCTCCATCGATCAAGGAATAGAGCGTTGCATAGACGGGGATGCCGTTTTGGGGCAAAGTCAGCACGATTGCGGAGGTAGCCGTGCCCTTGTAGGTGAACAGGTCGCTTTGACCAGGCGCAACGGCGCTGAGGTTGAGCTGATATTCCGTGACCCCGGTTCCGGCCGTCCATTGGAATGGGACGTTGTTGGTGCCGAGGACGGTGCTGACTCCTGGCGTTGGCGAGGTGAGGACCGCCGGTGCAGTCGCGCCGCTTTCGGTGTAGACGTAGTTGTTGGGCTGCCAGACTCCCCCGATATAGGAATAGAGCGTTGCGTAAACCGTCACGCCATTTGCGGGCAGGGTGGGCACGTTCGCGGAAGTGGCCGAACCTTTGTATGAATACAAGTCGCTTCCGCCAGGTGCAATCGCGCTGAGGTTGAGTTGGTAGAGGGATACCTCTGTCCCTGCGGTCCATTGAAATGCCACATTGCTCGTGCCGAGCACGGTGCTAAGCCCTGGCGAGGGCAAGGTCAGCACTGCTCCGGGCCCGATTACTGTTACCGCGGAGGATGTGCCCGAAGCGCCGGTGTAGATATCTGCGCCGGCGGTGTCGGGGGTATAGGTCGCGGTCAGCGTGTCAGAGCCCACTGCAAGCACGCCGGCTGGGACGGTGATGGTCGCCGTACCGCCGCTCAACGTAACCGCCGACGAAGTGTAGCTGCCACTGCTCAGCACCACCGAGCCGGTCGGCACCGGAGCAGGCAGCCCCACGCCCACGACTACCTGCACGGACAAAGACTGCGTGGTAGTAATGCTCGATGAACCGAGGGTTGCCGTCACCCCAGGCGCGATTGTCTGGACCGTAAACCCGGAACTATAGGGGGCAAAGAGATACTCGTAGGCGATGGGGACGGAATTAAAACTACTGCCGCTCAGATAAACATCGCTTACTGTGGAGGCATCGCCGTTGAATGCCGCAGTGTCGGAAACGAATGCATTATTGGAAAACGTAGCGTTGGCTACTCCGGTACTGAATATGACTCCAGTTGAACTGTTCTGTATGGTGTTGCCGGATACGGTGCCCCCGCTGCCGTTCAACAGGCGTATGCCCCATTGCCCCGGCGCGCTGATTGTATTGCCAGTGATCGTAGTGCCGGCCGCATAGAGCACCACGCCGGAGTTGGACCCGCCGGCGACAATCGAATTCCCCGTCAGCGTGTCGTTGGCGCCGGCAGCCAGAACTCCATTACCGCCGGAGACGATTTGATTATTGGAGAGCGTAGTTCCCACACCGGTTATCACGCCGGTACCGCCGCTGACGGCCGTGGAAATGGTATCTCCGCTCACGGCCACATTGGCACCCGTAATAACGATCCCGCCACCCCGGAACGTTCCTTCCTCCACCACATCGCCAGTCGAGCTGTCTCCGTTCACATACAGAAACATGCCTCCGTTAACAAAGGCGCAATCGTTGACACACCCGATATAGTTTCCGGAGAGGGCCACCGGGCCGGCGCCGTACTGCGACAATACATCCGCGTCCAATACGGTGTTCCCGTCGAATCGCATGGGGCCAACATACTGAAGCTCGACGCCATTTCCATCGTTTTCCGCGCTGGCCTGCATCGCGGCTATGTAATTCGATGCAATCTCCACTCCGGTGATCGAGGTTGCCGCAGTGCCATCCAGAACGATTCCGTCAGTTTCGTGGCCCACGCAGGAAGGGTAGAGTACAGTGTTCCCTTGAATGAGAACATCGTTGAGGCTGCCGGACACTATATCGACGGCGTAAAGCGCAACGAAGCTGCTGACGCAGGGCGTCGCCCTGGCGTCGAACCTGCTTCCGAGGATCTGAAGGTTGGAAGCGCTCGCTCCGCTCGTGTTCTGATAAAGCAGCTGGTCAACCCCGTTGCCCACAAAGACGGAGTTCTGCACTGACACATTGGAGTCGGCGATGAGCAGAATCCCGTTACCTCCTGCATTTTCCACGCTGGTGTCAAAAATCTGAAAATTCGACAGCCCGTTGGCAAACTGGATTCCGTTGCCTGTAGATCCGCTCGCGCCATAGTTGTAATTGAATCCCATGCCGTAGGCATCTACGGTGAGATTGGAGAAGCCGACATTGCTGGCCGTGACCGTCAGGAACTGATTCTGTCCTCCACTGTCGGCGCGCAGGATGGTCGCATTTTCCGATGCGCCCATAATCTGAACAGGATTGCCTATGGTCAGGGGCTGGGAAAGATAAATCCCTGGAGGGAAAAAGAGCACGGAATTAGCCGCAGTTGCAAAGGCGCTCGTCAGCGCCGCAGTATTATCCGTGCCGATGTTCACTGTCGCGTTGCTCAGCCCATAGACCGCCCCCGCTCCAAGGGTCGCTGTGGTGGCGTTGACGTAAGTCAGCGTCGTGGTAATCGGCGTGTACTGCAGGCCAGTCGCGGAGATGGTCGCAGTACCGCTGCATGTGGCGGTACCATTTCCCAGCGTGGCCGTGGTGGGGGCGGTGGTGAAGGTTGTGACACCGGAACCGAGGTTGGTAATAATCAGCCCTGTTCCCGAAGCGACGATGTTGTTGCCGGCCAGCGCAACAGTCGCAGTTTCACCCGTACCGCCCCCGTTGAAGTCAGACAGCGTGCAGGTCTGGCCCGTCGTGCCGCTGATGGATCCGCCCGAGGTGTAGGTGGCCGCCAAAAGGTTGGCTTGGCCGGCGAACACTTCGATCGTCTTGCCATTATCGGCTGGCGTGAAACCCGCCGTGGCAGAGGTCAGCGTCGCGCTGCCCGCCGTTGTATTGCCATCCCCAACCTGCCGCCCATCGCCCACAGCACCGTAATTAAGCACACTGACGATTGGCATCCCGCGGTTGGAAAGCCCACCGGCGGGCGGTGTGGGGCTCGGAGTGCCGTTGCCGGGAGGAAGCGTGCCTCCGGAACTGGCAGAGGTTCCGCCCACTGCCACACTGCTCGATGTCCCGGGAGTATAGTTGCCGTCGCCCGCGTAGCTGGCCACCACCTGATGCACGCCGGATGTCAACGGCAACTTGATTCCAGTCACGGTTGCGATGGCACTCTGCAGCACCGATTGCAACACAGTCACCGTATTGCTGCCTTCGCTCGCCACCGCCAAATCCGAAAGGCCGTCACCGTTGAAGTCTCCCTCTGCAAGGAGTCCGGGACCGCCCCCTGTGGCCCACCCAGATCCGCCAGCCGTAAATGTTCCATTTCCGTTGCCCAGAAGAACCGTTACCGTGTTCGCGCCATAGTCCGCCACCGCAAGGTCCGCGATACCGTCCCCGTTGAAATCGCCGACGACCACGGAACTCGGACCGCTGCCGACCGCCACCGGACTGTTGACTGCGGAGGTAAATGTCCCGTTCCCACTGCCCAGAAGGATCGTCACGGTGTTGTCACCGTAATTCCCCACCGCAAGGTCCAGGATTCCGTCCCCGTTGAAGTCTCCCACCACTACCGAACTCGGTTCCGAACCCACTGACACCGGATTATTGGCCGCGAGCGCAAAGGTTCCGTCCCCATTGCCCAGAAGGATCGTTACCGTGTTATCGCTCGCATTCGCCACCGCAAGGTCCGGGATTCCGTCCCCGTTGAAATCGCCCGCCACCACTGAGATAGGACCGTTCCCGACTGGCACGGGGCTTCCCGACGCAGACGTAAATGTTCCATTCCCGTTGCCCAGAAGAATTGTTACCGTGTCGCCGTTTGTGTTCGCCACCGCGAGGTCAGCTATCCCGTCTCCGTTGAAATCGCCCACCACCACCGAGTTCGGACCGCTCCCCACCACTAACGGGCTGTTGGACGCGAGCGTGAAGGTCCCATCGCCATTGCCCAGAAGAATCGCCACCGTCCCGCTGCCGTAATTCGCTATCGCCAGATCCGGGACACCGTCCCCGTTGAAGTCTCCCGCCACTACAGCACTCGGCTCGGCGCCCACCGCCGCCGGACTATTCGCCGCGGGCGAGAACATCCCATTCCCCGTACCCAGAAGAATCGTCACCGTCCCACTGCCATAATTCGCTATCGCCAGGTCTGGGATCCCGTCCCCGTTGAAGTCACGCGCCGCTACGGACGCCGGCGTGAGTCCTGCGGAGGGATTCGACACATTCAGCAAGCTCAACCCGGAATCGGACGAATCCAGCGTCGCTGTGCCAAGAACCGCATTCCCGTTGCTGCTGTCCAGAAACGATACGGTCCCTGTGGGAACAGACGACCCGGCCCCTCCCACTTCCGCACGCAGTGTGTAGTTGCCGGCGCTGCCGATCGCCGAAAGACCTGTCGTCGATGGGTGAAGCCCCGTCACCGTCAGGCCGACAGTCCCCGACGTGCTGCCAAAGTTCACGCTGCCACTGGTCCGCGTTCCACAGAAAATCGCCTTATATACGTGGCTCCCTACTCCGGGGATGAACGTCCACGATGCCGTTCCTGTGCTCGTCAACTGGCTAGTGCCCAGAAGGTGTATGTCCGTGCAATACGTTGCCGAAGCGTCGCAGAAACTCACTGCGCCAGACGTTACCGTTAAACCACTTGCCGTCACAGTCGCGGTCAGCATCACCGGGCTCCCGGAAACAGCTGTTGTCACCGGGTTACCGCCGGAGGTGGCTGCAAGCGTGGTCTCGGTAGGCACAGATTGTGACCAGCCACGCGAAGTATCCCAGCAACCAGCCATCATAAGGGTCGCGAGAATCACCACTTGGCAGCGTATCTTGGCATGCAAGATAAATCTCAAGCTACTGAGTGCTGCGGGCAAAGTGTCGCGCTTTTTTATACGAGCTGGTATATCAGTTTCGCCCATCCAACCCGCCTTGAAAACACTAGTCACGAGAGATTGGGAATCCCGGGCTAGGACTCGCGCAGGAGAGCTCGGCCCGAATGAATTCAAGGTTCCTCTCTGTGTGGATGAGCTTGTGTCCGAATGATAGGCATGATTATCGCTAATGTAACTCAACTGATGGTCTCTCGCAAGGTGACTTAGGACCGAATTGAAGAATCAGGATGCTCTCTGGTACTTTAGTCATCTTGACCATCGGGGTTGCTCACTCGCACTACACGGCGCAAGATGGATCCGTAAATGGCCGCTTCAAATTCCGCGCAGGCGACGATGGATAATCCCGCCTGTGCATTTCCGAACTGGCTTCGCAGTCGGTGCGCCGAACCACTTCATTGACCGATATCCGCTGACCGGCAAGGAGAAAATGCGCCTCCGCCGGTCCACTAACAGATCGAAGCTTCCTTTGGGTCTGGAATTAGGCGTACGCGGAAGAAGCCAAAGAACCTACACAAATACATTCTATCTAGAGCTATCAATAGGCTTCCGCGCAACTAGAGTAATACAAAAATCAGGCCATTTCGTAATCCGAGAAATCAACGGGTCGATAAGAGGTGGAATTGGACGAAAGGGAGTCACAATCAGCCAGCCCAACAAACGATGAACTCTGGAGGCAACGCGCAAAAGCCACGTAATCTTCTGGCTGGAAAAGCCGCTACAGAATCCGATTTCCAAGACTTCAAGGCCAGCGTTTCTGCAAAGCTCGCGAAGAACATTCGCCGTATAGCCACGCCGCATATGCCCGCCGTCTTCAATAACTGAAAAGGGGCCGTTGTCCTCCGGTGTGATTGCAATGTAATTGTAGTTCGGAGTAGTTAGTAGCAATGTGCCATCGGGTTTGAGGCAGTTAGCAATATCGACCATGAGTTTTTGGTCATTCAAAATATGCTCTATGTTCTCAAAACAAAGAGCGATATCAAAACTGCCTCGCAGATCCACTCGCTCGTCCAGTCTTCGTACATCGCATATCTCAAACTCTGCCAAATTGGCGCCACAAAGCGCTGCACGTTCAGCGGCTAAGTTCTGATTCCTTTTGTCCCAGCTAAGCCCCAGCGAACGGTAACCGCGGCGAGCTGTGCCTATCGTGAACGCACCGGAACCGCAGCCAATGTCAATCAGTCTCTTCGACCCGGCAGGAATGGCGGGGAGACGCTTTTTTAGCCATAGCCATCGATCGAGCACCAGCGTATCTCCATGTATTACGGTAGCCGGAAAGCCGAGGATACGTACCAACAAGGAACTCATCGTGTAAGGAACCTCCAAGTGATATATTGAACGGCCGCGTCTGCGAGCCGGCGCTTTGTGATTGGTACTGAAAGCCGCAGGCTTGCAGCTAATGCCGCCCAACAACCTCGTTTGTTAGGCGGTTTTGCGAATCGGCTCGGCATCCACCTTGCGCCAAGGCAGATGGGCTTAGGGGAAGGTATAAGCTGTCATTCGTCGTTCTCGCGACAGCCTCACAGGAAAGCACCTGTTCAATGGAACCCGCTAGGATTGTCGCGAGAATAGCGTCCCCTTCTTCGTTTGGATGTGTCTCGCCGTCCCGATACAAATCTGTTCTCCATTGAGGAGATCGGGTAACATCAACAATCTTGAGATTCTGGGTTCGAGCGATCTCTTCAATTTGCGCGCGCTCGGGCAACCACTCAATTCCAGATCTAGCGGCGAGAAACTGATTCCTTTGAGGATAGAGAAACAGCAGCCCGGGCGTTCTCCTTCCAGTGGCGGCGCTGATCCTCCCGATTTCATTCCGAAACATTTGCATCCCTGTCACCGTTGCGGGCCCGGTCGGTGGCAATTCACTTGGAATCGGAATAAAGCGCGCAAGTATGTACCGTCGAAATATGTACCAACTTGCCCAAAGAGGGCGCTTCCGAGGGAACCCATAGTCGCTTGACCAAGGCGCAAGTTTGCTCGTCCCGCCCACCATATATTCCCACACGAAAAAGTTCGCCGACGCTTCGACATCAGGATTGCGCTGCAAATAGGCAGTTTCGTTCAAGTTAGTCCAACCGCCAACGGCAATCGGCCATATCGAGTAGCCCGGGCCCATTGCCTTCTGAATCAACGGGCACAACTTGTCTTTCTGATCCAGAGGATTGCCGCCTGCAACGATGCTATTCCCGATCAGTAGGATGTTTGGATGAAGTGCAGGATTCCACTGCGTTTCCGTGCCCATACTGCGGTTATTGAACACCCAGCGGTTCTGGCGAAGAAACATTCCGGATTGATTCGGATTCACGATATACCCGAGGCGTTCATCAACCGAGTAGGTTGGGAAGTCAGTTATTCCACTTATTCTGACAGTGAACTCGACGACTGCGAGTACTAGGACACTCGCGACTGCCGTCACGCAAAACTGTTTCTGCATCCTGGTGAGTCTCATCAATCTCTTATCCGGAGTTCGTGCGTCCTCGGAATCTCTTCCGGTTTCACCGACTGCGGCCCATTTCATTACGAAGTAAAAGAGCCGCCAAGTTCTAAAAACGGGAGCCCGGCCGTGGACAGAAACTCCCGGACCGTTGGATACTTATGGCCAACGACGAGCAACTCACATTCGACCAACTCAGCTAAGGACCCCACTAGCAGGCGTGATAGATGAGGAATGACCTTGTTGATATATTCTTTGTTTGCGCCAGTCAGCTGTGCAAGGGACACGTTAGGGTCATAGATCTTGAGTTCATAACCCTTCCCCAGAAGCCGCTCCGCCAACTCGACAAACGGGCTCTCTCTCAAGTCGTCGGTGTTGGCCTTGAAACCAAGGCCTATCAAGCCAATACGCCGGCCGTTACTGCTTGAAACCCGCACGACAGCTCGCTGAATGACTCTTTCATTGCTCGGCAGCAGCGAGTTGATCAGTGGAAGTTCTAGATCACGACGCTTCGCCGCATAGGAAAGTGCGCGAACATCCTTGGGAAGGCAGGAACCGCCAAAGGCAAATCCTGGCATTAGATAACGTGTGGAAATATTAAGCTTCGTGTCTTTGCAGAAGACCGACATGACCCGCTTGCCGTCAATACCTTCCTGCTGGCAAAGTGCGCCGATCTCATTGGCAAATGCTATTTTCAAAGCATGAAACGCATTGCTTGCGTATTTGACGAGAAGCGCCTCTCGCGGTGACAGGACATAGAACGGCGCAGAGATGAATTGATACAACACGCGCAGCGTTGCCTCCAATTTCTCATCGTCCACGCCGAGCACGGTGAATGGAGGGTTCTCAAAATCCTCAATCGCCGTTCCCTCCCGCAGAAACTCGGGATTCACGCATAATTTGACCCGACCGCTAGCGGCGGTGGAAAAGACCTCATCGCACTGTTCGTAGATTGAGGGGAGAATGCTGCTCCGCATGATGACAACAAGTGTGCGATCGAGTTCAACGACGGCCTCGGCAATCTGCTTGCAGGCGCGAAGCAGGTGTGAAGCGTCGATGTCTCCATTTGCACGACTGGGTGTCGCCACAGCCACGAAACACACTTCGGCTTGAACCAATGCCTCACGAAGGTCGCAGGTGGCGCGAAGACAACCCGAACGGCGCGCTTCGGCGACCTTGTCCCCCAGGTTATGCTCAACGATGGGCGTGCCCCCTTCGTTGATAATTCGCACTTTCTCAGCATTGATGTCCACGCCCCAGACAGTGTGGCCCGCGGTTGCAAAGCACGCAGCTGATACGGTACCCACATAGCCTAGCCCGACAATTGCGATTTCCATTCGATTCGCCTTCTTGCTCGTGCGCATCTCTTGCAGATTGTTGAACAGAATCATGCCGGAACAGAGCCTGTCAGTGACTCCCCAGGCATTGCGTTCAAGCGCCGTTACTCACGAGCAATGTGACGCACCTGCACCACGAGGCTCGGGTCCGTGTGATCTCGCCCTTGCTACACCTGCACAAGTGCATGGCTTGCAAGCAGTTTGTCCAGGTGTGCTTCCAGAAAGCGGAAATTGTGCTCCCAGGACCATTCAGCCTGGACGTACGCCAGGCCTTCTCGAGCCAGGGAGTTGGCCAGGGATTTATCGCTCAACAAGGTGAGAACGTGTGCTGCAAATTCTTTAGGAGTACGTCCGATCAGCACGGCCCTGCCTTCCGGCGCCTGGATCCCTTCGTTGGCCTCTGGGCTGATCACCATGGGAAGGCCGGCAGCAAGACCCTCAAGCAGCTTGTTCTGCATTCCCGCAGCCATGCGCATCGGATTGACGCCCACCGACGCCTTCCAGAGGTAGGGTCGCACATTATCGACGAATCCCGTTACCACGATTCGGGGATCCTCAGCCAGGTTCAAGACCGATTTCGGCGGTCTTTTGCCAACAATTGTAAGCCGGGTCTCCGGGCGCTTTGCCCAAATCAGGGGCAGAATCTCGCGACAGAAGTGCAGCACTGCGTCGGAGTTTGTGTCCATGTACATCGCACCGCTAAACACAAGGGAATTTTCCTCTCGAATAACGTCGTCTGGAGGCGCAAGTAAATGCACATCCGTGCCGTGCGGATTGTAAAAGACGTTTTGCAGGCGATGCTCTGGATCGATTGCATCCCGGTCCTTGTCTGAGATCAGCAGGCAGGAATCGAACTGCTTTGCGAGTTCCACTTCGTATCCGATCAGGCGACGATACTCCATGCCATACAAGGCGCGTAACACTGGGTTATGCGTTAGCTCGTAACGCCGGCCAAAATGCAAAATCTGCGCCGGCTGAATAGCAAGCACTCGCGGAATGGAATCGAGTTCTGCCAAATACTGACCGGAGCGCAAGTGGTATCCATACGCCATATCGATGCGTTCTTCAGCAATGACTTGCTTGACCTTGTCGGCGAAAGCCTTCGACCGGAAATACCACATTTGAAGTGGCTCGGGCGATAGCAATCCCCGTGCGGCGCTAAAAGCCCCTCGCCATTTGGGCCACACAACAACTTCTAGACGGCGACAATACTGCTTCAGCTGATCCGAGCGCTCCTTCGATATCGGTGCGGGCGCCAGCCCGACAACAGATACTTCGTGGCTCCGAGCAAAGTACTTGATGAGATTGAAAACAGTGTTGCTTGTGGCATCCCCGGAATACGCCGGAAAGCGATATGTAATAAATAATAAGCGCATATGCACAAGCCTCCCTGAAGCAATTGAACTGTGAAGAATATCCTAAAAGATCAACCGGAAGCCGACTTGCAAGTGTCTTTTGAACCAATAAGATCTCTCAAGAAACACTAGCACCGTGGCTCTGACAACAGCCGGCCATTTACCCCCTTGCCTCCGATTGTAAGGCATCGACGCGGACAAATCTCGGACTGAAGTTGATCCCTTAGAACGGATCGACGCGGCGGCGGGGAACACTGAATTGTTCAACCACATTTCCCTCCGGCGATGACACGGAAATGTGAACCTCAGTTAGCCGATCAAGGTCATTTACCTCGATGCTCCACGAACTGACTTCGCGATCTGCCGGAGCAATGAGGTATCCAATCTTTGCCGGCAACGTACTATTGGTTGAGAAACTGAGCACAGAATTCGGCATCTTCTTTCCAAATTCGGGAGCGTACCACCCCTGAATTGGGTCCAATTGTCCACGAGTGCAGATCGTGGTGTGCGATAAACCAGCCTGGTCGTAAAATGGATGGAAGCGTAACTTAAGTAATCCCATTGTGACATTCGTATAGGCTTCACCGACCTCGGGGGCAGCGTTGGAGGCAAGATGGACGAGGCTTTCTATCGCGTGACGCCCCCTGCCGTTGATCTCATCCAGCACCATCCAGTACCCCCCAGCGAGCGCTGCGATAAAACGCCGTTGCTGCGTCGGCGCCTTCTGACCTGCAAAGCCGCTATGAGCCCCCACGAAGATCGAAGCGGTAGGCCCTTGCAGGAACTCGCATTCCGACAAGTGGGTGCGCTCTCCAACGCGAAACGACGCCCAGATCTCGAACTGCTCGGCCCCATCCGCAACGACTGTGTTGTGGGCTCGGGTGCTTCGCCAAAAGGTTCGCCAGGCACCCGGCTCATATGTTCCCACTCCAGAATCGACGATAAGCCTTTCACCGCGAATGGAAAGCTCATAGCTGAACAGGCTGCAATGTCCGTGTGCTGGGAGATGGTCCGGCCCCATTGGCTTTGCATCCACTATTAACCGATCGTCGTGTCCTTCCCCCGGGAGCACAAAATATCCCGTGGCAGGCCAGGAACTGCGCATCTCTTGAGTAATCTCAGCCGCTTTCCCCGGTTGATTTGCCTGAGGCGCAATCAAGTCGCAATACAGCCCGGGTTTCGTGCCCGGCCATCTTCTCGGAGCATCGAGCAGCCTTTCCGCCGCCGCGAGGATGTCCCCCGGTCTATGCGCAATGCCAAATGCCGAATCGCCGAAAAGCGGAATCTCTCCGTCCGGATGCCTTATCCCGGAGAGCAGATCCCCCATGGAGATTAGGTCTGTGCGCACCCAGTTCGGAACCTCGCGGCCGTTCAACTTTAGCGCCAGCACCACTTCGAGGTAGTCCTGCAACACGATCGAGTGATACATCGGGCTGCGCTCCTGGTGACCGCCGTCCTCCAAAAGCTGGTCCTGCAGGCCGCGCCAGAGAATTCGTTGCCCAATGCTGTACCAGCGCAAGCCTGCGTTGCCACCAAAAAATAGCCCTGCAAAGACCAGCGCCTTTCCATTCGCGAGCAAATGATTGCCGAGACAGTCGTATTCAAGATGACCTTCCAGATAACGTGTCTGCTGATAGAGGCTCGTCAACCACTTTGTCTCGGAGACTTCGTTCTCGAAAATGGCTGAGGGAGAAGCCAGGCTGAATGCGTGAATCCAATTGACGATCCGACGAGCGATCGGATACGAATGCCAACCTACACCATGCCCGATTCGATTGCCTTCGATCCACTCGCGAAACAGGCGCGCCAGCATGCCGGCAGCCTGTTCATCTTTGCGCCACTTCACCAGCATCGCGAGATCGAGCGCATAATCGAAATAATGCAGATTGTAGCGCCACAAGCGGCCAGTTTGAGAAGGCTGCCAAGGCACAGGGAACCCCAGCGTCACCTCCTCGTTTAGCAGCTTGAATCTCCCTGCCCCAAGACGCCCCGCATTTTCTTGCTGTGCTGCCAGTTCTTCGCTGCACTCCGTGTCGACTGCCGGGAGGAATGATGCCAGCAGGTCTCTGCCCACATTGCCCGGAACGGCATATTGCCGGCGAGTCCACCAGGGCGATTTTCGAATGAGGGACGAACTAATTCCAAGACGGAATCGGGCGGCGATCTGAGAAAGGTGATAATACCGGGCGGATCGCAGATATTGACCAAACACGAATTAACAATCCTCCGGAGCTTTCCAGCCAAGGTGGCCTTATCGCAGTGAATGAAGTAAAAATGGGATGAACTCGACCGGATTATTTGCCAAATCAACTGTCCAGCAGTTATGGGGACCGAGGACGCGGACTCTATTGCTCGAGACTTATTCGATGTCTAAATCCTGTTCGATGAGTTCTACCGGATGCCCCTGCCGAAGTGCTTTCAATACCAGCAGAGTGGCCATGCTGGAATCAATCAGAGACTGTTCGCCCACAGGTGGAGCCCCGCTTATCACTCCGTCGACAAACGCTCTTACCTGAGAACTGTGCCCTTTGTCCTGTGCCATCGACTTCTTTTTTACGATTTGCTTGCCGCTCGCGACGATAACCAATTCGCGGAAGTTATCGATTCGACAGACCGCACCACCTTTGTAGCATTCAATCAGTTCTTTGCTAAAGCTCGTATCGCCGAGCGTCGTGTAAACGATGTTGGCGAGGCTCCCATCGGCGAATCGGATCGTCACGCTCACATCCTCGCACATCCCTCGCACTGCCTCTGCCGCCTGCGCAGCCACCGACACGAATGGAGTATCGGCAAGATACAGTGCCAGGTCGACAAAATGGCAAAGCTCTCCAAGGATTCGGCCCTGGCCTTCCTCGGCGTCGCGCTGCCAACTTTCCGGCGGTAATTGTCCCGCGTTGATCCGGATCGAGATGACGCTTCGCCCTGCTCGGGATTTCAAGAAGTTCCGCGCCTCCTGAACATGAGGAGCAAAACGCCGGTTGAAGCCCACCATAAAGAAAGCTGAAGAGGCGTTCCGAGCATCGATCACCGCTTGCAACTCCTCATAGCTAAGGGCCAGCGGCTTCTCGACGAATACGTTTTTGCCCGCTGCGAGCGCCCGGGTAACAAGGTCTGCATGATTCGAGTGCGGAGTTGTCACAACAACAGAAGTTATCTCCGCGGTCTCAAGAATATCGTCGATGTCGGTCGAGGCGCGGGCGAATCCTAACTTGGCGCCCGTTCCTTCCGATGAAACCCCGCGCTTGGTCACAATGGTATGCAACTGTACGCGCGAATCGGCCTTGAGAGCCGGCAGAATCGTGGTCTTGCCGAAGCTGCCTGCGCCGATCGCGCCAAGCACACACTGCTTGTGGGCGACTGTCTTCGCGTCGATGAGCGTCATGCAGTGGATGTCATCCGCCGCTTCTCCACCCGATCCATATTCAAGCACAACACCAAGGTGCGGCTCCGTTCCATTCATCACCAGGTCGTATGCGTCCTCCGCCTGGTTAAACGGAAAGCGGTGAGTTATGAGAGACTCAACGTCAAGACGATGCCTCAGCGAGGGAGACATAAGGCGCGCTGCTTCGAGCAGATTGTCAGTCTCTGTCCATCGCACGTACCCAACCGGATACTTCATGTGCTTATTCTCAAAGTCTCGGTCGTACCGGCCTGGTCCGTAGGAGCGCGAGACAATGATATTAAGTTCCTTTTGCATGAAAAGGCGGTAGGGAAATTCGGTTCCCGTAATGCCCACCTGGCAGACTGTGGCCCGATCGCGCGCAATTTCAGCGGCCGTTTGAAAGGGTTCGCTGGATGCAGTCGCCGCCGCAATCAGCACGCTATCGCAACCCCTCCCGTGGGTCAAATCGAGAATTGCTTCAGAAGGATTGCCAATCCCGAGGAGAACAACCGTTTCCACCCCGTTGGCTTTTGCCAACTCCAGCCTTGTGGCGTTGTAATCGAGCACAATCACGCGCGCGCCCGACAGTCTCGCAAACTGCGCCACTAGTTGCCCGACAAGACCTGCCCCCAATACAGCCACGAAATTTCCTAACTGAGGTCCAACAAGTCGCATGGAGTGCAGCGCAATGGAAGAGAGCGTACAAAAACAAGCCTGCTCCGCGGACACGTCGGCTGGCACCGGAACAACTAGGTTCTCTGGTACAACATTGAACTCCGCGTGATTGGCAATCCCGGTACCTGCAATGGCAACAAGTTGCCCGACGTTGAACTTCCCCTCAAGACCGGCCCCAACCTCCATAACCGTCCCTGCCGCGGAATAGCCGAGGGGTAAGGGTTCGTCGAGCCTCGCCATTACGGATTTCAGGGTTGCTACGGCGCCATCCCGATGCACCTTGTCCAGCACCTTGCGAACCAGATCCGGGCGTGAGCGCGCCTTTGAAACGAGCGAAGATTGCGCAAAATCCACCATCTGGCGCTCCGTGCCGGCCGATATCAGCGAAGCCGAGGTCCGAACAAGAACTGTGTTCCGCTGAACTTCGGGCGCGGGAACAGATTTGAGCCTCAGCTTACCTCCGCGGGCATTTTGAATGACTTGTTTCATTCACTATCTCCACCGTCGTCACTTCTGCGCACGAAACTGTCGCTAGCGATTCTTTCGCTTCCGAGCAAATTAACCAGTTCGCAGACCGCTCGCGCGATGCTGCCTGTCCGTCCGGCCATTCAGTCCAAGCTCATTTTTTGACCGCGACAACCAGTCCAAGGGTGCCTGTATACTGCCCCGCAGAAAGAAAACTAAAAGGCGCGATTCGATCGAAAAAAGATTCAAAATACACAGGCTCCTGGATCGGATTGAAACCACAATCGTCGAGGAGCCCCCTGAACTGACCCCAGGACCAGGTATGCTGCTGCGCCTCAAGATGAAGATTGCGGCGCTCAAATAAAGCTCGGGAGATACTTCGGGAATTGGCAAAACTGATAATCAGTACCCCGGTGGGGCGAAGCGCTGCCCGGAATTGGCTCAGGAGTTGTTCCGGTTGAGGCTCGTATTCAATAACACTGGAGCACACGATGGCATCGAACGTTGCTTCCGCCATTTCCATCGGGCGAGTGTCACAAATTCGAAACTCCACCGGAAGCACTTCGACGTTTTGCTTCTTCGCGACCGTAATCATTTCCGGTGACGGATCGACACCAAGTACGCGGAAGCCCCTCCTACCCAGCAGGGCCGAAATCCTCCCAGGCCCACAACCATAGTCTAGGACGTATCCCCCGGAAGGAACTGATCGTACTGCCGCAGCCAGAAACAATCCTCCGCGCCGATAGCGCCCCGAATCAATCTGCTCATCCACTTTGTTCGCAAAATTTGTCGCAGTCTTGTCGAACAAGGTGGACTTATTGACCATGGCTTCCCTCTCCAAAGAGTACACGATCCTTTCGCTTAAGCGTCTCAACTTCGACGGTGCGAGTCGGCAACATCCACGCAGCTGATATTGACAACCGATGACTTCGGAAAGTAGAACCTAACTCGCGCTTGATTGAGAAACCTCAATCCTCGCGCGAATCGGCTTTGCCGGGTGACCTGCACAAACCATCATCTCAGGCAAGTCATTCAGCACCAAACTTCGGGCTCCTACAACCGCACCGCGCATGATGCGTACTCCCGGGGAAACAAATACATCGCCGGCAAGCCATACTTCCGATTCGATGTGCACCGGTCTGGTGAGAATATCGAATGCCGGCGACGTATAGTCGTGTGAGCCCGAACATATGTAGGAATGCTGCGAAACGACGACGTTGTCGCCGATTACGATATCGCCCAGAGTGTAGAGCGTGACATTATCACCAATCCAACTCCAATCTCCGACAGTCAATCTCCATGGAAATGTAACTACTGCAGTGGGACGAATCATCACACCTTTGCCGATCTTGGCTCCAAATCTACGCAATAGCCAACGTCGCCATGCATATACCACTTGCGGAGACCACCGAAAGAGAGTGGCTTGGACAAGCCACCATAACTGCACAAACCATGCTGGACGCCCACGGAAATCATTCGGCAATCGAAATGATCTAAGATCCTGAATCATATCTGCGAGCTAATCCCTTCTTTCGACGACTTGGCTCCGCATAACAGGTTCGCGAACCGGAATATCTGATACTCAGGAATGATAGAACGTTGTTCATAATCGCTTTAAAATCGATGTACGCAACATGACACCCCTGTGCTTGCAGAAGTGCGGCAAACTCCATTTTGGCTTGAGTAAAGCCACGAACTGGGAAAGGAAACGAGCCAACCAACACGATTGCGCTCAGTCCGCTCAGAGACTCCGATCGAATTCACTCCGGGAGGCAAAAGACGGGTGCTAGCCTATTCGCCTCTTCTCCGCCCAGTCGAGTTTGAGAAGTTCTTCCAAAATTGCCAAGATGCGAGTGGCGCGTGCTTCTGGCGTGTATTCCCCGGCGATCCTGAATGTATCCAGTCCCACATCCTCAGCTTGGCCTCTCGCCTTGCGCCGGCATTGCGTGGTGAAGATTGAAGTAATCCGCCTGCACTCTGCCGGGACCGATGAGCTTGCTGATGCCGCCCCAGGCTACAAGAGGCAAGTAACCTACGCACGGAAAGACGAACAGAGAATTCAGTCCATCGCGGAAGACCTGCACCATCGAGATCAACAATATCAAGTAAATCCAACGCGATACTGAGCTGATGTCCAGATTACTTACTCGCCCGTAGATGGTTTGCAATCCCAGGACGTACAAGAATGGAATAACGGCGCAGCCTATCCAACCAAAATTCAAATACGATTCGCCTGATAACTGGGCCGTCATTCCAATCGGCTCAATTTGCCGCAGCGAACTTGATAATTCAAACGCATACGCATTCGGTAGAGGCTTATCAGGCCACGCAAATCGTGGAATAGGTAAATACAAAAGCGGCAAGAGCGTGGCACCGTAATATCGCCTGCCCTGCTCGTCAGCAGCAGCCATAAAGGTCGCCTGCATATCGAGTTGCTCTGTGTCTAATGATCCCTCCGATGATGTTTGTTCCTCAAAATATTTGCTTGCTTCGGCGAAGATGGTTCGCGGATCGTCGCCTGCTCTTATCACGTTGGCAATGGGCTTAAAGACAAACCAAATCAGCCCGACAACTGGAATCATGAGCGCCCATTTCAAGGGTATGGAATGCTTGCGACGCCTGGATTGGTAAATCAGAAAAGCCAATAACGCGGGGAGAACAAAGGCTGTTCTGCTGAGGTTAACGGATGTAAGAGCAAGCAGTGCTAAAAGCACGAGCAAGCGCCAGCGCGTAAACCCTCGAATTGCACCCAGGATCAGAGCTCCCTGGACGGCAAAACCTGCTATTGCGAACGGATAGGACGATTCCGCAAAGCCACCTATATTGATCGCTGATACATCAACGCCTCTCGCCCTGGCTGCGGTCGCGACCAGTCCGAACTTGAGCAGTGCGTAGGTCCCAATAGTGAGACAAAGTCCCGATATTACATAGCCCGCATATGGATTTAATCGGCTCCACTCCTTCCGCGCGGAAGCGGCATCCGCACGGTCGTCACCTCGAGTACTAAACGCGGCGTAAACGCAAGCCGCGACAACTCCCATTAGACTGATATCCGAAGCGATCCCAGCCCTTACCAATTCCATTTCGGACCGAATGCCAATAACCGAAAGTGATCGCGATCCCAGGTTCAAAACGATCAAGCGGGACGTAATCCCGATTGCGTGGAGCGCCACCCACCAGAGACCTGGATTGAAAATGCTCCACTCGGAAACCTGCAAAATGCACCACAACCCTATGACCAGCAAGCAGACGTCTATGATCATGGTGATCTGAATATCCATAACCTACCCCTAAGTGGTTTGACCCGTATTCGAATGTACTCAATCCGCTCCGGCTGGGCGCCGTGTATAGCTATGTTGCGAAATCCAAGCAAGTTGCCCCACAAGCACCCGCGCCGCTGCGCCCGGCTTATGCCACTGCGGCAAACAGTCAGGCCCAACACATTCCCGAGCAAGCTCCTCGTTAATGCACGAAGAAAGCTCAGCGCGCTGCAACTATTCTTTCGCCACAAATCGAAGCCGTTCATTACTTGGGCGTACCCGTATCGTCTACCTGAGATTCTACTTGTCGTTGTAGCAAGGTGAACGATCTGGCAACCCGAAAGTCCTGCCAACGGACCTTGGCGTGCGCAACGTTCGCTGAAATCAGCATCTTCATAGAGAGAGGAGTACCGCAGACCGCAGCCTCGTGTCGAACGGAGTTCTCTCGGCTATACTCCGGCGAACAATCATATCGCAGCCATAAAGATCGCTTCGCTTATTGAACTCGCCATTTAAATCTGATGCAGCAGGCTCCAATATTCTTATTGCGTCGCTACGGCTGAGCCCACCAAATGATGCTCTGTTCGCAATCATCCCCCCAGTGGATATTCCTACGATCTCGGGGTGCTCCCTCATGAATTCGCAAGGTTTCGGAGGTAATTGCGATGGAGTTTGACGTCATCTTCGAGAAAGCAGATCAATTCGCAGCTAGGATGAACATTAGCAACGCCCGTGTTACGTTGGAACGTTAAGCCTTTTGGACTATCCCGAAACCATCCTCCGATCGAGGCCGCCCAATGAGTCGCCTGTGGTGCAGTCAGGGCCTTGACTGTTTTAAGCATCCATTCGATCTGATCGCGACGCGCGAAAACGAGAGCGAATTGAAAAAGCAAATGCCCGTGGCGCAAAACAACACGGGGACCTCTCGCACACAATAAAGCGCGGCATGCCCCCGGACTTTCAAACTTCTTTTCCCATACCGGCAGCACCAGAGAATTCTCTCTGGGATGAAATCATCGATCGCGTCATCGCTTGATACAGCCGTTCGCTGTAGGCTTCAAGAGTGAAATCCTCCGACCTCTTCTTCGCATTACGAGACATTTCAGAGAGCAGAACAGGATCGGATGCGAGTTGGTCGAGTCTCTCGGCGATAGCGGCAGGGCTCCGTATTGGCACCAGAAACCCATCTACGCCATCATTGATCTCCAGGCCACTATTCTCTGTAGCAATTACGGGCAATCCCGACGACAATGCTTCGATTAAAACCGTCGCCATTCCTTCGCAGAGAGAAGGCAAGAGAAACACGTCCGCCCATTGAAAATGCTCACTCACCTCACTCCGAGGAACATCGCCCACAAGATGAAGTCTCTTTCCAAGTTCGCGCTTAACCGACTCCGAGAATGAGCAACCTCCAACAAGCCGGAAATCAAAATCCTTCCCCAACAATTTGAATGCTTCGAATGTGTATTGAGGCCCTTTTCGCAATGTCACACTACCAACCGTTAACACGCGAAGAGGTCCATCGTGCGCCACACGAACGGTTTCTCGCGAAAGATCACTTACCCCGTAAGGCACTATGGTGTACCGATCAGGCGAAATCCCAACTTTTTCCAGGCTGGACGCAACAAACTTCGAGGGAACAACGATGGTGTCTGCGATATCCCATTCTTTTCTCTGACGAGCGGCGAACTCTCCGCGCTCTTCATCGCTGCGAAAAAAAGGCTCCCAATCAGGATATCTTTCCCACTCTTCCCTCAATAAGTGATGCTCTACTTCGCTGGCTGCCAATGGCAATTCCACAATGGAGCGCACCCCTTGTGACCTGGCCGCTTCAATAATTTCCAGACCGGCGCACGAAAAAGCGTATACATGAGTAGCTCCCTTGAGGCCTTTCCGGGCAATCCGCTCACTGAACTGCTTTCCCATTTGAAGGTGTGCGCGAATGCGCTCACCGTCCGTTTTACACTTTGAAAGCCGCAAATGATATTCGATACCTAAGAGCGCAAACATTTCAATCTTTTCCCTGGGGATGCCGATTGGATCCCGACCAAGCAGCCTTTTTAATGCCGAAGAGCGCAATGAACGGGGAATCATTCGAAGAAGGCTAGGCAATCCCTTTAGGGCGCAGATGTCGGTATAAAGAGTCCCCAACGCCCCCTTGAGTTGAAACGATCTTGCTGCGCCGTAATGCAGCCGCGCACCAACTTGGCAGACGGACACTTGGATTCCGTTTTGGTTCGTCATTTCGAAAGGACTCCGAGCAATACTTCATCCAATCCGATTGCCAGCCCAGGGCATATGCACGCTAAGGCTCTTGCCCATCCGTGTTAAGTATTTGAGAAAATGGCCAGGTTAGTGAGGCTTGATCCAGAAACGAGTATCCCAAATGGAATTCGTGGTATTGAACCCTCTCCACTGCGATATGTCCGCTAGTGTTCGCATCCATTCCTGGTCTCTCGGTGTGGACCTATGATGCTGGATCGTCGTGTAACCTTCTGGGTACTTGTTCGGCACGTATCTGTTTGCGTTGTCGAGAATCAGCACGCCGCCCGGCTTGAGCCTCGGTATTGCAAAGCGAAAACATGTAAGGCGCATGACTCCGTCAACCAGGACAAAATCAAGCGAGTTATCCGGCATTTCTGCAAAGTGCTTCACATAAGGATGAGCCTCATCGAAGAGCTCGTCTTCGCCGGCGTGAATGGAGTCAGGCGCCAGTTGATGATTGACCTTCTCGCCAAGCTTCGCCTGATCTAGTTTTTGGCGAACGCGCTCATACCATTCGGGAACATGCTCCATGCTGTGCAGGTAGCGTACTCTGCTAGCAAACCATACAGTAGATCGCCCAGAACCGAACTCGTAACCCACGTCACCAGGCTTCAACAAGTCCTGAAGGGCGGTAATCGCGTCCCCAGTCAGCCAGGGTGCCGTGGGGTTCGCAGCCTGAAAACGCATTAGAGCTAATCTCTTAACGAAATAGGGCGGGTAGAGTGTATTCAGATCCATTTTATCCTCGGATTACTTTCAAGATCGGGGTTGAAAGGTGCCGGCGTGGAATATATCGTTGAACCATCACGGGAGCCATCAGATTCGTCGACCAAAAATCTCAACCCCCCTAGCTGACTCCAAGCGTGCCTGAACGAAGGGCCAATCTCTCACAAACAACGAGTTCGAAGACTTGAGAGCAATGGGCTGTCGATCCAATCGACGGGAATTAGGATCGTAGTAAGCCCTTTCAAATTTATTTTTGCTTAATATATTGGCACTCTCCATGGTGACTGTTTCCAACTCAATAACCTTAAGGCTCGGATTTGCTAGAAGCCCATCTCCCCCATAAAGGACACCTTCCTCTGCTCCTTCAACATCGATTTTAATCATGGACGGCGAAGCGTCGCCTACAAGAGAGTCGAGTTGTTCCATGCGAATCTTGCGGACATTTGCATCGTCCGACGATGCAATTCGATTGACGGTATCGAGTCCAACGGTGAATGCAATCTCTCCCTGCTCCGGTCCCAGGGCACATTCATGGACTCTTACCAGCGCACCTAGTTTATTCAACTCGATGTTTCTCCTAAGGTGAAACAAGGTCCCAGGATCTGGCTCAAACGCCCATGTGTTGGCCCGGCACACACCAGACGCGAGGACGGTGTACGCTCCCACATTGGCTCCAATGTCGAAAAACAAATCGCCCTCTCTCAGAAAGTGAAGAGGCAACATCATGTCCGCGAACTCCTGCAAGCCGACATAGATATTAGCGGTAGCGCCTTTCATGCCGTGCTGAACCGCAAGCTTCTGCCCGCCTACCCAGTCTACAAGAATCTCGCGTCTTAGACGGCTACGTAATTGCCACCATACAAACCGAGTCCACGCACCTATGGGCGCGTTCGAAGTCAGTGGATGGGTTGAGAAATATCGATCCAAATCCGCCAACTCGCCGATTGCACTCATACCCTAACCGCACCTCTCCGCTTCCTCGCTGAATAACTTACCGTGACTCCTGATACAAACGGCTAGAGCAAACCGACCGATCATGACCTGAGCTCCCCGAACAGGCTTCTTGCGAGGTCGCAGGTGCTCGCCGCTCGGCTGTTTCGCGACAAAAACCCATGAACGTGGGCCTCTCGCTTTTGCGACGACTAAACAGCCTCGTCAATATCGCCAAATCCGCCCATCCACACTTGATGTCAAATCCGGATCGGTTGGTCTGACGTTTGGTCCCAAGCAATGCCAAGACCGATGCAGTCCGGTATAAGTTTGGTCCACAGTTAACTGAATTGAGCATATGGAGAGAGCCGCACTTCTTGGCAAACTGATTGCAGTTATTGAATACGGAGTAAAAGGGCTCCAAGACTGAAATCATGAATTGCAAAGCAAAACCGTTCTCGTCAAAATCGGCGACATGCATCTCGCCGTATTTCCGCGTAGTGTCCGCGTAATAAGCCCGCTGAATACTCACGTCGTCCCTCTCCACGCCCATCCCATCCGCTGATCCGAATCCCACTATTTTGTTCTGGACTAAGCATAAACCTAGGGATTCCCGAACCTGCGATCGCTAAACAGCTTTGCGCTAACGTTCATGATCTGTGTTGTGTCTATCATAGCTCTTGCAAACTGAGGCCATCGGTCCGAGAGCAGCTTGTTACTCGCTGGAACAACGTAAATGCACATGCAGATTTCACAGAGCAAAAGAGCACTTCCGGCGCCACGAATTCCAAAATGTTTGATCAAAGGATATGCAAGAAGGAGCGAGGCGCCATTAAATGCCAGATATACCATGGCGAGTCCCTGGTGTTTGTTGGCGGCCAGCGGAACCGCGGAACTGGCATTCCAAAATGAGTTCAATAAAACGACCGCCATCAGAAAGTCAAAGGTGGGAACGTCCATGACAAGCCTGCCGTGCGTCCAGAAGGTAAATATTCGCGGGCCGCAGACTGTCAGCGCGATTGAGCAAGGCAACGCCAACCATAGTGATACCTGACAAGCAGACCGATGGAGCTTGCGGGCTAAGATCCAGTTGTGTTGTCCATAAGCAGCGGATAGTTCCTGCCACACGGAGTTCCTGATCGCATTGGCTAATTGAACTACCGGGCGAGACAAAGTGCGCATCGGATTAAAAACTGCGACTGCCAACGGGCCCAAAACTATTCCGACGATCATCGTCATGCCTTGGAGGCTGATGGTGTCTCCGATCGGAAACGCCATAAGCGCAATCGCCGGGCCCCAAAGTTTGCGAACCCGCTGCCATCTTGCATGCCGGACGCCAAATGGTAGCCAGGCAATCAGTCTTCTTTTCAAGATGAGAAGCCAACTGGTCCCCACAATACTGATTGCAAGGGTAAGCATTGACAGTTCCACTGGGCCCGCATGCCATACCAGCAAGATGAGAAAGCAGATGCCTTCGAGAATCCGTAGTACGCTCACGGTGAGCGCCCAGAGCGCATATCTGCCGGCACAACGATATGCCGCTCCTATCACGCCCCACTGAAGAATAACGATGCAGTTAAGGGAAAGAAACAGCAAAGTGATGCGTGCCTCTATTGGGGACATTGAGCTGAGGTGGAGTAAGCGGTGAATCGGCAGGAGGAAGAAAGCTGGAATTAAGAGAACACAGATCACGAGCGATATCAACAATACGAGAACGGCTGCGCTCTGAAAGGTTTCTATAGCCCCCTTTTCGTCCCCTGCATGGACACGCATCGTCATGTCGCTTCCGGCGATGCCTCCAAAGCCCAAATCAGTAAGGAGCAGATATGCCGGGATGGTACTAAGAAGGAGCCATTCCCCGAAGAGGTGAGCTCCCCAGGAGCGGAGCATGATTGGTACATTGATCAACTGCACAAATATGGTAACGAATGGCCCAAGTACGGATGCTCCAAATGCTCCTGCCAATCTGCGCCTAAGTGTCATCAACTAGCCCAGTTCCGATCTGTTCTGCGGTCTCAACACGTGTTGAAATAAAACTAGTCTTAAAAGTGTTTGAGCTAGTTCTCGTATTCCCATCAACCTAATGGACGCTTAAGATTCCGCCCCATTCCGGGCAAGCGGGAATACCAGCGCTGCGAAGTGGATGTTGTTCCAAAGATATCCGTCACCAGTTTCTTCCTTTCATCCCAAGGGTCCATTTCCTCCCAAATGGCAATACTCTTCACCGCGATGATTGCCGCAAGGAAGGAAAGGAAGGCACCGAACAATATGATGACAGTTCGTGCTGGCCCCGAACTACGTTGTGGAATATTGGCTACGTCTAGTACACGAACGGTAGGTATTTCCTTCGCTTCTTGAACTTTAGACTGTTCATATTGCTTTGTCAGTGCTTCCCAAACCTGTTCATCCATAAGTAACCTCCGATCCAGGTCGGAATAGGTGACTCCCAAACCAGGGAATTCTCCTGCGGACGGATAAGACGGGTCACTCGCGTTGGGGCCAGATGCATTTGTCCCTCCATTCGCCTTATCCATTTGTTGCTGGAGCGCTGCTAATCGGGCACGCGCCGTAAGTACCCTGACGTTGTCCTTGGAATAAGTCTGCTCAAGTCCGGCCAATTCCGAGCGCACTTCAATGATCTCTTCTCGCAGTTTGAACTCGGACTCCAGGGTCGCCCTTGATTGAAAAGTGACATCTATCGTTTTGTTCTTTGATGCAAACTTTCCGAGGGCTATTGCGGATTCATCCAAGTCCTTCTTAACTTCTTTCAGTCGACCTTCCAGAAATACACGTTCTCGTCGTGCGTCGGAGGTGTTGTCGTCGGTTACAATGCGATTCAGCTCAGCAACATAAGCGTTCGCCAAATCCGAAGCAAGTTGGGGACTGTCGGCCTTCACTGTTATCGAGACAACGCTGCTTTTGGTATCTTCCCGAATCGCCGTGTCCTCTGCCAGACGCTTGCACGCATCCTCGACCAGACGGGATTTGTAGTGACGCATCAGATCGAAGTGCTTGACCAGCGTCTCCCGCACAGTCCGACTCGCGAGTATCTCATCATATAGAGCACTCGGCGTTTTCACTCCCAGTAATGCACTGCCTTGTGCAGTTCCTGGTATAGAAGTCGAAAGCATACTCAGAAGACCTGAGTTAGAGGACGCATTGTCAGGAGGCATGACACTTGTAGTTGATGTGTAGACCTTAGGCCGGGCAAAGGCAATTAGCACCGCGAACAGCATTCCAGAAAGGAAAATCTGCGAGAACATCCGCCGTTTCATCCAGCACAGCCGGACGGTGCGAATCATTCGTCGAGTCAGATCTCCACTCGGTCCTGTCGAACCAGACGATTGGGTGTCCCCTGCCGGTATCCCGAGATCTGCGTCCTGTGCTGCATTTTGAGGATAGTCCATTCGATATCGCCTTCTCCGAAAGTCGGCAAGTCTCACTCTTCATCCCAACGAGCAACGTTCGAGGATAGGCGCTGCTGCTGGCCGCGATGGGACGTGAAATACCTGTCGCCCGAATAAAATCTCGTTTAGAACACTCCGCCTATCGCAAGAGGAAGGGCCGCCGCTGACATAATTTGCGCAATCCCTAATATGTTTCCCCAGACCGGTGAGCCAGTAACAACCTTCTGTGGAACGAACACGGAATCGCCTGGCCTCAATCGTGTTTCCCTCAAATCGTTGCCGGTCCAACTGCTTGCTCGCGCTGCTACTGACCCATCCGCGCGCAGCACATAAATGTTTTTCTTATCCGCAAACCGTGTTGGTCCACCGGCCTTTTGCAAATACCAGCGCAAGTCCTTCCCGGGGACATAGCCGATTGCAATTGGGTTATAAACCTGGCCGGTAATCATCACAAAATTGGGCCGTTTGGGTATGTAGAGCGTATCGCCCGCACGCAACTCAACGTCAGCCGGGGTATTTTCCCATTTGCTGACATCTGTTGAAATGGCGATTACCATCCGGCCGCTGGCGGGACGACTGCGAAGCGAGTCAAGAATCTGCTGCCGCTGCTGTTGCAGACTTGACTGCATAATCTGTGCCGTTTCAGGCGTCATGGCCCCAGGTTTAAAGTCCGTCGGGGTTTCCTGGATTCGTTTAATCATTTCGTTTATGTCTTGCTGCGCCAGTGCCTGAACCTGAACCCTGGTAAAGACTGCGGCGGGCGCATACGCATCGGCACGGAAGCCGCCGGCACGCTTCACCACCGTTGACAGTCGCTCTCCCGGTACAATTCCGTAGCTGCCGGCATGTTCGACTTCGCCAGAAATAGTCACAGCCGAACCGATATCCTGCCAACCGGCCAATCGCGGAATACTGACCTCATCGCCGGGCTTCAGCAATACATCGGCACTCGTGTCACCATCCAGCGCTTTCTGCAAGGCGACGACGCTATGGTTAACCAGAACTTTCTGCCCATTCTGAATTTCATAACTCGATAGTTCTGCTTCGTCTCGATATGCACTTCGGCTAAAGCCACCTGCCATACGCATCAGGTCAGTCAACGTCATACCTTTTGACAGCGGATAAGCACCGGGTCTAAGGACATCTCCCCCAATCGACACATTCTGGTCTTCGAGCTCATACCTGCCATAGATGCGAATTACATCGAACGGCTGCAACTTGATTGGAAGGTTGCCCATTAACACATCCGCCAGGTTGAAAGGAATTACCTCTGGTCGGTAGTCCGGTGGTAGCAAGCGAACCAGTTCGGCGCGATCTTCCGGCTCGGGCAGTAGATCTGCGTACGAATGCACCAGATCGTTAATGGTCATTCCTTCCCGGTAGGGATACACCCCGGGACGATACACATGCCCTTCGAAATAGACTGTCTGCTTGTTGTAAGGCAAAATCGGCACAATGGCAAAGACGTCGCCACCTTGTACCTTGAATCCTTCCAGCTTCTGTCTGATTCCTTCGGCGTCATCCGGCAGATCCAGGCTCACCATGGTGTAACTCTGGTGGGCAATGATCCGTTCAACATTGATCTGCTTCAAACTTGCGAGGGCCAGCACACCTCCAGCAAGATTGAGAACATCGTTTAGTGTCTTTTCGCCGATCAATTCGTATATTGCCGGGTGATGCACAACGCCTTCGACAGTGACTTGGGCACCCACTGGTGGAACCATGATGGTGTCGCCGAGCTGCAGGCGATCGTCGAACGAACGAATACCATGCAACAGGAAATCGTAAAGATCGATTTCGCGGACCAATTTATCGGCGCGGTACACCCGCATCACGCGCATTGACCCGCGAGCTGTTGGGCCGCCTGCGGCAAACAGTGCGCTCAACGGAGTGGCCAGCGAACTGACGTCATAGGCGCCAGGCCGTTGCACGTCTCCCATCACATAAACACGGATGCTTCGGAGACGGCCCATCGAGATCTCGACGTGCACATCTTGAAACTGCGTACTGAGGGCCTTTTGAATGGCGATCTGAGCTTGTCCAAGAGTGAGTCCGTTGATCGTAATCGGGCCAGCCTCTGGAAGCACGACCTGACCCTGGCGATCGATCGTCAAATTGAGGTGGTCAGAGTGTACACCCCACAGGTTCACGGTGAGGCTATCCCCGATCCCCAGAACGTAATCGGGACCGACAGGAAGATCCATGGGCACCGTCTCAGCGTTCCCAGATCCGAATGCAAAGATCTCACTGCCGAAGCGCTCAACCGCACCTCCTCGGGATGGAACCTGAGTGTACAGTCCGCTCAGAGAAGGATAATCAACATAGCGTGTAGGGAGCTGACTCGATGGAGACGCGGCCGTCTGCGCAGGAGCATTGGTCGTTGCGGGAACAGGCGTTACAGGTGTTATGCGTTGAGCTGCGGCTCGAGCATTGACGGGCTGAGTGTTTCCTTGCGCGTTGCCGCCCTGGTTCTGCCCTTGAGTATCGCTTCCCTGGTTGGATCCTTGAACGTTACCGTTCGGTGCGAGAGTCGCCGGGGAGTTGTCATTCTGGCTCGAGCCTTGAGAGGCGCCAGTTTGAGCTGAAGACTGACTGCTTCCGTTGGTTGCAGAAGACTGGGCGCTGCCGCTTTCGGAAGAAGATGCTCCCGCACCGGTGCCACTCTGGGCAGCCGTGGGAATACACAGCAAAGCGAGTAGAACAGGGGTAAAGAAAAAGCCAACAACTCGATTCTTTTGCATCCTGGAATCGGAACTCCCGATACTGTGACCTGCTCGGTTACTCATCCTCATCCCTTCAGTTCGTTTCGTTTATCTTTCGACAAAAAGAAATTGCGCACTTTCAGCACGAATTGGCTCACACGCGACGTCCGATGGATAGTTCGTCTCCAGTTGTTGGCTTGCGCCGTCAAGCTCCGGCCTGCTGCCCCCTGTGCCTCATTCCCGCGCTCCCATCTCCTGGCCTTAGCTCCAGTGATTGCTCGATATCAACTCGGATTCTTCTCTCCCGCCACGGCAGGCGACGATTCATTGGCAGGTAACCTTGGCGAAAGCATATCCAACCAGAACCTGGCCTGCGCACGATTCCTTTCCTGGTGATTGAAAAGCGGCTTATTCTTATCGATCAGCCGGGATATTTCGGCGTGCGTCAACGCTGTCATTGTCAATGCCGCAGTCACCGTAGTGGAGTCCAGGTCGCGGATTTTTCCGCCCTGGATGTTCTTCTCAAGATACTGTCGGATTGCCAACAGTGCAGGTGACAATCGCTCCTCAATGAATGCCCCACCCTTTGGGTGCAATTCGAGAAACGCTACCGCGATCAGTCTGAGCAGTTCCGGTCTGTAGCTCACCGTATCGGCGAACAGTTCCAGTATCTTGGGTAAAACTACTTCCAGAGGTTCGCCATGCGCAATCTTTTCCAGCAAATCTCGCTGGAAGTCCTGAGCCGTGAAATGTTCAAGGAGAGTCGACCAGAAAAGGCTCTCCTTATCATTGAAGTGCCGGAAGATCGTGTTTTCACTGATATTTGCGAGATGGGCTATCTGTCGAGTACTCGTTCCATGGTACCCCTGATGTGCAAACAGCCGCCCTGCCGCACGCACAATCTGGTCTCTCCGCAGTGATTTCTTGGATTGATGCGGCATATACCTCCAAAGACATTGCAACCGCGAAGCCGTGCGGGCGCCGATTACTTCGTTTATTTCGGTCTTGCCGCAATAATGCCGCTAATTGGCATTACTATTTCCGCGTCCGAGCTGATCTGGGCAGGTCGAATCTCTTGCGTCAGATTGTCCTCTGTTTGTTCGTCACCGGCGGTTCGAGAGAATTGACCGGCCATTAAATGCCGATGGAAACCGAAAAGAATTTCGAGTTATTATTAGCCGGGAACAAGCTCGCACATCACACACAGGGCCGTTGCGCTATCTCACCAAACTCATCATCGATTCAAGGCGCGTTGTCAATACATCTCACGCTCAAGCGACGACTGGCTCCAGATCCTCGGCGTCCACCTGTGCGGCAACATGCTGATTAATCAATTCGAGTGTTAGCACGAATCGGAATCCGCTGGCCTTTCTCACAAGGGTGCCACATACTCCCTGCATCACACCGCGCTTGATACGGACCTTTTCGCCAACGAAGAATTCACGATATGGCTCGATCCGTGTTCTGCACAGACCAGAGCGTAGAAACTCGATCTCGGGATCCGGAAGAGGAACATACTCCTTGCCGTTGCCCACGATATGCAACACTCCAGGAGACTGGAGAACCTTCGCCCGTTCTTTCGGATTGATGCGTACAAATAGGTAGCTCGGGAAAAGCGGTAGGATGATCTTCATCCGTTGCCGGTTCTTCCAGACCCTGACTGTTTCATAGGTGGGAAGGAATGACTCAACCTCTCGCAGGCTAAGGTGTTTCACAACCGACTTTTCATTTTGAGGAACGGTAAAAACCGCGTACCAATTGCGGCCGGTTGCGGAATCCAGCGTCACCGGATTGAAGGGTGCCTTCTCTTCGAACGATTGGCATGTTACTTGCTGGTTCACCTGGGATCTCTTGCTCATTCGCAACACCCCCTCCGGTTACTGAAGCGAACAGCCCAAGCCTGCGCATGGAGATCGTATGCTCGATTCCTGCTTATTCAGTAAACATACGTGGCTTCGCCTAGCTGACTTAGCAATTCACCTGGCTGCTAAGCCCCTCTCCTATTTCTACTGAGTACTTGAAATCGTTAATTCTGACTCAACGAATGTTCGGTTTGAAAGTGAGCGCGCAACAAACATCTCTGCGCATAATCTTTTTGAAGTTTGAAGCAGCAAGTAAATTGAAGCAACAAGTAAAAGGTTCAAGGGCTTGCAGTCAGTGGGTTCCAACGGGTCCCTGATCTAATATCTTGAATGTAAGCTACTACACTCATTTTTACAAGAGTCCTGACGGCTGAGAAATGGTTACTTTGGGCATTCACCGTTTTTATAAAATTCCCTTTGACCGGGGAATTGAATTGTGGTAAGACGAATTAACTGCCTTATGCTCAATTGTTTATGTCACAGCAATGCCGAGACGTAGGCTTATTCGAGCCTCGCCCCCCTGGGCAAACACTTCCCGTGCGCAAAATGGAGGCAATTGCTCTTGTATCCCGAGACAGAAAGCGGGATGTATGTCTGTATAAAATAGCTCACCTTTGCATTTTCTGAATCGACGAAGTGCATCGGCGAACATGTGTTGAATGAAAACTGCCCAATCGAGCGGCGGACAACCGCGAACCTCAGGAACCGAACCCCGGTGGATGCTCGCCCGCAACGCCGAATTCCCTTTCCAGAGCAATCCCTGCCTGGGACAGTGTTCCTTCTTCGAAAAGCCGGCCAATCAGCGTGACGCCATGCGGCACACGTCGCGGCGGAGAGAACTTCGGCAATGGATGCTTCGGGTCCGGGGCCCAGTCGCTACGCGCCTCAGCCACTTCCACAAAGCCAGCGCGCAACGTCAGCGACGGGTGCCCTGTGGCATTCGTAATCACCAGCATCTCGTCCCGCAGCGAAGGCACCAACAGCAGGTCCACCTGGGAAAAAACCCTCGCCATTTCCTGCGCTACCTTGCGCCGGAAGCGGTCCGCCTGCACAAAGTCAACCGCGGAAAGAAACCGCGCCTGGCGGAAGCAATTGGGCCACGCGTCCGGAACCTGTGCCTTCAACTCATCCACTTTATGACTCAGGGTCAGTTCCTCAAACGCTGCTGCCCCTTCAGCAAACAGAATCACGTTAAGAGAGTCGTAGGGCCAGTCCGGAATCGATACTTCGACCGGAACCATTCCGACCTTCTTCACCGCCAGCAACGCAGCCCGGTCCACATCCGTTGCGGGATCCTCCTTCAACCATTTTGGAAAATAACCAACGCGCAAGCCGTTAACGCTTTCGGTGGCGTCAAAAGCCAACTCGCTTGGGGCACTCGCCAAATCGCGCCCGTCGGGACCTGTGATCGCGTTGAGCACCATGATCGTATCCTCCACGTTGCGCGCCATGGGCCCCAGCTTGTCCAGCGACCAGCACAGCGTCATAGCTCCGGTACGGGGCACGCGGCCATATGTGGGCCGTAGCCCAGTAACGCCGCAGCGCATGGAAGGACTAATAATGCTGCCACCAGTCTCGCTCCCGATTGCGAAGCCAACTAAGCCGGCGCCAACCGCCGCCCCTGGACCGGCGCTCGATCCCGACGCGCCTTCCTCCAGCAGCCACGGGTTCATTGTCTGCCCACCAAACCAGATATCGTTCAGCGCCAATGCGCCCAGGCTCAACTTGGCCACCAGCACAGCGCCGGCCGCATTGAGCCGTTCGGTAACGGTTGCGTCCTTTGCCGGAACGCGATCGCGGAAGGGCTCTGCCCCGTATGTCGTCGCAATTCCGGCCGTATCGAGCAGATCCTTCGCGCCCCAGGGAATGCCATGCAGCGGGCCGCGATATTTGCCCGCGGCAATCTCCTCGTCCGCCTGCCTGGCCTGTTCCAGGGCGTGTTCGCGAGTAAGCGCAATAACGCAGCGCAACTGTGTGTTATACCGCTCAAGCCGGCGCAGGTAGATCTCTGTCAATCGCACGGAAGTCAGTTTCCGGCTCTCGATCCACCTTGAAAGCCGCCAGACCGGGGCAAATGCGATTTCCTCTTCACTTTCAGGCAGCGGCACACCCGGGTCGACACTGCGAACGAAACGGTTGCCGCTTTGGCGCACCGTTCCAAATCCAGGCAGCGCAGGGTTCCATTGCGTAGCTGGCGCAAGCGACGCCTCCAGTTCGATCTTTCGCGGCCCGGTTCTCCGCTCCAGAAGCGGCGCCATCTGCATGCGCCAGTTCCCTGCGGCCGTCGCGCGGTCCGCCGCGGTCATCTCCAGTTGCACCAGCTTTTCCGCCTCGGCAAATGTTGCGGGCGATACCTCGGGCCCCACCGGCGCGGATGTTCCAAAAGCCGGCGGAGCACCTGGGGGCAATGATTGTTGCTCCTGCCCGGCTTGTGCGGGCGCAGTGGCCTCCATAGCGGCGGCCAGAATTCCAACAGAAGAATAAGTGAGAAACTCTCTACGCGAACTGGGCATGGATCTCCTTGATCGGTCTGTGACTCGGCCGGTCTGTGATTGCTCAATGGAGGGGATTTTTTCTGATCTCTCGCATTCATCATATCTGGCCTTCTTGCGCAGCACGGCCCGAATGGCATATTGCCGTTTGCCGATTAACTCTCTCCATAGGTGCACAATCGGAATTGTGATCGCGACCTTCAAATCCGCATGCAAAACCCGTTCAAAATGTCAGCCCAAATGCCAGGAATGTATAGGTTTTAAATTAATTACCCCACCCCCTCCCCCCGAAATCCACTGTTTGCCTTGCGAGTGCATGGCTTCAACAACTTTAAAATGAATAATTTAACTAACACATCTATGCTCTAACCAACAAAAAGTATCACTTTAAAACAGGCATTTTCGCTCGAAAATGGCCGGAAAACGGTCAAGAATACCGTCAAAACGGCCGTTTTTCCGTCGATTCTGCAGGAGTTTAATTCGGTACTACAGCCGCGGATTAACGGGTTACTGCTACTCTGATTTCGCTTGTAGGAGCGGAGAATGATGTCACCGAAGGAAATGGCAAGCCGATTGGTTCGCCTTCAGGGCACCACACTTTTGATTGGCGTGATGACCGTAATTTACCCGGGTACCAGCCTGGCACTTGCCCAGACGCAGCCAACGCCACAACCCGCTCCACCGGTCCAGGCCCCTGTGCATCCAACCCGCCCACCGGCACCCACCCGCGATCCCAACACGCCCGGCTATGTACTTGCCAAAGATTTGCCCGACGCAACGAATGCACCTGCTAATGTGGACGGGAACTTCATCCTTGGCCCCACGCACAATCCCGCTCCGGAAGCAATGGCGCAGGACGGCGTCCCGCAGGGTACCGTCGTCGAATTCACCATGAATTCAGCGGACAGCAAGATCTACCCCGGCATTGCACGAGACGCCGGTACATTCGGCACCACGGACCCCACCGATCCGAGCAAGCTGATCTTGACCACCAGCCATCCTGCACCCTACACACGCCATGTCGCTGTTTACGTCCCGAAGCAATACGTCCCTGGAACCGCGGCGCCCTTTATCGTTGGGGCGGACGGGCCGGACCGGCTCCTGTTCACGGTCCTGGACAATCTGATCGCCGAACATAAGGTGCCTGTAATGGTTGCCATCTCCATTGGGAATGGTAGCGGTGACGCCCAGGGCAGCGAACGAGGCTTGGAATACGACACCATGTCTGGCCTTTATGCGGAGTGGGTGGAAAAGGAAGTTCTACCCTTGGTTGAGGCTCAGGCGCATGTGAAGCTGACGCACGATCCCGACGGCCGCGCGACTACGGGCGGAAGTTCGGGCGGATCATGCGCGCTCATCATGGCCTGGTACCACCCCGAGTTATATCATCGCGTTCTGACTTACTCCGGAACCTATGTAAACCAGCAGTGGCCGCATAGTGAGCAGACCCCGCATGGCGCATGGGAGTTTCATGAGCACCTGATTCCGAACAGTCCGGTAAAGCCAATTCGCATCTGGATGGAAGTAGGCGACCGCGACCTATTCAATCCGAATGTCATGGCCGATCATATGCACGATTGGGTGGTCGCCAATGAAGAAATGGCCAAAGTGCTCGCGGCAAAGGGATATCACTACCAGTATGTTTTTGCCCGCAATGCAGGACACGTCGACCGCGCGGTGAGACAGCAGACATTGGCCGAGGCGCTCGAGTATATCTGGCAGGGATATCCGATCGCTGGAGTGAAGTAATGGCCAGGTTTCGAAAAACACTCGCGAACGGAATTACCGTCGCGGTGCTCGCCATGACCAGGATCTCTGTTTCGGGGGTCGGAGCGCAGACCGCTGACAACATGCAACTCGCCAACCATACCATCAGTGCCACGTTCAATGTTGCCTGGGGCAAAGTAAATGGTCTGGTCATCATCGACCGCATCCATGACAGCAAGATCCCGATCGAGACGCCGTTCGCTATCTTGCTTAAAGATGGCACGATCTTAAACGCGGGCAATTTGACGCCCGCAGGAGCGCCCGCAAAACATCAACTATCAACCCGTCCGGATGCATCGCGCCTGGCGGACCGATTGAAGGGGCAAGCCATCGATGTTCCGCTCGAGAGTGCCGATCATTCCCTGCGCGTGGTGTGGTCACTCGTGCTTCTTGACGACTCGACTTACCTGCGGCAGGTTCTAAAGGTAACTGCCGTAAACAAGGACGTCTCCATCCGACGCATTCAGTTGATCGATGTGGTGCTACCTGGCGCCCACGTCAGCGGATCCGTCGACGGTTCGCCGATTGTGGCCGGGGATATCTTCCTTGGTGTCGAATATCCGCTCTCGCACAGTGAGGTCATGCGCGACCGCGCCACTGCATGGATCTATCGCGATCTGCCTTTGCGGGATGGCGAGACAATCACTTACTCTTCCGTGATCGGCGTCGCACGTTCCGGGCAGATGCGCCGCGACTTTCTTGCGTACCTTGAGCGGGAGCGTGCGCATCCTTATCGAACATTTTTGCACTATAACTCCTGGTACGACCTCGGCTATTTCAATCCGTATGATCAGGCCGGCGCCCTGGATCGCGTGAACACGTTCGGCCGCGAACTTACGCAAAAACGCGGAGTCACACTTGACTCATTCCTGTTCGACGACGGCTGGGATAATCACAATTCGCTCTGGAAATTCAACGATGGGTTTTCGAATGGCTTTACTCGGGTGAAGCAAGCGGCGGAGCAGTACGGTGCCCATCCCGGCGTTTGGATGTCGCCATGGGGTGGTTATTCAAAACCCAAACAGGAACGCATGGCGTTCGGAACCGCCGCGGGATACGAGATCGTCGAAGGCGGCTACGCTCTTTCAGGGCCGAAGTATTACGATGCATTCCGCGATGTTTGCATGGACATGATCGCAAGATATGGCGTGAATCAGTTCAAGATCGACGGCACAGGCAATGTTGACTCCGTCTTTCCGGGAAGCAGGTTCGACAGCGACTTCGATGCCGCGATTCACCTGATTGGCGAATTGCGCGCAGCCAAGCCTGACATCTTCATCAACCTGACAACAGGAACCTGGCCATCGCCTTTCTGGCTCATGTATTCCGATTCCATCTGGCGCGGTGGAGAGGATGACTCTACTGCAGGGGTGGGCCCCTATCGCGAGCGTTGGATCACGTACCGGGATGCGGATATCTACGAGCGCGTGGTGCAGCATGGACCACTGTATCCGCTCAACTCCCTCATGCTGCACGGCATGATTTACGCACAGCATCATCATCAGCTCGACAAGGATCCGGACAACGACTTCCGCAATGAGATTCGCTCGTACTTCGGCACCGGCACTCAACTTCAGGAGATGTATATTACGCCCTCCCTGCTTTCCGCGGCCAACTGGGATGACCTTGCCGAAGCAGCGAAGTGGTCGCGGGCCAATGCGGATGTGCTGAAGGATACGCATTGGATCGGCGGTGATCCGGCATGGCTTGAGGTGTACGGATGGGCATCGTGGTCCGTGCGGAAAGGTATCCTCGTGCTGCGCAATCCGAGCGACAAATACCAGTCCATTTCCATCAAGCTGCAGGATGCCTTCGAACTGCCGCAGGGCGCTGCGCAGACTTACCGGGCAACAAGCCCGTGGAAAGAAGATGCAAGCCAGCCGTTGCTCTTCCTTCATGCACAACAGCCACACGAGTTTCATCTGGCACCATTCCAGGTGCTCACGCTCGATGTAACGTCCCAATAGGTCCATCGGTCTCCGCATGATCCAAGAGCGCAATCTCGATGCCGTAGTCCGGCAATTTCAGTTCAGTGGAAACTTCGCAGGCGCCTCTTCGCTGGGCAGCGGTCACATCAACGACACGTGGCGCCTGGTGTTTCATACGGCGGGCGCGCCGGTGAATTTCATTCTGCAGCGAATCAATCACGACATCTTCAAGAATCCTGTTGCCCTAATGGAGAACATCGAACGGGTGACTACTCATCTGGCAGCTCAACTCGTCGATGACCCGGACCTCGAACGCCGCGTGCTAAAGCTGATTTCAGCGCGCGATGGAAGAGGTTGGCATCAGGATGACGAAGGAAGCTATTGGCGCGCGTATCGCTTTATCGAGAGGGCTCGTACCTACGATGCTGTCGAGTCTCCTGGGCTGGCGTTTCAAGCGGCAAAGGCGTTCGGCAAATTTCAGCAACTACTTGTCAACCTGCCAGCATCTCGGTTGCACGACACAATTCCAGACTTTCACCATACTCCGAAGCGATTCCTGGCACTGGAGCAGGCGATTACCTGTGACGTCGCGAACCGCGCCAAGCTGGTCAAGCAGGAAATCGCATTCGCCCTCGCGCGTCCATCCATGACCGGCGTATTGCTCAATGCAAACCTGCCGGTGCGAGTCACGCACAACGATACAAAAATCAATAATGTGCTACTGGACGATGAAACAGGCGAAGGCATCTGCGTGATCGATCTGGACACGGTCATGCCAGGACTGATTCATTACGACTTTGGCGACATGGTGCGTACGGCGGCCTGCCCGGCCAGCGAAGACGAACGCGACCTTTCCGAGGTGCACCTGCAGTTCCCGATGTTCGAAGCACTGGTGCGCGGTTATCTTAGCTCAGCATCGGACTTCCTCACCGATTCGGAGATCCAGCACCTCGCCTTTTGTGGCAAGTTGATCACATTCGAAATGGGGATTCGATTCCTTACCGATTTTCTAGATGGGGACAGGTATTACAAAGTGCATCGCGACAGACATAACCTCGATCGCTGCCGGACCCAGTTCAAGCTCGTCGAATCAATTGAGCAGCAGGAGGAAGCAATGGACAAGTTCGTGCAGTCCCTTGCGGGTTGACATACCGCAACATGACTAGGAGTTTTTGAAGCGAGTCTTTCGGATGGCGCCTCTTGAACGAAGGAACCACCCGAAAGAGAGTTACAACAGACTCATCGATGAAACAGCTTATCCTTTTGGTTCTTCGTCAGTGGGATGAACGGTGCGATAACTCGCATTGCCCTTCGACCAGATCAGAAGCAGAAGATCCTTCCCACCCTGGTTGTTGTGCACTTCGCTGGCAAACTGGCTTGCGGACTCGGCTGGCTTGCGGTTCACTTCCATGATCACGTCTCCTGGCTGGATTCCGGCATCTTCGGCCGGACTGGCCGGGCGCACGCTCTGAACCACAACCCCATGCACCTGATCGGGTGCGTTGATCTGCTGCCGTGCGTCCGCTGTCAGATTGCCGACAGCAAGCCCCAACTTACCGGTTTTCGTTCCGTCCGAATCTCCCGGACCTTCATTGCCAGCCACTTCCGAGTTGCCGTGAAATTGGCCCACGGTCAGGTTCAGTGTTTCGGACTTGCCATTGCGAATCACGACCAGCGTGAGCTTTGTCCCCGGGGCCATCTCGCTGACCGCAACCTGCAAGGCACTGCCGTTTGGTATCTTATCCCCGTTGACGTGCGTGATGACATCGCCCTGTTGCAGACCGCCGCGACTTGCCGGTGAGTCTGGAGTGACCTGCGAAACGATCGCGCCGCTCGCGTCCTCAAGATTGAAGAAGTGAGCATTTTCCGGCGTCACATCGTTCATACCGATGCCCAGATATCCGTGCTCCACCTTCCCGCTCTTGATCAACTGCTCAGCACTGGCGCGCACAATTTGCGAAGGAATCGCAAAGCCTGCTCCCGCAAACGCCCCATTATTGGTGATGATGAAAGTGTTGATGCCAATCAGCTCGCCGTGCGCATTTACCAGCGCACCACCGGAGTTACCTGGATTGATGGCAGCATCCGTCTGGATAAAGTTACCCGGCTTGCGCGGGTCATCCGAGTAGGGGTTGGGGCGGTTGACCGCGCTCACGATTCCACGTGTTACCGAGAACTGAAAATAACCGAAGGGGCTGCCAAAGGCCAGCACCGTCTGGCCGGGTTGCAGCTTTGTGGAATCGCCCCAGGCAATGCTGGGAAGGTTGGTCGCATTGACCTTGATTACCGCAATATCGTTGAGCTTATCAACTCCAACAACTTTCCCATTCAGGATGCGCCGATCGTTCAGCGTTACCTTGATGTTGGTCGCTCCATCCACCACATGATCATTGGTCACAATGTAGCCATCCGGCGAAATGATGATGCCGCTTCCCACGCCGTGCTCGATCTGTGGTTGAGAAGGCTGTTGTGGCTGCATCTGCCCGAAGAACTGCTGCAATTGCGGCGGAATACCCTGCATCATTCCCTCCGAGCCGGCCCCATCCGGGGTAATCCGCGAGGTGACGGCCACGTTAACCACTGCGGGGGTGACTCGCGAAGCCACTGCTTCCATTGCGCGGTCGAGTGAAGTGAGAGCCGATACGCTGTTATCATCGATAGCCGAAGCGGCATGGACATTGCCGTGTCCGACAAACAGCGCCGCTCCGAGAGCAAATGCCCCAACAACACCACCAGGTGCGGCGAATCTTTTCGCCGTTACTACTAATTGATTAGTTACTTGATTCATGGGAAGTTCTCTCCTTGTTCGAATTTGCATTGTTAAGTTGACCTCAACCGCTCTGCGCTAGGTGCAACGCGGCTAGATTTGAAGAATCAGCCACCCATGGGCGACGGGCACAGCTGCGTACGTGTTCCTATCCCCGGGGGCGACTGCAATTACTAAGCGCGGAGGCGGCATACTGTCGTTCCAATCCGTGAGCACCAGCCATGCCTGTCGATCTTGTGCGAGTCGAGGCTGCGCTGCACGCCTTGCCGCATGTCTCTGCACCGTCACCTTCGGTTTCAGCGTGGATTGAGCAGTCGGTTGCGGCATCACGGCCTTCACCAGCTGCAACGAACCACTCGCTTCGGCAGCGTTCGCTCCGTGAAGTCCGCCTCTCTGAAAACTTGCCTCCGTAAAACCGGGAGCATGGACTGCTGAATGATTGAATGATTCAAATGCTACCAATTGCGGACTGCGAGCGAGCGCCAGCGCGCCCCCGACAATGCCCAGCATCAAGCTGCCGGTTACCATCGCAGCCTGTCTGCCTCCCATAGATCGTCCAGGCCCCATCAGTAGCCGCTGCACGCGGCTAACAAGCTCCGACCTGCGTTCCCAGGCGCCAAGTGCAAGAGATACCTTGCGGCGAATCACGGAGTCTTCCGCGAGCCGGGTCAGGCACATCGCATAGGCTTTGCGCGTGCAGCTTGAGCGCAAGACGCGATCGTCGCACGCCAGTTCCCGCTCCGCGCAGAGCCGCCGCTCTGCCCAAAACAACACGGGGTTCAATGGGAAAAGCGTCAAACCAATCTTCTGCAGCAAATTGGTCCAGTCGTCTCCCCGCCGCAAATGCTCCATCTCGTGCAAGACGACCTGCTGCAGCTCCTGCGCCGAAAGCTTCTGCAACAAGGCCGGTGGCAGAAGGATGCGTGGGTGAATGAAACCAATCACGCTCGGCCGCTCAACTTCCAGCGAAGTGCAAAGCTCCGCCGCACGACTGCCATTGCCCTGCAGCACGGCCCGAAGCGGTTCATCCGGATGAAGGGTCGTTGCGCGCCGGAACATTTGATGCAACCGATGGGCGCTCCACACCAACTGCACGCCTCTCGATAGCGACAGCGCCGCCCACAAAGCGGCTATGAACAGGCCGAAACCGGGGCGCAAAAGGATCGGCGACGCAGGTGCCGGTTGCACCACCCCCACAGGCCCGCTGAATGAAGGCAAAACGTGCAGCAGCAAAAGAAGCACAAAGACGTGCAGCCAAATCACGGAGCGAGAGGTAGCGCTAAGCCGGGGAAGCAGCCTCATACAAAACGCCACCCCCACAGCCAGAACTGCGCCTTCCCAGACAGCGGCAATCAGGGCACCGACGGCCGCTGCAGAAAGATCCGATGCGCTACGAACAAGGGGTACCATCTAGGATACCTCCTCAACTTCGTCCGGCATGCTCGCGATTGCCTCTTTCAGACGTCTCAATTCTTCCAGACTGATCTCTTCATCGCCAAGCATCGAAAGTAGCAGACGCTCCCTTGAGTTGCCGAAAAAGCGCTGTAAAATGTGCCGTACTTCCGAGCGGCTCGCTTCTTCTTCTCCAACACTGGTCGCGTACAGAAATGCCCTGCCTTCCTGCCGGTGGCTCACGTATCCCTTCGTTTCAAGAATTCGGATCGTGGTAAGGACCGAGTTGTAGGCGAGCGCTTCACTCTCGGGAATGGAACTCACCATCTCGGCCACAGTTGATTCCCCCCTGTCCCAGAGGATTCTCATCAACCTTAATTCGGCCGGCGTAAGCGTAATGGATCTCTTTGGCGGCATTGAACTCGGAAATTCCCTCGGCGGTCGCATTCACCCGCTGTTAAACAATTAGACGTGCAACTAATGATTTAGTTACCAGCCTTTTGTTCTTCCACTTTCATTTGGGAAAACTCCATTTCTTTCAAAAGGATGCGACCACAACACCCACGCCCGGAGAGAATCCCGACAGCCCATTAATATTTTTAGACAAACCAGGTATGACACGGCACGCGAGCCCGAAAGGGTGATGCAAACACCTTTGAATAGGATTAAAGTGAAGTGGGTTGAGTTTGCCCAGCGCGCTGTCGCCATTCACGAGCGATCGCGCAATGCCGACCCTGGGTGTGCAGTTGATTCTCGCTGCTGCGGCAAGCCCCGAGATGAGGCACAGGTTTGCACGAGTCCATTGATTGGCCAAGAAAACAAGAAACTGCGCGACCGCGCAGGCGCACATTTCTTATACTTTTTGCTCTTTTTGCCTTGGTGATCTTTTCCGCCCGAACTACGGTTTCCATCTGGGTCGATCTGCTCTGGTTCCGATCACTCGGCTTTGAAGGTGTTTTCTGGAAGACCCTTGGCCTCGAGTGGGGTATCTTTGCCGCGTTCACAGTCATCACATTCCTCATTCTTTACGGAACATTTTCCGCGCTTAAACATGCGCATGCCATCGACCTACCCAGCAATCACACAATCTACATTGCGGGAAATGCGGTAAACCTGCCGGTTGGCCCGGCAATGCATGTGATTGCAACCGGGCTTTCGCTGTTGATCGCACTTGCAACCGGAGCTGCTATGAAAGCGCAATGGCCTACGCTTGCGCTGTTCTGGTATGCACCACACGCCCTGGGGACCGTAGCCGATCCCATCTTCGGGCTTCCGCTGAACTTCTATCTCTTCGTCCTCCCCGCATGGCAGTTGATTGCAGGATGGCTGCTGACGCTGGCCGTACTCGCTTGCCTTCTGGCCCTTCTTTTCCTGCTTATTGCGGGCAGTTCCCGCGCACTGGCCGGCCGCTTCACCTTACGCACGGGGCTGCCTTGGCGGGGACTCTCGCTTGCGGTCGCATTTCTGCTGGCCATCCTCGCCGTGCGCGAATACCTGAGCCGCTTTGAGTTGCTCTTTGACCGAAATACTATTTTTGATGGAGTCACCTACACAGACGCTCATGTCACGCTGCCCGGCATGCTCCTGGTCTGTGTTGCCCTGTTGCTCGGAGCATCCATTGCAGTTGCCGGCGCTATCGCCATGCCACGTGGACGCTGGCTGATTGCGGCCTTTTTCCCTGCAGTCGTTTGCTATGCCGCGGCCGGGCTGGTCGGCTGGTATGTCACCAGCTTCGTGGTCAAACCGAACGAACTCGTTCGGGAGAAGCCCTACATCGAGCACAACATTGAGATGACCCGGAACGCGTGGGGTCTCGACCGTTTTTCCCAGCGCGAGTTTCCCGCGGAAACCACTGTCGGGACAACCGATCCAGCCAACAACCAGCCCACCTTGCAGAACATCCGCCTGTGGGACCTAACGGCGCTGAAGGACACCCTGCGGCAGATACAGGAGATTCGCACTTACTACGATTTTCCCGATATTGACATCGATCGCTACGAAATCGATGGCTCCACGCGTGAAGTAATGCTTGCCGCGCGCGAGTTGAACGTGGACAAGCTTCCGGAGAGCAGCCGCAATTGGATCAACGACAAGCTGATCTATACCCACGGCTATGGCATCACGATGAACCCGGTGAACGGTTTCACTCCCGAGGGATTGCCGACTTTGATGCTGAGCAATATGCCTGTGCAGAGTACTGTAAAAAGTCTCAACGTAACACGACCGGAAATCTACTTCGGCGAGATGACCGACACTGATGTTTACGTGAAAACGCGGCAGCAGGAGTTCAACTACCCCGAAGGCCAGACCAATAACCTCACGTCGTATGAAGGTACTGGCGGAATCGTGGTTGGCGGGTTCGTTCGCCGCCTTCTCCTTGCATTTGACCGCGGCGATATTGCCAAGCTGCCGTTCAGCGACGACGTAAACGCACAGAGCCGTTTGCTGATGCGACGCAATGTGAGCGAACGCATTGCGGCGTTGGCTCCATTCCTGACATTCGACAAGCACCCTTACATTGTCGTAGGAGACGACGGCCGCTTGTCCTGGGTGATGGATGGATTCACCTCGTCGGACTGTTATCCCTACTCCAGTCACTACAGTCTTGACGGCGACTCCATCAACTACATGCGAAACAGCGTGAAGGCCGTGGTGGATGCCTACGATGGGACAGCGACCTTCTATGTTTTTGACAACGAAGATCCCATCCTCGCTGCCTATCGCGGCATCTTCCCGGGCCTCTTCAAGGATGCATCCGCAATGCCGGCCTGGCTGCGCAAACACGTACACTACCCTGAAATGCTGCTCCGCTTACAGGCAGAAGCGTATGGCCTCTACCATATGACGAATCCTGAAGTCTTCTATAACCGCGAAGACCTTTGGACCGTGGCCACAGAAAACGGGATGACCGATGGAGGCGGCCAGGCAACCGTACCCATGGCGCCGAATTTCGTGCTGATGAAACTGCCGGATGAGGCAGGCTTGGAGTTTGTGGAGATTCTGCCGTTTACTCCCGCTAATCGAAACAATCTGATTGGGTGGATCGCAGGACGAAGCGATGGCGCACACTACGGCACATCCGTGGTCTACGATTTTCCGAAGAGCAGACTGGTTGATGGACCACAGCAGATCGAAGCGCGCATCGATCAGAACGCCCAGCTCTCAGGGCAACTGACTCTTTGGAATCAGCAAGGCTCGCATGTGCGGCGGGGCAGTCTACTCGTTATTCCGTGCGGACGCGCGCTCTTGTACGCGGAACCTATCTATCTGCAGGCCGAGCGCAGTCCAATGCCGGAGTTGCGCCTCGTTGTGCTTGCGCTGCAGGACAAGCTCGCGTATGCGCCCACGTTTGAGGCGGCGCTGTCTTCCCTATTTGGCTCGGAGACATCGACCCTCAGCGCATCGGACGCTCCACGAGTAGTTCCAGAAACAGCAGGGGGGGCAAAACCTGTCGCGGATACCGACTCACTGATTGTGGAGGCGGGTAAAGATTTTGGAGATTATCAGCGGCTTACTTCGCAAGGCAAACTTGCCGAAGCCGGTCAAAAGCTCGACGACTTAAAGCGAGTGATTGACCAGCTCAATGCGCATCGAAAATAGTGGCCGAATCCATTGACTTGCGCAAATTTGTTAAGCTGCAAGAACTCTGCTGAGGATTATCGACTATCCCATGCGTTCGTTTGGATTAGTGCGTCCCAACCTTGAAATCGGTAACATAGTGCATTAGCCCGAATACGTTCAGCAGCCATATAACCAGCATGATGACTACTATTGCATTCAAGAGCCCCTTGATCGTGCTCTGCATGGGAATGTATGTGTTGATAAGCCACAACAGCACGCCCACAACCAAAAGTGTAAGTACCACAGTGATAATCGGCATTTCGTCTTCTCCAGTGTCTGCTTTGAATTCGATTCGGCCTCGACATTTTCTCGACCGGCATGGTCCAAATGGATTGAAGCGGTGTTCGTCCGTTATCGATTCCAGCCCGTTAAAAATGCGGACCTGAGAACAAAGGGCGCCATCAGTTGGAAGAGGTACACTCCTCGAAGGTTGCCTTGCGCGTTGAAGATCGCTCGCGTGGAAGCTGCCTTAATCTAGCGGAAAGCCTGCCTTCATTCGGACGAGATGGGCCCCTGCTCTACGACATCATTCTGAGGGTTTCAGAGAGCATTCGCTGAGCTACATTGATCACCGGCGCCATCGAAGAAGCGGCAGGCCGAATCGCACGCAAGATGAAATATGGATAGAAATTCTTCCAATCCGCGACTTCTCTAACATCCGACAGGAGCCTTGGGATCCGGGTTATGCCAATAACCGTCCGCGATCAGCGCATCCGCTTCCTTGGGCCCCCAGGTACGCCGCTTGTAAGGGCGGACGCGGTGGTGATTATTGAGAACCGGATCGACAACCACCCATGCGGCCTCTATCGCATCCTGCCGCGTGAACAGTGCGCCGTCCCCGGCCATCGCATCGCCAAGAAGCCGCTCGTAGGGTGTTTCCTCGCCGGGCTGCTGTTCCGAAAGATAGAGCTCCCGCTGGTCGCCAATAAAGTCCTCACCCGCACGTTTCACGCGAGCGGCAAGCGCAAGGGCTGAATTGGGAGACAAGCGGAAACGGAAATAATTCGACAGGCCGTTGACCGGAGCTGAATCCGCGAACAGCCGCTGCGGCGCAGGTTTCAACTCCACAAGAACTTCTGTAGCGGTGTTGGGCAGGTATTTCCCCGAGCGTAGATAAAAGGGGACGCCCTCCCAACGCCATGAATCGATGAACAGGCGCAGAGCGCAGAAGGTTTCCACGTCCGAGTTCTTCGCCACATCTGCCTCGTCGCGGTAACCGGCGTACTGGCCGCGAACCACATCATCCGGCGTGAGCGGCCGCATAGCTTCGAATACCTTGGCTTGCTCATTGTGCACCGCGCCAAAATCGCGCCCGGACGGAGGTTCCATCGCCAGCAGCGCGACCACCTGAAAGAGATGGTTCTGAATCACGTCGCGAAGGCAGCCGGCGGTCTCGTAAAACGAGCCGCGTTTCCCGATTCCGAAACTCTCCGAAAGCGTGATCTGAACGCTAGCCACATAATTCCGATTCCAGATCGGCTCAAGAAACGAGTTGGCAAAACGGAAATAGAGGATGTTCATGATCGCTTCCTTGCCAAGAAAGTGATCAATGCGGAAGATCGAGTCTTCAGGAAAAACCGAATGTGCAACCTGGTTCAGTTCCTTTGCCGTGGCAAGGTCGCGGCCAAATGGTTTTTCGACAATCACCCTTGCATTTTTCGCCAGGTTCGCAGCACCCAGTCCTTCAATCACCGTTGCAAAGAGCGACGGTGGAATCGCCAGGTAATGCGCGGGTCTCTTCGCCTTGCCCAGCGCCGCCTTGATCGCGGCAAATGTATCCGGAGCTTTGTAGTCTCCACTTACGTATTTGAGCAACGACAGCAGGCGCTGCAGCGCGCGTTTGTCATCCACGCCACCATTTCGCTCGATACTGTCAGTCACACGCCGGTGCAGACGATCAATATTCCAATTGGGAAAAGCTACGCCAATCACCGGGACCGTGAGGACGCCGCGCTTCACCATGGCATAGAGCGCGGGGAAGATCATCTTGTGGGCTAGATCGCCGGTCACGCCGAACAGGACCAATGCATCAGATTGCGAACGGGTCATGCAGTTCCTCCGCCGTTGCCGGCATGCATTTGCTGGCGCACGCCTACGGCGGCTACCGAACATAAGATCGACGGACCGGGTTTAGGCGGGCCGCCGCCACGACTTCTACTTGCTCTTGCGGTACCGCGCGATCAGTGTACTGGTTGAACTATCGTGAGCCGATTTCGATTCATCGGCCGACTCCAATTCTGGAATGATGCGCTGGGCCAGGACCTTGCCCAACTCAACGCCCCATTGATCGAATGAATCGATCCGCCAGATAATTCCCTGCGTAAAGACGCTGTGCTCGTAGAGCGCGATCAGTTTCCCTAGCGCTGCTGGGGTAAGCCGATCCAGGATGATCATGTTTGATGGCCGATTGCCTTCAAAGGTTCGATGCGGGGCCAGCCATGCTGGAGTGCCGTCCGCCTCAACCTGCTGCGTGGTCTTCCCGAATGCCAGTGCCTCGGCCTGGGCAAAGACGTTGGCTATCAGAACGTCGTGATGGCGGCCGAGCGGGTTAAGCGTCTTCGAAAACGCGATAAAGTCGCAGGGGATCAGCCGCGTCCCCTGATGAATCAATTGATAAAAAGAGTGCTGGCCGTTGGTGCCCGGCTCACCCCAATAGATCGGGCCGGTTTGGTAGTCGACGGTCGATCCGTCAAGTGTAACGTGCTTTCCATTGCTCTCCATCGTCAACTGCTGAAGGTAGGCAGGAAACCGTTTCAGATACTGTTCGTATGGGAGCACGGCAACGGTCTGCGCATCGAAGAAGCTGTTGTAATACAAGGAGAGAAGCCCCATGAGCACAGGAAGATTGCGCTCAAACGGGGTCGTGTGAAAATGGACGTCCATTTCATGGAAACCGTCGAGCATCTCACGAAAGCCCTCGGGACCAACGGCAATCATGGTGGACAGTCCGATCGCCGAGTCCATGGAGTAGCGCCCTCCAACCCAATCCCAGAACTCGAACATGTTGGCCGTGTCGATCCCAAACTTTTCCACTTCCGCGGCATTCGTAGAAACGGCAACAAAATGCTTGGCAATGGCGGCGGAATGCTTCAGCGTTTCAAGTGCCCACACACGCGCGCTATGCGCATTGGTCATTGTTTCCAGGGTGGTGAACGTCTTGGACGAAACAATGAACAAAGTCTCTTCGGCATCCAGATCGCGCGTCGCTTCGGCAATATCCGTACTGTCTACATTGGAGACAAAGCGGAAATTCAGATCGCGCTGGGAATAATGCCGCAGTGCTTCATACGCCATCACCGGACCAAGATCGGATCCGCCAATACCGATATTCACCACGTTACGGATTGGCTTGCCGGTATAACCCAACCACTCTCCAGAGCGAACCTGGTTGGCAAATTCCGCCATCTTATCCAGGACTTCATGCACCGCCGGCACCACGTCCACGCCATCTACGAAGATCGACTCCCCCTTCGGAGCCCTCAGAGCCACGTGCAAAACCGCGCGTTTTTCCGTGACGTTGATCTTGTCCCCGTGAAACATGGCGTCAATGCGAGAAGAAAGCCCGGACTCATCAGCTAGCGCAAACAGGAGACGGAGCGTCTCGTCGGTGATGCGGTTTTTCGAGTAATCAAAGTAAACGCCCGCGGCCTCAACGGTCAGCCGTTCCCCTCGCTTGGGATCCTCCGCGAACAAATCTTTGAGTTGGAGATGCTGATTCTTCTGCGCATGGGATTCAAGCGCCTTCCATGCTACGCCTTGAGTGAGCGATGGGACGGTCTCTGTCATATTCATTTCACTTTCGGAGGATGTTTCGTACCTTGACTCATGAACTCGCCCAGCAGAGCGGGCCCGAAGAAATCCCAGAGGAATGGGAGCGTTTACCTGCCGTCAACAATCTGGCCCGCCCGGTCCGCGAACCGGTAAGACCCCATTTTACTGTGGATAAGCATTGCACCTCAGCCGGGCTTTTTCAACTCGATCCAGCATATTGTCGCCAAGCGATTTCCGAGATCGATTTAGCAGTCAATTTTCCATTGCCGCGTTGTACTCGCCGCGGCGCGCCGCCCAGTTGCAGCGTGCTCTGTGGTACAGAGCCTTCTGGGCCGCAGGTACATTTTTGTCGTCGCCTTTCCAGATCTCCATCGCCGGCTGCTGGACGGCACGAGCGAATGAGAAGGCCAGCGACCACGGCAGCCGGCCCTGGAATCGAACATTCATCGAATTCAATCGGGCAGAGGCCAATTCCGCGGATTGCCCTCCCGACAAGAACGCGACCACTGGGACTGCGGCTGGAACAGCGCGCAACAGGCAGCCAACCGTCGCATCGGCCACTTCATCCACAGTCTGCTGTTTCTTGCATTCCAATCCGGGCAGCACCATGTTGGGCTTCAGGATCATTCCGTCCAGCACGACCCGTTGCTCAACAAGTTCGCTGAACGTCGCGCGCAAAACCCAATCCGTTACCTCTTGGCATTTTTGCAGAGTATGGTTGCCATCCATCAAAACCTCCGGCTCAACTACCGGAACAAGGCCCGCTTCTTGGCAGAGGGCGGCATATCGGGCTAGGGCATTGGCATTCACGTCGATACAGCCGCGGCTTGGAATCCCTTCGCCAATCCGGATGACGGCGCGCCATTTGGCGAAGCGGGCGCCCATGCGAAAGTACTCCGCAAGCCGCTCGCGCAGCCCATCAAGACCTTCCGTTACTTTTTCGCCGGAATGCCCTGCAAGATCCTTCGCGCCGGCATCCACCTTGATTCCCGGAATAATCCCGGCTTCCACCAGGATATCGACAAAAGGCGTGCCGTCGCGAGTTTTTTCCCGAATCGTTTCGTCATAGAGGATGGCGCCGCCAATGCAATCGGCAAGTCCCGGGGTGGTCACAATCATCTCGCGGTAGGCGCGACGAAACTCAACCGTCTGCGGGATCCCAACCTCCGCAAAACGCTTGTTACATGTCCCTGTGCTCTCATCCATGGCCAGCAGGCCCCTGCTGGCTACTACAAGAGCTTGCGCAGTTTCTCCCAGTGATCGCGCATTCATTTGGGTTGGCTCCGTTGAATGGATATTCCCGACGTCCCGATTCTACTGCTTTGCAGGGTCGTCGCCGCTTCCATGGACCCCCTTGCCCGAGTTGGATGCGGAAGAGTCATTCGCGGTCGCAGGCTTGTCCGGCGGAATCGGCGTTCCCGCCGGGAAAATCAGGATCTGGATGGATCCCTCTGGATCGCCACCAGAACCTGTCTGCTTTCCCACCCCCATGGTTTTCAACTGGCTGTCGTCAAACCCGAAGTTCTGAACCAAATAGTCGCGGATCACCATGGCGCGGGCCTGGGTAAGCACCTCGTCCTTTTTGGAATCTCCCGACATCCCCGCCGAAACCTGGATGACTGCGACGCCGAACTGATTCTGCGCCAGGAAATCTCCGCCTGGATTGAGTGATTTCTGGTTTTTCAGCTTGGCCGAGTCGCGGGAGTCAAAGAGCTGTTTCGCGGAGAAAGTAAATACTTTGGAAGGTGTGGCCTGCGGCAAGGCGGCGATCTCGTTCGCACTGAGATCGGCAGTGTCTTCATACCCGCGTTTTTTGAAGTACCCGCTCAACAGGAAGTTGTGCTTCAGGGCTTCCATGTTTTCCTTAAAGTCGGTTACCCCGGCCTGCGCCTGCGTCACGGTGGCGTTGAGCCCGGCGGTTGTCTGATCCAGGTGGCTGTAGAGCTCCTTGTCGTTAATCAGTTCGCCAACAGTTCCCTGCCCATTATCTATCTTGGCGCTGATCGACTTTAGGTGGTCGGTTGCCGCAGTGGCATTTGCCACAGCCAGCTGACTGCTGTCCAGAATTCCGCTGGCTTTCTTAAGCATGTCCGACATGACCATGGGAGCGAGACTCTGAATCGTATCGCCATTCTTCACGTCTCCTGGTCCCCGCGAACCGAACGAAATTGCCATGAACTGATTGCCTAACAACCCCTCGGTTTCGATCGACGCCACCGAGTCCCGCTTGATGATTTCGTGCGTAGAACTGTCCAGGTCCATTACCACTGTCACTTTGTCGCCCGGCTTGTGCGGCAAATCAATGCTGCGGACGGTTCCGCTGTGAACCCCGCCCACTTGCACATCCGCTCCAGCAGCCAGTCCGGCCACGTTATCGAACTGCGCTTTCAGTTGATAGGTCGGACGGAACAGATATTCCCTGCTCCCAATGAGAAAGACTCCGCCGGCCAGAAGTGCCAGTGCCCCCACGATGAATATTCCCAGCCGCGCCAATCTCGACATATATCCTCCTAAGACTGCTTAAGGAATTCCTGTACGAACGGAATATCGCTCTGCTGAAGCTCCACAAACGTTCCTTCAGCCACCACATTTCCCTTATCCAGCAGCGCAAGCCTGTTGGCAATGGTCTTGGCACTAAACAAATCGTGAGTCACCACGATCGACGCCATTTGATGTTCGCGCTGGAGTTTGAGAACCAATTCATCGATCTCGCCGGAACTGATCGGGTCAAGGCCTGCTGTGGGCTCATCGAGTAAAAGGATCTCCGGCTCCAGCGCCAACGCGCGCGCCAGGCCCACACGCTTCTGCATCCCACCCGAGATATTAGAGGGCATCTTTTTGAAATGGCCATCCATCCCCACTTCATGCAGCAACTGTGTTACCCGGTCACCCCTCTCTGATTTCGACAGATCCGGGCGATGGTGGTCGAGCGGGAATGCCACGTTTTCTGCAACCGTCAGCGAGTCATACAGCGCCGCGTGCTGAAATAGAAAGCCCATCTTCTTTCTGATCTCTCCCAGTTGATCCATATCAAGGCGGGTTGTGTCCTGCCCCAGGATGCGTACAGAACCGGAATCTGGCTTCACCAGCCCAATGATGATTCTCAGCAATACGCTCTTACCGGTTCCGCTCCGCCCGAGTACCGCCATCGTCTCGCCACGGCTTATCGTCAGGGTGATCCCATTCAGGACTTTCTGGGTTCCGAAGCTCTTATGCAGGTTTTCAACCTCAACCGCCGGCACGCTGCTCTCCTTCGCATCGTGTCGCTGTTTCATCGCGGTATCAAAGGTAGTTGCCATGGTTGCCTCACCAATCGTTGGAACCCAGATCAAGGGAAAAAGACCAGAATGAATTTGACCAGTACCACGTCGGCCAGAATCACAAACAACGAAGACAACACGACCGATTCGGTAGCTGCCCGTCCCACTCCCGCTGCTCCGCCCTGCGTCTTCATGCCCTGAAAACATGCAATCGTGCCAATGATCATACCGAAAACCGCAGTCTTGAATGTGGGGGGCAAAAGAGCGTTGAAGGTTGCACCTTTAAAGCCGGCATCAATAAACTGCCTCATCGAAATCGGGTCTGTGATGGTCGATGTCAGCCACCCCATAAACACACCGCATGCATCTGCTCCAATGGTCAGCAGAGGCAGCATCAGGATGCACGCCAGAATGCGCGTTGCCGCCAGCAGACGGTATGGATTCAATGCCGACGCTTCGATAGCATCGATCTGTTCCGTCACTTTCATTGAAGCCAATTCTGCACCAATGCCCGCCCCAACACGTCCACTTACCACCAGGCTGGTGATGATCGGACCCATCTCCTGGACCACGGAATACACAATCGCGGAAGGAAGCATCGCCTTGGCGCCAAAGTGCGTCAGGCTGGACCGTGCTTCCATCGAGAGCACAACGCCGATGGCGGCGCCCGCCATGGCCACAAGCGGAACAGACTTCGATCCAACTTCATCTAACTGCCGAATCAATTCCCCCCATTCATAGGGTGGAGTCGCCGCGGCCCGCAATACCTGCCAGGAAAATACACCTATTCCACCAAACCACTCGAATATGGAATTCACGAATCCCATGGGCGAACCAAACCACGGTTCCGCAGGCGGGTTTTGCTCCGCGGACTGCGGTGGGCTGATGCTTCCTTCGGCAGTGAGTTGCGTCTCGTTCAATGGTTTGGTCCTGGATCTGGCGAGCCGTGCGAGTTGTTTAGATGCATACGGGCGAATAGCGAGCGTGGTCCGCTATAAAGGAACTCGAGCGAGATGTTCTCGCCCACATACCCCAACATGCTGTAATTGCCCATACGGAAAGCGTCCTTCGCACCGTAGCGATTTGGGAACCACCCGTAGACAGCCGTCATGGTGCCCGCATAGGGCGCAACCAATGCCGGGATAGAGAAGACACGATGCCCATCGTCTCCGCGACGCGCCGTCAACGTTGAAACAATTGCATGACGCATTCGCGGACGAATCCCTCGGCATTCGCAGCGGTAGTACATTGAATCTTCCCGGAGGACTTCCGAAAGCCCATATCGCGTGGTTGTGGCAACCGTAACGATCCCCAGGTTAGAGCCGAATCGCTTGCCGTAGCCCTCCATCCCCTGTCTCCATTCCGGGGGCGAATTGGTGAACTGGTTCAGGCCGGCCGAGAAAGCCGAGGCAACAATCGGATATGGACCAAATGAGTCAAGGGCAAAGTTATTGAGCATCGTGGTTTGCGAAGGCCGAAAATACGCAGGGGAAGTACGCGGGGAAGCCGCTTTCACCGTGTTGTCCGGTGCAACGGCTGCATCGGCAGCCAATTGGGCTCCGCTGCTGCTGCGTAGAGCGGCGATAACCAACGGCAACAGCATGACGAAACGAAGGTTCACTCCACGACTCCTTCTGAACACTTGGATGCGCATAGGCGCAAATGAGAAATCCTGCTTCGAGGGAATCGCGAAACGAGGTTTGATAAAAGGCACCTGCTGCTGAAGTGTCAGGCCCAGCCGAATTGAGGAGTCGACCGCGACCTGGTGATTCCCCAGGGCCCGCCCCTGACATGCCTTCACCTTCGCAGATTGGGAGAGGAAAGAATGGTCTGTTTTGCTCGCTTGTCAGCGACGGCCAAGACGCGCAGACTCATACGCACGCAATCGATCGTGCGGGAACAACACGAAGCCGCAACCCTGCCGCGCGCCAGGGCCTGGCGTCGATTCGCACCCACTTTGCGCGATCAATGCTGAATGGTTGTCTCGGGCTGCGTCGGCTTCTGCGTAATCTGCTCGGGCGTGGGCAACTGCGTCCGATCCCAACCGCCTCCGAGAGCCTGTATCAGCTCAACTGATGCCGTCATCTGCTCGATTTGAAGGCTTGCCAGCGTCTGCATATTGGAAAGCAAGGTAACTTGAGCAGTTTCCAGATCGATGAATGGATCGATCCCGGTATCGTAGCGCGCCTGCTCAAGCTTTACGTAGGTTTTGGAGGAATCTACAGCTTCCTGTTGCTGCTTCAACTGCTGTGAAAGAATGCGTACCTCGGCAAGGTAGTCTTCCACCTGCTGAAATGCTGTCAACACAGTCTGCCGATAGGCGGCAAGATCTCCGTTGTAGGTTGCGACGTATTGATTGACGGTGGCACGGCGAAGGCCGCCATCGTAAATGGTTTCGGAAACTTCTGGCCCCATCGACCAGAAGCGGCTCGATGCTTCAAGAAGCTTCCCGATTGCCGAACTCTCCACCCCACCGCTTCCGGAAAGCGTGAGTGCCGGATAGTACGCGGCATAAGCCACACCGATCTGCGCATTGGCGGCGGCCATGTTCCGCTCCGCCGCAGCGACGTCCGGACGACGCTCGAGCAGTTGGGAAGGCAGTCCGACAGGAATCGGCGGAGGCGCCGTTGTAACTGGCTTGACCGGAATTGAGAATGAAGGCGCGGGCTTGCCGATCAGTGTCGCAATCGCATGCTCGTACTGCGCCCTCGCAATTCCCAGGTTCGTTGCCGCGGATTGGGCGCTAGCCAAATTTGTCTGCGCTTCCACCAGGGAAATCTGATCGTCGACGCCAGTATCATACCGCGCCTGCTCGGCTTCAACATCCTTCTTGTCCGTCTCCACCGTCTCATTCAGAATCTTCTGGAGCGCATCCTGGCCGCGTATCTCAAAGAAGTATTCCGCAAGACTTGCCTGTTCCGTGAGCCGCTCATTCTCAAGATCCGCCGCGCTCAGTTGGGCGTTGTACTGATTGGCCCTCACTGTGTTGCGGACCTTGTCCCACAGATCGGGCTCCCATGAAGCTTCAAGCGGAAGGGAGAATACCTGCGATTGCCGCCCGGTTGATGAGGTCGATGTGGAGCTTACGGTCGTCGAAGACCCACCGGCGGTTTGTCCATTTGAGATATTGGACGATGACTGTGACCGCGTATACGACGGTCCGATACTGAGTGTAGGAAAGTACTGTGAGCGTGCTTCGCGCACCAGGGCGCGGGCCTCCATGAAGTTTTCAAAGTACTCGCGAATATTCTGATTGTCGATATTCAGTTGCTCTTCAAGCGCGTTAAGTTCCGGGTCGTTGTAAATCTCCCACCATTTTCCGCGAAGCGTCGCGTCCTGGGGTTGCGCAACCGTCCATCCATCCGTCTCTTTGAACTGCGTCGGAGATTCTTTGAAGGCCGCGGGCGCCGTCATCGAAGGGGGTACATATTTGGGCCCAACGTTGCACCCTGCCAGGATGGTGCACAGCAGACAGCCAAGGAGCGCGCTCGAGGCTTGCACTGTCCGTCGGGATTGCACAATCGACTTCTTCATACGGAACACTCCATAAGCATTCATTGCTAAGAGGCCTCGGCGGTTCCAGGTTCAAGCGTTACCGTGTGTTTATGTTTGCCCCGGAAGCGGAGACGCATACGATCAAAGAACAGATAGACAACGGGCGTGGTATAGAGTGTCAGCATCTGGCTGACAATGAGTCCACCCACGATTGTGATCCCCAAGGGACGCCTGAGTTCGGAGCCTGTTCCCGTACCGAAAGCCAGTGGCAGAGCACCAAACAGAGCGGCCATGGTGGTCATCAGAATGGGACGGAAACGCAGCATACACGCTTCAAAGATAGAGTCCGCTGTCGACTTGCCGTGCTCGCGTTCGGCTACCAGAGCGAAGTCGATCATCATGATCGCATTTTTCTTCACGATGCCGATGAGCAAAATGATACCGATGATCGAAATCACATTCAGGTCTATCTTGAACAACATCAGAGCCAGCATCGCACCGGCACTGGCGGAAAAGACTGTGGAGATGATTGTCAACGGATGCACCAGGTTCTCGTACAGAATACCCAGCACGATGTAGACGGCAAGCAGAGCGGTAATAACAAGAACCGGTTCGGAGGCAAGCGAAGTCTGATAGGCGGCCGCCGTGCCTGCGAAAAAGCCGCGGACTGTCGCCGGCATGCCCATACTCTGCTGCATCTGACCTACCTCGCGCGTCGCATCGCTGAGGGACACACCATTGGCTAGATTGAACGACACGGTCACAGAAGGAAACGAACTGGTGTGGTTAATAACCAGCGGTGTGGTCGTGGCCTGAGCCGAGGAAACCGTGGAAAGCGGCACAACGCCCTTTCCGCCGCCCTGAAGGTAGATGTTGTTCAGCCCGGCGGGAGTTTGCCAATACGGTGGCGCCACCTCGAGCACAACGTAATACTGGTTCAACTGGGTGTAAATGAGCGAGACGTTCGATTGCCCGAAAGCGTTGTAGATCGCAGTATTCAATGACGCTGGGGTTATGCCTAGCCTCGAAGCGGTGGCACGATCGTAGGTGATCATTTCCTGCAGGCCGGCATTCTGCGCATCCGTGTTGACATCTTGAAATCCTGGCAGAGTCTTCATTCCGGCCAGAAGTTTCGGGCCCCATGTCGAGAGATCCTGCACATTATCTGACTGGATGGTGTATTGGTAGAGCGCCGCTGATCCTCGCCCGCCGATGCGCAAATCCTGCGCGGCCTGAAGGAATGCCTGCGCGACTGGAAGCCTGTTCATTTTAGGTCGCAGGCGATTGATAATGTCGGGCGCGGTGACCTTCCGAATATTGAGGGGCTTGAGCGCGATGAAGATAAACCCGCCATTGGATGAGCCCTGGCCGCCTGTATACGCATTCACATGGGCGACCGCCGGGTCTGCTTTGATGACTGCGACAAGCTGCTTGACTGAGTTGTCCATCACCGGAAATGAAGCGTCCTGCGGCCCTTGCACCTGGCCCATCATGACCCCGGTATCCTGTTGCGGAAAGAAGCCCTTGGGGATAATGTCGATAAGATAGAAATTCAAGCCAACGGTCAAAAGCAGGACAGTCAGCATGAGTCCCGGGTTCTTGAGAACCCATGTCAGAGAACGGCTATAACCGGTAAGGAGCCATTCGAATCCCTTTTCACTGACCCTGTATGCCTTCCCATGCTTGATGTGACTCTCATCCTTCAGCAGATAGGCGCACATCATGGGCGTTGTGGTGAGGGATATAACCATGGACACAAGAATCGCGGTTGCCAGCGTGACCGCAAATTCGCGGAACAGCCGTCCCACAATGCCGGCCATCAACAAAATCGGAATGAAGACCGCAATCAGAGACATGCTGATGGATAAGACCGTAAAGCCGATTTCCCTCGAGCCAAGGAACGCGGCCGCCATCGGGTTCATACCGCCTTCTCGATGCCGCGATATATTCTCCATAACTACAATGGCATCGTCGACAACGAATCCGGTGGCAATCGTTAACGCCATCAGCGATAGGTTGTCGATACTGAACCCGAGCAGGTACATGACGGCAAACGTGCCCACCAGCGACACAGGAACAGCAACCGCTGGAATTAACGTAGCCCGCCCATTTCGCAGGAAGATAAAGACGACAAGAATGACTAGAATGACGGAACCGATGAGCGTGCGTTCCACATCATTGACCGATGCGCGAATGGTCGTTGTTCGGTCAAGCACAATTGTCGTCTTGATGCCCTGTGGAATGGACGCCTGGATCGACGGCAATTCCGCTGCTACACGATCGACCGTTTCGATGATGTTTGCGCCAGGCTGCCGAAAAATGATGACCGTGATCGAGGGCGTGCCGTCTAGGTACCCCGCAGTGCGGATGTTTTGCGCTCCGTTTGACACGTCGGCAACATCGGAGAGCCTGATCGCTGCGCCTTTGTTGTATCCGATGACGATAGGCTTGTATAGTTCCGCATCGTGCATCTGATCATTGACAACAAGGTCCGCCGTCGTTCCTCCAGTAGTCAATTGACCAACCGCCTGGTGAACATTCTGTGTGCTCAACACGGACTGAACACTTGCAAGTGTGAGCCCATAGCTGTTGAGCTTCGTCGGATCCACTTCGACGCGCACCGACGGCCCCGCACCACCACCGACCGAAACCTGCCCAACCCCCTGGATTTGCGAAAGCTTCTGCGCAATCACTGAAGAAGCTTCGTCATAGAGCGTGGGCTTGTCATACTTGTCGGAGGTCAGCCCGATAATCATTATTGGCGAGTCGGCGGGATTGACTTTGCGATAGGTCGGATTGGCTGGCAGGTTCGCCGGCAAGTAAGTACGCGCCGCGTTGATCGCCGCCTCAACATCGCGCGCCGCGCCATCGATGTTCCGGCTCAGATCGAACTGCAGAGTTATCGCGGTGGTGCCGAGCGAACTCGTAGAAGTCATCTCGGTTACACCGGCAATGTGGCCGAACTCCCGCTCCAGCGGGGTCGCAATGGAGGAAGCCATGATCTCCGGACTGCCGCCAGGTAAGCTGGCGCCCACAGAAATCGTCGGAAAATCGACCTGCGGCAACGGCGATACCGGGAGCACGTTGAACGCGATAGCTCCCACAAGCAAGACGCCCGTTGTCAGTAGGGTTGTGGCTACCGGCCGCCGGATGAAGGGAGCAGAGAGGTTCATGTTCCCTCCGCCAACCGCGGTTCGCCGCCTGTTTCTTCGGTTCTCTTTGCTCGCGTAAAGCGATGACCAAGCCGGTCAAAAAAGATGTAAATGACCGGTGTTGTATAAAGGGTGAGTATCTGGCTCAACAGCAACCCGCCGACCATTGCAATTCCAAGAGGACGCCGCAGTTCCGAACCCATGCCGGATCCGACTGCCAGCGGAATCCCTGCCAGCAGCGCTGCCATAGTGGTCATCATGATGGGCCGAAAGCGCAGCAGGCACGCCTCGTAAATCGCATCGCGGGAGTTCATCCCGCGCTCGCGCTCGCCCTCCAGCGCAAAGTCCACCATCATGATTCCATTCTTCTTCACAATGCCAATCAGCAGGATGATGCCAATGATGGCAACTACGCTAAGGTCCTGCTTGAACAGACTTAGTGCGAGGAGTGCGCCTACACCCGCCGAAGGAAGCGTGGAGAGAATGGTAATGGGATGGATGAAGCTTTCATACAGAACGCCCAGCACAATATAAACCGCAACCAGTGCGGCAATGATCAGCAGCCCTTCATTCGAAAGCGAGCCTTGAAACGAAGCAGCCGTGCCCTGAAATCCATATTGGAGGCTCGCCGGCATATTCAGGTCCTTTTGTACCTTGTCGATCGCCGTGATTGCTTCCCCAAGTGAGGCATCGGGAGCAAGATTGAACGAGATGGTGACTGCCGGAAACTGTCCCTGGTGATTGATTGAAAGCGGCTCATTCACATGCTCGATTTTGGTGAACGCGCTCAGCGGGACCGCCTGGGAAGGAGTCGAACTGGAGGTTGCGTTGGCGTTTGATGTTGGGGTGCTGCTTGCAGACGCTGTACTGCTTGCGCCAATGCCGGAGGCGATGGCATTTGTGGGAGCGGTGAGCACCGACGAGGATGGCGTATAGGCGACCGCGGTTGTTGTCGCATTCGATCCTGCGGATGCGGAACCTGAGGAAGCAAAAGACGAGGACGCGCCTGGACCTGATGTGCCCGAAGACGCCCCCGACTGAATGTACAAGCTTTGCAACTTACCAGGATTCTTCTGGAATTCCGGATCCGATTCCAAAATCACGTGGTACTGGTTCAACTGCGTGTACATGGTGCTGATCTGGCGCTGGCCGTAGGAGTCGTAGAGCGTACTGTCGATCGTCGACGGAGCAATGCCAAGCCGCGACGCCGTCACGCGATCGACGACCAGCGAGACCGCCAAACCACCGGTTTGCTGATCTGTGGCCACATCGGCAAGCTGGGGGAGTTCCTTCATCTTCTCAACCATGCGGTCCGTCCACTGGTTCAACTCGTTCGCGTCAGGGTCTTCCAGCGTGTATTGATACTGTGTGCGGCTCACACGGTCATCCACCGTTATATTCTGAACCGGCTCCATAAAAAGCTGAATATCGTTAACTTTTGCGAGATTCCTCTGAAGCCGGCGAATCACGTCGGAAGCGCTCAGGTCGCGCTGGTCCAGGGGCTTTAAGTTGATAGACAATCGCCCGCTGTTCAGGGTGGTATTCGTTCCATCGGCACCGATAAATGAGGACAGGTTCTCCACTGCCGGATCCTGCAGGACAATCTGCGCCAGTTCCTGCTGCTTTTTCGCCATGGCATTAAATGAAATCGTCTCCGAAGCCTGCGAAATACCTTGGATCACCCCCGTATCCTGAATTGGAAAAAATCCTTTAGGAATGGTTATGTAGAGGACGACCGTGAGAATCAGCGTGCCGACCGCAACGAACAACGTGATTGTCTGGTACCCAAGCACAAAACTCAGCGTACGCCCGTAAAAATCGATCATGCTCTGGAACACGCGCTCGGAAGCACGGTAGAAGCGGCCCTGCTGCGCCTCGGGATTGTGCCGCAGAATGCGCGAGCACATCATCGGTGTCAGCGTCAGCGAGACAACCGCGGACAGCACAATCGTCACTGCAAGCGTAACCGCAAACTCGCGAAACAGCCGGCCCACAACGTCGCCCATGAAAAGCAGCGGTATCAGCACTGCGATCAGCGACACTGTCAGCGAAATGATGGTGAAGCCGATCTGCTCGGCGCCCTTCATGGCCGCCTTCATCGGCGTTTCGCCTTCTTCGATGTAGCGGGAGATGTTCTCAATCATTACGATGGCATCATCCACAACGAATCCGGTGGAGATGGTGAGCGCCATCAATGAAAGATTGTCCAGGCTATAGCCCAGCGCATACATCGCACCGAAAGTGCCCACCAGAGAAACCGGCACCGCAATGCTGGGAATGATGGTGGCGTAAATATTGCGCAGGAAGACGAAAATGATCATCACCACCAGCGCAACCGTAAGCCCCAGTTCAAACTCGACGTCGGCAACCGACGCATTGATGGCGGTCGTGAGATCGGTGAGCGGCGTAACCTTAATCGACGCCGGAAGGTTCACTTCCAGCTGTGGCAGCACAGCCTTGATCGCCTTGACGACCTTAATGGTGTTTGCGCCGGGCTGCCTCTGAATGTTGAGGATGACCGCAGGCGTTTGATTCATCCATGCCGCCTGCTTGTTGTTCTCAATCCCGTCCACCACCTGCGCCACATCGGTCAGCTTCACCGGCGCGCCGTTCCGGTAGGCAATCACAACCTTCCGATAATCGTCGCTGGTCACCAGCTGATCGTTCGAGTTGATCTGGTAATCCTGATGCGGTCCGTCGAAATTGCCCAGTGCTTGATTGACGCTGGTTTGGGTGAGTGCGGTGCGCAGGTCCTCGAGGTTCAACCCGTAAGACGAAAGTTGCGCCGGGTTAGCCTGAATGCGCACCGCCGGCTTTTGGCCGCCGCTGATGCTCACCAGTCCCACTCCACTCAACTGCGACAGCTTGGGCGCCAACCGCGTATCCACCAGGTCTTCCACCTGGGATAGCGGAATCGTGCTCGAAGTAATTGCCAGCGTCAGCACCGGAGCATCGGCAGGGTTTGTCTTGCTGTAGACAGGCGGTGCGGGAAGGTTCGAAGGAAGATAGCTCTGCGCAGCGTTGATCGCAGACTGGACTTCTTCCTCCGCAATGTCGATATTCAAGGTGAGAGCGAACTGCAGCACGATGACCGACGATCCGCCGGAACTCGTCGATGTCATCTGGCTCAAACCCTGCAACTGGCCGAACTGCCGTTCCAGCGGAGCGGTTACCGTGGTCGCCATCACGTCAGGGTTGGCGCCCGGATAGAACGTCAGCACCTGGATCGTCGGGTAATCAACCTCCGGCAAGGCAGACACCGGCAGCTGGGTATACGCAACGATACCCACCAGCAGAATGGCGGCCATCAGCAGCGAAGTTGCAACAGGGCGCTGGATGAAAGGCCCGGAAGGATTCACGGAGTATTGCCCTCTGCAGTATTTGCCGGTTGTGCCTGTTTCGAAATAACGACCTTGCTTCCCGCCTGCAGCTTATCGAAGCTGCTGGTCGCAACCACTTCGCCCGGAATCAATCCCGTCACGGAGGTCATGCCGCTGTCGGTAACCCCCGCCTGGATGGTACGGATACTCGCCACCCCGTTTGCTACAACATAGGAGAAGGCCGCAGTTCCATTGTGTTGCACCGCGCCGCTGGGAATCAGAGTAACGCCAGTCAGCGTATTCAACAGCAGTCGTGTATTCACAAACTCGTTCGGGTATAGTGAACCATCCCTGTTGTCGAATAGGGCGCGCAGCTTGACCGTTCCCGTCGTCGTATCAATCAGATTGTCAATACTTTCCAGTTTCCCAGAAGCCAGCTTCTTCGTCTGGGCGCGGTCCCAAGCTTCAACAGGCAGTGTCTTTGCCTGCTTCATCCGTGCCAGCACCGACCCCAGGCTATCTTCGGCAAGCGTATACACCACGGTGATGGGCTGCATTTGCGTAACGACAACCAGCATAGTGGTTCCCGTCGACTGCACCACATTGCCCGGGTCCACAAGGCGAAGACCAACACGCCCGGAGATCGGCGCCGTTATGTGGCAGTAACTAAGCTGGACCTGGTCATAATTCACGAGGCCCTGGTCGTTTTTCACTGTGCCCTCGTCCTGCACCACAATTTTTTCCTGGTCATCCAGCAATTGCTTGTTGATGGCGTTCTTGGCCCACGCAGCACGATATCGCTCCAAATCCATCTTGGCCTGATCCAGCACGCCGGTGTCTTTTTCGAGCGTGCCCTGGGCCTGAAGCAACTGCGCTTCATAGGTGCGCGGATCGATGTCGATCAGAGCGGCGCCTTTCTGCACGTACTGACCTTCGGTATAGTGGACCGCGGTGATAACTCCGCTTGCCTGAGCGGTGATGTTTGCCTGATAGACAGGAGTCACGGTGCCAATCGCATCCAGATAGACTCCCTGGTTTCCTTTCTTGGCCACAGCAACCGTAGCCGTCACAGGCGGCTTCATCGCAGCTTGCGCCTTCTTTTGTGCCGCTGCCTTCTCGTTGTTTTCATGAATAATCGCGACGATGCCGACAATCACGACAAGCAGCAAAAAGATGCATGCCCAAACCACCCAGGCCCCGCTATACCATTTGCGTGGCGCAGACAATTGGTGGTCGGCCCCAATGTGCCGACCATCTCCTTTGCCTTCATTTCCAGACATTCAAAACTCCGCGTTTTTCCCGATTTGGTGCAGTGCATTCCGAAGAATCGCAGGTCAACCACCCACATTGCAAGTCCAGCCTGCACACTCCAGGCTTTGCTCGAATGGTCGAATAGCCATCTGATCCCTCTTCGATAGACGTCCAAAACGGACTACGAGTTGCACAAGGCCATCTCTCCAAGGATGAGCAGCATAGACCGTCCCATCCTGCCCGGCAAACCTGTTCTCTATCCTCTTGCCTTGCCCTTTTCCAAATTGAGCGAAAATGATCTGACTTCCAATCCCGATCCAGTGATGATCGAAGGACATTAATTCGTTCTGGCGTGATCTATCGGTGAAATCCCGCGATTCGAACAGATGCACCCAAATGCACAATTCGCTCCTGATCGTTGCCATTCGCAATCAGTCTTCTGAGCATGATTCGCAGAAGCAAGCGATTACGTCGGGTCTCCACCGCGAAACCAGAGTCAACAGGGCTCAAAATCCTGTTGGTGACCAGAGGGGACTTGAGCTCCTCTCGGCCCTGCGGCCTCCGGAATTTAAATGGATTTCAGCATATAAGCACCGCCGTAGCGATGCCGCAATAATCGAGCAACTAATTTATTTACAATAACATGCTCCAAGTTTTCGCATCGCACAAAAATTGCACCGAAATGCGCACAATCAAGATGCAAACCTGCGCCAAAACCGGCACGAGATCTGCACTTGAGACGCTTCTCAACGCCAGAAACGGGATCACAATGAGGCTCAAGGAGCTCCGTCACCGGCAAAAGTGAAATTGCTTTGACTCGACCTGCGCATCTTCGGCCTTCGCGACAGAGAGCTCCGATTTATGGAGTTCCGTCGAAAGACTGAATAGCAATGTGTCCCCGCGGGTCCGTGACCGGCGCGTTTCCTTCCCGTACAACCAACCGCGTCTCAAACCCAGCTTCACGGGCCGGATCCAATTCCCGCAGCACGTCTGAAAAGAACAGGACTTGAGAAGGATGAAGTTTCATGGCAGCCGCGATAGCGCTGTAGCTTGCACTTGCCGCCTTGGGGCCGGTACGCGTGTCGAAGTAGGCGGCAATTCGGCCCGTCAGGTCCCCGAAAATCGAATAGCGGAAGAGCAACCGCTGAGCATCCACCGATCCCGATGAATAGATCGCTATCTGTGCACATTCCGCCCAGCGGTTCAAAGCCGCCGGCACGTCGGCAAACAGTATCCCCTTCAATTCCCCGGATTCGAAACCCCTTTTCCATATCCGGCCTTGTAGACTCTTCAACGCAGTTGATTTGCGATCCCGGTCCATAAGCCAGTTCAGATAAGTGATTGTCTGATTCGAATGACAGCCGTCCACGATCCGCGGGGCCTCAGGATCGGCGCGATTTTCCGCGGCCAGAAGCGCCAGATCGGCAACGACAGACGAGTCTAGGTTATGCTCCTCCAGAAACGCCGCGAAATGCTCCCGGGCGTAGGGAAAAAGCTGTTCATACACGAACGAGACTGGCGCAACTGTGCCCTCCACATCTAGCAGGTAAAGACGAGCCCGACCTTGCGTCATACACTAAGCGTTGAGGCTACGCGAGGACCGAAATATGCTGGGCCGAAGCAGAGCGGCTGGTGCTGTTTATCGACTCCCGTGCCGGTGTAGTGCGGCGTCCAGCCGGTCGTGTCCTGGAACCAACGGATCGCGCGGATGCGCTTGTCCTCGCATAGCGTGAACCAGTGAGTCGTGCCCTTTGGCACGCGCAGCAAATCGCCGGGATGAACTTCAACGGACACAACTGTGTCATTTCCTTGATCCGAGAGATGCAGGAAGAACACGCCGCGGCCAGCGAGGATAAACCGAACTTCGTCTTCCCAGTGAGTGTGCTCCTTGTCGAAGCGGGCGAGCATGGCGTCGAGGCCTGGGGTTTCGGGATGGACATCAATGATGTCCGCCGTCCGGTAGCCGCCACGCCGCTTCAGCTCATCAATCTCCTCGCCATACGCCGCGAGTACAGCTTCGGCCGGAGCATCCGCGGCCACCCGCGAAAGATCCCAATGCTCGAATTCGATGCCAACCCCGCCGAGGGCGCTGCGCACTTCAGATTCATTTTCGATCACTTGGTCGTGTGGAGGAAAACGAAGGACAGCCATGAATGCTCCTCTAGTTATGCCCAATCTGGGATCGAACTCCAGTTCTCAAAGTTGCCCGCCAAGAAGACGTCGTCCCTCAACCTCGAAGAGAAACTCCAGTGCCTCCAGATGGCGTCTGGCTTCGGCCACCGATCCCCCCCAAGTATAAAGCCCATGACGGCTGAGCAAAACTCCATGGGCGTCCGGATATCGCCCTAACGCGTTCGCCAACTGATCGGAAAGGCCGGCATAATCCTGCGAGTTTTTGAGGACGGGTACCTGCTCCAGATAGGCGTGAGTGGTGGCGCCGGCCAGCCCTTTCAACAGCTCATATCCTTCAATCGGCACAAAACCCGTAGCCTCAAAATGCGAAGAAAGCAGCGTATTCCAAATGGTGTGTACATGCAGAATGGCGCCGGCTGTGGGTCGGTTCCGATAGAGAACCAGGTGCAGCGCGGTTTCGGCGGAAGGCTTTCCTGTGCCGGCCAACACACGGCCATCGAGGTCAACTTCAATCAAACCGTCGAGCGCCAGCATGCCTTTGTCCAGGCCGCTGGCTGTCACCAGCATGCGCCCACTCGCGCGGACGCTGAAGTTCCCGCTGGTAGCCGGAACCCAGCCCCGGCTGTAGCACCAGCGAGCCGTTGCGCAAAGCGAGTCGGCCGCAGATTGAAGGTCATCTGCATCGGAGATCATACGTAAACCCCAGTGTAGCAACCTATTCAGGAGCCACTGATAATGTAGTTCAGCAAGCGATTGAGGAGATCTTCGGTAGCTTTTACGACCGGCACTGGAAATCGAAGACTACGACAGAACTCCGACAGACATTTGAAGACAGGTCGTAAGGGGCGGGAGTTATCCAGGTAAAGGGCCGGCCCAACGCCACTGCACGGTTCTTATTAAGATCGCTCATTTCAAGTTCGATGTTCCTGTGGTGCCTAAAGTCGCAAGGCAGATGCAATGAGCACGTAAATCGACAATAGCGAAACCCGAGTAGCTATTCCAGCGAGAGGAATGAACTTCACGCTGTGGCCCCCTCGTTTCAAGGCCGTTTCAGATTCATCGCTTCTGCGATCACATCCGTATACTTGAGGCCGGCGCCGGTATTGAAAAGCACAACGCGATCCGAAGCCTTGAGCGTTCCGTTGGCGAGCAACTTGTCGTAGGCTACGGTGACGGATGCTCCTTCCGGCGAAAGGAATATCCCCTCATTCCTCGCCCAATCAAGAATCGAGGCAAGTATCTCTTCGTCCGTAACGGCAAGTGCAATTCCCTCCGATGCACGCAAGATGTCAAGCATAATGGCATCGCCATAAGGTTTAGGCACGCGCAATCCGGCCGCAAACGTTGAAGCATTCTGCCACATCTGGCTCACATTCGCTCCCGCATCAAAGGCTCGGGCGACGGGCGCGCAACCCGCAGCCTGCACGGCAATCATGCGCGGTCGCTTGCCAAGCTTGACCCAACCCAATTCCTCCAACTCCTCAAATGCCTTCCACATACCGATAAGCCCTACACCGCCGCCCGTGGGATAGAAGACCGCATCCGGATATTCCCAGCCCAACTGTTCAACCAGTTCGTATCCCATCGTCTTCTTGCCTTCGACACGAAACGGCTCTTTGAGCGTTGAGATATCAAACCATCCCTCCTGAGTCTTGCGCTCGTTCACAATCCGCGCGCAGTCAGAGATCAACCCGTCAACCAACGTGACATGGGCCCCATAAGCAACCGCCTCGACATAGTTGGCAAACGGAACGTCGCGCGGCATGAAGATGTTCGCCTCAATGCCTGCCGCAGCCGCATAGGCTGCCAGTGCACCGGCCGCATTGCCGGCGGAGGGCACTGCAAGCTTTTTCAGTCCGTAGTGACGCGCCATGGTCACTGCCATCGCAAGGCCGCGCGCCTTGAACGTACCGGTTGGATTGGCGCCCTCCTCTTTGACAAAAACCCCTGGATACCGCTTGCTGTGCAACATCGGCGTCCAGCCCTCGCTCAATGTAACGGGGGAAACGTCGGGCAGGACGGCGCGATAGCGCCACATGCCGGCCCACGGAGAAGTGGCGGCGTCACCAGCTATTCGATCGCGAGCCGAAGTGCCTCGCAAAGCTGTCAGGTCATAGCGGACGAAGAGCGAGCCGGCAGGCTGGGTCGTGCATTCTGTGCAGACTGTCCGCGGCGATGCTGCCGAAATCTGTGCGTGGCAGCGAGAGCATTCAAGATAAGCGATTGATGGCATGGGGTCCCGTCGAGGCGTGGTTGATATGTCATATACTACGTAGCAGTTAAGATAGAATGCAAATGGCTATGACCCTTGCACTGAAGACCATCGAACCTCCTCAAAACCTGACCGCACTCGCCTACAGCAGCATCAAGGCTTACATTCTGCGCGAAGACCTCGACGAAAACACAAGGCTCACCGAAGAGCTTCTCGCCAGCCAGCTCGGGATCAGTAAATCGCCCGTTCGCGAGGCGTTGAACAGTCTTCATTCCGAGGGCCTGATCCGCATTGAAGCGCGTCGTGGCGCCTACCTGAGGCGGTTTTCCACGAAGGAAGTGAAAGATCTCTACGACCTTCGGGAAGCATTGGAAGTGTATGCCATCGGCGCAGTGGAATTGACTCCTAAGCTCATAGCGGAGTTGCGCCAAAGTGCGCAGCGTACGCGGAAGTTTCTGAAAGCCAATGACAAGCTTCGGCACATTGAAGAAGACACAAAATTTCATCGACTGATCGCTTCCGCCACAGGAAATGATGAGCTATGCCGCGTTTTGGAGAACGTTCATAGCCAAATCTGGTTATGCCGCCGCAAGACGTACGACCTGACTGCTTCGACAGCGCCCCATGCGCACGACGCAATTATCGGCGCATTGGAAAAAGGCAAACGAAAAGAAGCACAAGTCGCCATGCATAAACACATCGACCTGGTGCGGCGGCGCCTGATTGAGTATCTCGATCACGCTCATTGACGTTTTTCAGCGCCTGGCGATGGTGCTGAAAAAGCTCTCCGGATACCATGATGGTTTCGTCGGCGCATTGGCAACACGCACCACAATCGTCAGTAGTACCCGATCAAAATGCACCGCCCCTTCGCGATCGATGGGCTGGTTTAAATCGTCGGATGGGTGATGGTACCGGTTATGGATCCAATCGTTGAAGGTCTTTTGCTCAGGAGTGTCTGGCAGCCAGCCAAACTTGAAGGCCAAGGCGGGAATTCCATATTTCACAAAGCTTGCCTGATCGGATCGGATGAATCGATTCTCGTCAGGCTGTTTGTCGAACTGAACTTCAATGTCGTTCAGTTGTGCCGCAGCACGCGCATCGTTGCCTAAAGTCGATTCGCCGAGCCCCTGCACTTCGAGGAAGTGGAGAGGGAAGAGCGGTAAATACATATCCATATTGAGATCGGCGACGATTTGAGGGCGCGGCACGGTGGGGTAGTGTGCGTAGAACTGCGAGCCTAACTCGCCTTCCTCTTCGCCGGTGAATGCAAGGAAGACGATCGAGCGTCTGGGATGTTGTCCCTTGGCCAGCGCTTTGGCCGTCTCAATCAGCGAAGCGATTCCCGCCGCATTGTCCATGGCGCCGTTGTATATCGAGTCACCATCAACCGGGCGTCCTACTCCAAGATGGTCAAGATGCGCGCTCAGCAGCAGGTATTCGTTTCTCAGTTTCGGGTCGCTCCCCTTAAGCAATCCGACGACATTCGGGGCTTGATAGGAATAATTGACCACAGTGGTTGTCTTTGCACGAATGGTGATTGGAAGCGTGAAGGTGGGAAGCGGTTGGTTATCTTTGGCAAGCATTTGCAACTCATCGAACGTGTGTGAGGAGCCGACGAATAGCGAATTCGCCGACGCAGCGGGGATAGTCGCATTCAAGCGCGCATCCTGAAGTGGATTCAGTGCGGGATCCGCAAGCTGATCGACAGGACGCCCGGCACCGAATCCATTTTCGCCGCGCGGCCCCCCGCCCGGCAAAGGTCTGGGCTCAGGGATAGTAATAATGCCGACAGCTCCGGCGGCCTTGAGTGTTTGCCATCGTATTGCCGTGGTGCGAAAGTACGCCTTGAGGGGCCCATGAACTGCTGCGGGAGACCCACCAAAAATCACTGCAACTTTCCCATGCAGATCCAGGCCCTTCAAGTTGTCAACTCCAAGGCTGGGGATAACCAGACCATGCCCCGCAAATACCGCCGGGACTTCCACGGAAACGGCACCTTCGGTGTTGGGGCTGAGGGTGGCCTCGGATCCAATCTTCAACGCCAACGAGTGTCCATCGGGTTGCACCAACTCCAGGCTCGAATGGTCGGCATCGACAGAAGCGGTGCGAAAGCCAACGGGCTGACGATACCCATCTGTGCCAGCCGGGGTGAGCCCGATAGCTTTGAATTGCGCCTCAACGTATTCCGCGGCATGGATGAAATCGGGTGTGCCGGTTTTGCGCCCCTTCAGATCGTCACAGGCCAGGACGCTGAGATGAGAAAACCAGGCATCCTCAGCCGCTTTTTCGGCTTCGAGGGACGCCGGCGTAACCGGACGAATTCCGGGTTCGTAAATGCTTGCCGGTGCGGAATGTTGCGCCAATAGAGTGATTGAAATGTAGACCACTGCGGCCCCAGCGAAGGATCCAGCTTTCATGCGATGCGTCATCATTGCTCCAGCAGAATAGCGACCGAGATGGGTTCGGCCGCGATGTCCACATGCCTTTTATTGGGCCGTGTCAGGTTTCAGGTATTTGTTGAGGAATGCAAGTTCGCGTTCATCCGCGTCCTGCCGGTGTTCACGCTGCTGGAAGCCGTGCCCCTCATGGGGATATGTAATGTATGTGAAGGTTTTGCCCGCCTTCTTGAGAGCAGCGGCGAACTCCTGCGACTCCTGCGGGGGCACTTGCGGGTCCTCTTCGCCATGCAGGATCAGAAGCGGTGCTTTGATTCGCTCTACGTCGGGGAGCACGTTTGCCCTGCGATAGGATGCCGGCTTCAATTCAGGTGGCCCCCCCATCTTGGTCTCCCAGCGAATGGCCGAGTTGCGATTGGTATAACGCAGAAACAGCGCGCGATCCACCACTCCGAATTTTTCAATGCCTACAGCGAAAGTGTCGGGAAGTTTCGTGACCGCGTTGGCAACTACAGTTCCACCATGGCTGCCGCCCGAGATTCCCACATGCTTGGGATCCGTCAGGCCGGCTTCCACCAGGTACTGAACCGATGCAGCGATGTCATCGATCTCGCCGCCCCCGGAGTCTTCCACGTTGGCGTTGCGGAAGCGTTCTCCATAGCCCGTGCTGCCGCGGAAGTTCGGTTCAAACACAACGTATCCCTGCTGCGCGAGAAACAGCGACCAGGGCGAAACACTGAGGCCCACCTGACCCTCCGGTCCACCATGAGCAAGAATTACTGTAGGATACCGTGTGCCCGCACGATAGCCGGCAGGTTTATAGAGGATGCCGGTTAGTGGCAGGCCATCCTTCCCCTTGAAATGCGCAACTTCGGGTGTAATGCCGGCCTGTTCAAACTTTGAATGCAGCACGGATCCAATCAAACGAGGCAGGCTCTTCGCGATGACATCGGCGACATAGGTTGCCGATGCGCCCAGTGTTGTGCGCTGCGAGAATTGAATGCTGGTGCTGTCCGCAGACCAGCGCGGTCCACTCTCGATCCCCGCCAGATCCGTGAGTCGATGCGGCTCGCCGCCTGCCGCGGGAACCAGCCAGATATGCCTCTGCTCCGCAAGGTCGCGATTCGATTCGAAAGCGATCCATTTCCCGTCGGGCGAATAAACGGGCTCTTCATCTTCGCCTTCACCAAATGTCAATTCCTTCGGCTCTCCGCCGCTCGAAGGGATCAACCAGATCTTGTCCCAGTGGGTCTCCTGCAAAACCACGGCGAGTGTGCGGCTATCGGGTGACCACGCCGCGGTGTTGACTGCCCACGCGCCACCTGGATCGTTCTGCGCGATGTAAATATCGAGTGCCGGGCCAGACGCAACACCGGCCTTCTGATCGAACGGAAGCACTTTCAGCTTGCCGGAAAAGAATTCTCTCGACCGCTCTGTGTAGGAGACGTGTGTTCCATCAGGAGACCAAGCTGGACGAGGGTCGAAACGATCCGACGATACGGCGTCACCTTTGTCCAGCGCAGTGTTGGTGATCACATCGCGTCCGTGGTAGATTTCTGTCGCGGCGAGCAGATTTAGCGCTTTCCCGGCTTCGCTCACTACGTAAAGCTCGTTGAAGCCCTTGCGTCCTGACTCATAGAGGATCCAATTTCCGTTTGGGTTCCACTGAGGGTGATGGTCTGTTGCTCCGCGAGGATCGCCCGGTCCCGCAGGGTCGTTGGTTAACTGAAGCGGCTCACCGCCTGCGATGGAAACTACCCACACCTGCCCTTGGCTGACGTACGCGATATGCTGGCCATTCGGGGACAGTTCGAGCTCAGACTTTGTGTCCGGTGTAGAAGTCAGAACGTTCTCCGGGGTTCCATCCGAGGGCCTCAACGCAATCTGACCGTGTTCCTGAACGACGGTGTACTTGCCGTCGGGTGTCTTCAGGTCGCCGCGGCCACGGCCGAAACTTGCGTTTGGGGTAAGCAGGTCATCGATGGTGAGTTTTTCTGTTTGTGCAGCCAACAGCATGGGATAGAAAATCAGAATTAGAAGCGCACTTTTTCGCATGGCATTTCTCCCAGAATGCTTAGCGGGGACGTCACTCGATGATGCACGTCGACGGTCCCGCGTGTTTAAAAAATGAACTTGCCGTACACAACCAGAACGCGGCCCGAAACAATGGCGCCTTGTCCGGTTCCGTATATGCTTGTCGGAACGCTCACGTCGGTGGTGATAGTGCCGAGCGTCTGTCCCTTGTTCACGTCGGCATTCGGCAGTCCGAAGTTTGGATGGTTGAACAGGTTATAGGCATCCGCGCCAATCTCAAAGCGCGTACTCTCCCTCACAGCGATCTCTTTGCCGAGTTGTGCGGCGACGGAAGAGAAGCCGGGGCCGCGGAAGGTGTTCGGCCTCGTGTTGCCCCAGTCCGATTGGGCTGGAGTTGAACTGGTGGCCGTGGCAAGGTTGAATTCGCTGGTTGTTAAGCACGGAGTTTTCACAGCCGAAATGCCGCAGTGCAGTCCGAGAATGGATTGAGTCGCCGTGTCCGCAAGCACTGTTCCGCTGAATGAGCTTGAGAAAACGTTCGCCGTGCTGACACCGCCGTCGATGACGGTAAATGGACGGCCGCTGTAGAGGTATAGTTTGCCGCCGAACTTCCACGCGCCGAGGGCACGATTGAGCAGTGCCTTCTGCAGCTTGGGCGTTGTGTAAACCAAATCGCCGGTGAAATTATGCCTTGTGTCAAAGGCTGCGGGGCCATAGTTCTGGGCCGGTGTACCAGTGGCCGTAGCACCGTCCAATGCATACACAGTCGGGTTGTAGATGCTTCCAGCCGCCCCTGTGGTACCGGCCCCGGTACCCAATTGCAGAGCCTTGGTGAATGCGTAGCTGGCTTGTCCTTGCAGGCCATGAAAAAACGAATGACGCTCTACGACGGTCAGGCCGTTGTACTTTGAATCGCCCTCATCAAAGATCTGGGTCACGGTTGCAAATCGCGGGTCGGGGATCGAATTTGGCAGCCCTCCGAAACCATTAGCTGCCCAGCCGTTGGCTGCGGTGTTGGAGAGAGTCTCGTTGTAGCCGTGATTGCCTGCATAAGAGATGGATGCCACGTCGTGGTGCGTGAACGGATGTTCAATCTCGAAGCTCCATTCCAGCACCTTGATCGTGTGGAATTTATTGGGATTCACATAAAGCGTAGGAGTCGAGAACGTAACGCCGGCAGGAACCGCAGCCTTCAGTTGATTGAGTGTATCTCCGTTCGAGAATCCAGCTTGAAATGCTGTGTCGGAAGCGACTGCGGCTGCCTGCGAAGTTCCTGCTGTTTCAGCGAGGCCGACAATGCCCGTGGTCACCTTTGGCGAAAACTTGTTCGGCGCATTGCCGTAAACGTTTGCGGCAATGTTGGCAGCAATGGTATTCGCGAATAGCCCAATACCGCCGCGAATCACGGTCTTTCCTTCGCCAAATGGCGAATATGCAAATGCGGCCCGAGGTTCGGTAATGATGCCTTCAAAAACCTTGAAGTCCTTATTGATCCCTGTTTGCAGTGTCGCATTGTAGGCAACCGTGCTCCCCGCGTCATAGCCGTTCGCGAGGAATTCCGTATTTGCCCGCGAATAGCAATCCTCTTTGCACCACGGGTTGCCCTGGTATTCGAAACGGGCGCCATAGGTGAGATTCAGATTCTTGAGAAGCTTCCACTCATCCTGTCCATAGAATCCGAGCGAATCGACACGCAGGTGAACTGTCGGCAATAGAGGAAATGACTGGGTGAAGCTGTTGTAATTCTTGCTGTCCGCAATGTTTCCATGCGCCCAGTCGGAGACGCTTCCGAAAGAGTACGTGCCGATGATTGTGCCGGTCTGGTTAGCTGTGCTGGTGATACGGTTGTTGCGGTTGTTCACACCAAACTGAAGAGTATGGCGGCCTCGCTCCCATGACAAATCGTCAATGATGCCAAGCTGCTGTCCGAGTCTTCCTTCAGGGGCAGCTGGTCCAACACCTTGGAAGCCGGCATCTCCGGCTCCGCCGTCCGTAAAGGCGAAGGTGAGCGGCAGAAGTGATTGCGCCTTCTGGAAATCGGTTGAACCGTAGAACACAGCAGAGTAATAGTTGCCATTTAGAACCAGATTATTCACCAGCCGGGGGGTAATGACATAGGTGTAGTTCAACTGCGGAATCACCCACGGCTGAGGGCTTACTCCATCAAACACCGGATTGATTGGGCTGGTGCTGCTGGCTTGGACGCCGGCGTCGCGGCTAATGCGGAAGTACAACTTCTGCTGGGCGTTGATGTTGTAATCCACACGCCCGCTTGTCAGGTATTCAGTGTTGACGCTTGATGCCGTGGACACAAATGCAACCGCGCAGGAGACGCCGCTGGCTCCGCCGAATGTCGCGCCACCGCCTCCGGGTACCAGAACCCCACTCAGGCCGTTGTTCTTGCCGCAGCCCTGGTTTCCGGTACCGTCCTGTAGACGTCCGGAGCCGTTGGTTACCGACACGGCGCGACTGATTCCCGGGGCCGCGTTATAGAGGGCAAAGAGATCCTGATAGTACGGCTGGGATGTAGACGGCGCGTTTGCAAGAACATAAGCCTGCACTGCCGTTGACGGCAGTGAGACAATCTGATTCGTCGGCAGTGAATAGCGCAGTCCTTCGTAGTTATAAAAGAAGGTGACCTTATCCTTATTGATGGGGCCGCCGATCGAGCCGGCATACTGGTTTGCCACGGCACGTCCTCGTGGAGTGCCCGACTCATTGCTGAAATAATCGTTCGCGTTTAATACGTCGCCGTTGTAGTTCTCCACGAGGTTTCCGTGGAACTGGTTCGCGCCCGACTTACTGATGAAGTTGACCTGCGCTCCGGCCATCCGCCCGTATTGTGCGCTGTAGGCGTCCGTGATGACCGATGCCTCTGCGACATCGTTCTGGCCCAACGTGTTGTTGCTGGAACCGGACTTGTTGTTCAGACCGTAGGGCTCAACAATATCGGCCCCGTTGTACGTGAAGAGCACCGAACTGAAGGGAAGTCCATTGACATTGAAGTTATTGTTTCCGCCGCCAACGTTGACGCGTACCCCAGGCGTGGAGAACGCTACGTTCGTGATATCGCCGCCGTTGATCGGTGTGTTCTCAACATAATGCAAGTTATAGTCGGTGAGATTGTTGCCGTTTTCCGTTTGTAGAAGCTCGTTCGAGGCCACCACCTCAACCGACTGATTGACCGCTTGGACGCTTAGCTTCAGATCGACCGATTCTTCCTGCCCAACCAGAAGATGAATCTTGAGCGGGGTCGCGGAAAGTCCTGCGGACTCGGCTGTGATCTCGTAGTCCCCGGGCTTGAGAAAGGGAAAACGATACTGGCCTGCGGAGCCGCTGACCGTTGTGCTGACGGCATCGGTTTCCGGTTGGCGAATACGAACTTTAGCCGCCGGAACAGCAGCGCCGCTGGAGTCCCGCACCGTGCCGACGACTGTTGCGCTCGTGAGTGTTTGAGCTGTCAGACTGGCCACTGGCAAGAGGAAGAGGAACAATCCGAGGAGAAACTTTCTGTGGAGCTTTTTCGATGTCATGTTTTGTCCCATCGCGCGACAAGTGCGCAGGCAGGGCGTGTGGGGACACGCAAATGTAGGAATGTGCCGCTCCGCACTCATCCAATGCCTGCTGAACAAGGCAATTGAGGACAAGGTGCAGTCGAATTCATGAACGCGACCGGTCACGCGATATACGTGCACCTGCCGTGCATGAATTACGACACTTAAGCTATGAGTGGGTTGTCGAGAAAGTCGTTAGCGACATCGACAGGGAAGGAAACATGCACAACTCGCGATCATGAAGCAGCCTGAGGGAATGGGCGCGTAGTTGCTCATACGTCCTGTATATCACATATCATGACGTTGTCAATGGATTTTCTTGCTGAAGTCTATCGGCGTTGATTGGGAGCTGTGCCTATGCGGTTGCGCCGCATCGGCGCCGGGCAATAGGACAAACCTCGGCAAGCAGAGAGTTCGTCGCATCAGCCTTCTCCCTTGGACGCCCTGATGGATATCTTCATGGAAGAGTCAGGTTGATACTCTCGAGAGAAGTGCTGCTCTCACCGACGCGGCCTTGCAGATACTTGCGCAGAAACGCCTGCTGGTAGCGCCAAACGTCAATCCGATCTTCGGCCTTCGAGAACTCGTGATACTCGCCGGGATAGGCAAACGCTAGGAATGGCTTGCCGGCATTCTTGAGCGCCTGAATGAGTTGCTCCGATTCATAAGGCGGCAGTTGCGGATCGGCCAATCCATATTGAATGAGAAGGGCCGCCTTGATCTTCGGTACATCGGGGATCATGTTCGTCTGCCGATAGGCTTAGGGCTTTTCTTCCGGAGTTCCGCCCATTTTGATTTCCCAGCGTCTCTCGGAATTTCGATTGGTTCGCTCATTAAAAGTCGCTCGATTGACGGCGCCGCCATAGGATATTCCCGCGATCCAAAGGTCGGGAAGCTTGGTCACCGCGTAATGCACCATGGTTGCTCCGTGGCTGGTACCGCCGATGGCAACGCGTGCAGGATCGGCGGGTCCCTGATCGACAAGATACTGAACCGCCGCGCCTACATCTTGCACTTCCCCTCCCCCTGAATCGCGCACGTTTAGATTTCTAAACTTCTCGCCATAACCAATGCAGCCACGGTAATTGGGATGGAAGACCAGGTATCCGTCTTCAGCGAAGAAGAGCGGGAGCGGGGAGAACCCGAATGTATCCTGTCCTTCCGGACCGCCGTGAACCCAAAGCAACGTAGGATAGCGTTTGCCTCGCGTGAAGCCGGGCGGATAGTAGAGGATTCCGGACAGGGGCAAACCGTCTTTGCCCTTGAAATGGATTACATCTGGACCGGCGATGCCAAGCGCTTTAAAATCCCGCGGAAGCGTGTGCGTCAGCGCATGAGCAGCGGGATCGCCCGACGTGGATGCAACATACAGGTCAGGCGGTTCGTCGGGCGCGGACCGAATGAAATAAATTAGCTTACCATCCGGCGCCCATTGAGGATTCGCTTCCACACCGGGCGGCAACTGCTCAAGACGCCGCGGTGCGGAGCCTTTGATCGGGACAATCCAGATATGGCGCTCCTCCGGCACTTCACTATTGGAAATAATCGAAAGCAACTTGCCGTCTGGCGAGAACGCAGGCGCGGAGTCTTCCCACTCACCTTGCGTAAGTTGACGCGGCTGACCACCCGATGAAGGCAGAAGATAGACCTTCTCCCATCCAGTGTCCTGCAGCGTAAAAGCCAACGTCTTTCCGTCCGGCGACCACACAACCTTATCGATGGCCCAAGCGCCGCCGCGATCGGGGCGCGCCGTGTAAAGCTGGGTGGGTTGAGAGATGCCGCGCCCCGTGGTTATGTCGAAACTGAGCAGCTTCAACTTGCCGGCAAAGAACTCACGCGAACGCTCCGTGTAAGTCAGATGAGCACCGTCCGGCCACCAGGCTGGATCGGGGAAGAACAACCCTCCGGCGAGTCCATCGCCGTCGTCCGTATGCTGGTCGCCGAGATGCTCTGGGCCTAGGTAGTTCTCTGTTGTAGCCAAATAATTCTTCGAACGACCGTCTTCACTCACAACCCATAGCTCGTTCTGACCGCTTCGTCCGGATTGGTATAAGATCCAATTTCCACGCGGATTCCATTTTGGAGAATGGTCCGTTGCGACGCGAGGATCGCCGGGACCAGGCGCACCATCGGTCAGCCTCTTCGGTTGCCCGCCGGCCACAGCCACCACCCAAATGGAGCCTTGGCTGACAAACGCAAGTTTCCGCGAATCGTTCGACCAGGCGAGTTCGGACTTGCTGCCAGAAGTCGTAGTTAGAGCGACGGGCCATCCTCCATCAGCAGGGAACAAAGCAATCTGCCCGCTGCGGACGATTGCGAATTGCTTTCCATCCGGTGAGAGCACGGGATTGAGAGGAGCGGAGATAGACTCCAGGTCCTCAGGAGTGATCGACGTGGAAATTGGCCACATCTGTGCCGGCAGAAACGCCGCGGCAAATACGGCAATTGTCAGAGGCCTGAGAAGATTGCAAAACTGAATCGAAGTCACTTTGATTCCTCGCGCAGAGATGCGCTATTGAGCGTATTGGCGCTATTCAGGCGCGCGGTCGCGTATTTACCCGGCCTGCGATCGCAACTACAGTTGGATCGGCAGAGATGCGACTCTTGGACCTCGAGCAAGACGCACAATCACGCCATGCGTCGAATCTCAAATACGCATCAGAGTTTGGAATTTGGGGTTAGAACAATGTCCTTAGCGACATCGGCAAGAGTAGATGCACGTGCAATCCGCGATCGTTTCGTAAACAGAAATGCGGTAAGTGTCGTGCATGAATGTGGTGTATCACATACTGTCGCCTGTCCGAAAGTTTTTCGACAATCAACTTCAAGCGAGGCGACCCACATCTAATGGAGAAGTCATGATATCTCGCTGTGGATTAAAACCTTTGCGGCAAACAATCCTCTCTCTGGCCTTGATTTTCGGGCCTCTCCTGATTCTTCAAACTCAGAATCCTATAGCCGGCACATCGGACTATCCAACGCTCGGAAACCCGACTTCCGCGATATCCACAAGCAACGGAGAATACGTGTTTGTTGCTGTCACAAACGTCGGAAGCCCTAACTTCACCGGATCGGATCAGGTTGCCGGAGCACGAAAAGATACTGTCTCCGGCGTTCAGATCTTCCGTAGCGTAAGTGGATTGCATCCGCGCGAACACAAACTGAAGTCCGTCGGATTCATTCGCACAGGCAGCACCGGTGCGAACGGCCTCGTCCTTCTAGAATGTGAGAAGACGTTGTTCGTCGGAGTTGGCGACGCGGGCGTCGCTTTTCTCGATGTTCAGGACATGATTGCCGGAATGGCCAAGCCCTATTTTGCATCGCAAGGCGAAAGCGCCGGGACGTTCGACGTAGTCGCCTCGCCAGACGGCAAGTTCGTTTTTTCGGCGAACGAGTACGCCGTCATTCGCGGCCAGCGTGGCAGTGTCGGGATTATTGCAGTGAACGCAGATGAACTTGGCCGGGTGACTCATCCACAGACAATCGATCAGATCCCTGTTGGCGACGTTGTCCCAAGTCTGACCATATCTCCCAATGGATCACGGCTCTATGTCGCAACAGAGTTGGTGCCGTCGAAAGACCCTCCCGTGATCGCTGGCGCCGGGAATCCTGTACTCACAAAAACCGATTGCACTCAGAAGAAAGGAAGCACTCCCCGAAGCAACGGATTCATCACAGTCATCGATACGCAAGGGGCAGTGGCATTGAGCAGCAATGCCATTCTTTCGCGGGTAGCTGCAGGGTGCTCCCCTGTGCGTCTTGTCGAGGATGCAGACTCCGCGCGACTCTTCGTCTCGGCGCGCGGAAACAATGTCATCCTCGCATTCAACCCTCTACTCATTGAGTCGGATCCCGAACACGCCCTCCTGCGGGCGATACCCTCGGGTGGTTCAGCGCCGGTCGGAATGCGTCTCTTCTCAAGGGACCGCATGCTCGCCGTCGCGAACTCCAATCGGTTTGATGACGCCAACGGAACCTTTGCGATTCTCGATGTCTCAAACGTCTCAGGCCTAGCCAACCATGCTCCAGTCGCAACATGGACCGCCGGTTTATTTCCCCGCAACGTCGGCATCAGTCGGGATGCAACCACGCTATACCTGACCAATTACACATCGCGAAGCCTGCAGGTGATCCAAACCTCAGTTCGATAGCGAATCCATTTTGGCAGGCCTGCCGTCGTTTTGCGCCAGGCACCAAAGACGAGCGCAATTCAATCCCAAAATCAATCCGCCCAGGTACACCTAAAGGAATAAGTGGTTCCCAATTGGCTAGCTGAGTCGAAAAGACGCCTAACCCACTCCGGGTATTCACTATCTAAGTGATCGATTGTATGGTGCCCAGAGGGGGACTTGAACCCGCACGGCCTTGCGGCCTGCGGATTTTAAGTCCGCTCCGTAGTGTCACATCTCGCTGAAAATTAATGACTTCCAAATCACGCCCGTGAAACTGTGTAAGCCGCTGTGTAAGTTTTCGGTTCTTGCCGTGAATTTGCGACCTTAGTCGCAATGCTCAATTAAGCCGGTATTCACTTTAGAAAAGCTTCTTTGCGGCGTCACGCTCACCGTGCTCGAAGGCGTCCACGAAGGGCTCAAGCTCTCCGTCACTCATGCCGATACTGCGTCCGGTCATGCGCCAGTTGTCCACGGCGTGCACAACTTCACTCAATATCTCCTTCGCACGCGCGCGCGTGAAGCGGAAATAAGCAATCACGGACATAAGGGCGTCGATTGTCATGTCAGGGCCTCCGTCCTCGGATATCCAGGTCTTCAATTCGCGCACGCGCTCGGGTGAGGGGTTGATATCGAAGGCGGGCGATAACCGCCAGAATTCCCGACCTTCATGCAAGAAGCCGTGATTGCGCAGGTGGTCGTCAACATTCGTGATCAGAATCGAGAAGGCTATACGGCGCCACAACTCTTCGATGTCGGCTTGTGCGTCGGCCCCGTGCACGCGGATTGCGTCCACAATCTCGGTGTAGGAATGTTCCTCGGGTTCCGTCGGCTCGACGCCCAGCATCGTGGCGGCGGAGACGTACATCAGGCGTTGTCCGTCGCCACGCCGGTCGAAGCGGCGGATCAGCGCAACGGGCAATCCCTGGCTCTCGACGACACGCGCC
>JBEKRU010000001.1:0-192487 GCA_049518435.1 Occallatibacter sp. | reverse complement strand
CTCCTTCTCCGCCGACCAGGGCAAAGTCGCCCTCACACGCAACGATGTCGACTTCAATCATCTGGCCCACAGCTTCTCCGTCGGCGTCACTCTGCGCGCCGGAGGCCTGCCCGCGCTCTCTCTCGCCTTTGCCTGGGGTGGCCCCGAAGGCACACACACCATTGCCAACGTGAACCCTTCTCTGCTTGGAGGATCTGCCCGTCCCTCGCTCTTTTGATTTCCAGTAGTCAGGTTTTCGGGGTTGGATATATTATCTTGTTCCCATCCCGGTGCTGCTGTTCCCTCTCATTATTCTTTGGCATAAAGGAGCGGAGGGCTTCGACCCAATCATTCATAGCGTTGAACCTTTTGCTTTCAACGCGACTTTGCACGGCCTGCTTGCGGTGGCAATGTATCTGCTGATATTCGACTGCTCTCAGTTGATTAGTAGATGGCTGTCTTTGAAACGCTTGTTGCTCGCTTCTAACCGCACGCTCCTGCGACGCACCTTTATGTCGCTTCAGGACATCTCCATGCACTCGCTTTGGAAATAGGCAGTATAAGTCTTGCGGAGGACGGAGAAAGATCAAATTCCGGCGCGGTGTTGCCATTGTCTGAAGACGAGCCAATTCGCCAGGCAGAGGAATTTGTTTGCCTCATTTACGTGGCGTACCTGCAGAACCTGCTTGCGCGCATGCGGACCATGGTGCTTTCGATCATCGGCGTCCTTGCGGCAATGATGTTTTCGGTTGCCTTCTATCCTTACATTCCGCGGCCAACGACCACCATCTGCCTACTTATGCTTGCGGTGGTCCTTGCCTCAGCCGTAGCCTTTGTCTACGCGGGACTGGAGCGCGATTCGAAACTAAGCCACATCACCAACACGGAGCCGGGCAAGCTTGGCCTGGGCTTCTGGGTGAGCTATGGAAGCTTTATAGGCGTGCCAATTGTAGGATTGCTTGTCGCCCTGTTCCCTGCAATTACCGATTTTGTTACATCGTGGATTGAGCCTGGCCTCAACGCTGCAAAGTGAGCGATACATTATGTTGTTCATGCCCTAAAAAGGGAAGCGAATTCTGCCACATTCTATGCATGAGCGTCTCCGAACTGGTCTTTCCTCTATTCCACCGTCAGATTAACGATCGATGAGTGTTGAATCGATCCGCTTGTTGCTGTAAAGGTTATGGGATAGGTATGCGAAGCTACGCTGAAGAAGCCGCCGCTTACGCATCCACTGATGGCAATGGAGATTCCGAGAGAGGCTACGGCCGTCAAGAGCACGAAGAAGCGTCTACGGAAACGTCGCACGCGCCACATGCCAAGCACTGGCAGGAGAAGGCAGAACAGCAGTGGCGCCTTCGTCATTCCGGGTGCGGGGCTAGAGGAGGCGGCCGACTCCGCGGTTTGGATAGTAAGCACCACAGTCTGCGAGGTGGTCGAAGGCGCCAGAGACGCGGGATCGAAACGGGCTGTGGATCCCGGCGGCAAGCCACTTACTGAGAATGTGATGGTGCTCCCGAGTGCTCCTTGCGGGGCGATGGTGAACTGGAATGTTGCGCTTTGGCCGGGAAAAACCGTCGCCGATTGAGTTGAAGTCGGCATGAATTTGAAGTCAAGGACCGACTGCACAAGCATGGCCGCAGTGCTTTGGGAGAAGCCACTATCGCCGCTATAGCTACGCATTGCAGGGCAACAAGGCAGCGAGCAAGCGCGAATACCAGATCTTTCTTGACCGATGGAAAGATGCGGACCCTGATGTCCCGGTGCTGCAACAGGCCCGCCAGGAATACGCCCAGATTCAATAACACGCAGAAACCGCGACTGCCTCAATTCACCGAAATTCAATTGCGGGAATTAGCTGGCCTTCCGTTGCACCCTCTCAACAAAATTGGAAACGCGAGCGGAATTGACCAGACCCCGGTCTCAAAGCCGGGATAAATTTTGCGCATCGAACCCACTTTCCAGGGGGATTCTGTGGCATTCATTGAGGCGTATCAATTCGGTTGCCCGCAGGGGGTCTCATCCATGACAGGCGCAAATGAGCGTTCGCGGCCAACTGAATCAGATCGATGCGACTTCGAACTTGCCGTTGAGAGCAGAACTCCAGGGAGCGATCAGAGAGTGGATCCGCGCTTCCCATCACGGCTCGCCGGCGGGCGCGTGCAGCCAAACAGGCCCGAAAACGTCGGCAACAATCCCCTGAGAGACGCATTGACAGTTGATTCGGGGGCGGGATACCAATGTGTGTGCACTAGTCCATAGTTCGTGACTTGCCATATCCTTTCGATTCGCCAATTGGATAAGGTTCCCCCGTTTATCTTCATCAAGCTCTAGTGGGACGCCAAATAACGCCCGCTCTCGAAGGCAAGACCATCCACCGCCGCTGTAAGCCGCCCCACCTTTCCATGTTGCCGAGGTCCCTGTGAAGTTTTCTACCCTCTCCCTGAAGATTGCCCAAATCAAGTTCAGCTTACTTCTTCTTGCCCTGGCATTTTCGCCTCTAACAGCGTTGGCGGCCTCACCGGGGGTGACCTACAGCGGCAGCACTGCCACCCAGAACTTCGGGACGGTGGGTGTGGCAACTGCTTCGAGCCCGGTTTCGCTCTCGTTCAGCGTGGGAGGCGGCGCTACCGTGGGCAGCATCGAAGTGGTCACGCAGGGCGCGCCCAATCTGGACTTTACCAATGCCGGCACCGGTACCTGCACGGACAGGACCTACAGTTCCACAACCAGTTGTACGGTCGAAGTGACCTTCAAGCCGGTTTATGCCGGGCTGCGCAGAGGCGCGGTGCTGTTCTGGTCCGGGGCCAACAACACAGGAAGCATCGTTGGAAAGACGCTTATCTACGGCGTGGGCAGCGGAGGACAGATTGTCTACCTTCCGCCGGTTATCACCGCTGTCGCCACTCCCGAGGGAGCATGGAGCCTGCCCGAGTCGGTTGTGGTGGACGGTACGGGGAACTTGTACGTCGGGGACACCGGCAACAATCGTCTGGTCGAGATTCCGGTCATCGGCTCGGCATCTGTTATCAATCCGGACGCGACGAATCCGCCCGGCTACGCCTTTCCGGGAGGCGAAAACACCCTGTCCAATCCCGTTAAAACGGTCGTGGATGGCGCAGGCGATCTGTTCATTGACGATACCGGTGACGGCCGCCTTGTCGAGGTGCCTGTCGGCGGCGCCGCAGCCTTCGGTATCGACGTAACCGTTGGAGGCACGTTCTTGGAATATTCCGACGGCCTGGATGTCGACGGTCTCGGAAACCTCTACGTCGTGGATGCCGGGACATACAGGGTGATCGAGATTACCAGCATCGCCAGTAATGGAGACGCTACTGGGAGCCTCGTTAATCTGCAAGGCAACACTCTGCTTTACGGTACTGACGCCTGGCTCGATGCAGCGGGCGATTTGTTTATTTCAGACGCCGGCTTTGACTTCAATAGCAGCCAGACCGGTGTGCCAACGAATCCTCAGATTCTGGAGGTACATGCTAACGGTACAGTCACAAAAGTCACGGCTCCGGGCACCGGCTGCGCGGTGGATGGACCCTATTCAGTAGAGGGGGACGCGGCGGGGAACCTGTTCATCGGAGACGACGTTTCAACGAGTGACAACTACACTTATACCGGGAGAGTGCTTGAGTACCCGGCCGGCGGCGGCGCCTGCACTATCACCACGTCGCTATTGGGAGTGACCCTGGGGGCCAACGATTATGGCATAGGCGAGGTTAACCTGAGCGCGTCCGGCGACATTTACGTTTCGGATATTGGCGGCAACCGCATCATCAAGGAGCAGCGCTCGGTGGTTCCAGCGGTGGGCTTCACCCACACCACCAACGTTGGCAGCGTAGACACCACCGACGGCACAAAGACAGTGCAGATCGCCAACATAGGCAATTCGACCCTGGACTTCAGCGGCTTGATTTATCCGGCGGATTTTACCGCGGGCAGCGGTGTCCCGTCTCCCTGTACTTCGTCGAGCACAATCGCAGTCAACGGTACGTGCAACGTGGGTATTGAATTTTTTCCGCAAAACGGCGGCTCGCTGAACGAGAGCGTAGAACTCGAGAACAATGCGCAGGGCGGTTCGCAATTGATCAATGTGACCGGCACCGCCAGCAAGGTCACGCCCTCGGTGAGTGCCAATGCATACTCAATCAGCTACGGCACGGCGCTGAGCAACTCTCAGATCTCCGGAACCGCTACTTTCAACTCTTTATCCGTGGCCGGCACGTTTGCCTTCACTTCAGCGGCTGGCACGGTGCTTGGCATCGGAGCGAATCAATCTGAATCGGTCACCTTTACACCCTCCAACACCGCCACCTACAACACCGCGACGACAACGGTGTTGATCACGGTGAACAAGGCCACGCCGACTGCGAGCGTCAATGCCTACTCCATCACCTACGGCACGGCTCTGAGCAACGGGCAACTCTCGGGAACGGCCTCGTCTACCGTCAATGGCAGCCCCGTATCCGTGTCCGGCACATTCGCCTTCACTTCAGCGGCAGGCACGGTGCTTGGCGTTGGGGCGAATCAATCGGAATCGGTCACCTTCACGCCCTCCAATGCCACCGACTACACCACTGCGACAACGACGGTCTTGATCACGGTCAGCCAGGCTACGCCCACGGTGAGTGCGAATGCATATTCAATTACCTACGGCACGGCTCTGAGCAACGCGCAACTCTCAGGAACCGCCTCGTTCAACTCAGTTTCCGTGCCCGGCACATTCGCCTTCGCGTCGGCGGCAGGCACGGTGCTGGGCGCTGGTGCGAATCAATCTGAATCGGTCACCTTCACGCCCTCCAACACCACCAACTACACCACCGCGACAACAACCGTCTTGATCACGGTCAGCCAGGCCACGCCCACGGTGAGCGTCAACGCATACTCCATTCCCTACGGCACTGCGCTAAGCAACGGTCAGCTCACCGGAACTGCCTCGTTCACGGTCAACGGCGCCGGCGTGTCCGTGCCCGGCGCGCTCGGCTTCACCTCAGCGGCAGGCACTGTGCTTGGCGTTGGCGCGAATCAATCTGAATCGGTCACCTTCACGCCCTCCGACACCATCGACTACACCAGCGAAGCAACGACCGTGTTGATCACGGTCATTCAGCCGCAATACTCACTCACTACGATCGCCAGTCCTACGGCAGGCGGCACCATCACGCCGGCATCCGGCAGCTTGTTCAATTCGGGAACGGTAGTGCCCATCGTTGCAACGCCGGCTACAGGCTATACGTTTATCGGCTGGACTTCGGCAGCGGATCCCGTTGCAGATGCAACTTCAGCCAGCACAACCATCACCATGAATGGACCGGAAAGCGTAACAGCACAATTCACTCCAAATCTGGTAGTGACAACCAATCAGGACGACTCCGGCACGGCGACCAATTGCACAGCGCAGGCAAACCCTTCAACGGGCACGGACTCCTCGTGCAGTTTGCGCGATGCGCTGCTCAATGCCGCCGGCGCGGGTTCGGCGAACATTACCTTTAGCGGGTCGGCATTTAATGCCGGCACCTCGGCCACCAACACGATTTTACTCACCAATGGAACGCTCAATATTCCATCGAGCGCGACCATCACCGGACCAACGAACGGCAGCGGTTTCAGCCTGACCAACCTGGTCACCGTGAACGGCAATGCTGCATCGTCTGTGTTCACCATCGGTTCAAGCGTAAGCGGGTCAAGCATTAGCAACCTCACCATCACCAACGGAAACAACCAATATGGCGGCGGTGTAAACAACAGCGGTGGGTTCGCAGTCATCGGCAGCACCATCTCCGGCAATGCGGCTACCCTGGGCGGGGCCGGCATCTACAACAATGGCGGCTCAGTAACTCTCGAAGGTGACACGATCTCCGCCAATGTGATCACGAGTTCAAATAGCGGCGCGGCAGGCGGCGGCATTTTGAATCAAGGCAGCATGTCAGTGCTTAACAGCACTTTCACCGGTAACACGATTACCTCAGCCGGGACGGGCACCGGCGGCGCCATCGCAAGCCCTGGCAGCTCCATGGTGCTGATTGCCAACACCATCTCCGGCAATTCGGCCGATGGGAGCGCCGGCGGCGTCTCCTTTGTTGGTGGTTCTGCCGCTTCGAACCTGGTGGGATACAACATTTTATCCGGCAATTCAGCGCCCGCACCAGCCAACGTCGCTGGGCCGTACACAGAAGGGGGAGGAGATCTGGTCGATGTGAGTAACATCGGTCTCGCATCCGAGGGGAATTACGGAGGACCGACTCAGACCTTGGTTCCGCTGCCCGGCAGCCCCGCCATCTGTGCAATTAATGAATCTACAACCTTGATTGTGCCGAACCTTGCGACCGATCAGCGCGGCGATCCGATGGATCCCAATTGCCCGTCCAACTTTGTCGACTCCGGCGCAGTGCAAACGAATTACGCGCTGGCCTTCACCACTGAACCGCCTGCCAACAATGTCGCCGGACTGCCGCTATCTCCAGCGCCGGTGGTGACCTTAACTGAAAGCGGCGCCATCTTCGCGCCCGCGACCAGCGCTATCACCATGACCGACGCCGATAGCGCCCTTTCTTCGGGCGGAACAAACTCCGCAGCACTTTCATCGGGAATGGCCGCCTTCACCAATCTCATCTTCTCCTCGGTTGAAACCGGCGACACGCTCACCGCGTCCCTCAGCCTGAACCCTACCCTCTCTCCGGCGTTGAATCTCACCTCGTCTGCAAGCACTCAAGCGAGCGTGGGCGCACAGGCCACTCTGATCACTCCCACTCCAGGACTGAGCACCGTGCTCGGCACCGGCAATGTGACTTTCCAGTGGACAGCTGGGACAGGGGTCACCGTATATCAGCTCAGTCTTGGCACCACCGGGCCGGGTTCACAGGACCTGATGGCATACAAAAACACGTCCACTTCAGTGACCGTGTCCAACCTGCCTGCAAATGGCGCAACTGTGTACGCAAGACTCTCTTCCTTTATCAATGGAGCCTGGGTATATATCGACTACGTTTATACCGAGAGCCCCACGCCGGTCGCGGCCACACTCACTACGCCAACACCGGGACTGGGCACTGTGCTCGGCAGCAGCAACGTGCCTTTCCAGTGGTCTGCGGGAACGGAAGTAACCCTCTACCAGCTCAGTCTCAGCGCCGTTGCACCTGGTCGAAGCGAGCTGTTCGAATACACCGGATCAGCTACTTCAGCGACCGCGCCCGCCCTGCCTGCAAAGGGCCAGATAGTCTATGCAAGGCTCTCTTCCTCTATCAACGGAGCGTGGCAGTTTAACGACTACCAATACACCGAATCTGGTTCGACCAATACGGCCACGCTCATTACGCCCAGTCCTGGATTGACAACCGTGCTGGGCACAAGCAATGTACTCTTCCAGTGGTCCGCAGGCACGGGCGTCACCGTCTACCAACTCAATCTGAGCGCGACTGCGCCCGGTGCAAGCGACCTGTTCTCATTCAAGGGCTCAGCTACTTCGGCGACAGTGCCCAGCCTGCCGGCAAAGGGCGTAACGGTCTACGCAAGGCTCTATTCCTATATCAGCGGAGCCTGGCAGTATAACGACTACGTTTATACCGAGTCTGGTACGCCCGTTCCGGCGATACTCCAATCTCCCACGCCGGGACTGACCACCGTGCTGGGCACCAGCAATGTGCTTTTCAAGTGGTCTGCAGGCACGGGTGTCACCGTCTACCAGCTCAATCTCAGCGCCAATGTGCCCGGTGAAACGGACCTGTTCGTATACAAAGGCACGGCTACCTCGGCGAACGTGCCCACCCTGCCCGCAAACGGTGCGACGGTTTACGCAAGGCTCTATTCCTATATCAATGGAGCCTGGCAATACAACGACTACGTCTATACCGAACAGTAGTGCAGCATGTCATGATGCAAATGTCCTCGACGCTCTCGTCTTGGGCCCCCGCCGGCATTGGGGGGGCGTTGGAATTCGCCACAGTGAATGCGTCATGCTATGCTACATAGCTTCAAGAAAAGGGCGGTTGTCCCCGTGATTCGGTTCGGCGGCAGCCTATGGGCCAGAGGAGGATTCCGGTGCAGTCGCAGCATCGCGCAAGAGGTATGAGGCACATTGATCTGACGCAAGTTCAACTTGCTTCCAGCGAAACTGCCCGGCGCATCAATCGAGATATTGTGCTGGAGCTGATCCGGGCGAATCCGCCGATCTCGCGGGCGGATCTTTCGCGCCGTTCCGGACTTCAACGAAGCACTGTATCGCAGATTGTGGAGCAACTCATCGGGGAGAAGTGGGTATGCGAGGGCCCTGTTGCATCCCGGCCCCGCGGACGCCGCCCTACTTTGCTGGGACTGAATGACGACCTGGTGGTGATAGCAGTTGATATTCACCCGAAGAAAGCGACAGTGGCCACGGTCGATCTGCAGGGGCGCTTACTTTCGCGATCACCTGTTTCTTTGACCCAGGACCCGGCCGCCTCAACCCGCCGGGTTATTGACTGCATGCTAGAGATGCAGCGCGGCCTGTCGCACAAATCGATAGAAGGGATTGGCGTCAGCATCCCTGGCAGAGTCGACCCTCGCACGCAGCGGCTCATCTTCGCGCCGAATCTTCACTGGCCCGATTTCGACCTGAAGAGAGTGATCGAAAAGAAGATGGGTTTACCGGTTCAGATGGAGAATGCCGCGACCGCCTGCCTGCTGGCGGAGCTGACATTCCGCCGGATCGACGGGGTCCGGGATATCGTGCTGGTGACCGTGTCAGAAGGCGTGGGAACGGGAATATTCGCCGAGGGACAAATGATTACGGGCCATCACGGAATGGCAGGAGAATTTGGCCATGCATCGCTGGATCTTTCGGGGCCCCGTTGCGCCTGTGGGCGGAACGGCTGCTGGGAAGTATTCGCCTCGTGCCGGGCGGCGCTGCGGTATTACAAGGAACTGGAGCCTCAGAGCCATGCGGTTACTTTTCATGAATTGTTGACTATGGCCGACGATGACCGGCACGCCGCTCAAGCGTTGGCCAAACAGGCACTCTATATAGGACGCGGTCTACGCATGATCATCGCCGGTCTTGCTCCCAGCGTGATTCTGGTTTCCGGCGACATCACCTCGGCTTGGCACCGTTTTGGACCGATCATCGAGAAGGAGTCTGCCGACCACCCATTGGCGGGAACGCCTGCGCGGATTATCCCCACGCATGAAGGCGAGGTCGCTCGCCTTCGGGGTGCGGCGGCGCTGGTATTTCAGCGGCGGCCGGTGCTTGGACAGCTCCAGGAAAAGCACCTTCCGGGAGCGAATAACCGAGAAAGCCAGATGCTCAGGTAACTCCGCCTGCGAAAGCCGCAATGGCCATCCCCTGGGGTGGCCCTGCGAGAAGGCGCTTTATACGATTCCGAATTAAAACAGGAAACTGAACCAGCACACGATCCATCAAGCAATTGCCCGATTGTTCGCCAGTGCCGTGCATTCCCAATCGAACAATCGATAGAGAATCCGTCGCATCAATAAATCGCTTTTCTGTCTTGACAACTCTGTAAACGCAAAACTATAGTTCGTGTCGCCAATTAAAGTCTACGTATTTCCGATTTCAAATTCGGAAGCAAAGACTTGGCACGGGCCGCTTCAAAAAAAAACATCGCGGCCGAACAGGGATCTGGACTCGCAGGAAGTCCCTTGAAGTTCAACAAGAACGCAGATTTCATAACTTTCCGGAGGAATCCATGTTTGGAAGGCCAGGAATCAGTCATCGTGTGAAAGCATGGGCGGCCAGGACGCTGTCGACGGCGGTGGTGCTTCTCATCATGTTTTTTGGTTTGAGCTCTGCCCATGCGCAGGTTCTCTACGGCACAATTACGGGAACGGTCACCGATAAGTCCGGTGCAGTGATTCCCGGGGCATCCGTGACCATAACCAATCAGGGTACGGGCGAAGTCCGCAACACCGCGGCCAACGGATTGGGCACATTCGTGTTTCTCGATGTGCTGCCCGGCGCATACACCGTGTCCGTCCCAGCCAAGGGGAATTTTGGCGCGTACACGGAGAAGGACATCCAGATTGAGGTCAACCGCCAGGTGCGCGTGGACATTACGTTGCAGGCAGCAGCGGTTTCGACCCAGATCACGATCACCGAGGCGCCGCCGTCGCTGCAGACCGAAACGGCGGAAGTGAACAGCGAGATCACCCAGACCGAGCTCACTCAAATGCCCATTACCTCATCGGAAGGCCGCAGCTTCCAGGCTCTCTACACAATCATTCCCGGCGCCGCCGATGTGCAGGAAAAGAACTCGGTTGCCGGCAATCCAGCGCGCGCCATGAGCGTGAATGTCAACGGCAACAACTACAATGGCAACACGACGCGCATTGACGGCGCGGAGAATTCTTATGGTTGGCTGCCGTACCTGATTGCGTACGTTCCTCCGGCGGATTCTATTGAAAACGTCAGCTTCACCACCAACGCCTTCAACGCCGAGCAAGGCATGGCCGGCGGCGCCTCGGTAAAGATCACCACCAAAAGCGGCACCAGAAACTTCCATGGCAGCGGATGGGAGTACTACCAGGACGCAGCCATCAATGCGCGCCCCTATACAACCGCTGCAGCAGCGGCGCTTCCGAAAAATGTCTATCAAGAGTACGGCTTCAATGTCGGCGGGCCCGTCTATATTCCCAGGATCCTAACCGGCAAGAAGAAGCTCTTCTTCTTCACGAACTTCGATCGCATCACGCGGCGTCAGTTGATCAGCGGCGATCTGTCGGTCCCAGATACCAACATGACCACCGGCAACTTCTCTGAAGCGGCCGGAGTGACCAATGGCACGCTGTACGATCCGGCGCCAACTGTCCCGTCCAGCCAGTGGATTGGAACTATTAACTCCGCGCTTTGCCCTAGTCTCGCCTACACCAGCGGCTACCTGAATTACTCCTGCCGGCCAAGCTTTACCAATGAATATGGGGAAACCGGCTCGAACATAAACACGATTCCGGCGTCGAGAATCGCAGCCGCATCGGCGATCATGATGACCGATTTGGCGCCGATCGCAAAACTGGTAGGAGCAGCGGGCCAACCCACGGCTTCCTTTTCGAACCAACTGGCCAACGATGTCTTCGGAACCGGAACCTTCGCTTACACCCGCACCGCGTCGGACACAAAGATTACTTTTATTCCAGGCGACAACACGCAGGTCTACGGGAAGTACGGAATTTCGCCGTATACCGGGACCGACCCGCAGGAATTCGACACGATGGGCGCTACGGCGGGCGGGGGTACGTTTGATGGCGGCCAACCTGGCGCCGCGGCCGGCCGGGCCCAGAACGTGGGCTTGGGAATCAGCCACGTTTTGTCCTCCAGACTGGTGGTTGACGCCGACTTCGGATATACCCGCCAGGTGACCGGGGCGCAGTCCACGCTTGACCAGAAACTGGGCGACTATGGGACCAACGTGCTTGACATCCCCGGTACGGACGGCCCAGGTCCAAATTATGAGGGCCAGCCGGCGTTCGACTTCACCACTTTCACCGGCCTGGGGAACACGAACGGTTCCAATCCGTTCCTGTTCCGCGACAACCAGTTTACCGGGGACGTGAACCTGAGCTGGGTGAAGGGGAAGCATTCAACAAAGTTCGGGTTCAGCTACTACCATTTCGATCTGAACCATTTTCAACCCACCAGCGGCAGCGGGATTAACACTCCGCGCGGTGGCTTCCAGTTCCAGGGCGGAATGACCTGCGGTATCGGTGCAACAGCAACCAAGGCTGCGTGCGGCGTTACGAGTTACACCTCGCTAGCCGACTTCCTACTGGGCCTGCCCAACAACGGCACAGGTTCTGCCGTCGCCCATCCTGAGCAGGTCTTCAATCCAAACGCACTCCGCTGGTCGACGCTTGGGGCCTACGCTCAGGATCAGTGGACGGTCACGCCCAAGTTCACCATCAACTACGGCGTGCGCTACGAGATATATCCCGCGGCGTACCGCGATCACACTGGCGTGACCGTCCTCATTCCTGGACTTCCTCAGAGCGCCAACGTTGAGGTAGGAGGCGAGAATGGAAATCCGGAGGATGCAGGCATAGATGTGGGGCACGGATTCTTTGCTCCGCGTCTCGGCCTCGACTACCGCTTGACGGAAAAGACCGTTATCCGCTCGGGCTTCGGACTGACCTCTGACCCGGACACCATGCGCTACCTGCGCGACGAGTTCCCTGAGGATCTGGCACCCGTTTACGTTGGCACCGGTACCGGCACCATTGCCGTCGATCCCGCCAATACCACGAACTACCCGAATGGGCAGCCTATGCCATTCGCTTACGGCATTCCGATCCCGGTTGCTCCCAACCTCAGCTCCGGTTTTGTGTCGCTGCCGATTTCCGGATCGACAACGACGGTAGCGCAGAACTTCCGTCGCGGGTACATCGAGAGTTGGAACCTGTTCGTGCAGCGGGATATCGGCCATCAATTCGTGGGCAACGTAGGCTACGTGGGAACGCATTTTGTCCGCCAGCAGATTGGCTGGACTCCGTATAATTCCGCTCCATTCCCGAGCACATCCACGCCTTGCATGCCTGACGGGCAGTACAACACTTCCCTGACCGGCAAGACCGGCCCTTGCAGCTTCAACATCAACGAAACCATCAACTGGCAGAACTGCACTACCACCTGGACAGCGTGCTACAACACGGGCGGCATCACGTATACGCAACCTCTCGCAAGTTCGATGTACAACGCTCTACAGTCGCAGTTAACGCGTAGTGCGGGCAAGAACTCTACGCTGGGCGTGGTCTACACCTATTCGCACGCAATCGACTTTGAAGACAATGGCGCGGGCTCGGGCTCCGGCGGCATGACATTCAACTACCCAGCAATGTTCCGCCTGAATCGGGCGACCGCCGGGTTCGACCAGAAGCACAATGCACAGGTGTATGGCATCTACAGCCTGCCCTTTGGTCCCGGCCAGAAGTTCGCAAACCAGGGTCTGGTGGGCCAGATCATCGGCGGCTTCCAGCTGAACGGACAATTCAGCCACTATAGCGGCACACCGTTCTCGGTTAGCGCGAACAGCAACCTCATCGGGAACGTGGCGCCCGGCTTTGGCTCAACCTTCGCCCAGTTGGTGGCGCCTTACCAGCAGGAGAGCGGCCACAATCGCACACCCGGTAACAGCTCAGTCTCAGGTGGTAAGCCCTGGTTCAATCCTGCGTCGTTCGCCAACCCAACTGAGCCTACGGCGAGCGTCTCGGGGAACCCCGGCAATACTCCACCCACCCTGCCCAACACCGGGCGCAACGAGTTCCGTGGACCCGGCGTGTCGGTCTTCAATGCAAGCCTCTTCCGAGCCATCCACGTATACCACGAGAGCGAGTTCCAGATTCGCTTCGAGGCCTTCAACCTTCTCAACCACGCGATACTTACATCCAACCCGAACGCGACGGTTGGTGGTGGAACTTTCGGGTACATCACCAGCTTTGGCCCTGGCTACTCTCCAACGCAGGGTTCCCGTTCACTTCAGTTCAGTGGACGCTTCAACTTCTAAGTTGTTGGTCACACTGCCGCGCGCGCCTGAGTTTCTCACCATCCGAGTGAGAGACTCAGGCGCACTATATTCCAGAAGAATGTGTACGGAGATGGCGGTGCCAAGCTCGGTCATGCGGCCAGCTAACCACGGCGGGACGCGGCCGCCATGAAGCGGAAGATCGGCCGCCCCTGAGCGCTCCACGTCGTTGTCCCTCCCACCAAATATCTCTCTATTTTCGCCCTATCTTCGCTTATAATCTACCCCATGGCCGGCGACTTGTTGGAGACTCAACCCGCTGCACTTCGCAAAATCGTCCATGTGGACATGGATGCGTTTTATGCGTCGGTTGAGCAGAGGGATGACCCTGCAATGCGCGGCAAACCTCTTGTTGTTGCCTGGAAAGGGAAGCGGTCCGTTGTTTGCGCGGCTTCGTATGAGGCGCGGAAGTTCGGAGTTCGATCGGCGATGCCAGCGGTTACGGCAGAGCGCCTCTGCCCACATGCCATCTTTGTTCCACCCGACTTCACGCGCTATAAGGCCGTATCTCGCGCCGTTCGAGAGATATTCCAACGCCATACGGATCTGATCGAGCCTTTGTCGCTCGACGAAGCCTACCTCGATGTCACAGAGAACAAGACCGGCCTTCCGACAGCAATGAAAGTCGCGATCGCAATCCGCAGGCAGATTCGTGAAGAGCTTTCGCTTACCGCATCTGCAGGCGTGGCTCCGAACAAGTTCCTGGCAAAGATCGCGTCTGACTGGCGGAAGCCTGACGGTCTCTTTGTCATTCAACCGACGGATTTCGATACGTTCCTGCCTCCGTTGCCCGTTGGCAGGATCCCTGGTGTCGGGAAAGTCACGGAAGCTCGCCTTAAGCAGGTAGGAATTCAAACGGTCGGGGATTTGCGGACATTTGAGCTCGGCACCCTCGAAGCGCAATTTGGACGCTTTGGTGCACGTCTGTATGAACTCGCCCGCGGCATTGACCACAGCCCAGTAACGCCGGACAGGCCGACCAAGTCCATCTCCGCCGAGGACACTTTTGAGCAGGACATCCCGCTTTCCGAAACCGAATGTCTTATTCGGCGTCTTTCCGACAAGGTCTGGCTGGCATCACGCCGGGAGGCACGCATCGCACGAACAGTGGTGCTGAAGCTGAAGACGAAAGAGTTCAATATCCACACACGCAGTTACACTCCTCCGGTTCCTCCAACATCTTGTGAGGAACTGACTGCGATTGCACTTTCCCTTCGTGAACGTATAGAACTCGGCCCTGAGAGGCTCTTTCGCCTGGTTGGAGTTGGGTTGGGGAACTTCCGAGAATCCCGCGAAGCGGACCGGCGCGCTCCCACTCGTCAGGAAGCGGTTGGTCGCTCCACTTGAAACGAGCGCGGCCTGTCCGAATCAAAAGAATGGATGGGTGTGTCCAAGGGATGTGGGGAAAAGAGCGGGAGAAGAATCGTGGATGCGAAGAGTTCGTCTCGTTCGCGATCACTTCGTATTCCAATTCCGTACCAGTTGTGCTCCAAGCGATTTGCCCGCATGCATCGCTAGCGCGATCTTTATCGGTTGCGAAATCATGATCGGGCGCGCATTATTAATATTGTTTAGGAAGTATCGCCGATCGATTTCACTGACGTTCTGGAGAAATTCTCGAACTCTTTGCGAACCGAAATGGAGGGCAGAAACAATGAGACATAAACTCAAGGCCATCGGGCTACTAATTGTCGCGGCCGCCTCAATTGCGGCGGAGACCCATCCGATCCTTCCCATCGGCTCTGCTGCTCCAGATTTCGCATTGACAGGAGCAGACGGAGCGGTTCATCGTCTAAGCGATTACGCCGCCAGCCCGATTCTTGCCGTTGTCTTTACTTGCAACCACTGTCCAATCGCACAGATGTATGAGCAGCGAATCGAGCGACTGGCATCCGACTACAAGCAACGCGGCGTGGCTCTGGTCGCGATTCAGCCGAACGATCCTAATGCTCTTCGAATTGACGAACTCGACTCATCTGACACAAGCGACACGCTTGATGAGATGAAGATTCGAGTGCGCTTCAAGCACCTGACATACCCGTATCTTTACGACGGTGACACTCAGCAGGTGGTGCGTGCTTACGGTCCGCAGGCGACGCCGCATATCTTTATCTTCGACGAGCAGCGGAAGCTCCGCTACGAGGGCCGCATCGATGATAGCTACCGCATTGAACTAGTGAAGACCCAGGACGCGCGCAATGCAATCGAAGCGTTGCTGGCACACCGCGAGGTTCCGGTTAAACATACAGGAGCCATGGGGTGTTCGACTAAGTGGAGTGAGAAGTCAGCGGATCGACTCGCGACGCTAAAGAAGATTGAAGACCAACCTGTCACCGTGGACCTGGTATCGAAAACAGATCTTGCCAGGTTGCGCACGAATCCATCGCACCAGCTGATGCTGGTAGATTTCTGGGCAACGTGGTGCGGCTCGTGCATCGCGGAATTTGCGGATATCGAAGACACGCTGCGCATGTACAGCGATCGTGATCTATCGTTGGTGACGGTCTCTGTAAACATGCCAGATGAACAGGCGAGTGTTCTGCGTTTTTTGCAAAAGAAGCATGCAACAAGCCGCAATCTTCTCTTCTCATCGACGGATACCGTGGGGCTACAACAGGCATTTGATGCGTCATGGGACTCGGCGGTGCCGTACACTATCCTCTTGTCCGGTGATGGGAAGGTCCTTTATAAGCAGATGGGAACTGTTGACATACTGGAACTTCGCAGGACGATACTGGCCAACGTCGCGTCGGAGTACGCCGGGTTTAACGAATATTGGAAAGGGAACTGAAGCTCGCTTTCGCGGTTCGCCGCAGTCGACGGTTTGTTGAATAAGCTGAGGATTCAGTACAGTCGTTCCAGCCGCGTGCAGCTAGTGAGAACCAAATCTCAAGCTAGTGTCGATTGCGCCGTGGTTATCGCCTTGTTTGCCAGTTCGCGATCAGCAGTTTCAAGAGCCAGGAAGATTGCGCCGATCAATTGCGCGTCGGCGCCAAGTGCGCTCGAGACAAGCCTGGGTTGCGCGCGTGTGCCGCGTTCCAGCAGAACCAATCGGGTTGCGTCGCCAAGTGCGGGATGAATGCCTATGCTGCCGCCGAGTACGAACAAAGGAGAATTCAGGACCAGCGCGATGTTGTGGATGGCATAGGAAAGCGCGCGCGCGGTACGTTCGAGTACACTGTTTGCCAGAGGATCACCTCTTAATGCCTGGTCGAATATTTGTGATGCGGTCGCGTCTCTCGAGAGTGTCGTTGAGTTCTCTCTCCAACCACTGCGCCACTGCTGTCTGATCCCTTCGCCACCGACAAGTGACTCAAGCGCACCTGGCTGGCCACGTTCCACGGGCGCGTCCGATGTGCCAGGCACGAGCATGTAGCCAATCTCACCGGCCGTCCAGATGCCGCCGCGATGAAGCTCATTGTTGAGTACAATGCCGGCGCCGATTCCAGTTCCGATTGCCAGGAAAACGAAGTCGGTTGTTCCCATGGCAAGTCCCGCCTTGAGCTCTCCGATCGCGGCAACGTTTACATCGTTATCCACGAATGCCGGGACCCCAAATTCCGCTTCGAGCATCTGACGCAAGGGAACGTCGCGCCAGCCCATCAGGTAGGACGTCGCAATCACAATTCCCTCGTCTGCGTTCGTCACACCGGGTGCGCCCGCCGCGATTGCACTCAGAGACTGTGACGGCAACGAAGCTTCAAGCAGGAGTGCATCCACGCCATTGCGCATCAGTTGCAGCACCTTGGCCGCATCTCCCGTTTCAGCGGTCGACGCTGACCACCTGCCAAGGATTTGGCCGGCACCGTTCGCAAGCGCGAGACGCAAACTGGTGCCTCCAATGTCTGCGCCGATAACGTATCGCGAAGTATCTTGCAAAATGCCGTCGGGTGGCGAAGTTAATGATGTCGTGCGCTCTAATGACATTGCTGTTACTGCCTCGTTAAGATGCATGTTATTTCTGTTGCAGAAGTAGCGGTGTTATGAAGCATTGATTGGTACCTCTGCGCTGATGCTTTCCAATTCGCATCCTTTAGTCTCAGGCATCACGAAACGGACAAAGAACAACGTGAGGAGGCAGAACGTGCTATAGATGCAGAAGGTGGCAGTGTTTCCCGCGGCTTTGATGAGAGAAAGAAAGGTAAGCGAGACAAGAGTGTTGGATGCTCCGGAGCCGAGTGTCGCCGCAGCCACACCACGGCCGCGCAGGCGCAAAGGAAACACTTCGGCAACAATGATCCATCCGATGGGTCCCATGCTGAATGCGAAGCAGGTGATGTAGACCATCAGGCATGCGGTTGCGATGACACCGAGCGATGAGCCAAGAATATCCTGATTATGGAAGGCAAATGCCAAGACCACTAAAGCAATGGTCATGCCGGAAACGCCCCAGTAGAGCAGTGGCTTCCTTCCGACGCGGTCCACAAGCACGAGCGCGATGACAGTTGCCAGCACATTAACAACGGCGACTAGCAGAGTGGCGAAGATGGCGTTTTTATCCGATCCGATCCCAGCAAGCGCGAAGATCTGCGGACCGTAATAAATGATGGTGTTGATGCCGGTTACCTGCTGCAGCACCGTGAATCCGACGGCGACAAGAAGCGCTCTGCGTACGGTTGGCGTCCACAGGGCACGCCAGCGTTTCTCCGCAACGACCATCAGACTGGCGCGAATCTCTTCCAGCATTGAGTGCGCGGTGGCTTCGTCGGCGTACGTTCGGAGAACCGCCTGCGCCTGAACCAGCTTGCCATGCGCGACCAGCCAGCGTGGGCTTTCGGGCACCGTGAGAACCAGGACAAGGAAAAACACAGCTGGAATCGCTCCCAACCCAAACATCCATCGCCATGCGTGTCCTGCCGCCAACCAGTAGCCGGCAAGGTCTGCCAATGCGATGCCCCCTGTCAGTGCGAATTGATAGAGGCCGATCAGCATTCCGCGAGACTGCTGGGGCGCGAGTTCAGAGACATAGACCGGCGCGGTAACGGATGTGAAGCCGATCGCGATCCCCAGCAAAATGCGAGAGACGATCAGCGTGAATACATTGGGCGAAATGGGCGCGAGGATCGATCCGGCGATGAAAAGAGCACCGCCCCATGCCAATGTGGTGCGCCGACCGACACGGTCCGCAAGTACGCCGCCGACGACTGCGCCCCCCATTGACCCCACGAGCACGACGCTGACAACCACCTCTTCCATTTGGGTCGAAAGAGAAAAGGCGGAGCGGACAAAGAGCAACGCGGCGGCGATGATCCCCATGTCGAAGCCGTAAAGGACGCCACCCAGACCTGCAATCAAAGACACCTTCCAAATGAACGCCGTGTTTACGCTGGGTCGCGCGGTCGCAGTTACGTCGATCAAGGCCCCCCCTCAAATAGCAGCACTCTAGTCGGTCTCTGCTACAATTAAACCACTTTTTAAGCAATCATTACAAAAGAAGCGCAAACTATTTATGAGGGCGGGAGACACGATGGAAGTGCGCAGCAATCGAGAGCGGCGATGGATCTCTGGCATTGAGCCGCCGCCGAAACTGCTGTCCGCCACGGGGACAGAGATTCTCGAGATTGAATGCCGCGAGCAGCCCTGCAGGCTCCAGGAACTAATTTCCGACTATGCTTCGGATCCCGAGATCGGTGCCATGATGCGTAGGCTTCGGCATGCTGCCGCCGGAAGAGGCCCGGTGCTGTTCGTTGGGATGGGAGCATCGTTCTGCTCATCGATCAGCGGATCCGTGATGCTGCAGACCCATGGCCGCCCTTCGTTCTCGGTGGATGCGGGCGAATGGCTGCACTACGGCGCTCCTGTGTGGAACGATCCGGCTCTATCGGTACTGCTGACGACGTCGGGGGAAAGTGCAGAATTGGTTGAGTTGTTTCGCCGCGGCAGTAGAGGGGAATTGGCTTTGATCTGCAACAATGCCGCAAGCACGTGCTGGGGATTGGCTGAGAACAGGTTGCCGATCCTCGCAGGCCCGGAATACGGAAACGCGACCAAGACATACACCAATGCGACGGCGGCCGCCATCATTGCGGCATCCGAGATTCTTGGGATTCCGTGGCGCAAGGATGCGGAAGCGGCCGCGGAGGTCTTCTCCACCTGTCTCGACCGTGTCTTTTCCATGCGCACCGAACTTGAAGCGTTCTGCCACGGCGCCTCCAATATTGAGATCGTGGGCCGCGGCGCAGCCTATGGTGGGGCAGTGATGAGCGCACTCTGCATTCGCGAGATAACGGGCCATCGCGCAGCTGCTCATACGGGAGCGGGTTTTCGTCATGGCCCTAACCTGGATGTTGATGCATCGCATGTCGCTATCATCTTCGCCCTTGGCCGCGTTGAAGAGCTTGGGGTGAAACTTGCTGCAGAATGCAACCGGCGCGGTGGGAAGGTGGTTCTTATCTCGGAAGCAGATCGTGATCCGGGAGAGAGGCTGTTTACAATCCGCGTGGACGCCGTGGCAGAGCCGTGGGAGGGAATTACAGTGCTGCTTGCTCCGCAGGCATTAACGTTGGCGATGGCTGAGAGAACCGGCTGCCGGCTGCCACCCCGCTTCGAATATGGCGTGATGGAGCAATAACTGGTCCAGGCGTCAGGATATGCTTGTGAGCCACAGCAGCGCATCTTCGAACATCTGGTTCTGATGCTCATCTGCGAAGATTCTGTCGCCGTGTCCCATGTTCATGTAGATCATCTTGTAGCGTGTATTTGTCCAGACGACGGGGATATCGCCGCTGGTGAGGGTGTCTTTGAAGCCAAGAGGGAAGTTTGAAGTCGCGAGAGTTAGCAACACTTTTACATCTTTATTGTCGCGCGGATTCGGCCGCCAGCTATACCACTCGTTTGCGGGTGAAAGAAAGTGCGCCGGCAGATGTTTTGTGAGCGGGCTCGTCTTGTCGTCAACATCGAGCATGGCCGGCAGTGGAGGCCAACTGTTTCCATAGAAGATTGCGCCACCCAGAAACCGGACAAACCAGGGCCAATGGGTGCCGCTGTCGTTGTATGCGGCGAAATGGAATCCAAACCATCGGCCGCCATGCTCCATATACTGTTCGAAAGCTGCGCGCTGGGCAGCTGTATGTGCTGAATCATTGAACCACATCACCACCTGAACTTTTTTGAGACGCTGCGGATTTAATTCGTTCCAATCGGTCGTGGATTCAAATTGGAATTTGTCCCGTTTAGCAGCTGCCGCGAAAAACGTCAGCGCCTGCTGCGCGAAGTCCACATGGTCCCGTTCAACGTCAGTCGAATAGAAGGCAAGAACATGAATTGGCGCCTGCTGTGACGAGGCGGTCGGCGGCATTATTGCGCAAGCGAGAATTGAAGCGATAAGAAACGAAGTCCTGGTCATCGTTGAGCCGCCCACAGAATGGAATTGTGAAAAAGCGTAGTGAAAGCGCTGTTCTGAAACAGTTCGCCATGATGTCCCATGAAGATATACACGTTACGTGCCTTTACGTGTTCGTTGGTCCAGACCACGGGATGGTCGCCCATCTTTATGTCGCTTGCGGGCGAATAGGAATTCTCATCAACGCTGGCCAGCACACGCACGTTCGGCCGCGGCGACTTGTCGTACGTGTACCATTCTTCGTTCTCGATGACGAAGTGCGCAGGCAGGCCGTGCATTACGGGGTGTGTGGGCGCCTCAACCGTTACCGTACCCGTAACGAAGGTGGGAATGTACTTTATGAACCGGATTCCACCCATGAAGCTGGAGAACCATGGCCACATGGGGTAGCCGTCGAATTCTCCCAAAAGCGTGGCGTGATGGAAGCCGATCCATCCGCCGCGGCCTTCCTCGATGTATCGCTGGAAGGCTGCAACTGCTGTTGGTGTCCAGGCGTATGGCGGGAAATTGAGCTCGATGAAAAGCTTGTAGTGCGACAGAAACGCGTCATCAATCTTGTCCGTGTTGTCTATGTAGTCCACAGTAAACCCATCGACAAGAGCTTCGCGCGCCAGCCAAATCTTTGTCGCATCGACGAATGGCTTATGAATGCCGCCCTTCTCCGCAATTGCGACCACTTTGAATTTGGGTTCAGGCAGCTGCCCGTACTCGAAGGCCGGGAGAGTTCCAACGCCGAAGACGATCACCATCATCGCAATCAGGCAGAAGGTGCATCGCCGGACCCTACTGCTGAGCGGTTTGGACAAACCTTGCTCTCTCATTAGCCCTCGCAGCCGGTTACGCGCACTGGGACGTGAATGGAGAACCAATCAACCCTTGCGCACCGCAACCTCAATGAGATACTTAGTAATCAAGGTGAAGTATCGCATGAAATCTCGATTCTGCCCATCCGCTTCTCGCTTTTCGTCGATTCTACTTCTGACGGTTGCATGGGTAAGCATGTTGCTCCCGCCAGCTTTTCCGGTCGTTATGAATGCGGAGTCGGCTTTGCCGGGGAGTGGACTTATCAATGCTCGCGCTATTGCCTACAATCCGGCGACGGGGAAAGTTTATGCCGTCGATACAAGCCATGCTGCCGTGCTGATCTACGCAAGCGCCGGCGGTCAGATGCGCCGCGTAACGGTAGGGGCAGATCCCGTCTCAATCGCCGTAAGTCCGACGGACGGCAGGGCCTATGTTGCCAATGGGGGCGATGGAACGGTGAGTGTGCTTGATGGAAAGTCCGACGCGATTGTGGCCACGATTCCAGTTGGCAGTCACCCTTACTCCGTCGCAGTTAGTCCCAGTAGCGGAAGGGTCTACGTGACGCATACGTTTGGCGATCAACTCAGCGTCATTGATGGGTTGACGCACGCTGTGTCCGAAGTGAAAACGGGCTCCTCCGACCTGCTCGCCATTAATCCGCGCAAAGGCACAATTTATCTGTTGGGGTATGGCGGCGCCGTGAAAGTGCTTGAGGAGTCCAGCATGAAGCCGTCTGAGATTCCCGTGGGAAGGCATGGATGGGGGCTCTCACTGAATGACGTTACAGGAGCCGTGTACATCGCGAGAATCGAGGGCGCTGACCTGGCCGCTATCGACCCTGGCTCCCCGAACCCGATCACTATTCCGGCCGGCGCTATCCCGTGCGCAATTGCGGTGAACGCATCGGGTGACCGGCTCTATGTCGCCAATTACGGAGACAATACTGTCACGGTGATCGACGCCATCGGGAGCCGCAAAATAGCGGTGGTTCCAGTAGGCAGCCATCCCAAGGCGATCGCCTTCGACTCGAGTCGAAGTCTGGTTTACGTGGCAAACACGGGTGACGGAACGTTGACGGTAATCGATGCAGCGACCAACGGGATTGTTGCAACTCTGCCCGCCGGTACAAACCCGTTCGCGTTGGCGGTTGTTCCAGGATCGAACAGCCTCTATGTAGCCAATGAAACTGATGATGCCCCATCGACAATCGTCAACTTGGCCGGGGTCCGAAAGCCTGCCCCCCACGGACCTACCGGCGCACCGTAAACCTCAGTGGTGACCTGCCTGAACCCGTTTGAAGGGCTTGTACATGCTGTCGAGCAGGTCCTGCTTTTTCCCGTCGTAGTCGGCTGACAACTCCCACATGAATACGCCGCCGAGATTCCTCATATCCAAGGCATAGACGACCTTTCGCGCGGTCGAAGCAGGGTCGTCGTATGTGATGAAGGCCGGGCTCGGATTCCCACGCGTCAAATAGGGCGCCATGGCCCTTGAATCCACAGCCTGTACCCACCCATCATTCCCGATCCGCGGCTTGATATAGGTACCGTAATCGCGACTCATGGTTGACTTCTCGCAGTTACATGGAGCATGCAGTTGTCCGACAGGGAACTCGTAGCCGTAGAACGCCGTCCCCATGTTGATTTTCTCTGGAGGCACGGCAAGTTTATTGAGGTAAAGGTTCATGCTCTCATCGATGCTGCCATCCTGCCCAGGATCGCTGTCGTTGGAAAAAAGCGGCGAATTGTGGCCCGCATGCGGCGTCCATGGCCCGTGGTAGTCATAAGTCATCACATTGTAGAAATCAACAATCGGCGTCAAGCGCGCAAAGTCGTATTCGCCCCAGTGACCCGGCTCCGACGGTGTCGCCATTGAGACCAGGTAGCGAGGAGAAGGCAGTGTATCCCGTAGCGCCTGCATGAGCGACACGTTATTGGCCACCTCAGCCTGGCTCTCCGGAACCTCCCAATCGATATCAACGCCATCATATGAGTATTTGAGAATGAATGTCTTGAGGCCCTGCGCAAAGCGTGTGCGCGCTTCGGAACTCGCGGCAACTTTGCTGAACGCGCTTGCCGGGCCTTGTACACAGACCAGAACTCGTACGCCGGCTCTATGGGCGCTGGGAATGAGCCTTGGGTCGATCGCATTTGGAGAAACCTGAATTGCTCCATCGCCGGACGGGTCCACCACTAGAGCAACGTGGATGAGATGCGTGAGTTTCTTGTAGGGGATTTGTCTTGCAGTGTACGCGAGCGTATGAGTTTGATCCTGGTAAAGGTAGTATGCCAGTAACCGCTTGTGACCGGTAGTTCCATCCCGAGGTGCCTGGCCGCACAGTCGGGTTGAAGCCAACAGGACGAGTGCCAACACTGCAGCTTTTATTGTGTTTTCAGATTTGACCATAGCCCTCACCAATCTCCCTGCACGCGATCTTTCTCACTGTTCGTAACAAGCAACACCCTGCCCATAATTCTAACGATAAGACGCAAGACTCACTCAGCCTATTAGCATCAATCCGTGCTTCGTTGCGTCAGTTGATCATGAAGTCGTCTGCTTCCGCAAATCGGGCAATTGCTCCTCCTTGCTTCCGACTGAATCCATAATTGAACTCTTGTGAGAGTGGGACGCGTCTGAACCAAATGACATAGAAAGTCAGGAAAAGTGTATAAAATCAATTACATACAATAAATCACCAAGCCATGTCTCCCGTCTTGATCAACAAGGTGCTTTGTTGCAATCCTGGAAGCTCGCGAAGAGTTGTTGATCATTTGACACAAAATTGATCTTGCATTCTTGTCCTCCTTTGTATAGCCTTCAGCCATCGCCGTTCTAAAGTCAGCAGTCCAGGAGTACGAATTCCCAAGCATTCGACGACTTTCTTTACAAACCTAAGTAAGAAAGAGAGGCCTCTTATATGAAATGCTTTCGATTGCCAATGATCCTGCTCTCTCTCTGTCTGCCAACTTTGCAAGGAATGGCGCAGACGGTGACCGGAATCATCCGCGGAACAATCACCGACCCGAGCGGCGCCAACGTGTCCGGTGCCGCCGTTACAGCGACAAATACCGCGTCCGCCGTCGCAACGGTAACCAGGACCAATGATGCCGGGGAGTATTCCATCCGTTTCTTGCCAATTGGGCAATACAAAATCACGGTCCTCGTGCAGGGGTTCGAGGGTGCCACATACGGCCCCTTTTTGCTTGAGATTGATCAGACTGCGAAGATTGATATTCGGCTGCGTGTTGGCGCAGCGAGCGCCACCGTGGATGTGTCCGGAAAAATGGAGCCCATCCTCGAGACCGAGAACGCAACTTTGGGTGAAACTTTCTCTGAGAATACTATCAACAGCGTTCCACTGAATGGCCGTGACTTCTCGCAACTGACGGTTTACACACCAGGTGCTGTTGCGCCGGGATTTAGTTCGTTCGGCGGAAGTGATTCGACTGAGCGCAACATCGACGCCGGCAATCAGGTTTCTGTGGACGGTAATCGCCAGCAATCGAACAATTATCTATTGGACGGCCAGGAGATCAACGAGAACATCAATAACACCATTGGCTACTCGCCGAGCCCGGATGCCTTGGCCGAGATTCGCGTTATCGAATCCAATGCCAATGCCGAATTCGGCAACGTGAACGGGGGGACAGTGCTCGCCGTGATGAAAAGCGGTGGCAACGGGCTGCACGGCAGTGTCTTCGGCTTCCTCAAGAATTACAACCTCGACGCAAACAGTTGGAGTAACGACGACAACGTAATTCCGACGCCGAAGAACCCTTATACGACTGCCCAATTCGGCGCAACCCTTGGCGGTCCAATACTTAAAGATAGAGTGTTCTTCTTTGTAGATTACGAGGGAATGCGTTTTCACAAAGGCGGCGAACTCACGTCAAGCGTTGCACCTCCAGCCTTTCGCACCGGCGACCTCTCGTCCGTGTTGTCGGTGATGGGAATTCAACTCTACGACACCCAAACCATTGACCCATCCACAGGAAACGCAAAAGAATATCCCAACAACCAGATTCCAATTACTAACCCTGTGGCGCTCTATCTTTTCAGCAATACCAAGGCCTACCCACTGCCAAACAATCCAACATCCGATCCGCTCGGAGTGTTCAACAACTTCATTGGTCCGGGCGCAAACTTTTCGCAGAACGATCAAGGCGACGCGAAAATCGACTGGCAGTTGCGTGCAGGTGACAAGTTCGCATTTCGATACTCCCAAGGCTATGCGGCGGATGGTACAACAGCGGATCCGCTCCCTGTGGTTTTCCCTATAGCGAATAACTATCCCGATCATTTTTTCAATGCTAACTGGGTTCGTACCTTGTCGCCATCGATGGTCAATTTGTTTACGGCAAACTACGGAAGAATTCGATTCAACAACGGGGTGACCACAGATCCTTCAGGGATCTTTGGGCTTACGGGGAACCAGACAGTCGGAATTCCAGGAAATCCGCAGCAGACGGCGGGTTTCAGCATGCAGAACTTTACTTCGAGCGGAGGAAACGGTCCATTTCCAGGCGCGGAATATTACCCGGCTGCGTTTGGCGCCAATCCCTCCCCCGAGATTTTCATCGACAATATCTTCGGTTATTCCGACAACTACACCTGGCAAAAGGGGAAGCACCTCCTGAAGCTTGGCGCTGAATTCCTGCGGTATGAACAGAACAGCTTTTACCCGGGCAATGATGGCGAGCTTGGGACGTTCAACTACAACGGGGAGTACACCGCGAATCCAAATCCGACGGAGGGCCAGACTGCGACGCCTTATAACTTCGCCGACTTCCTGGTTGACCGTGCGCAGGATGTTCAAATTGGAGCAGTGACGGGGCGAACTGGTCAACGCCAATGGCGCGATGGCCTCTTTGCTCAAGATGACTTCAAACTGAGCTCCACGCTTACGTTGAACATTGGCGTACGATGGGAATTCGACCAGCCCATCTATGAAGTCAACAACAAGATGGCTAATCTGAACATGCAGACGCTTCAAATTGAATACGCGGGAGTTGACGGAAACAGCAGGGCACTTTACGACGCCGATCACACGCAATTCCAACCCCGCATCGGCTTCGCTTTCCAACCGATTCAGCGTCTGGTGGTCCGTGGGGGTTATGGCATCTCAAGCTATCTCGAGGGCACCGGAGCTAATCTTCGCCTAACACAGAACCCGCCATTCCACACGGATTTTGAAGTGACGGGAAGCAGTCCTGCCCCGGCGACAGCGAACTCCCCATATTCGCCGGGCGTCTACTACCAAGCCTCGGCCGGTTTCCCGACCGCGCAGGTCCCAACTACCACGTTCTATATCTGGCCCAAAGATTTGAAGCCGGCCCAGACGCAGGAAATTAGCCTGACGACGGAATATCAGATTGCTCACGCATCGACGATTCAGGTGGGCTATGTGGGAATCCTCGGACACCATCTGACCGATCCGTACTGGGGAAACCAGTGGACTTCACCAACTGCAACCGCGCCATACGCCGGCATTGTCGGTCAGGGCGGTGTCGCCAAGATCACCCAGACAGAATCTGCCAGTAACTACAATGGCCTTCAGGCTGTTTTCCGGCAGCACCTGACCGCAGGCCTTGAGCTGACGGCGAATTACACTTACTCACACTCATTCACCGATAACATCGGCTTCTACGGGGTGTATAACATCTGGAGCGGCCAGTACTATCAGCAAAACGCCTATGACCCTAAGGGCGAATGGGGTCCGGCAGGGTCGGACACGCGGCACAACATCTCCGTCACAGGAGTGTATGCCCTTCCTTTTGGGACCGGAAGAACATTCGGTTCTAGTTGGAATCCAGTTGTGAATTCGCTGTTGGGTGGTTGGCGACTAAGCGGAGCGCAGGTTTACTACTCGGGGTTTCCAGTCACAGTGTCTTCGCCTTCGCACTATTCCAGCCTTGTGAATGCATTCGGTGGCGCTGCTCGTCCCAATCAACTACGCCCACTGAAGATGGTCGATCGTTCAATAAACGCTTATTGGGGGACCGAGGTGCAGGGTACGTCTTGCGCGCCGGACCAAGATGACGGGAAGTGCATCTTTCAAGAGCAGTCGAATAGCTCCTTCGGTAGGGTGCATCCAGGCTCACTCAGCGGTCCAAGCTTTCAAAACATTGACATGGCCGTTCTCAAGAGCTTTCCTGTCTTGCATGAAAATCGGCTTGAGTTTCGGGCTGACTTCTTCAATGCTTTTAACATCGCCGACTATGCTGCTCCGGATAGCGGCATGACGGACGGAAACTTTGGGCAAATCACAGGCACGGTGAGTAACAACCGCTCAACTCAACTTTCTCTCAAATACGTGTTTTAACGATTCTGTAGCCCTTGTTTGTTAAAAAAGACTTCACAAATCCTCCTCGCCGCTGCCCTCAACGCAGCGGCGCATTTTTGTCATTATGCAAAGTGGGTCAATGAGAGAGGCTTACCGCATACAAATACCATGCAGCATGCGGAAGCCACTGTTCGGTCCATCGCCAATCTTCATCCTTGCCGGTAGCTGCATAACCCAGATTGAAGGCAATCCCATCATCATCGTCCAGCCCGGAAGTAACTCCGTTCATAATTCCGCCCGGCGCACCCGTGTACTTGTAGGATTTGAAGAACATATACGGCGCATACCCGTGTCCACTGCCCATCAGCATCGTGGCGTCGAAGGGATTGCGTCCAAGGATCCAATGCAACTGATTCCACGCGTACACGCGCAGTTTTGCTTGAAATTCCGGCTTGTCGGCATACCATGGAATAGCCATTCGTGCCGCGGCCGCAAGCGATGCGAGCCGTGCATTCTCTCCCTGCCACCATGGGGCGGCCTCAGTATCGTGTGGGAAGAAGAACGCGGTTCGTGGCTTGCCACCTGTGAGTACTAATTGTCGAGCGTAGCCGAAAGGGTTGTTCACCTCTGACGTTACGCTCAACTCGAATCGTAGAGAGCGCTCAACGGCGTCGAGTATCTTGAAATGCCGGTCGGGCGACACGATTGTCAGATACTCGAGGAGACTGATCACGGGTAACCCCGCGTCCGCAGGATGAAAGTAAGGCCGGGTATGATCGTCAGCCCTCCAGAAATCCTGCAAGCCCCCGGAAGTAGTAAGTCGTGACATCAGGTTCGCGGCCCGTTTATCGGCTGCAGTGCGGTATGCCTCACTGTGGGTGGCCGCGTAGAGTTCGGTGGCTGCCATCAGCGCACAATAGTCGTCCAGAATATTCTCCACTCCATCGTTCAGCAGTTCGCGGTTATGCAGATCCAGGAACTGAAAAGCCTGTTCTGCTGTACGCAAATAGTCTTTGCGAGAAAACTCGCCATCCACGGGCATTGTGCTGGCCAGCGCCAGCGCTGCAATGGCCATTCCACCGCCTGCTCGGAAACTCGATTCGTATGCGTGTGGCCCTTCCGCGTCAGCAATCTTTTCAGTAGAATCGGACGCCGTCAATTTGATTCGCGTGCGCCAGTTTGGATTGCCGATTGCTCGATCCTGCGGAAGCTTTCTTATGCCCGGCGCGTTGATCGTTTCGAGGAATGAGCCGTCTGGCCGCTTGATCCGTACCAGGTAGTCTGCTCCGTATAGTCCCTCGTCCAACATCCGGCGCTCGTACTCCGTGAAGTCGTCGTCCTTTCGTGCTTCGAGCGCCCGGTAACTCTTCAGCAAGCTCCAGGTTGCCAGCGGCACCTGCTGCGGATTGAAATACGATGTCGGATTCTGATGCGAGAGATGAATGCCATAATCGCCAGTGGCGTCATACCAGCCGCCGTGGACATCGACAAACTCCTGCTTGCCGGGAATCTGAAGATGGCGGTCCGCCTGGTCCAGCAGACCGCTGGCACGCTGCCCCTTGAAATAGAAAACAACGTTGGAAAGCGTTTGGCGTTCAAGGATGTTATCGCCGACTTCGAAGGCACTGGACCGCACGACTTTTGCTCCGTCTAGCTCGAGAGCGTAATGTCCTGGCTTCTGCCACGAAGAAAAATCCGCTATCCAAAACATCCGGCTGCCCCACGCGAAGACTTTGCCAGATGGCTGCACGTTGGCTTCGTAAACGGACTTTCCGGCGTCGAGATCGATGAGCGAAAAACTCTCTGGATGATCCTCGGAGCTCCCCTCCACGATGGCCTGTTTTGTAGCACGCGTTTCGTAACCAACCTGATCCACAAGCACTCGGACCTGCCCCAAGCATGTGAGCGGGTAAAGCAGCAAAAACAAGGTATTGAAAAGTCCGCGGATCGCAGTTCCTGAGTGCAGAGTGTATCCCATCGTTAATTCACCTTGAACCCTGAAATGTGAAGATTCTTCATTTCACTTCCTTAATCAGTTTAGGGAATTGCGTGGACCTTTGATACTGTTATTTAGAAAGAATGATTGCATCAATTAGATTTCTTCCATTCGGGAATGATGCCATATCGATTCATATCCGCACACGACTTATGGTCGCCGGATAAACGGACGCTTGACCACGGAAGGGCGGCTGGATGACCGCAGTTCTCACCTCATCATCGACTGCAACTGCCTCTTCCGCAAGCGCGCCGCGTGTCGTGTCGATTGACATTTTCCGCGGCCTGACCATGGCGGTGATGATCTTTGTTAACCAGCTTTCTGGGGTTCAAGGATTGCCCTGGTGGACTTATCATGCGCATGCTCAGCAAGACCTGATGACCTATCTGGATATGGTCTTCCCGTTTTTTCTATTCATCGTCGGAATGTCGATGCCCCTTTCAGTCGCGCAGAGGCTTAAGCAGAATCCATCCATTCCAGCGTTATGGGGGCATGTTCTTCTGCGGGTGCTTGGCTTACTTGTCTTAGGACTTATTCTGGCAAACGCGGGAGCCTGCGATGCTGCGCAAATGCACATCAGTGGCGCATTATGGGCGGTACTGGCGTTGCTCTCTACCGGCCTCTACTTGAACGCATATCCAAAGTTTGGCGTATTCCCGGCGTACCCGGTCCTGCTTCGGACAGTCGGCCTCATCGGTGTATTTATCTTGCTCGCCATCTTCCGCAGAGCTACGCCTGACGGAAAATCGGCCTGGATCGATTTCTCGTATCCGGAGATTCTCGGCCTCATCGCCCTCAGTTATCTTGCCGTTAGCCTCCTGTATATTCCCACGCGCCGATGGACGTGGATGCAGCCCGTCTGGCTTGTTTTGCTCGTTTGTCTCAATGTGTTTTCAACAGCAAAAATGCTTCGATTCCCCAATCAACTCAGTTTGTATGTGTGGCCTTTCGGGAATGGGGCCATGGGAAGCATCATCATTGCCGGCATCGTCACATCGTCAGTCTTCACGGGTGAAGGGGCATTCCGCAGCCCGCGGCGTGCGATGGGCCTTGCCGGATGCTTCGCTATTTTATGTCTTTTAATCGGGAGGGTGCTGACTCCGCTGGGGATTTCAAAGATCAGGGCAACACCGACCTGGTGTCTCTACAGCATCGGAGCTGCTGTCATCATCTTTGCGGCACTGTTTTGGATTTGCGATGTGCGAAGGCGGACCCGGTGGGCATTCTTCGTACGTCCGGCCGGCGAAAACACCCTGACCACCTATTTGTTGCCGGACCTCTGGTACTTTCTTTCAATTTGCCTGGGGCTTACTTTTATCGATACGCACCTAATCTCCGGATGGCCTGCCGTCCTGAAGACGCTCGCGTTCACGATCTTTATGCTCGCGGTGTCCTGGGCGCTTACCAGGTGGAAAGTTCGACTTCGGTTTTGAGAGCGGATACTCTCACCGCGTGATTCGTTGTGTGTCCATTTTCCGGGCACAAAGCAGCTTGCTATACTTTGTGAAGAAAGACAATCCATCACCAAGATATTCAGCGAGACCCCGTGAAGAAAGAGCCAATATCGGTTGGCAGGCCGTCGCTCTTGCGCCGGACCAATGCACTCACGATCTTGAATCTTCTGCGCGAAGCGGGGTCGTGTTCACGGGCTGACCTGGTGCGCGCATCGGGAATGAGCGCGCCCACCGTGACAAATGTTGTCAATGATCTTCTTTTTGCCAATCTAATCAAACCACTCGGTGAAGGGGAGTCAAGCGGTGGCCGGCCCCCGGACATCATCCGTTTCAAGGCAGAGCGCGGATGCATCTTAGGTGTGCAAATTACGGCGCGGGCGTTGTTCTTCTTGCTGACTGATCTGAGCGGCGAGGAGTTGGATACAACACGGGTTTCGCTCCATGGCCGGAAGACGGATCCCGAAGCAGTCTGCGCGTTAATTGCGGAGGAGCTTCGGAGTCTATTCAGAAAGCACAAGAAGGCTCGGGAGCAATTGCTCGCCCTCGTGGTTGGTGTACCCGCAATCACCAACGTGGAGGAAGGAATTGTGCTGTCCGTCAGCACGCTTGAAGATTGGCGCTCTGTCCCCCTCAGGAGATTACTAAGCAAGCATGTGGATTGCCGGATCATCGTTGAGAACGACACCAATCTGGCTGCATTAGGCGAGCGTTATCGCGGCGCCGCACGCACAGAGCCGACATTTGTGTTAATTGATATTGGCGCCAATGTCAGCGCAGGTATTGTTCTTGAAGGCAAGGTTCATCACGGCGCGCAGTGGTCTGCGGGGGAGATCGCCTATTTCAGGCTGCCGCGAATTCTTCGCAAGCAACCGGCATTGCACGAGTTCGGCGAACTCGAGTCTGTCCTTACGAGCACAGGAATTCTTAAGAGCTGGCATGATGCTCTTGCGAAATCGCGACGAGTTTCAACTCCAGGTACAGATCAACCGGATGCTGTAGGGGTGCTGAATCTGGCCCAGGACGGAGATCCCCTGGCCAGGAAACTCATCCTTCATCGTGCCGCGATCGTAGCCGATGTCATTGTCAATCTGTCTCTGGTCCTCAATCCCGGCCTGATACTTTTAGGAGGCAAAGTTGGCAGTCACCGGGCCTTGCTGAATTTCGTTAACAAAGAGCTTGAGAATTCTGAATTTGCTATTCCGAAGATCGCCGCCGCCAGTTTGGGAGATTTTGCCGTTCTTTGGGGAGCAATCTCTTTAGCCCTGGAAGCTATCCCGTCGCTCCTTTTGCCCCTGTCAATCTCTTGAAGCCGATGAACTTCTTGCTTGTGTGTGCCATCCATAAGCGTCGGAAGCTAATGAAGGTCTCCGTACCTCGTCGCGGTTGATCTCTTGTTGCGCTTAAGACTCGCTCCTTTGGCTTGCAGGACCTGAAGAATTATCGGTTTGACAAACTTGCATTTCTAAGCGATGTTGAAGAGAGTCCACGGGTGGAATCTTATTTGTCTTCTTTAGCAACAACGTTTAGAAACATCGGAGACGTAACGCATGAAGTTTGCAGCTTTCAAATGCGATGATTCGACTGGCGTTGCCGTTGCGAATGAGAATGGAGAGTTTTACGGCTTGTCGTGCGGGGAAGATGGCTATCCCGGATCTTTGGAATTCCTGGCGCAGCAAGGGCGCCAGGCTATGGACCATGCGGCAATAGCGCTTGCGGGCGGAAATCCACTCGATCTTGCCCAAGTTTCTTTGTTACCCCCGTTGTCCTCGCCTGGCAAAATCATTTGCGTGGGTCTTAACTATGTCGATCATTCAATCGAGAGCGGCTTCACAGTGCCAGACTATCCGACGGTCTTCACGCGTTTTGCTTCCAGCTTGATTGGTGCCGGTGAGGCGATCGTTCGCCCTTGTGTGTCCTCGCAGCTCGACTTTGAGGGAGAGATGGTTGCCGTCATTGGCGTCAGCGGCAGACACATCAAGGAGCAGAACGCCTTAGCTCACGTACTCGGCTACTCCATCTTCAATGATGCGTCGGTTCGTGACTACCAGAAGAAGTCGCCGCAGTGGACAATCGGGAAAAACTTCGATGGGACAGGTGCCTTTGGACCATGGCTCGTTACTGCAGACGAGCTGCCGCCAGGCGGCAAGGGGCTGCATATTCAAACCCGTCTAAATGGAATCGTTGTACAGGACGCGTCGACGAACGAAATGGTGTTCAGTGTTGCCCGGCTTATCTCCATAATAAGTGAAGCGATCACACTTTCACCTGGAGACATGATTGTAACCGGTACGCCGGCAGGTGTCGGCATGGCGCGCAATCCACCGCTGTTTATGAAGCAAGGCGACGTATGCGAGGTTGAGATTGAAGGGATCGGCATATTGAGAAACAGCGTGGAGAACGAATGGCAGTGACTTGCAATGACGAACAAGTTCCGTGAAGCCTGAGCAGAGCCGACGAAGGAACCTATGCCGGTGAATCAAGCAGACCTTGGCGCGACGATGACTGGCGAGAGCCGTCTTCGTCGCGATGCGCTCAATGCCAGCCACATCGTCGCGTCGACGCTTGCCAGTATTGCACCGGCGATGAGTTTCTTCTTTGGTTTTGCGGTTATTGTGGCAGGCGCCGGGCTCGCTGCACCTCTCACCATTCTGGTGGCTACGCTTGTGATTCTGTTTCTCACCAACACGATCTCAGAGTTTTCGCGTTTCACACCGTCAACGGGATCGTTTGTTACGTTTACCGGTAAGGCATTTGGTCCCTCCGTCGGCACGGCGGTATCGCTATTTATCACTTTCGGATACGTCGTCGCTGCGTCGACGGTTGTCTCAATCGCCGGCACATGGGTTGCCGAAACACTGCAGCTCTTCCTTGGGATTTCGGTGCACTGGGCAATCATCACCATACTTATATCGGCTGCTACGGGATGGCTGGTCATGCGTGGCGTTGCGCTTTCCACGCTTTGGTCAGGTGTCTTCTTCTACTTTGAAGTAGGCCTGCTTGTGTTGGCCAGTATTCTAATGATCGTCGCGCATCGCAGTGCGCTCACACTTGCACCATTCAGAGTCGCCAATCTGTCAGGTGGTTTGCGCGGGTTGGGTGCGGGATTTCCGCTTGCCATCTACCTGTTTATTGGTTGGGAGAACTCTGCCTCGCTTGCTGAAGAAACAGAAAACCCTCGGCGCGACATACCTCGCGCACTTGTTACATGTGCGCTCGCAATTGGCATCTTCTACATGTTCCTTGCCTACGCAACTGCGGTAGGCTTCAACATGGACGCGCACGCTCTGGGCGCATCGCAGTTACCGTTCATCGATGGGTTGAAAGCCTCAGCACCGTCCCTGCTGTTGGTGGCATACGTCGCTGGTGTCACCAGCATCTTTGGTTCTTTGATTGGTCTGGTCAACTCCCAGGCACGCATTTTATTCAACTCTGGCCGCGAGGGGCTGCTGCCAGAATTCCTTGGGAAAATCCATCCGCAGCATCAGACGCCGCACAGCGCGTTGTGGGTGTTTCTTATCATCGCCGTTGCGCTCATTCTCGGCTTCGGGCTGGTCGGGGGCGTAGCGCCCATCGACTACTTCGGCTATGCGGGAACGCTCGGCACTATTCCCATCATCCTTGTTTATATGCTCACCAATCTTGCCCTCCCGATTTACATGATCCGCTATCATCGCGACGAGTTAAGGATCATTCGACACATACTGCTGCCGGTCACCGGTGCACTGATCATGTTCGTTCCGTTATGGGGACTTATCCAGCCGGGGCAGTTGTGGCCATTCAATATCTTCCCGTGGATTGTATTGGGTACCATGGTCGTTTCCGCAATCTATGGCATGGTGTTGGCGCACGTATCACCTGGTCTGGCGGCTCGCATCGGCGTATATGTGGCAGATCAGTAGAAGACTCCGAAAAACCACATTTAACCTCGGCAACCTGTAAGGAGGTTCATAACATGAAGCCAGTTCTTTTTCGTGGTGCCAGTGTTTGGGACGGAAGCGGCGCTTCAGCATTTCCCGCGGACGTGCTCGTTGAGGGCACGAGGATCAAATCGATTGCGCGGCCACCGGAGCGGCTTGCTACCGAGGGCACGTTAGTGATCGAAGCGCATGGCCGCACGCTGATGCCAGGCCTCGTCGAAGGCCATGCACATATCTCCTTTGGCGGGGCAGTCAACGATTCCGACCTTGGCAACATCCCTCCGGAAGAGCATGTACTCCTCACGGTCCGCAATGCGAAGACGTTGCTTGACCACGGGTTTACGAGCGCCTATAGCGCTGCCACGTCAAAGCTGCGCCTTGATGTGGTGATCCGCAATGCCGTGAATGCTGGCCAATTTCCTGGTCCTCGCATCCGCGCGGCAAGCCCGGAGATTACCGTCACCGGCGGCCTTGGGGACGAGCGCAAAGCGCATATGTATTACGAAAGCTTTGGCATGATCGCCGATGGACCCGAGGAAATAAGGAAGGTTGTCCGCTTGTGTTGCCGGGAAGGCGTGGACAACATCAAGGTAAATATCTCCGGCGATGACCTCAGTCCTGCAGCACACGGCGGTCTAACCGTCATGCGTGACGACGAAGTGAAAATGGCCGTCAGCGTGGCGCGGGATTTCGGCAAGAAGGTCAATTGCCACGCGCGCGCAGCGGAGTCGGTAAAGAAAGCGGTTCGCTGCGGCATCGATGTTATCTATCACTGTGAGTCGGCGGACGAGGAAGCAATCGACATGCTGGAGTCTGCGAAAGATCGGATCTTCGTCGGACCGGCCATCGGCATCATTTACAGCACGCTCTACGAAGGGGAGCAATTCGGTTTTCATCGAGACTCCGAGATCGGCCGCCAGATGCAGCGGGTCATCGACACCACGGCCGCCGTTTATACGGAACTGCGCAAACGCGGGGTGCGGATCCTTATTGGCGGTGACTACGGTTTTGCTCAATCGCCGCAGGGCGACAATGCGCGCGATCTGAAACACTTCGTTGACCTCCTCGGCTTTTCCCCGAGCGAAGCGCTGCAGTGCGGCACGCGTATCGGTGGCCAGGTGATGGGTTTGGGCAATGAGCTTGGTCAAGTGAAGGAAGGGTACCTGGCCGATCTGGTGCTCGTCGATGGCGATCCGCTCGTGGATCTTGACCTCGTGGTACGGGAAAAGAACCTTCACGTGATTATGAAGGGAGGTTCCCTTTATAAGAACTGTGCGGATACCGCTCCCATGGTGAATACGGTTGCAGTTGAATACGAACTCGCAGGTGGCCCGGCCCCGCTACAGTAACAGCCAACCTGGCACCGGGATTGTATGCAGTGCGATACGGGGAGCCGATTCAAAAACGGCCGCGACCGCTTCAGTTCCCATACCATCAGAGAATCAGGGGTGCAGCAAGCGATGAATTTCGATCTCGAACGTGGTCCCGCGGGCCAAGCCTACAAACTGCTGGTGGGCTTGGTGGCGCCGCGGCCCATTGCGCTGATTACCAGCATGGATGAGGAAGGGCGACTGAATGCGGCGCCCTTCAGCGCCTACAACTACCTATGCACCGACCCACCCATCATCGGCGTGGGCGTAACCAACCGGCCGGGCCAGCCGTTTGTTCCCAAGGATACGGCTCGCAACATTCGGCGCACCGGCGAGTTTGTGGTGAACGTGGTTACAGAAGACATCGCCGAGAAGATGAACATCTGCGCAACCGATTTTCCCCCGGAGATGAGCGAGGTGGATTTGGCCGGCTTCCGCACCACGCCGTCGCAGCTGGTGAAGCCACCACGGCTGGCCGAGGCACACGCAGCACTCGAGTGCCGCGAGTACACGACGATGGAGATCGGCCAATCGCGGATCATCCTGGGACGAGTTGTGGCCATCTACGTTGAGGACCGGTATGTGGATCCTGCGGGGCCTTACATCAAGGCCGACGAATTGCACGCAATCGGCCGGATGAATGGGCTGGGAAACTATGCGCGCACGCGGGACGCGTTCATGACAATTCCACGCATTTCGTATGAGGAGTGGAAGAGCGGGAAGCGATGAGCAGTGCGGTAGGGAGGCTCGCACTGCATCCGGTCTAGAGACACGGCGCTACACGAATGTTGGCTTTGCCGATGGACTAAAGCTACATTGCCGCTACGAAGTCTGGAAGAATTTCGCCGGCGCTTTGCTGAAGGAGTTGTGTCATGCGGGCCGCCATCCCGGTGTACATGGAAGCGGCGCGATAGGCATTCACGTTGATCGCCGCATTTACGTGGGTGAAGACGTACTTTGCAAGAGCTGTCAAAACGCAGATGCGGATATGCACGGCGTCGTTACGCAGGGTCTCGAGCAGTTCGCGATCTACGGTGTTGCAGTTGCGGGCGGCGTAATCGGCCATTTCGACCATGACGCCGGCGTTCTGGAACATTGCCCAAAGGCCATAGGCGCCACGAATCCGGCTCCAGGTTTCGTCTGGCGTTGCGTCGAGTCCCTCTCTCCATAGAAAATGCTGGGTGAGCTCGCGCGCGCTCCAGTCCGAGCGCAACCGAGCCACAAGCGAATCCCAGGTCTGCGCCTTCTTGCGCCGTGCGGCGGCTTTCCAGCAGAGGAAACAAACAGCCGCAACCGCGAAAACTGCGATCTCAATCAAGGGGACGATCATCGCTTCTCCTCACACATACATACGGAAGACGCTCCATCACCCATCCGGCGCGGATAGTCGTTCGCCGAGCCGCCAGTGAAGGTACCCATGTAATCCGTATGTTGGTAACCTAAAGTAACTCTCTTGTGTGGTCAATGATACTTTCGGGTCAAATAAGGTCGAATGGGGCACCCGTAACCCTCATTGCTATCAAGCGCCCACGCCTTCATGCGTCTTGAGCGCAGGACATGGAGGGAAGCCTGCGTCTCAGGACGGTGTGCATGCAGTCGCCATGGCGCGTTGTTTCAATGGCTTGCAATTTCGCTCAACCTGTTTCATTCCCGGGGCTGCACAGCGATGCGCTCGCGGGTATATGATTCCTGCGCCGCGTCCCCTGCGCCTGCAACTGCGCGGTATTTCCCTCCTGGAGGACACTTTGATGGCGACAGCTACAGCAGTGCATCCGGGCAAGCTCAGCGACCGAGTGAGCTTTCGCCCGCGTTATGGCAATTACATTGGCGGCAAGTGGGTGGAGCCCGCATCCGGCCAATACTTTGAGAACGTCACCCCGGTTACGGGAAAGACCTTCTGCGAGATTCCGCGCTCCGGCGCGAAGGACATCGAGCTGGCGCTGGACGCGGCACATGCGGCGCGAGCGAGCTGGGGACATACTAGTCCCACGCACCGGGCCAACCTCATGATCCAGATTGCCCAGCGTATGGAAGAGAATCTGGATCTGCTGGCGCTGGCGGAGACGTGGGATAACGGGAAGCCGATCCGGGAGACGACAGCGGCCGACATTCCGTTGGCTGTCGATCACTGGCGGTACTTTGCAGGATGCCTGCGCGCTCAGGAAGGGACCATTTCCGAGATCGACAGCGATACCGTGGCTTACCACTATCACGAACCGCTCGGCGTTGTTGGACAGATTATTCCCTGGAATTTCCCGATTCTGATGGCCACATGGAAGCTTGCCCCGGCGATCGCAGCAGGCAACTGCGTGGTTCTGAAGCCAGCCGAGCAAACCCCGGCAAGCATCCTGGTTTGGGCGGAACTGGTGGCGGACCTGCTTCCGCCGGGCGTCCTGAATATCGTGAATGGATTTGGCCTGGAGGCGGGCAAGCCGCTGGCTTCGAGTTCGCGGGTGGCCAAGATTGCTTTCACCGGCGAGACCACGACGGGCCGCCTGATCATGCAATACGCCAGCCAGAATCTGATCCCCGTTACGCTGGAGCTGGGCGGCAAATCCCCCAACATCTTCTTTGAGGACGTTCTCCAGGAAGACGACGACTTCTTTGACAAGGCGATTGAAGGCTTCGTCATGTTCGCGCTGAACCAGGGCGAAGTGTGTACGTGTCCCAGCAGGGCGCTGATTCAGGAGAGCATCTACGACCGCTTTATGGAGCGCGCTCTCAAACGGGTAGCAGCCATCAAGCAGGGAAATCCGCTGGAAAGCAACACCATGATCGGGGCGCAGGCTTCCAGTGAGCAGTTGGAAAAAATCTTGAGCTACATCGACATCGGCCATAAGGAAGGGGCCGAGTTATTGACCGGCGGCAACCGCGCCCACCTGGGCGGCGAACTGGAAGGCGGCTACTACGTGGAGCCCACCGTCTTCCGGGGCCACAACCGGATGCGGATCTTCCAGGAAGAGATATTCGGGCCCGTTGTTTCCGTGACCACGTTCAAGACTGAAGAGGAAGCGCTGGAGATCGCCAACGATACTCTGTATGGTCTTGGCGCCGGCTTGTGGACCCGCGACGTGAATCGCTGCCATCGCCTGGGACGGGGAATTCAGGCGGGGCGCGTGTGGATCAATTGCTACCATGCGTACCCGGCGCACGCGGCCTTTGGTGGTTACAAGCAATCCGGCATTGGCCGCGAGACCCACAGCATGATGTTGGACCACTATCAGCAGACCAAGAACCTGCTGGTGAGCTATAGCCCGAAGAAACTCGGATTCTTTTAACGACGGGGAAAAGGGAATAGGGAATAGAAAAACCAAACAGGCCGATGCCCCAGGTCCAAAACTTGAGATTTGGGGCAACTGGCTTGGGTGATTGGTTCAGACGCTGTGATCGGCTTTGGCATCTCAGTGTCAAGAGGTGACAGGCATGGCCAATGCAACCAAGCGACTGAACTTTGAACGTGATCCCGATCCTGAAGAAGAAACCGAAGAAGGTGTAGTGAACGACTCTTTGGGAACCGTCGATCCCGCCGATGCGACAGGGCTGGATGAAACCAAGCCGGCTGACAAAGAGGGCGCGCACAGCTCCGAAGACTAACGAAGGGGACGCGATGGCAGATTTCCCGCAGCAGGTTATGGCAACCGATCTAGCCATCCACCTGATCCGCGTACTGCGCCAGAAACATGGGCCGCTCATGTTCCACCAGTCGGGTGGCTGCTGCGACGGCAGCTCCCCAATGTGCTATCCACGCGGCGAATTCATGACGGGCGACTCCGACGTGCAGTTGGGCGAAGTAGACGGCGAACCGTTTTATATGACCAAGAGCCAGTTCGAGTATTGGAAGCACACGCAACTGACGCTCGACGTGGTTCCGGGGCGCGGTGGCATGTTCTCGCTGGATAACGGCGAGGGCGTTCGCTTCCTCATCCGCTCGCGCATCTTCGACGATGCGGAGATTCGCGATCTTCGCGCCGCCGGGCGCATCTAACAGTCGTTGATATTCCACCCCTTTGGAGCGTCATGAAAGAGGTCGTGCTGGTTTCCGCGGTCCGCACCGCAGTGGGCAAATTCCAGGGAACGCTGCAGTCGTTTTCAGGGCCGCAACTGGGTGCGCTGGTGGTGCGCGAGGCCGCACGGCGTGCCGGTCTTGATGGTTTTCAATCTGAAGGTGCTGAAGCCGCTGCGGGCGCGGATGCACGGGAACGATTCATCGACGAGTGCATCATGGGCTGCGTCCTCCAGGCAGGACTGGGGCAGAATCCAGCTCGCCAGGCAGCCATACATGGAGGGCTCTCGCCGCAGGCCGGCGCTTTCACCGTCAACCAGGTTTGCGGATCGGGCCTGAAGGCCGTAGCTCTCGCAGCGCAGGCCATCCAGACCGGGAATGCCGGGGTAGTTGTCGCCGGCGGCATGGAATCGATGACCAACGCGCCATATCTGCTGCCTCAGGCGCGCTCCGGCTACCGCATGGGCAACGGCACGCTTGTCGATTCGATGGTCAACGACGGCCTCTGGGAGGCATATAGAGGCTTCCACATGGGTGTGGGTGCCGAGATGATCGCGGCGAAATACGGCATTAGCCGCGAAGAGCAGGATGCTTTCGCAGCCGAGTCGAATCGGCGCGCGGCGGTGGCCACAGCGCAGGGTCTTTTCCGCAGTGAGATTCTGCCCGTCGAAGTCCCCGCTGCAAAAAAGGGCGCGGCTCCTCGCATTTTCGACGTTGACGAGTCAGTTCGCCCGGAGACAACCGCGGAGATTCTCGCTGGGCTCAAGCCGGCGTTTCAGAAGGACGGTTCTGTCACCGCGGGAAATTCTCCCGGCGTGAGCGACGGCGCGGCGGCAGTATTGGTGACCAGCGAAGAGCGTGCGCAGGCATTGGGCCTGAAGCCGCTCGCCGTGATCCGCGCCCAGTCCACGAGCGGTGGGGAGCCGGAGTGGTTTGGTCTTGCGCCGATTGCGGCGGTGCGTAAAGTGGCTGCGCGTGCAGGATGGCTGCTGGCCGATGTGGACCTGTTCGAACTGAACGAGGCGTTCAGCGTGCAGGCGCTGGCGGTGAACCGGGACCTCGACCTGAATCCCGCGAAGGTGAATGTTCACGGTGGTTCCGTGGCGATTGGACATCCCATTGGCGCCAGCGGCGCGCGGGTGCTGGTGACGCTGCTTCACGCATTGCAGCAGCGCGGCAAACGGAAGGGGATCGCGGCGCTGTGCCTTGGCGGCGGCAATGCCGTGGCGCTGGCTGTGGAACGCCCTTAAACCCGACGCCGGCCGCGCCGGTCCTTCCCCGCCTGTCCGGAATCGAACACTGGCGCTCCGGAAGCGGTCACCGCGGCAATCATTCCTGCAAGTGTAAATCTTGCCAAGTGATTTATTTTCAGCGTTCCGCGGCCGACTTTCTTTTGGCAATGCAAGTGCTATATCCACGATGTCATGGATATAGCCCGCCCAGATTTGAAGAAGAAGAAAACTCGGCAACTTGTTATTTACGCTGCCGTCGGAGTGGTGGTGTTAGCGGCACTCGCAGTCGGTGTCTCCCGGCTCAAGCCCGCTGCACCTACGGTAGATCGCTCGACAATTTGGCCAGATACCGTCAAGCGCGCCGACTTGACCATTCAGGTGCGCGGTTCGACGGGCAGCCTCGTGCCGCGCGAGGATTCGATTGAGCTGATTCCCGCGCAAACCGACGCGACCGTCGTGCGCATTATTGCCCTGCCTGGTGCTGTTGTTACACCGGATACGGTGGTCATGGACATGAGCGATCCGCAACTTGAGCAGGAGTTGCTCAGCGCGCAATCGGCGCTGAAGGGCGCGGAGGCCGACTACAAGAGCCTCAACGCCACCCTGCAAAGCACGCTGATGGATAAGAAGATTGCCGCGGCGCAAGTGAACGCCTCTTATGCAACGGACCTGCGGCAGGCGCAGACCGACGAGCAGCTCTACAAGCTGGGCGTGGTTTCCGGCGTGGTTGCAGGCGCGTCGAAAAATGCCTCTGACCAATTGACTGCACAGAAGAAGCTTTCAGAAGAGCAACTCGATGTGAACGCGAGGGCGATCGAGGTCCAGCTGGCTTCCGCGCAGACAAAGGTCGAGCAGGCCAAGGCGCAGCTTGATTTGTATGAGAAGCAATCGGAAGCGCTACACGTGCGGGCCGGAATCTCCGGAGTATTGGCTCAGCTTCCGGTTCCATTGCAGGTGGGCCAGCATGTGACGGCAGGAACCTCGGTGGCCAAAGTAATTCAGAAGGATAAGCTCAAGGCCGCATTGCAGATTGCCGAGACCCAGGCGCGCGACATCCAACTCGGCCAGCCCGCGTCGATCGACACGCACAATGGCATCATTCCGGGACACGTTTCCAGAATTGATCCATCAGTATTGAACGGAACGGTCACCGTTGACGTAGCACTGGATGGACCTTTGCCGGCGGGAGCACGGCCCGACCTCAGCGTGGATGGAACCATCAACCTCGCGGAGCTGAAAGACGTGCTGCAAGTGGGCAGGCCAGCGCTGGGCAATGATTTTTCAACGCTGAGCATGTTCAAGATTGATCCGGATGGCAAGGGCGCGGTGCGCGTGCCAGTGAAGGTGGGACGTTCTTCGGTGAACAGCATCCAGGTGCTGGAAGGATTGAAGGAAGGAGATGTTGTGATCCTTTCCGACATGTCGCATGAGGATGGCGTTGATCGCATCCGGCTGGAATAGGGCAGGGAATAGGTAACAGGGAATAGGTAACAGGGAATAGCGACTGACCAGGCAGCGAGCTTTTACGGCTGACAACTGACAACTGACCACTGACAACTACGAAGGGGGACAGGATGGCGAACGATAATCTGATTGAAATTGAGGACCTCACCAAGGTCTTCTACACCGACGAAGTGGAGACGCATGCGCTCTCCGGCATTCATCTCACCATTGCCCGTGGCGAATACGTGGCCATGTCGGGTCCTTCGGGCTGCGGCAAATCCACTCTGCTCTCCATTCTGGGCCTGCTGGATACGCCGACCGGCGGCAAGTATCTGCTCAACAACAAGCCGGTCGAGAGCCTCAGCTTCGGCGACCGCTCACGCATCCGCAACCAGGAGATTGGCTTCATCTTCCAGAGCTTCAACCTGATCGGCGACCTGACGGTTGAAGAGAACGTTGAACTCCCCCTCACGTATCGTGCCGGCATGCCGTCCGCCGAGCGCAAAGGCCGCGTGAAAGAAGCACTGGAGCGCGTAAACATGGCGCACCGTATGAAGCACTATCCGGCGCAGCTATCAGGAGGTCAGCAGCAGCGTGTCGCCGTGGCCCGCGCGCTCGCCGGTTCGCCTTCAGTCCTGCTGGCTGACGAGCCCACCGGCAACCTGGACTCCAAGAATGGCGAAGCCGTCATGCATCTGCTCGCCGACCTGCACCGCGAAGGCTCCACCATCTGCATGGTGACGCACGACCCGCGCTTCGCCAAGCACGCCCAGCGCGAAGTGCATTTGTTCGACGGAAAGGTTGTTTCGGAGGACGAGCTGAAGAAGCTCACAGAAGAAGTGGAGGCCTAAAATGTCGTTCCGCAACTTGCTTCAGGACATGCGCTATGCGCTGCGGCAGGTGCGGCGCGCTCCCGGCTTCGCATTCACCATCATCCTCACCCTGGCACTCAGCGTGGGCGTGGCTACGGCTGTCTTCTGCGTGATTGAGACAGTCATTCTGCGCCCACTTCCTTTCGCGAATCCTGACAAAATTGTCTTTGTATCCGCCACCGCGCGCGCCGGATACAACCAGCCCTCCTCATGGGCGAGCTATCAGGACGATGTCGCGCAACTGCGCACGTTTTCGGCCTTTGCCGGGTTCAGCGACTATAGAAAAATCACACTGGACGCGCCCACCACTGGTCCCACATCTATCGACAGCGTCCGCTCGACAGACAATTTCTTCCAGGTCTTCGGCGTGAATCCTCTGCTTGGCCGCACCTTTCTGCCCGGCGAACAGCAGGAAGGCAAAAACGAAATCGTGGTCCTCAGTTATGATGCGTGGCAGAAGTTCTTCAATGGCGACCGGTCAGTGCTTGGCAAGTCGGTTCGCCTCGACGGCCGCGCGTTTACTGTCATCGGGGTCATGCCTGCCGGGTTCCGTTACCCGCTCAATCAGAACAATGCCGTGTACATCCCACGTGTGCTTGACCAGAGCTGGATGAACAACCGCGGCGCGCATTGGCTGCGCACTGTCGGCCGCCTTAAGGATGGAGTAACGGTCGACCAGGCAAAAGCAGACCTCGAGCATGTCTTCAACAACATCGGCAACGCCTACCCCAACACGGATGGTGGACGGGTGGTACATGCCGTGCCGCTGGCCGAAAGCGTGGTTGGGAAAACAAAGGGCCCGCTTTGGACCCTGCTCGGAGCGGTGCTCGCCGTTCTTGCCATCGGCTGCGTCAACATCGCTGGACTGTTGCTGGCGCGCGGAGTCAAGCGCGAACGCGAGATGGGTGTGCGCGTGGCCATTGGCGCGGGGCGCCGGCGTTTGCTCGGGCAGATGCTTACTGAGGGCATTCTCCTCGCCGCCTTAGGCGCGGTCGGCGGCGTGTTGGTGGCTTCGTCCCTGCTCGAACTCATGCGCACATTTCTGATCAAGGCCCTTGCCCGCGGCGCAGATATTCAAATGAACTGGACCGTCCTCGCCGCGTCCATCGCTGTTGCTGTTACCGCGAGTCTAGCTGCCTCGCTCTACCCAGCGTTGCGTCTTTCCGGTGTGGATCCCAATCGTTCGCTCAAAGCAGGTGGCGCCGCGGGCACTCAGCGCAGCCAGACTCGCCTTCGCTCCGGTTTCGTCATCAGTCAAGTCGCGCTCACTCTGGTCCTGCTGGTCGTCTCCGGCTTGCTGATGCGCGTGGTTACGCGTTATCTCAACACCCCCCTGGGTTTCGATCCGGAGCACATTCTGTCCGTCAAAATCGGACTTTCTCCGGCCAGATACCAGGGCCGCAATATGGTTCTGGAGTTCTATCGTCCCCTCGAAGAGCGCATCAACCACTTGCCCGGAGTTCAGGCGGCGGGTCTGGTCAGCTTGTTGCCCATTGAAAGCTGGGGCAACAACAGCGATGCGCATATCGCGGGCCAACCTGCGTATCCGAAGAATCAGGAAATGCTGGCTGAAAACCGATTCATTAGCCCCGGCTATCTTGACGCGATGGGAATCGCGCTGCATCGCGGGCGCAGGCTTTCCCCGAGTCTCGACCCCTCTGACAACAAGGCCGGCACCGTTCTGGTCAATGATGCATTCGTAAGCAAATTCATTCCCTCCGGTCTTGATCCCACCACGCAGCGCATGGACGACAGTATGAAAGAGGAAGAGTGGACGCGCATTGTCGGAGTGACAGGCAATATTCGCCAAAGCATTTACGAACCACCCCTGGCGGAGCATGACTGGCTCATCGATGAAATCCCGGCCAAAGACCAGCCTGACATCCTGGCGAACATGGTCCTCATGGTGCGCACTACGGGCGATCCGAAGCAAGTGATTTCCGCAGTGCGTTCCATTGTTCACGACCTCGATCCCACGGTCCCATTCGACGAGCCACGCACCATGACTGAAGTAGTCGCCGAAACACTGGCGTTCGAGCGGATGGAGAGCTGGCTCTTCGGAATCTTTGCGTCGCTGGCATTGGCGCTGGCGCTGGTGGGCCTTTACGGCCTGGTCAGTCATGAAGTCGAACAGGCCAGGCGCGACATCGGTGTCCGCATGGCGCTCGGCGCAACACGCAAACGCATACTCGCGATGGTCCTCTCGCGCGTAGTGTGGATGCTGGCTGCCGGAACGGCCGCCGGATTGGTGCTCACCGTCGGTGTACGCAAACTCATCGACATCGTCATCTACGTCGAGCCGCAAAAAGAAGCGGTTGGGTTCCTCATCGTGGCAATGGTGCTGATCGCCGCGGGCATTCTTGCTGCGTTGATTCCCGCCGCGCGCGCAGCATCAATTGAACCCATGCAGGCGCTGAGAAGCGAGTAGTTCCAGTAGTTCCAGCGCAACAAACGGCTTTCTTACCATCAACGGCGAAGCGCGCGGAGGACAGACTCGATGAATCAACTGCTTCAAGACATCTATTACGCTCTCCGCCAATTGCGTAAATCCCCTGGATTCACGGTCACGGCGCTGATCACGCTGGCCCTCGGGATTGGCGCTAACACAGCAATCTTTACGCTGGTGCATGGGATCCTCCTGCGTTCTCTCCCCGTGACCGACCCCAAGCAACTCTACCGCGTTGGAGACACTGACGATTGCTGCGTCGAGGGTGGTTTCCCGGACAGCGAAACTGGGGACTATTCCATCTTCTCCACCGATCTTTACCAATACCTGCGCAGCAATTCGCCAGAGTTTGAGCAGCTTTCCGCAGTGCAGGCCGGCGGGGGCAGCTGGAGTGTGCGCCGCGGCAACGCGACCGGGAAATCACTTCACGGCGAATTCGTATCCGGCAATTTCTTCTCCACACTCGGTCTCGGGGCCTACATGGGCCGCGTGTTTTCTGATGCCGACGATACGCCCTCGTCTGCTCCAACCACGGTGCTCAGTTATCAGGCATGGAAGGGTGAGTACGCCTCCGACCCCGATATCGTTGGCGCAACCATTTTTATTCAGGCGAAACCCTACACCGTGATCGGCGTCGCGCCTCCCGGCTTCTTCGGCGACCGCGTGACCGACAATCCTCCTGACTTCTATATGCCCATCCAGACCGAGCCGTACGTGCGGGGCGACAGCTCGATCCTTCATCATCAGGAGTCGAACTGGCTTTATCTTCTAGGCAGAGTTCACCCTGGAACCAACGTGGGTACGCTGCAGGCCAAGCTCTCAGGCGTGCTGCGCCAGTGGATTTATACACGTCCGCAGCTGCTTGCCAACGGCGGGTCCACCGTCGTTTACAAGATGCATGTGGTCGTCACTCCAGGCGGTGGCGGCATTCAAAGCCTGCAGCAGGAATCAGGGACCGGCCTGAAGATGCTGATGATTCTGTCCTCGGTTGTCCTGCTCATTGCCTGCGCCAACATTGCCAACCTGCTGCTCGCACGGAGTACTGCGCATCGCGCAGACGTCTCACTGCGCATGGCTCTTGGCGCCAGCAGACGTCGCGTAATGCGCCAGATTCTTACCGAAAGCGTTCTTCTGAGCTGCATCGGCGGCCTTGCCGGCCTCGCTGTTGCGTATGCCGGTACGCATACCATTCTCTCGCTCGCTTTTCCCGATGCGCGGAACATGCCCGTGGACCCGAACCCGTCGCTGCCCATACTAGGATTTGCATTTCTGATCTCGCTTGTCACCGGCATTCTCTTCGGCACCGCTCCAGCGTGGATGGCCTCTCACGCTCAGCCTGCTGAAGCATTGCGTGGCGTCAACCGCGCTACACGCGATCGCTCTACACTTCCGCAGAAAGCGCTGGTTATATTCCAGGCTGCGTTGTCTCTGGTGTTATTGGCCGGCGCAATCCTCATGACCAAGTCGCTTAACAACCTGGAGAACCAGAAGTTTGGTATCGCGACATCCGATCGCTACGTACTCCACTTCGATCCGGCCGGCGCAGGGTACACCGGCGAACGGCTCCCCGCTCTCAATCGCGAGATCGAGAACCGCTTCTCCATGCTGCCCGGCGTATCCAGCGTGGGCTTGGGAATGTATAGCCCGCTTGAAGGTGACAACTGGGGGGAATGCGTGATTCAGCAGGGGCGTGGCGCACCGCGCCCCGGCGAAAAGTGCGGCTCAAGCTGGGACCGCGTGAGCAATCATTTTCTGGACTCCATCGGCGTGCCCATTGTGCGAGGCCGCGGCTTCACGGAGCAGGATACAGCCTCATCCGTACCGGTTGTGCTCGTCAACCAGACTTTCGTCAAGCGTTTCTTTCCCAACCAGGACCCCATCGGCCAGCATTTTGGAATTGATCTTCCGCAGTACAACGGAAGCTGGGAAATCGTAGGCGTGTTCGCCGATTTCAAACTGAACAATCCGCGCGACGAAGTGCGCCCCGTCTATCTTCGCCCGACCACGCAGTTCTTCACCGGATTCAAGGAACCGGGCATCACCACCACCGAAACGCAATCAATGTTTATGAATGCGATGGTGCTCAACTTCAGCCGTCCGCAGCCCAATGCAGAGTCGCTTATTCGGAAGACGCTAGCCGAGGTCGATCCCAATCTCACCGTCATGGATCTGCGCACACTTGACGCGCAGGTGGCCGGCAACTTCAATCAGGAACGCCTGACAGCGCAGCTTTGCAGCCTGTTCGGCATCCTCTCGCTCATCCTTGCCTCGGTGGGTCTGTATGGCGTGATGTCCTACTTCGTGGCCCGCCGCACCAGTGAGATCGGCATCCGCATGGCTCTCGGCGCAACGCGGTCGAGCGTAGTGAACATGGTGATGCGCGGCGTGCTTTGGCAGATTCTGATCGGTCTCATGTTCGGAATTCCCGCCGCATTTTATGCAGGCTACCTGATGAAGAGCTTGCTCTATGGTGTCGGCAGTTACGACCCGTGGGCGCTGGCCGGTGCGCCGTTGATGCTGCTTGTCTGCGCTGCGGTGGCTGGTTTCATTCCGGCGCGCCGCGCCGCTTCCATTGAACCCATGCGGGCTTTGCGTACCGAATAATTGTTCCCCCAGGAGAAGAGAACACACATGAATTCGCTGACTCAAAATATTCGCTACGCGCTTCGCCAGTTACGCAAATCGCCGGCCTTCACGCTAACGGTGATCGTTACGCTCGCTCTCGGCATTGGCGCCAACGCGGCAGTCTTCACTCTCTTCGACCAGGTGTTGCTGCGCATGTTGCCGGTTGACCGCCCCGCTGAACTGGTGCGCTTTGAATGGAGTGGCGCATTCTCCGGATCGATGAGCAGTTTTGGCGGCGATACGGACGGCCATCACAATTATTTTTCCTATCCCATGTATAAGGACCTGCGCGATAAGAACCAGGTTTTCAGCGGCGTCCTGGCCGCGGACAAGTCGCAGGTTGGAGTGTCATGGCATAACCTGGCAGAGAACGAAGATGCCGAAGTAGTTTCGGGCAATTATTTTCAATTGCTAGGCCTCAAGCCCATCGCAGGCCGCCTGCTTACGCCTCAGGATGACACAGCCAAAAATGCGAATCCGGTTGTGGTGCTGAGTTACAACTACTGGAAGACTCGCTTCGCCGCGTCACGCGATGTTGTCGGGCAGCAGGTCTTGATCAACGGTCATTCCTTCACCATCCTTGGTGTCGCTCCGGAGAATTTCGATTCCGCGATCGGCGGCTATAAGCCGGACGTGTTTGTTCCCATGAGCATGGTTGAGATCGCGATGCCGTGGGTTGCGCCACTGGATGATTTGAACAATCGTCACTCCGCGTGGCTCACCATGGTTGGACGCCTCAAGCCCGGCGTCTCAATGAGTCAAGCCGAAGCGAGTATTGGACCGCTGTGGCATTCCCTCCGTGTTTACGAATTCAGTTTGTACAAGTCGCAGACCGAGCACTTCAGGCATCGGTTCATCGATGAATCGCAGTTGAAAGTTGTCGACGATTCCAAGGGCTTCAATCCCGGCCGCATCGATTTGCAGAAGCCCCTCATCATACTGATGAGCATGGCTGGACTGCTTGTTGCGATGTGCGCCATCAATGTCGCCACGCTGCTGCTGCTGCGGGCTGCCGGCCGTGTGCGCGAAATCTCCATGCGTTACGCCCTGGGTGCAAAACGCGGGCAGATTGTTGCGCAGTTGCTGGTGGAAGGCGGGCTGCTTGGGCTTGCGGGATCCGTTGCGGGGCTTGCTCTTGCCCCCGTTGTCGCCACATCACTGGTGCGCATCATGACCAGCTCCGACCCCGGCAGCGAACCTTACTCCACCTCCATCGATGCGCGTGTCCTGCTTTTTACATTAGGGATTTCGGTTCTTGTCAGCCTGCTTTTCAGCATCGTCCCGGTTCTTCATTTTCTCAGGCCGAATCTAACCGACGCGTTGCGGCAGAATTCAGGAACCGCCTCGAAGGGATCACAGCGATTCCGCAAGGTTGCCGTTGGCCTGCAGATTGTGCTCAGCGTAATCCTGCTTGCCGGTGCGGGTCTGTTCGTTCGCACGCTCGACAATCTTCGCCATCAGTCGGTCGGCTTTGAGACTGGAAACCTTGTCACCTTCTTTCTGGATCCCACCACCTCCGGCTACGGAGAGGATCGTACACCGCAAATTGTTACCAACTCCATCGAGGCTCTGCAACGGATTCCAGGAGTGATTACAGCTGCCGCAACCACCGACCCCGAGTTTGGCGGCAACAACACGTCGTCGAACTTTTCAGTACAGGGTTACAAGGCCTCGGAAGACGAGAACATGAACTTCGAGCAGCCGCGCATCACGCCTGCTTACTTCGCCACGCTGCGCCAGCCCATTCTGGCCGGCAGGGAGTTTACAGCGGCTGACGCGAAGGGGCAGCCCAATGTCGCCGTAGTGAACCTGACCTTCGCAAAGCGATTCTTTGGCTCGCCGCAAAATGCAATTGGCCGCGCCATTGCGGAGGGCGCCGGAAACGACATAAAGTACGACACAACCATTGTTGGCGTGGTCGGCGACATCAAACACTACGATCTGCGCACACCGCTTGGGGGCGCCGTATACCAACCCTATCTGCAGCAAAAGCATCCTGGTGGTGTTTCTATCTATGCCCATACCGCGCAGGCGCCCGAGACCGTCGAGGCCGCAGTCCGACAGACCATGCATCAGCTCGATTCAACCCTCGTGGTGGATGGCCTGCGCACAATGGACGAGCAGATAAGCCGCAGCGCCTCGGACGAAAGCGCACTCGCCTTTCTCGCCGTTGGATTTTCCATACTGGCCATGCTGCTTGCCGCCGTGGGATTCTACGGTGTGCTAGCCTACTCCACTGAGCAGCGGACGCGTGAAATCGGAGTGCGGTTGGCGCTAGGCTCGCAGCGCCTGGGTGTGGTCCTCCTCGTTGTTCGAGAGATGGCCATCATTGCTGCAGTCGCCACCGTTATAGCGCTTCCATCGGTCGTGGCTCTCGCTCGCCTGTTCAAGAGCCAGCTTTACGGCGTCACTGCCTTCGATCCTGTCACGCTCGCCGGATCGGTAATCCTGACCGCGGTGATGGTCGCGCTGGCCGCGGCGCTTCCCGCTCACCGCGCGGCCACGGTTGAGCCAATGCGGGCACTGAGAACAGAGTAAGCGCAGTTACGGAAAGGAGATCCGCGATGCAGTCCACCCTTCAAAATCTTCGCTACGCTGTGCGCCAGTTGCTCAAGTCGCCGGGCTTCACTATCACCGCCGTTATCACGCTGGCGCTTGGCATCGGTGCCAACACTGCGATCTTCACTGTTGTCTATGCCACCCTGCTTGCGCCCATGCCTTACCCGCAGCCCGACCAGTTGGTGATGGTCTGGTCGAAGATTCAGGGCGGCCGCAATAGCATTGCCGCGCAGGATTTTGTGGACTGGAAAACCCGCAACACGGCCTTTCAGGATATCAATGCGTTTACGGGAGGCGCATTCAATTTGGCCACAAAGGAGCAGCCCGAGTATCTTCAGGGGCAGTTCACCACGCCGGGAATGTACCGGATGATGGGCAACCAGTTTCTGTATGGCCGCGACTTCCTGCCGGAAGAAGGAACTCTCGGCAAGGAACATGAAGTCATCCTGATCAATAAAATGTGGAAGCGTCTCGGGTCCGATCCCAGCATTGTCGGCAAGACCATTCAACTTGATGGGACCGCGTATACGGTTGTCGGTGTGCTCGCAGCCGGACAGCCCGACCGGCTCGACCAATGGCTCATCGTGCCCCTCGCATTCAAGCCCGAGCAACTTAATCATGATTTCCACTGGCTGCTTGCCATGGGACGCCTGAAGTCAGGCGTCACTATTCAACAGGCTCAGGCCAACATGGACAATGTAACGGCGGGCATTGCCAATCAATTTCCCAAGAGCAACAAGGGTTGGGGCGCATTGGTTGAGCCGCTGCACAACGACTTCCTGCCCAAGGAAGAGATCAGGATCCTATGGATACTGCTTGGCGCCGTCGGCTTTGTGCTGTTGATCGCCTGCGTCAACGTCGCTAACCTCCTCCTTGCCAGGGGAACCACGCGACAACGGGAAGTTGCGGTTCGCACAGCGCTCGGCGCATCGCGCAGAATCATTTTCACCCAGTTCGTCACGGAGAATCTGCTGCTCGCGCTGATTGGGGGCATGTGCGGAATTGGCGTCGGCCTGCTCTCTATCAAAGGCCTTCAAGTCATCATGCCCGAGGGCACACTGCCTTCTGAGGCGGACCTCACCCTCAATCTTCCCATCCTGCTGTTTTCGCTCGCCGCATCCACACTCTCCGGCCTGCTGTTCGGCTGCGCCCCCGCCTGGTACGCGACCCGGGTCGATCCCGCCGACGCGCTCAAGGAAGGCGGACGCAGTGGTACCGGTGCGGGTCGCCAGCGTTTGCGCCGCATGCTGGTCATCGGCGAATTCGCTCTCTCGCTTGCGTTGCTCACCGGCGCCGGCCTCGCCATTCACAGCTTCTACAATCTCACCAACGTGGATCTCGGCACCAGCACCACGAACATTCAGACCTTCTCGCTCCCCGTGCCCGACTCTCGCCCCAAAGACCCGGCGCGCATCAACGCCTACTATCAGCAGATCGTTTCCAGAATCAAGGCTGTTCCCGGCGTAATGGATGCAGCGGTCTCGGTGGGCCTGCCACTGGAAGGATCGGGCTTCGGTATGCCTTTCACGATTGCGGGGCAACCGGAGTTTGCCGACCCCTCTCAGCGTCCCGGCGCAGGCTTTGATATGGTTACGGCCGACTACTTCAAGACGTACAGCATTCCGGTGCTGCGCGGCCGCGCCTTTACTGAACAGGACACGGCTGCAACTGTCCACGTAGCCATGGTCAACAAGAAATTCGCCGACAAATTCTTTCCGGGAAAGAATCCTCTTGATCAGCGCATTAATGTTGAGGAACTCATTCCCGGGGTCACGAAGCTTGGCCCCTACGTTACCTGGCAGATCGTTGGTGTATTCAATAACGTCCGCGCCGGCGATTTCCGCGATAACCGGGAAGAAATTGTAATTCCGTTCGCGCAGATTCCATGGCCCAGCGCCAACATCGGCGTGCACACCTCCGGCGATCCGGCAACGGTGTTTCGCAGCATCGCCGCTGCTGTCCATTCTGTTGACCCACAGATCGCACTCGCCGAGCCGAACACACTGGAAGAGGTAAAGCGCCGAAACATGGGCGGCGATCGATTTATCATGACGCTGCTGGGCTGCTTTGGAGGTCTTGCTTTGCTGCTTGCCGCAGTCGGAATCTACGGAGTAATGGCCTTCACTGTCGCCCAGCGCGAACACGAAATCGGACTGCGCATGGCTCTTGGAGCCAGCAGGGGCAACATTCTCCAACTGGTGCTTAAGGAAGCGCTCGTGCTGGCCGTCATCGGCCTCGGCTTCGGACTTATCGGCGCGTTCTTCGTTGGCCGTGCGATGCAGAGCGCGCTGTTCGGCGTGGGCTCGCTCGACTACGCTGCCATTACAGGCGTTTCTCTCATTCTGCTCAGCGCCTCTATGATTGCAAGCTGGCTGCCTGCGCGCCGCGCCGCGTCCATTCAACCCATGCATGCCCTGAGGGCAGATTAGCTGCCGCCTCGGCAACAACCCGGAAAGTTATCGCTTTGCCAATTGGAGTAACACCATGATCGAACTGAAAAACGTAGAACGAAGTTACAAGACCGGCCACACTGAAACCTGGGTGCTGCGCCGCGTAGGACTCACTATCAAAGAGGGCGAGTTTGTCACCGTCATGGGACCATCCGGGGCAGGGAAGTCCTCACTCCTCAACGTCCTTGCTCTTCTAGATGATGGCTGGCTCGGCGAATACTGGTTTGACGAAACCCCTGCGCACAAGCTCAATCGCAAGCAGCGCGCCGACCTTGCCCGCCAGCGGATCGGCATGGTCTTCCAAAGTTATCACTTACTGGACGATCTTACCGTCGCCGAGAACATCGACTTACCCCTGAGTTACAAGAATCTGCCCGCCAAGGAGCGGCAGGCGATGGTAGCCGACATTCTGGACCGCTTTCAGATTGTGGCCAAGAAGGATCTGTTTCCGTCGCAGCTCTCCGGCGGCCAGCAGCAACTTGTCGGCATCGCCCGCGCCGTGGTTCACGCTCCTGCCCTTTTGCTTGCTGACGAGCCCACCGGCAACCTGCACTCAACGCAGGCTCGAGAAATCATGGAACTGTTCTGCCAGCTCAACAGCCAGGGCACAACGATTGTGCAGGTAACCCACTCTGAAGAAAACGCGCGCTACGGCAAGCGCATTCTCGAACTGCGCGATGGATGGGTTACGCGCGATGAAGCTCTTGAGCCAAGGGTAACGGAGGTTGGCGCAAAGTGAATCAGGTCAAGTCCAATTCGGCTGGCGGCATCAAGACCGCAGTTGCCATTCTTCTCTTGCAGGCGAACCTTGCATTGGCTACTTTACCGGCTGCCGCTCAGCAGTCTCAGGCCCCGGTTCCGTCGCAGACTGCTCCCGAGGCTCCAGCGCCCACCACGCCCAGCGCCGCTCCTGCACCTCCTTCACTGGCGCAACAGGCCCAGCAGGCCCAGCAGCAGGCATTTGCTCCGCCGGTACCGTTTCACGTGGCAATGCCCCGTTCGCGGAACCCGCTTGCACCCTATTTACCCGCCACTGCCCCTGAGCTGAATATGAGCAATTCACCGCGCCTTGAGAATATTATCCGCGACGGGAAAATCTATCTTTCACTGAAGGATGCGATCGCGATAGCTATCGAGAACAACCTCGACCTGGCCTATTTCCGCTATAACTTCCCCATCGCCCAAACTGATATCCTGCGCACCAAATCAGGCGCGTCAGCCAACGGCGTCAACACAGCGATCGTTCAGTCCACCCAAGGCGGGTTCGCTTCCGGCGGCGGTGGAGGGGGGGGCGGCGGAGCTGGATTCTCCGCCGGCAACGGCGGCATCGTCACCTCCACTCTCGGCGCCGGTACTCAGGTTTCATCCTTCGATCCCTACCTCACATTCCAGGGCTATGTCGATCACACCACTACCCAGGAGGCGAACCAGTTCCTGAACGGTGTGCCAGTTCTGAAGGCCAACACGATCGAGGTCTTGTCCAGCTATTCCCAGGCTTTCCCCATTGGCACCGGTGTCCAGGTGAATTATCTCGGCCAGCGTGTCGCCAGCAACGGCCCTTACCAAGCCATCAATCCCGAGCTCTACTCCCGGTTTCAGGCGATCATTCAGCAGCAACTCCTGGCCGGTTTCGGCATTGCCACCAACGAGCGCTTTATCCGCATCGCCAAGCGCAACGCCCAGATCACCGACCTGGCTTTCAAAGCACAGGTCATCGCCACCGTGACCCAGGTGCAGAATATCTACTGGGATCTTGTCAATGCCTACGAGGCCGAGCAAATCAGCGAGCGTTCTCTCGGCTTCGCCAACAAGAATCTTTCCGACGATCAGAAGCAGCTTGAACTCCAGGCCATCCCCGCGATGCAGGTGATGACAGATCAGTCTGCCGTGGCTACCGCCGAAGGCACCCTCACCGTGGCACGTGCGAGCCTTCGACTGAACGAGCTGCTGATTAAGAACGCGCTCACCAAGGTCGATGATCCTACCATCGACGAGATGCCGGTGATCCCGCTGGACCTGCATGGAGAGCCCGACCCGAATGCTGACAAAGCCATCGACGACCTCATCGCCACGGCCGAGAAGAAGCGGCCCGAGGTTGCTATCTACAAGATGCAGGCCGAAGTGCAAAAGCAGTCTCTGAAGGACATCAACAGTGAGCTTTTGCCGACTCTCAGCATGTACGGCGAATACGTGGGTGCGGGCACAGCCGGCCCAAAGAACCCCAATTGCGACCTGGGCGCGCAGGAGTGCTCCACCAATCTGCCCACGGGCTTTGGCAGCATGTTCGAGAACACATTCAATTACTCGTCTCCGGAATACCAGGTCGGCATGATGCTACAAATCAATTTGCGCAACCGTCAAGCCAAGGCCGATCAATTCCGCGCAGTGTTGCAGTATCGCCAGAGCCAGATCTCGTCTGAGCAGCAGCAGAAAACGATTCTCTTCGACGTACGCAACTCGAAGTTCGCTTTGGAGCAAGCCCAGGCCCAGGTTGATTCTGCCCAGAAAGCGCGCGACCTCGCCCAGAAGTTCTTCGACATCACGAAACAGGAACAGCAGCTTGGCGCGAAATCCGGACTCGATACCTTGAACGCGGAAAGCGCGCTCGCCCTTGCCGACGAAGCTTTGGACACGGCACAAACAAACTACGAGAAGAAAAAGGTAGATATCGACCGCGCCACCGGCGAAACGCTGGAGCGTACAGGCGTATCCATCGACGATGCAAAATCGGGGGTGGTGTCGCGTGTGCCATAGAATTGCACAAGACACAACGGGAGCCCCGCGCACCAGAGGTGTGGAACTGAAAGCAGGATAAGCAACAACATGACCGACTCTCGCAAGCATGAGACTATCCGTGTTCTGGTCGCCGACGATCAACCTTCGATTCTTGAGGCTGTCGAACTTCTTCTGGCTCCGCACGGCATTGCTGTGGACTGCGTCCGTTCTCCCCGCCTGCTACTTGAAGCGTTGGGCCAGAACGATTACGACGTCCTGTTGATCGACCTCAACTACACCCGCGATACCACCTCCGGCCAGGAGGGCTTGGATCTGCTCGCGCGGATCCAGGAATTCGATAATCGCCTGCCGGTGATTGTGATGACCGCCTGGGGCAACATCGACCTTGCCGTCGAATCCATCAAACGCGGAGCACGCGACTTTGTACAGAAGCCATGGGAGAACGAACGACTCCTCTCGCTTATCCGGGTTCATGCGGAGCTACATTCCGCACTCCGACGCGCTCGCCACCTCGAGCTAGAAAACCGCTTGCTGCGCGCCGAAGGGATGCCGGAGTTTATTGCAGGCGCTCCTTCGATGCAGCCGGTCCTCGAACTCATTGCGCAAGTCGGGCCTTCCGATGCCAACGTTCTCATCACCGGTGAACATGGCACAGGCAAAGAGATCGTGGCCAAACTGCTGCACGCCGCCTCGCCTCGCTCCCGCATGGCAATGGTTGCAGTCAATGCCGGAGGACTGCCCGAGGGTACTTTCGAAAGCGAAATCTTCGGCCACGTGAAGGGCGCATTCACGGACGCACGCACCGATCGCATCGGCCGCTTCGAACTGGCAAACGGCGGCACGCTCTTCCTCGACGAAATTGCCAACGTGCCGATCCGACAGCAAGCCAAGCTTCTTCGCGTTCTGGAGACCGGCGAACTGGAGCGTGTTGGCTCATCGCAAACCCGCCGCGTGGATGTACGCATCCTGTCAGCCACCAATGCTCTCTTGCATGAGGAGGCCAAGGGCGGCAACTTCCGCGAAGATCTCCTGTTCCGCATCAACACCGTCGAGATTCATCTGCCCGCTCTTCGCGAGCGCCGGGAAGATATTCCGCTCCTTGCGGCGCACTTCCTTGGCCGGAACCGCACCCGCTATCGCAAGCAGGTCAGCAATTTCTCTCCAGCCGCGATGCGCCACATGCTTCAGTACCCGTGGCCCGGCAATGTGCGCGAACTAGAGCACACGGTCGAACGTGCAGTGCTCCTGTGCCGCGGCGAGGAAGTGGAGCCGGGCAACCTGATTATTGCGGGCACCCGTTCTTCTCCCGAGTCGTTTGAAAACATGAGCATCGATGAAGTGGAAGCGCTGCTAATCAAGAAGGTCATGCGCCGCTGTGACGGCAACATTTCGCAGGCAGCCGAGTCTCTCGGGCTCAGCCGCGCCGCGCTCTATCGCCGCATCGAAAAATATGGACTCTAACAAGCTGGTCCGGAGGCGCCGCCGGTCGGCCGTGCGCCGGGCGTGGCTCTACTGCCTGTTCCTGGCGCTGCCCGGGCTCATGTTTGCGGCCATCTTTCTTTACCAACGCGACTTCAGCCTCGCCCCGTCGCTGTTGATCCTGGGCTCTCTTTCGATCTACCTGGGACTGGTCGCCGCCGCGCTCATTGAGAGCATGATCCGCCCGCTGCAGACGCTCTCGAACGTTGTCTCGTCGCTGCGCGAGGGGGACTACTCGTTTCGGGCCCGCGGGGCTGCATCGCGTGACGCAATCGGCGAATTGGCAGCCGAGGTGAACGCGCTCGCCGATTTGCTGCAGAAGCAGCGGGTGCGGTCGCTTGAAGCCACGGCCCTGCTGGGACGCATTCTTGAGGTCATGCACGCGCCCCTGTTTGCCTTCGACCGCGAGGACCTGCTGCAACTGGTGAACAACGCGGGACTGCGGCTGCTGGGGCTGCCCTATGCCCGCTGCTTTGGCCGCACCGCACGCGAACTGAATCTGGAAGACTTGCTGCAGGCGCCGGATCAATCGGTTCATTCCTTCGGGTCCCATTCGACCCGCTGGCTGCTGCGCAAAGCCGTCTTCCGGCAGGACGGCGCGCCGCACACGCTTCTTTTGTTGGCGGATGTTAGCTTGCCACTACAGGAGGAAGAGCAGGCTGCCTGGAAGCGGCTGATCCGCGTCCTCGGCCACGAGCTGTCGAACTCCCTTGCTCCCATCAAGTCCATCGCAGGAAGCCTGTTGGCGCGTGTCGGCCAAATCGGCAAATCGGAAGCCGAAGATGAGTCGGCCATGCGGGATTTTCGCCGCGGACTGGGCGTGATTGAGAGCCGTGCCGACTCTCTGCACCGTTTCGTGCAGTCGTACCGTCTTCTTGCCCAGTTGCCGCCGCCGCAACTCAAACCGGTGGCCATTGCGGCCCTGTTGGAACGGGTCGCCCATCTTGAGCAACGCCTCCCCGTCGAACTCGAATCCGGCCCTCCCGTCACGTTGCTGGCCGATTCCGACCAGTTGGAGCAAATGTTCATCAACCTGCTGGCCAACGCGATTGATGCTTCGCTTGCGAACGGATCGCACCCGGTTCGTGCCACGTGGCAGCGCGTCGAGTCCAACCTGATGGTCACCATCGAAGACCGCGGCATGGGTATCGCCAACACGGAAAACCTTTTTGTGCCCTTCTACACCACCAAGCCTGCCGGCAGCGGCGTGGGGCTCGCGCTGGCGCAGCAGATTGCACGCGCACACGGGGGCGAAATACGCCTCCTCAATCGGGAAGATGGCGACGGTGCCCGCGCCACGGTCCGCCTGCCGCTCATTCAGAGTTGAAATGGATAGGGATTGGAATAGAACGCCTGACGTAAGAGATCCTACTTTGTCAGTCCACCCGATCCTCGGGCTTCAATCTCGGTAGCCATCACGCAGTTCCGACCGCTTTTCTTGGCTAGATAGAGGGCTGCGTCGGCGACCTGAATCACCGCCTCATGTTCGGAAGGGAAGCCGGAGGCCACGCCGAAGCTTGCGGTCACCTGCATCACCAGTTCCCCGTCCACGATGCGTGCCGCCTGTACTGCCATGCGCATCTGTTCTGCCCGAAGCCGCGCGCCGACGAAACTCGCACCAGGCAGAATGATCATGAACTCTTCGCCGCCGTAACGGCCAACCCAGTCGTAGTTTCGGACTGCACGCTGGAAAATGTCGCTGATCTCCCTGAGCACGCGGTCGCCGGCAGGATGGCCGAAGGTATCGTTCACGGTTTTGAAGTGGTCCAAATCCACCAGGATCACCGTAAGCGGCGTACGATCGCGCTGCGACCGATCCACCTCCTGGCGCAGCCTGTCCATGATGATGCGGTGATTCCACAGGCCTGTGAGGTCGTCGCGCTCCGCATACTGGCGCATCTTCTCATGAGTGCGCAGCAGTTCGGCTTTCTCACGCTCAAGGTCGACAGTCCGTGTCTTGACGGCATTCTCCAATTGGCCCCTCTGGTTGAGCAGGTGCTGGATGCGTGCCCGCCAAACCAACACCACGCAGATTCCGGCCAATAACGCCACAGCAAGGCGGAGGGTGACACTTTGCCACCAGCGTGGAGTGATGCGAAAAGCAATCGCGGAAACCGGGCTAACGACTTGTCCGGAGTCGTCCACTGTGGACAGTTCAAATCGGTACGAGCCAGGATCGAGGCGCGCATAGCGGACTGTTCTTTCTCCTGTTTCTACCCACTCCGATTCAACCCCCTCCAGCCGGTAGCGGAAGTGAATGTGATGGTTCCCGCGGAAGCTCAGCGACGCCATCGAAACGGTAAGCGGCTCCGTGTTCCACTCAGCCTTGTCTCCGTCAGCGAGGACTTTATTGCCGAAAGCCACCTGCGAGATTACGGGGGCCTGCGGTGCTTCTGCGAGGGAGTTCTGTGGGCTCAAAAAATGAGCCAGGCCTCCTGACGTGCCAATCCACAGGCTGCCATCGGGATCTTCGGCCAGGGCATAGGCATCCAGGTCATTCCAGATCAGGCCATCATCCTGGGTAAAGCTGCGCCATTGGAGGCCGTCGTATACCGTCAGGCCGGCGTCCTGGCCCACCCAAATCCATCCGCGGTGATCCACCAGCAAAGCAATCACCTGGTCCGAGAGGAGATGCGTGCGGGGTATGTGCTCGGACTCCACAATTCGATTGCCGACGATGCGCAGCCGCATTAGACCTGCGAATGCGCCGGCTGCCCACAGATTCCCCTCGTGGTCGGCTGCCACATGAAACGGATTGATGCCGGAAAGTCCGGGATCGATGCGGCGCCAGCCGCTCCCATCCAGCCGGAACAGGCCCCCATCCGACGCGGCCCAAAGACGCTTTTCGTTGTCCAGGCTGAGATCGGTAAAGCGCTTCGTTGGATCGATGATCGCCTTGTCTTCGACAAGATTCGGTGTCCGGTCTCCCGCAACAGCATCCACTTTGAACAGGCCTGCCCCGGTGGCCACCCAGATGCGGTCGCCCTCGGGGATGATCCGGTACACCTCCGGCACCTTCCATTGGTTGCCCGCGAGCGTCTTCGGGTCGATTCTTGCCAGGCTTCCGGCTGCGCTGCCCATCCAAATTGCGCCGTCCGCGCTTTCCGCAAGAGAGACCGCGCGTGCGGTCTGAATGCCTGCTCCGTGCCATGCCGTTGCAGTCTGTTGCCCAGGGGCGATGGAGTCAAGGCCAGACTCGGTGCCTACCCATAGACGCCCAGTCCGGTCGCGGAGCGTGGCCCAGACGATGTCGTCGCTCAGGCCATCCGCTACTGTGTACCCGTCCCAGCGGTCTTGGCCCACCCAGCGTTTCAATCCATGGCCCACCTCGCCCATCCAGATGGAGCCTTCCCGATCCACGAATAGGGAAGAAATGTCATTGCGGGAGAGGCCATTGGTCGCGGTTACCATCCGCCAGCGGCCATTCTCCCAGAGGCCCAACGATGGACCCTGGGAACCAACGACCCGTCCCCGGGCATCTTCAACCAGCGCGGCATAGGGCACGTAGGTTGCGGTTCCAGGAAGGTCATGCAGTGCAAATCGGTTTTCCGCAGGAATGAGTTCGCCCACGTGGGTGGCGCCACGAACCCACAGGTGGCCGTCGCGCGCAAGCAGCAAATGATGCCAGGGCCCATCGGGAAGATGAAACGCGGAAGCCATGTGTGTGGTTTTGCCGCCAGCCAGTCGGCACAGATCCTGGTCGCAGCCGTACCAGAGCACGCCCCCGTGGCCGGTGTGTCCCGCTCCTGTGGCCGGTTCCCGTTCGTACTGCAAGCTCCAAATCGCCTTGCCCTCCAGGTGCATAGCCTCCGCGGCCCAGCGATCCGGTTCCACATGTCGCAATAAGAACGCGCCGCTCCTGTCCGCCGTGATCACCTCATTCCCCGATACAGCGGTGAAAACTGTCCCGATTCTGTGCGAGAACTGGTTGAATGGCGCAGGCGGGCTGACAGGGGAGAATTTGCCGTTCGGCAGGTGAAAATAGATGCTGCTCGTCGTCCCCACCCAGAGGGTTCCATCCAGCCCTAGAAACAGGCTCTGAATCGCATGCTCGGCCAGTCCATCGCTTGAGCCATACTGCTGGAAACGGCTTCCGTCGTATCTGTAAAGCCCGTTTTCGGTTCCTACCCAGAGATAGCCGGAACGGTCCTGCGCAATGCAATTCACGTTAAGATTGGCGAGGCCATCGTTGACGCTGCTGAAACTGAATTGTTGCGAGGCGCACCGGGGTACAACCAGGCTGAGCGCGGCTAGGCCGCACCACGCCAAGGTCCTGAGGATGTCCCTTCGCTTCCGTGCCTCAGCTTGCACAGCGTGTCCTTCAAATCGGAGTGAATCAACTATATACCCGGCTGGTATGGACGAAACACGTCTTGTTTATCTAGGAATCCGAGCTGCACCCGGTGGACGGAGCGCACATTAATCGCAAAGGAGTGCGGCTTCGGAAAAGTCTTGGGCCGCATCCTGAAACGCCGCGTCAGCGATCGCATTCATAGCCGAATCGCCTTCCTTTCCGGCGTGTGCCGCAAAGAACACTTCCACCTGTCCCAGGACTTCCGTTCCGGTCTTTGCGTGGTAGATTGCCGCACGCAGCTTCGCTCCACCGGGCACGCCGTGGGTGAACCAGGTTGCAAACTGCTTCATCTTGCCCGCAGTCTCTCCCATGCGTTCGCTCCGCGGCAGATCCTTCGTTGCCTCCTGCTCGGTTAGCAGCATCTGAAAATAAGCGTGAATCATACGGTGCCGGTCTTCCACGGTCGGACGTTCATAACGGCCCGTCGCCGTATACTGCGCAATCTGGCGGAAGATCCACGGATTTGCTGGAGCCGCCCGTCCAATCATCACCGCATCGCAGCCGGTAAGCGCCACCATCGCCGCAGCGTCCTCCGGAGTGCGAATATCCCCATTGCCGATCACCGGGATGCTCACCGCCTGCTTCACGGCCGCAATCCACTGCCACTGCGCCTGGCCGCTGTACCCCTGCTCCCGCGTGCGCGCATGCAGCGCAACCGCGTTCAGCCCTTCAGCCTCCGCCATGCGCGCCAGTTCGACGCAGACAATCTGCTTCTCGTTCCAACCCATGCGGAACTTGACCGTGAAGGGAATCGTGACCGCCTTGCGCACCGCGCGAAAAATCTCGCCGATCTTCGGCAGGTCGCGCAACAGGCCCGAGCCGCCGTTGCAGCCGACCACGCGCTTGGCCGGGCAGCCCAGGTTCAGATCGACGGTGTCGAAGCCCGTTTCCTCCACAATGCGCGCCGCATCGGCCAGCGTTTCCGCATTCGAACCGAACAGCTGCGCCCCAATCGGATGCTCGTCGTCGTAAAACGTGAGATAGCGCCTGCGCTTCGACTCGCGCATCCGTGACAGGCCGTCTGCCGAAGTGAACTCCGTCATCAGCAGCCCGCAGCCTGACTGCGCGTTGGAGATCACAGACTCGATCTCATCGCCAGATCCCACTGCATCCACGGCCTGATCACTGACCACTGACAACTGATCACTTGTGAAGAGGCTCGCATGCCGTATAAACCGCCGAAACACCGTATCCGTAACCCCGGCCATGGGAGCCAGCACCGTAGCCGGAGTCACCAGAACGTTCCCAATGCGCACCTCCGCCGGTACCCGCGTTTCCGCAGGCATCGGGTGCTCAATGGGGTTGTCCCAATCCTTCTTCACGGTAAATCCCTTGCCAGCCATGAATTTCGTTCTCCCGATCAACTCGGTAACTCAGCTACCTCATACACGAACGGCTTGCCCCGCGATTCCGGATCCCAGCCTGCCGCCATCGCTTCCCGGATGTGGTCAGCGACCTTGGGATTGGAAATAGGCAGCCGCAAAGTCTGCACCGGCCCATCCTCCCCGTCCGACTGCTTGCGGACCGCCGGATACTCCAGATAAAGCTCGCGCCGCACCGGCCCCACAACCCGAACATGAATCGCCATCCCGGTCGGATTCTGGTCCGCACTCCAATTCTGCTCGCGATGCAGCTCCCACATCATCGAAAAGCCATCGATCGTCACTGCGGATTGAATCGAGCGCTTAGTGTTTCGCGTACCCATCGTGTTTCCTGGAATCCCCTCGCCCTGAAATGCGTCAAGAACTGTGAACTCAGAACTGTCTTCAACGCAACGAGGCCCCCGCCGCGGCGGAGGCCCCAATCGTGCTATCCGGCTGTTCGGCGCTCTGTTACTTTGCCGGCTGCACCGCGTCGGCCTTCGCGTACTTGCGGCGGAAGCGCTCAACACGGCCCGCTGTGTCAACCAACCGCTGCTTGCCGGTGAAGAACGGGTGGCAAGCCGAGCAGATTTCCACGTGAATGTCGCCCTTGTGGGTCGAACGAGTCTCAAAGTTGTTACCGCACGCGCACAGAACCCGCACTGCGGCATAGTTCGGATGAATCTTTTCCTTGGGCATCTACGAAACCTTTCCTGCAATCATTCTATTGTATGGGGATTTGGATGCTTTAGCAATCCGCACCCTCCTCCGCAACTCCAAACCGCTTCAGCTTGCCGGTTTAGCCGGAGCAGGCGTAGCAGCGGGCGTCGCCGGCGTTGTTGCCGCCGGCGGTTTCTTCCGGGGTTTCCGTGCTGGAGCAGGTGCCGGACAAGGCTTCGGCGGTGGAGCGGGAGCTGCCGCTGCAGCAAGCTTGGCCGCAGTCAGAGTTTGAACTGACTTCCGCAATCCGCTTGTCTCAAGCTCCTGTGCGGCTGCAATCTCCTGCACCCGGTCGTCCAGCGATCGCAGCGCGGTTCCAAGACCGCTCAGGGCCTGCTCAAGCTGCGTCACCTGATCGGGAGGTCCGGCAACACGAGCCGCCTCAACCACGCTCACCAGCACGTCATACAGCGCCTCAGCGTTGCGAGTTACCGGGAGCACCTTGCTCAGCTTTCCTGCGTTTGCATCCGCCGTCTGAAGCAGCGGCGGCAGCGTCCCCTGCAAATCGTGTTCGATGGCCGTGATGTGATCCCCAGTTTCATCGCGCACCGTGCCGCGCTTCCACTTCTCCAGCTTCACCGCGGTCACAGCCTGCAGCACCGTATCCAGCGAAGGTTGCAACAGTGCGGATGGAGCAGGCGCAGGAGCAGAGGGTGCAGCGGAAGTGCCAGCGGGCGCCGGCTGCGCCAAGCCAACTAGGCCGAATGAAAGACTCAGTCCCGCGGCCAAAACGACATGGGAAATCTGCATGGGCTCTTTCCTCTCATTCAGTTAGCGTCATAAAAGGGATACGGAGTTGCCTGCCTGCTCCAAAATTCGACAATGCTCAATCATCAACTTGAAGCGGCCCATGATCTCTGGCAGCCGAGAACTGGAAACAGCCTCTATTCCCTATTCCCTGGTCCTATTCCCTGCCTTTCAGCGCCTTCTCAATTCCCGCCTCCACCAGCGGCGTCATCACAGCGTAGCCGGCCGGCAGCGGATGCACGCCATCATGGCTCAGCGCAGCAGGCAGCCCGTCGCGCTCGTCCTTCATGGCGGAATGGTAGTCCACATACACATGGCCCTTTTCCGCAGCGTACCCTTTCATCCACACATTCAGCGCCAAAACCTTGGGTGCGGGGACCTTGCCCGGGCTCCATGGAAAATCGAAAGCAGGCGTGACCGAACACATCACCACGCGTATATGATTCGCCGCCGCAAGCTCCGCCATTGAAGTAAGATTGCCCTCAATCTCCTCCAGCGTCGTTGGCCCGGTGTTCCCGGCAATGTCGTTGATGCCGGCCAGAATCACAACCACCTTCGGTTTCAGATCAATCACATCCTGGCGGAATCGCACCAGCATTTGCGGCGTCGTCTGCCCGCTGATACCCCTGTTGACGTAAGGCTTGCCCGGAAAGTATCCATTCGGACCCTCGATTTTCCATCCCTGGGTGATGGAGTCGCCCATGAAAACAACCCGCTTTTCGCCCTGCGCCGGTGGACTCAGCGCCAAATCAGCCTCCTTGAACCGTGCGAGCCACGCCCAGTCCATCTTTGGATTGTACTGAGTGGCCGATGGCAGTGCCACGGGTGGCGGAGGGAGTGGAGCAGTCAGAACGGGTGCTGCATTTTGAGGAGGAGCAGTCTGCGTGGGGGCTGGGGCCTTCGTCTCCGGCACACTCGCCGGCTCTTGTGCGATTAGCTGGGTTCGAGAACCAAGCGCAGCCAGTGTCACGACAGTCAAAAACGCCAGACGCTTAACATTTCCAATCACTTGCAATCCTCCTGTGCCGAACCATGGCCGCCAAGACCAGATATACCCAAATTCAAGAACTTCAAACCGCGAACTAAGAACTAAGAACTGCGAACTATGAACTTCAGACAACTGCCCCCGATTCTAGGCAATCGCGCCCCGCTTTGGCGAACTCCCTTTTCCACAATCGGCCACCGGCGATGCACCGCCGCATCCGGGCGCCCATTGCGCTACCCTTGAATCCAGATGTCTGTCTGCCAAATTTGCGATGGAGTCGGCTTGGTGCGCGTCGTCTCCGCCTCCGGCCTATGGGTTTCCCGCCCTTGCGAGTGCCAGGAGATGCTGCGCGAGGAGCGCCGCATTGCTGCCGCACACATCCCCGAACGCTATCGCCATTACACCCTCGATGGCTATGAAACCGCCTTCCGCGGCGCCGACCCCTCGCTTGGTCGCGCCCACCTCACTGCCCGTCGCTTCGTGGATGCCTATCCGGTCGACACCGCGGGCAAGGGACTGCTCTTCACGGGCTCCATTGGCGTGGGCAAAACCCACCTTGCCGTCGGCGTCCTCCGCCGCCTGGTCCAGGAGCGCGGCGTCCGCGGCCTCTTCTGCGACTACCGCGAACTGCTCAAAAACATCCAGAACAGCTACAACCCCCAGGTCAACACCACCGAACTCGAATTGCTCAAGCCCATCTTCGCGGCCGAGGTGCTGGTTCTCGACGATCTCGGCGCGCAAAAACCGAACGAGTGGGTCTGGGACACGGTCGCCCTCATCCTGAACACTCGCTACAACGACAGGCAGACGACGATTGTCACCACCAACTACGCCGACCTTGCAGCAGCGGGCGCTAGTTTGACCGAGGCCCAGCGATCTGCGCGGGAGCAAACCCTCGGTGACCGCATCGGCGACCGCATGCGCTCTCGCCTCGCCGAAATGTGCGTCCGCGTCGAAATGACCGGCGAAGACTTCCGCCAGACGGTGAAGAAGGCGCGCTTCGGCTGAAATAGCTTGGTTGGTCCAAGTGTCGTTTGTGAGATCCGTGATGAAGAACCCCGCTGGGAAATGAAAGGACCCCATGCGCAGAAACCTTGAAGCCGTCGGCCTTGCCACGCTCGCAATTCTCGGTTGGATCACCTTCCGCGCAGTCTACGGTCCTGATCGCCTCCCGGGGCGCATTCCCACCCACTTCGACCTGGCCGGAAACCCTAACGCCTGGGGCCCGCCGGCCACTCTGCTGTTTCTGCCCGTCCTCGCCACCGCCATCTACGGGCTCATCACGCTCGTGTCGTTCTTTCCTTCAGCCTTCAACTATCCAGTCCGCGTAACCCCGGAAAACCGTCCGCGCCTGCAGGCCCTCTCATTGCAAATGGTCGCCTGGCTCAAACTGGAGCTGGCCTTCCTTTTCACCCTCCTGCAATGGTTCATCCTTGCCGCAGTGCGTTCAGGCCACGGCCACCTCTCTGTGTGGATCGTGCCTCTGTTTCTCGTCCTGGTTTTCGGAACCTGCATCGGCCACATCATAGCCATGGTGCGCGCCGCCCCACAAAGGCCGTCCAACTCAATCCAGCGCTCCCGCTAACCCGGCTTCGGGCTGTCCTTCAACGCCCCCAGCCGCACCAAACTCTCCGCCGTCGCCACAATGCACTCCTCGTTTGACCGAGGAGTCCAACCCAGTACACGTCTCGCCTTGGCGCTGCTTGCATTCTTTACTTTTCCCAACTCGGGAAGAATCTGGCGCACTTCCGGAACTCCAATCGCAATTAGATCCATCAGCCAATTCGGCAGATCCCGCGCTCGAACCCGTTTGGCCCATGCGCCCATGCGGGTCTTCAGCGTCTGTGCAATTTGAAGAAACGAGACAAATTCTCCCGCTACTGCCAGAAACCGCTCACCGTTCGCCGCCGGACTGGTCATGGCCCGCAGATGCAGGTCCACCACATCCCGTACGTCCACCAGGCCAAACGTCATCTTCGGCACTCCCGGCATTGCGCCATCCATCAGTTTCTGCACAATCAGAATCGACGAGGATGTATCACGGTCCAGCGCCGGGCCAAGCACGAGCACCGGGTTGATCACGGAAAGCTCCAGGCCACCGGCCTCCCGCGCAATGAAGTCCCAGGCAGCATGTTCAGCCAAGGTCTTCGACTTCACGTAGGGGGTCAACCCTTTGCCGTCCAAGTTGGTCCAGCTTGTCTCGTCAAATGGAGTGCTTTGATCCTTATGCCCGTACCCGATGGCCGCAAACGACGACGTCAGCACCACCCGCTTCACGCCCGCGTCGCGCGACGCCCGAAGCACGCGCAGCGTCCCCTCCCGCGCGGGGACAATCAATTCGTTCTCGTGTTTGGGCACATTGGGTGGGAAAGGCGACGCTACATGCAGCACAAAATCACACCCCGCCACGGCATCCGGCCATCCAGCATCCTTTTCGAGGTCCGCCTCGGCAAATTGCAATCCGTCACCGGGTTCCGCGCCGGCAGTCCGCAGCATGTCCAGCACGTCGTTTTTGCGCTTCAGGTTGCGGACAGTCGTGCGGACCTCGTGACCCGCGGCCAGCAATTGCAATATCGCATGGCTCCCAATGAAGCCTGAACCGCCTGTAACCAGAACCTTGCTCACGATTTAATTCCTTCTGTGTTTTACACGTTGGATTCACTGGTGTAGTCCATCGACGCAGAACTATGCATCGGGGATTTCATGAGGGACGGGAATAGGGAGTTCGGGATTGCGAAAGAGCCGCTTGCGAAAGAATTCGAGTCGGGATGGGTTTTGTAATCAGGGCACGACTCCAGTCGTGCCGATAACGTAGGTAAATTGAGTTGGGCTTTAACCCCTGAGCGATGCCAATTTCCGCAGTCTGCTAAAAAACCCAAAGGCTGCCCAGCAGCAACAGAACCGCGGCAACCGTTACCGCCTGGTAGATCAGATCCGCGTGCGTGCGTGACACACCTGAGGCGTCGTTGTGTGTGGGCACAGAGGTCGATGCGGCTTGGGGAGAGGTCTGCATAGGAATGAGCCCTTGTTCTGTTTTGATCTGTGCCTTGTGAAAAGTCTTGAGCACCCCGTGCGGCTCGAAGCGTGCTCACAACCTGTTAGACACAGGTTCCTTTTATTCGATGCGCAAAACGTTAGTAAAAAACGCTCGCCTGAACCACGTTCCACTCTCAATGTGGAATGCTGAGCGGAAATGTGACACTGCCTTGCTTATCGGCCAGATGAAACATTCGCAATTCAATAAAAGAGAACGTTACAAAGCGGCGTATTCCTTTCGGGAACGGGTGTAAAATCCGCACGTGAGCACTCCACCGAATCTCGAACTGATCCGCCCCGCCGAACCCCGGGAGCGCAACTGGCTGCCCCTGGCGATCGCTGCCGCGGTTGTCCTCGTAGTCGCCGCTGTCGTGTTTCTTGTCTTCGAGCACGGCAAGCCCGTGGCCAGCGTCACCCCCATCTCTGCCGCCCAGGACGCCTACGCTTCCAGCCTCCCCGTCACGAATCTCGCCATGAGCGAGTCGTCCAACCTCTCGGGCGGCAAAGTCACCTATCTCGACGGACACGTTGTGAATAAGGGCTCGCGCACCGTAACCGGCATATCGGTGCAGGTGCTCTTTCGGAACTACGCCCACGAGGTTGCGCAAAACGAAACCCAGCCCCTCAAGTTCATTCGCATGCGCGAACCGTATATCGATGTTGAACCCGTCTCCGCCGCCCCGCTCAAGCCCGGTGCCGAACAGGACTTCCGCCTCATCTTCGACAACGTCTCTCCGGACTGGGACGGGGAATATCCCGAGCTTCGCATCGTGCGTGTCGACGCTCATTAATCGTCCACGATAGAAATGCTCTCTTCACTTCCTTCCGGGTCGCCGGCTCCCGGCGAGCGTGTCCGCTTGATTTATGTGGGCTTGAAGAAAAAGTAGCCCCGGAACCGTGATAGATCCGACGGATCCGATTGCTGGCTGGTAGAGCCGGTTTCGCCCTTTGCCCCCTCCTTTACCCGGTAGAATCTACTCGTCAGGGAAAAAATTACACAGTTTTTCTTTGGAGTTGGGGCAGAATCCATCCGCCGTGGTTTCTTGTTAAGTCATTTAATATGAAATAGATAGATCTTATCCACCGGGGAAAGAGAACTTTGGCACGGTCGTTGCTATATGGAGAGCGAGCAGATAAGACAGCTCTAGCAGCAGAATTCACCCTAATCAACGCACCACTAGGACACTGCTCAATGAATAACGACCTTACAATTCGCAGCTTGTTCCCCCGCCAGATTGCGGTTTTTGCGCTGGCATCTGCATTCGCAATCCCTGTGGTCGCGCAAGACGCGCAGACCGGAACCACTCCTCAGACGACCTCTCCGCAGACGGTTCAGCAGCCCTCCTCAACGGCTTCGCCGACCATGAACCAGTCGAGGGAAGGATTCTGGGGCCGCGTATACCCCTTCGCCCGCAAAAAGTGGGTGAAGAGGCAGACCGATCCTATCAATGATCGTCTCAGCGAACTCGACGAAGTCAACGCTAAAAACGCCAAGGATATTCAGGACGTTGATACCCGGGCGCAGGCTGGCATTCGTCAGGCTCAGTCCACTGCGGATGGAGCCAACCAGTTGGCAACGACCGCGGGCCAACAGGCGCAGAATGCCAATGGCATTGCGCAGGGTGCTTCCGGCCACGTGGACCAGTTAAACACAACCGTCAACGGCCTCGATCAGTATCGTCAGGTTACGGAAGCGGATATCGCTTTCCACGGTGGCAACGCTGTGTTGTCGGCAGCAGCCAAGAAGCAGTTGGATGATTTCGCCGCCAGTGCTTCCGGCCAGCAGGGTTACATTCTCGAAGTCGAAGCGCACTCGCCCCTTGGCGGAAGCGCAGGCATTCAGAGTTCCCAACGTTTTGCCGAAGCGGTCAAGCGCTATCTTGTCACACAACATGAGATTCCCGTCTACCGTATGCACGCAGTTGCCCTCGGCAACGCCCACAGCCAGACCGACCAGGATGAAAAGCCGGTCCGGACAAGCAGCGTTCACATTCGGTTGATGGAAAACAGTTTGGCGGCCCAGGGCGCCGCGCCTCCCAATGGCGCTACCCCCTCGACCGGCGCGGAGCGGCCTTAACACCGCAGCCCCCCCTGGCTCCTTTCCGCACCGACGGCTACCCCGCCGTTGGCCGCCAATAAAGCTCTCGCAACACGAGAGAACCAAGGCAACTTGGCCCCCGTTAATAACGGGGGCCGTTTTTTTTGTTCTGGTAATCCTTCTGGTGATTTAGATCACTCTCGAAGCGGATTCCGCCCGTTAAAATCGACATCAGTATGACTCCAGCCAATCAGATTCCTGTTGTCGAAACTATCCCCGACACTATTCTCGACGGCAGCCGCTTTGTTCGCGCCTGCCTCCGTCGTCCCGTCGACCGCACACCCGTGTGGTTTCTCCGCCAGGCCGGCCGCTACATGCAGGAATACCGCGACGTCCGCAAGCACCACACGTTAGTCGAAATCTGCAAACAGCCCGAGATCGCCGCGGAGGTCACCATCACCGCCGCCGAAAAGCTGGGTGTGGACGCAGCCATCATCTTTGCCGACCTGCTTCTCCCCCTCGAGCCCATGGGCCTGCCCTTCGAGTTCCAGGCCGGTGAGGGTCCCGTCGTCCATCACCCCGTCCGCACCGCCGAAGACGTTCGCGCCCTCCGCACCGACCGCGCCGACGATCTGGCGTACGTAGCCCGGGCCATTCAGAAAGTCGCGACTCACTTCAAGGATCGCCTCGGCATCATCGGTTTCTGCGGAGCGCCCTTCACCCTCGCCAGCTACATGATCGAGGGCGGCGGCTCCAAAAACTACATCCACACCAAGACTATGATGTATCGCGATAACCTCACCTGGCGTCTGCTCCTCGACAAAATCATCAAGGTTCTCGAAGACTATTGCCGCCTCCAGGTTCTTGCCGGCGCAGACGTGATTCAAATCTTCGACAGCTGGGTCGGTGCCCTCGGCCTTTCCGACTACCGCGAATACGCCTTTGAAGCCTCCAAGCGTCTTGTCCGCTCCGTGCAAGCCATGGGCGTCCCTGTCATCTATTTCGGAGTAGAGACCGGCGGCCTTCTCACTGAAATGGCTGCAACTGGCGCCGATGTTATCGGACTCGACTGGCGGCAGCCTCTCGATGAAGGCTGGCGCGCGGTAGGCTACAACCACGCGGTTCAGGGCAATCTGGACCCGATCACGCTCTTCGCCCCTCTTGAAGTGCTGGAGCTACGCGTCAAAGAGATTCTCCGATCAGCCAACGGCCGCCCCGGACACATCTTCAACCTTGGCCACGGCATCGTCCCCACCACGCCAGTACAGAACGTCCAGGCCGTCGTCCGCATGGTCCGCGACTTCCGCCTCGAGAAGCCTGATTGAAAACTCCCTGGCTGGAATCCAAGACAGCATACACGCTGTTTTCTGGCTCCTCCTGGGCATTTGTGTGCCTGCTGATTCTAGGAATCTTTGCCGGAACTCCGCTCCAGCAAATTGCGAAATCCGCCGTCAGCAACCAAATTCTACTGTCATTGTTGTTCGCAATCGGAGCGGTTGGTATGCTTGCCATGCTGATCATCGTGATTGGAATGGCAATTCACTGTGTGTTCCTTGACCGATCGCCAGTGGGCGCAAAGGTCCTTTGGTTTGTCTCTTTCTTCTTAACAGGCCCTTTTGGGAGTATCGTGTACTTTTCCAAGGTGTATAGAAAACAAGTCGCGGCTCATAAGGCGGAAGCAGATGCCTAAACAAGCCGTCCTTCTCCTCGCCCACGGAACCCCCGAAACCGTCGAGCAGATTCCCGAATACCTGCGTAACGTAGTCAGTGGCCGCCCCATGCCGCAGTCCGTTATCGAAGAAATCCAGCATCGTTACTCCCTCATCGGCCGCAGCCCGCTTACGGAGATCACGCTCGAACAAGCCCACCTTGTCGAAGCGGAACTCGCTGCGGATTCACCGTCCTCCTCGGATGCAGTCAAGGTCTACGTCGGCATGCGCAACTGGCGGCCCTACATTCCAGACGTGGTCAAGCAGATGCGCGCCGACGGTGTTGAAGAAGCTGCGGTAATCTGCATGGCGCCGCAAAACTCCCGCACCAGCGTCGGTCTCTACCGCCGAGCGGTTGAAGCCGAAGCCGGTGGCCTGCGCATCAACTTTACCGAAGGCTGGGCGCAGCACCCGCTGCTGGCGGAAGCCTTTGCTGAGCGTCTCCGTCCCAAATTGAGCCAGCTCTCCGCCGAAGTCGGTGCGCCCGTTCCAGTTCTGTTTACCGCCCACAGCGTCCCCACGCGCACCGTGCAACCTCCGGCTTCGGGAGACGATCAGCCTCGCCTCTGGCCCGGTCAGGGCGCCGATCCCTATGCCGATGAAGCCCGCCACACCGCCGAACTCGTTGCCACGCGCGTGCCTGAGATTCCACGCTGGTGGTTCGCTTTTCAAAGCCAGGGCGCAAGCGGCGGTCCCTGGATTGGACCCACCGTCGAAAGCACGCTTGACTCCATCGCGGCCGAGGGCGTTAAAACTCTCGTACTCCAGCCCATCGGGTTTCTATGCGATCACGTCGAGATCCTGTTTGACGTCGATATCCTCTTCCGGGGAGTCGCGGCCGAAAAGGGTATCCGTCTCGAAAGACCGGCATCCCTGAATGATTCACTCACGCTTGCAAAGGCCGTTGCGGACCTCGCGCGGCAAGGCCTGGCTAAACTCAATTAGTTCCGGCTGGATGAATCCCGGCTGAACTAATTCCGGAAGAAGTTCTTAGCCAGGAACAGCACGTTTGCAGGCCGTTCAGCGAGCCGTCGCATGAAATACGGGTACCACTCGCGTCCAAACGGAATATAGACGCGCACGTTATACCCTTCCTGAATCAGCTTGCGCTGCAGATCGCGCCGCACTCCATATAACATTTGAAACTCGAAGCGGCTGGGGTCGATTCCATGCTGGCCGGCAAACAGTTTTGCCGCCGTGATCATGGCTTCGTCATGGGTCGCCAGGCCGTGATAAATCGGGCTGTCGAGCAACATGCCGCTTAGCTTCACATAATTTACGTCCACATCGGCCTTGCTCGGAAACGCTACTTCGGCGGGTTCCTTGTAGGCGCCCTTGCAGAGCCGCACCCGGATCCCTTCCGCCACCAGTTGTTCAATGTCCGCCTGCGACCGGTAAAGATATGCCTGAATCACAATGCCAATCGCTCCGCGCAGCTGAGGCATCGCGTGAATCCGGCGCACGATGTTCAGCGTTGTTTGAGTAAGTGACGAGTCTTCCATATCGATGCGCAGAAAATTGTTGGTTGCCGCGGCATGTTTGGCCAGGCTCTCGGCAATGTCTTCTGCCAGCGCGGGAAACAGTTCCAGCCCCATCTGCGTCAGCTTCACACTGATATTCGCCTTCAGCTTTCGGGCTGCAATCTGGTCCAGTAACTGGTGGTAGATTTCTGCTGCCTTTTGCGCCTCTGCCCCTGTAGACACACTCTCGCCGAGAGAGTCGAGAGTAACCAGCATCCCCTGCCGGTTCACGGCTTCGGCAACGCGGATAGCATCCTCAATTTCCAGCCCAGCCACGAAGCGCGAACTCATCTTGCGGCCCATGCTGGAGCGCTCGCTGAAGCGCCGGATTGTACGATTTTTAGACAGAGCAATAAAGGCGGAACGCAGAATAGGCATTGATCAATCCTGACGGCCGAGAGCGCAGAATTGCGCTCATCGGCATATAGACAAGTTTCGCACATGCACTTGGCAGGATTTTGCCTACCGCCTGTCGAATCGGTCACATCATATGCTCAACAGGCTGCGGATAAACCTATGTCAGAATCGCTTTGTGACAAGGGCACGACTTCACAGTGTGCCGAAACACTCGCATAAGCTCAACTTTGATGGCTTTGTAACAAGGGCACGGCTTCAGCCGGGCCAATAAAAGCCCATAGTATGAGTCGGGCTTCAGCCCCTGCCAACACCGGATGCCGAAGTCCCGCCGTTGGGAATTCTCAGTTCAGGTGACGTTGGACACGGTAGACCGCACTTCCGTGCGCTGGAAGTGCAATCTCGGCCGGCTCCGACGTTTTGAAATGGCTCCCGTCAAAGAGGTTGTGTGCTTCGCTCTTCGCGCAACGGGCGCAAACCTGTTCCCACTTGAAGTGCAGCGTTACGGGCTTGTCGTCCAGGTTGAAAAGCGCAAGAAACTCAGGAGGGTTTGCAAACGCCTCTTCTGACGCCGTCCACACACGAACATTTTCAAATCCAACAGGCAGGTCCTTCACGGGCTGGCTCTCCCAAGTCTTCTGATTGATCTCAATCACATCCTTGTTCGTCATCAAGGATCGCGTAAAATCATCCAGCTTAATCAGGTTCCCACCGTAAATCAGCGGCGACCGCGCCATCGCAAACAACGTGAACTCCGTCCTCTGCTCATCCTGCGTGATCCGCGATTGCCGCGGACCACCCCAACCCGGATGCGGTGTCAAAGACCCATCAGGAAGCATATCCGCATCCGGCCAGCCCCCGGGCTTCACATACGGCGCCCACGCGGCCAGACGATCGAACTCATCCCGCACGCCGAACGGAAACTCGCCATCCCCGGGCTTATGCGGAAACATCCATCCATCCCAGTGATCGTCCGCGATGCGCCACATCTGCGCATACTTCGCTACCTCCGCCGCATGTTGCAAATTGGTGGGGCCCGGAGAGAGGCTCAGCACAATTGGCCGTCCGGTCTTCCGGATCGCTTCCGCAATCTGCTTGATCTCAGATATCCGATAAGGCCGGTCGCTGATGCAATCCACCTTGATAAAATCCAGTCCCCAGCCTGCATAGAGGTTCAGCATGCCGTCGTAATATGCCTGCCCAGCCGCATTGTCCTTCACGCCCCAGTTGCCCTCGTCCCACGGGCAGGGCGAATCCATGTCCGCCACATCCGCCGCATGAAAACTCGATCCGGCAATGGGAAGATTGTCTTTCACGACCTGGCGCGGAATGCCACGAACGATATGAATGCCGAACTTCAATCCCTGCGCATGAACCCAATCGGCAAGAGGCTTGAACCCTGCACCGTTCGCGGACGAGGGGAAACGCTTATCCACCGGGATGAGATATCCATTCCCATCCCACAGATATTTGCGCGCCTCGAGGTTTTTGCCGAAGGGATCGGCCATGTACCAACCCTCATCGATGACCGCATACGACCATCCATATTGCTTCATGCCTGCCAGCACGGTGACGTTGGCCTTGAAGTCGTTCTCATCGATGGTGAATCCGTACGCATCCCAACTGTTCCATCCCATCGGTGGCGTTGGCGCGAGAGTCTGAGCATGCAGGGAATCGATTGCGGGAAGGGCAAGGCCAGCAACGGCAAAAATAGCGGCGAAGAAAAAGCTGCGTCGAGTCATGCGAAAACGTATACCACAACTGCCGGGGTCTTCGCATGCCGCGTGCGCTCGCTCCGCCGGCTCAGATTTGTTTGGGAAAATCCTCTACAACTGCGCGTGCTTCAGTCTAGTATGGATGCTCATTCGTAATCGGTTCTGTTTCTCCTCCGAAAGTCCGATCCATTGCGCGCGTTTTCCCCTTTGCGCAATCGGCAGTTCGATTCATCAGCGGCATCCCGTTCTCAATCGCTGGAAACTCAGGTCGCGTCCCCAATTCAAGATGTGGAAAAAAGGCTTAAATGAAGGCAGGACTTCGCATTGTCCCTGCGCTGGCGGCGGCTTTTGCGCTGGTATTGACATCAACCCGCCCGGCAAACGCACAGATTGTCAGCAAGGGCGAAGTAGCCGGGGCTGTTGCAGCCGTCGTCGGTGTGGGCGCGGCCATCGGGGTTGGCATCTACTTTGCCGTCCATGCGAATCATTCGGTAACCGGCTGTACTGCGGCAGCGGCGAGCGGACTTCAACTCCAGCAGGACCAGCAGATCTGGTCTCTGGTCGGAAGCATCGCCTCGATCAAGCAGGGAGAGCGCGTGCGCGTATCCGTCAAGAAGCAGAAGCAAAGCGCCCGCGCCCCGAGGCCGTTCCTGGTTGAAAAAGTCGCAAAGGACTACGGCGCCTGTATGCCAAGAGCCTCTACCCCTTGAACGGCGCAAAAGATAATCCCAGATTCTGCGCGTTACAAAAGGAAAGGTGTCCACACGGGCGTTCTTGTATGCAATTGACTTATGAGCCCGGGAAAATGTTCTGATCGATGAAAGGCTTCCCCATGAACTTTAAGTTCGGGAATCGCCGCAGGTTCGGGAATCGCAAGTTCGGATTGATTGCCATGACTGCTCTCGCGCCGTTCTTCCTCTGCGGCGCAACTTCTCCGACAGGCTGCCAGCCGCAGCCCAAGCCCAGCAACGACGGGATTTACGCGACCGCTGCCGCAGTTGCGGGGGGCATTGTCCTTGGCGCGGTGATCCTGGTGGAAGTCAACAAGTCGCATCACACCGTCAAGGGATGCGTGACCGCGGGCCCGAACGGCCTGCTGGTACGCAATGAAAGCGATAACGAGAACTATGCACTGGTTGGCGTCACGGCGAATACCAAGGTGGGCGATCGCGTCAGGCTGCACGGGTCGAAAGACAAGAAGACCAAAGGCAGCACCGGAGACCGCACCTTCGTGGTGGAGAAGATGACCCGCGACTACGGCCACTGCACGGTTGGCATGAGGCCGTAGCAGCCACCAAACTCCCTAACAGGGTGGCCGGATCTCGCTTGAGGTTCCGCCCGCCGCGGGAATGTAGCATTTGCGCGTGTAGTCCATCACCATGCGGTCGGCATTGAAGCGCCATCCCAACGTGCGAATCGTCCGTTTCATCCGTTTGATCCATCCCCGCGGAAGACCGTCGTGGTCGCGCTGGTAGTAAAGCGGGATCACTTCGTCGCGCAACACGCGGTATAGGTCCTCGCCGTCGCGGCTGTCATGCACGTCGAAGTTCGAATGCGTTCTGCCCCCGCCGATCGCAAAGCCATTCAGACCGTCGTATGCTTCCGCCCACCAGCCGTCGAGAACAGAAAGATTCAAGCCACCATTGAGAACCACTTTTTGTCCGCTTGTACCTGAAGCTTCCAGCGGACGGCGCGGATTGTTCAGCCACACATCGACCCCCTGGACAAGATAGCGGCCCACGTTGATGTCGTAGTCCTCGATGAACAGGAACTTGTCGGCGAATTTCGAGTCGCGCATCATTTGCGCAATCTGTTGCAGAACGCGCTTGCCCGGCTCGTCGTGCGGGTGCGCTTTTCCGGCAAAAAGAAACTGCACAGGCCGCTTGGGATCGTTCACCATCGCCGCCAGGCGCTGCATGTCGGCCAGCACCAGGTTGGCCCGCTTGTAGGTGGCGAACCGCCGGGCAAAGCCGATCGTCAATGCATCCGGCGACAGCACCTTGCTCAGCTTCTGCAGGGCTTCGTGGCCTTCCCCGCGCCTGTCGGCCTGTTCCCGTGCCCGCCTGCGCGCGAAATCAAGCAGTTGTGACTTGAGGCTGAGATGCGTCTCCCACAACTCGCCGTCGTCAACGTTCTCAATCTCTTCCCAGGTCTTGGCTTCTCCGCTGTTGGCCTGCCATCCCACTCCGAGATGACGATCGTAAAGGCGGCACATCTGCGGCGCCAGCCACGACGGCACATGCACGCCATTCGTGATGTGACCAATCGGCACCGCGTCTTCCGGCTTGCCCGGATACAGGCACTTCCACATGGCCCGCGACACCTCACCATGCAGGGAAGAGACAGCATTCGCACGCCGCGAAAGTTTCAGTCCCAGCACCGTCATGCAGAACAGTTCCCCATGGTCGGTCGGATATTCGCGGCCGAAGCCCATCAGGTTTTCGTGCGAAATCCCGAGCTGTTCGCGCAGCGGTCCCAGGTGCTCTTCAATCAGATCCGCGTTGAACCGGTCGTGTCCTGCGGGGACGGGCGTGTGCGTTGTAAAGATCACTTCTCTTGGTATCTGGCTGGCTGCGGTATTGAAGTCCAGCCCCTCCTCCACCATTCGGCTGCGGATTGCCTCGAAGACCGCGAAGCCGCTGTGCCCCTCGTTCAGGTGCAGCACCCCCGGAGAAATCCCCATCGCCTTCAGTGCGCGAAAACCTCCCACGCCCAGCAGCAGTTCCTGGCGAATGCGCGTCCGCCCATCGCCGCCATAGAGCCGCGAAGTCAGCTCGCGATCCTCCGGCGCATTTCCTTCCACATTCGAGTCCAGCAGCAATAGATCGCAGCGACCAACCTTGAGCCGCCACACCTTGGCCTTGATGCTTCCGCCCCGCGTATTGATTTCAACCAGCACCGGTTCGCCGTTCGGGCCAATCGCCGGCTGCATCGGCAGATGGTTCACATTGGTTTGCAGGTATTCTTCCCGCTGCCAGCCGTCTTTATCCAGACGCTGCAGAAAATATCCCTGCCCGTAAAACAAGCCCACACCAACCAGCGGAATGTCGAGATCGGAAGCGCTCTTGATATGATCTCCGGCAAGCACGCCAAGTCCGCCGGAATAGATCGGAATCGATTCGTGCAGTCCGAACTCGGCCGAGAAGTAACCAACGGGACGAGGCCGCAGCACCCCGGCGTTTCCCGCGCCCCAGGTCCGGTCGGCATTCAGGTATTCCTGCTGACGCCGATAAACGTAGTTGATGCGGCTATGCAAAACCAGCTCAGTTGCACGGCGCTCAATCTCGCCCATGGGCATTTCGCCCAGCAGGGCAATGGGGTTCTGATTCAGCTCGCGCCAACGCGTCGGATTCAGATCGCGAAACAGGCTGATGCAATCGTGGTCCCAGCTCCACCAGCTATTCCGTGCAAGGGACCAAAGCCGCTCCTGGGCCGGCCCAATGAACCGGTCAAGGGTGCGGGCCTCGCTCACTACGGGCGCAACCTGGTTGGCCGCTTCCTGCAGCATGCGGATCTCGTCTTCACGGAAGACGCGCGCTTCCTTGGTTTGCACCACCAGCACCCCCTGCAGCAGGCCGCGGTCGATGAGCGGAACGCCCAGGAACGAGTGGTACTCTTCCTCTCCGGAATCCTTGAAGTACTTGAACCGCGGATGTTTCTTTACATCGTCCACCGCAACCGGCATTACCTGTTCAGCCACCAGGCCGGCCAGCCCCTCGTTCAACGGCATGCGCAGCGTTCCGATACATCGCGGATGCAAGCCCAGGCTCGCGGCCAGCACCAGGTTCGATCGATCCGGCTCCAGCAGATACGCGGAGCAAACATCCGTCCGGAACCTTGTCGCAATCAAGGCGACCACATTCATCAGGGTATCGGCCGGCTTCCCGCCCTCGTGCGTCAGGTTAGTGATCTCCTCAATCGTCAAAACATGATTGATATCCGCTTCATAGGACTGAGTCATCTGCTTGCCCTCGCTTTTCTAATGCGTTCAAAGAAGATTCACCCCCACGAACGGCAGACTCGCGTTCCGGTTGTTGGGGTCGATCGGTTGAAGCTTCGGGAATGAACAGGTCTGTTTGCTGCCTGGAATCCCGTGTGCCCGGAATCCCCCGTCGTGAATTGGTGCAGGATGAATCTGACAATATCACTATTCCGTCCGTGGGCCAAAAGACCAACGCAGCGGCAGTCAGAATCTTCCGCAAATCCAATCCCGCAAGCCCTGACCCCCGTCCCCACTAGACCACGCAGGCGAATAAAGGACATAAAAATCCCAGGCCACCTTCGACGGAGCAGCCTGGGACTTCCTGTTCAATTGAAAGTTACGGAAGCTTAGTGATCGTGGGGAGCGCGACGCACTGAAACGATTGTCCCGTCCTGTCTCGCCATCACGTAATTCCCATCAATCTGGCGCCACTCATGTCCCTCTGGCGGACGGCGAAGGTGGTTGGCCTGATAATCGACCTTATCGCCCCGGTTCCAATCTTCCGTCTGAATCTTTGTGCCAGTCTTCCATTCCTGGTGCTGTTTATAGGTGTGGTTGTCCGGATGATCCTGGGCCATGGCGGGCATGCTGGCCAGTGCCATCGCCAACAGGGGAAGTGCGAATACTGCCTGTATCTTTTTCATCGGTGCTCCTGCGGAATCGGATTCCGCTTGCGGGGAACGTTTTGGGTACGAAATGGGCGGGGTCTTGCACGCCATTACTTCTCAAGCAAACAGCCAACAGGGTTACGCAGTCTGCTAAAGGCAGGCTGTTCAATACTGCACACCGCGTGACGGCTCCGATTAAATTCCACCCAAGACGCTCACAGACGTTCAAGTGCAGACCGTCTTACCGGCCAGCCCAACAGAGGAGGAGTTCTGTCCAAATAGCCTGCAATCCCACCGGAGCCCAACCTAGACGGCCATTGACGCACCAGAAAGCTGTTTACTGGCAGATGTCCCAAGACTCTCCCTCGTAAGGGTCACAACGGTAATGTCGTCCTCCTGCCCAAACCGCGCGGCTGTTTCCGCAATGGTGTTCGCGGTCTGGTTGCTGATGGCGCGCGAGCGCTCAAATCCGTAGAGCTCTCCCTCCGGGCTCGTCGCCTCAACCACGCCATCGGACACGAACGTGAGCCGGTCGCCCGGTGCCAGCTGGTAGCGCGTCTCTGCATAGCTGACTTCGCCTAGCAGGCCGAGCGGCAAACCGGGTTCCACTGCAAGGTCCTCGCCATTGCAATACGGAGGAGGGTTCCCCGCATTGGCAAGCGTCATTGTGCCGTCCTCGGCCACAAGCGCCGCGCAGCACGTAACAAATCCGCCAATTTGCCCATAAAGCGCGTGGTTCAGGTGGGCCAGAACTTCACATGGTTGCCGCGATGGATAGTCGCGCAAAGCGCCCATGATCGCGCTCAGGGTCATTGCCGCCTTCAGCCCCTTTCCGCTCACATCGCCCACCACAATCATCACGCTTCCATCGGCCTCCGGCAGCGTGCGGAAGAAATCCCCACCCACCCGCTTCGCCGGCAAATAGGCGCTTTCGAGTCTGAACCCCGGCGCATCCATGGCGGGAGCAACCATCTGCTCCTGGATCTCTCGCGCAGCCTCAAATTCCACGCGAAGCTCATCGCGCGCGCGCCACGCCGTCCAGGCGTTCTGGCCCAGGAGAATGAACAGGGCGACATCCATGACGAAGGTAGTGGACGCAATCGTGTGTTCGAAAAATGGGCCCACCGTCAGTCCGTAGGGCAAGAAGTGCAGGCCATCCGTGAGCAAATCGATGAGTGGGTTCGCCAGCAGCGCCAGCGCAAGCAGCGGATTGGTTCTCCTGGCCAGAATTGCCCAGACGCCGACCCCAATCAGAGCCAACGACCAGGTCACCGCCCCAACGGCAAGAGCCAGCGCGGACCCAAAAGCAATGGTCCCGGAAGTTGTCACCGCGGCCAAAGTCACATTTCCCACACACCAGACCACTGAAGCAGCCTGGCAGATATACTTCAGCGCCGGGGCGCGGAGGCGGTGCACAGTCCAGTTCAGCTCAACGAGCGCCAACTCGAACAGCGCAATTGGTACCACAACCGCCACCACCACCATTAGCACTGGAGGCCTTTCCAAGGTTGGGTTCCATGCAAGCAGGGCGAGTGCTTGCCAAATCATGACCGAGCCGACGAGCTGCAAGTTGCGCTCGCCTGTCCACCGCCAGGCGATCAGCATCCCAAAACCCAGAATGGCAATGCCGGCGTTGAGCACAATGTCCAGCCCATTGGCGTAAAGGTATGCCCACTCAGCGGACTGGTGGGCAAGCTCAAGATAGCGGCTTTCACCGATTGAAATGTGCAGGTCTCCGGTGGCAGTCTTGATGCGCACCCACGGAGGAACCCAGACTCGGAGCGCCACCACGGCGGTTTTTCCCAGCGTCGCTACGGAAACCGGCAAGCCGGAAACCATGTCCCACTGAGGGTCAAGTCTCGCATGGGGTGGAAGGCTGCCCTGGTGAGCCGTCAGCACACCGTTCACATAGATTTCGTCCGCCAGATAGAGCTCGCCGGTATAGCTCTGCGTGCTGCGGACGTCGAGCGGACCGGACGCGTCGGCAGGCGCCTGAACGTGGAAGCGAATCCAAATGAAGCCGTCCGAGATGAAGGGCGGAATGGGCCATCGGCCGTTCTCGGCAATAGGCCAGCTGCTATCGTCGAAGCCGGGATCGGCCCAACGCGCGTCGTCGCCCAGGTGGTAGCGCCCCGCTGCGCTCGGTTGTGCTTGCTGCGCATCGCACAGCAACCCAGTCGAGCTTGCCAAGAGAGCTGCGAAAAGGACCATGAGTCCTGGCGCGCGGGGAAGCATGCGAAAATCTTACGCCTCCTGGATATCTTGCCGGGCGCCCCGTTCCCGATAATCACTCCGAACCACACCGAGGGTGCGCCCCGTTCCCGATAATCACTCCGAACCACACCGAGGGTGCGCCCCGTCCCTCGCCTTTGGGGACCGGGGATATAGAATCCGCTCCTACTTTCGGCAGCACCAGAATCATCGCTAACAGACACTTACTGACAGTTTGGCGACCACTCACTCGGAACCCACGCCGAACTCCCGAATGCGCGTAGAATCGAACCAAATCACGCGATTTATTGGAGAGCGGATTGGGCAACAAAAGCCGAATCAAAGCAGAACGGCGAGCGGAGAGGTCGACCGAAGATTCAAGTGAATCCTACGGCACAACATTCGGTCTGCGGCAGCTAGCTAGGCCCCTCGCACTTCTCATCGGAATGTACGTTGTCTCATTTGGAATCGGAACGTGCACAGTCAGTAGATTTGCGCCGGTTAGAGGCTCCCTGCAGCCGCATCCCTGGTTCATTTTGCCCGGTTTAGCAATTATTTGGTTCGCGTTCTGGCGCAGAGGTAAGAGAACATAAAGCAGCATTTCAGCAACGTCTCTCTCAAGATCAAATCGCGTCAGCGAGGTTCGTGGCCGTATCACCGCCTACTCGGAAGTTACTGTTCCTCGGCTGACGGGTTGACGACGGTAGATCCAGAGCCACCATTGCAATCCTGAATGGTGGCTCTCACGCCAGGGCATAGCGATGCTTCCAATAGGTGCGCCATAGCGCAGGCACACACACGAATCAGTTTTCCGTCGGCTTCGTGATGTGATCCACCACCAGGTTGGGCACGGACTCGTGCGCTGCCTCCAGCTTCAGCCCAAGCTGATCCTGCACCGCGGTGAAAATCGAAGGCCAGCTTTCCGTATCGCGCTCGGACCATTCGCGGCCAATCTGAAGCGTGTAATTGTAGATGCCGTTGAGGCCGGTCTTGTCGATCACAGGCGCTTCGACCATCGAACTCAGAACCCCGGTGATGGCCCGCATTGGCGCATTTGTCCCAATGAACTCGAGGCCATGCTGCGATCCATGCGCCTGGATGTCGGTGGATCGCGTCGCAGACGGCGCCTCTCCATTGGCAGGCGGCGGAGGCGGAGGCGTCTCCTGCAACTTGACCCCGCCTTTGGCCACCGAAAGGTAATAGATGGCGGTGTTGCGGGTTTCAAGGTGCGTCTTGAGACCCAGGCGCTCTGCCAGCAGCACACGAACCGCATTCCGCTTTTCAAGCCGGACCTCGTTGCTGGTGATCCCGGCGAGCCGGGCATCGGCGGCTTCGTCGGAGCGGGCCTGGATGTCGTAGAGCGTGGTCCCGACCCAGTCCGGTGCGCCGACGACCGGGGCGTCAAAGCCGTAAGCAATCTGGAGAAGAGCCTTCATCGGAAAGTTCGTCACTTCGAAGCGGCTGGAGTGCGGCGGACTCGTGATGGTCAAGTGAAAATTGGCGTCGGGCGGTGGCGCCAGGCGAATGGTGGCCACGTCAAAAGTCAGCGTGGGCGTGTAGTTGGGTTCTTCCACAATGGGAGTCTGCGCGTGAAGGTATAGCCCCCACTGCAAGACAAGAAGGGCTGCGAACAAACCGATGCGTCGTTGAAAGATGCGGACCATGGGCGTAGGACTCCTTGCCGGAATCATACGAATAAGCCAACGGACCAGTTCCCGCATTCACACAAAAGCAATTTTGCGAGGCCCGCCATAAGGCTACGGTCGACTGGGCCGATTAGTCTTGCCAGGAGGTTTTGCAGAGAATTACCCTCCCCGGGCGCACAATAGGAACAGTGAATCGATGTGCAGCATGCACATCCGTCGCGTAGACAATCAGCCGTAATCCTTCCCAGAAGGACCTTTCCCATTACCGCCTTCGCATGGGTAGGTCCAGGGTGAATTTTCCTGAGTTTCCGACCCCTTATAAGGTGAGATTGAGGGGTTTTCCTCACCTTTCAAGGGTAATTTTCGTACGTTTCCTCACCTTGTAGGGTGATGTTTCATCGCTTCCGCGCATCGCAAGTCTTTGCAAATAAGATGCTTAGTTAAATTGAAGAAGAAAACCGTCCCGTTGTTGGGCCGTGAAACTGTGAGATTTGCCAAACCATAACAATCAAATAAGTTACAAGCCGAAAACTCACAGAAACAAAGCCCCTGTGAAACTGTGAAACCACAATTTCCGCAGCCTATGCCACCGCCGGCTTCGACACCGCCGTCCGCGTCACCGAGATGACGCTGATATCGTCTTCCTGCCCAAAGTTCTGCGCGGCGATAGCCACTTCCGCAGCCGTCTTTGCCTTCCGCAGAAGATCGTGCGCGCGATCGAAGCCGAACAGGTTTCCCGCAATGTCCTGCGCCTCCACAATTCCGTCCGACATCATCACCAGCCGGTCCCCGACCGCCAGTTTGAAGCGCATCACGGATAAGTCCAGGTCCGACGTCATGCCCAGCGGCAACGCGCCCTCCATTGCCAGCGGTTCTCCGTTTAAATACGGCGGGATATGCCCCGCGTTGGCCAGCAGCACATTTCCGTCGGCCCCGATGCGCAGCGCAAGGCAGGTGGCCTGTGCGTCGCCGCGTCCCATCAGCCGGTGATTCAGCGCCTTCAGCACAGCCGCCGGGTCGGCGCTCCAATCCACGGTGCTGCGGATGGACCCGACCAGGAACGCCACCATCATGCTGGCTTTCAGTCCCTTGCCCGTCACGTCGCCGGCAACGATAAGCAGGCTGCCATCGAGCGGCCGCGGCACAATTTGGAAGAAATCTCCACCCACCGCGCGTGCCGGCCGGTACTCGCTCTCGATCACCAGTCCGGGAAGCACCGTGCGCGCTTCCGGCAGAATCACCAATTGCACTTCTTGCGCCTGCTTCACGTCCAGCGCCATCTGCAACTGTTCCTGCCCGGACTGCACCAGGCGCAGGTTGATATCTTCGGCCATGAGCCGTTGTTCACTCAACGACATCAGCAGCCGACGCAACAGCAACCAGCCAAGCACTACAGCCAGTAGCAAATTCGCAATCTGTGCGACCGATATTTCCAATCCGATGGGTGTCCCGCCTCTTTCAAAATGAAGCGTGTGGTGCTCTCTTTGAAACTGCCCGATGCCTCGCAAAAGCACCGTAGGCAAAACCATCCAACCCTCCAGGCCCTTTTTCTTGATTCCCAGAACCACTACCCACAAGAGCAGCGCGAAGAAAAGGAGTCGCACGCCCAGCGATATGGGAGCAAACGCCGCTGCAACCTTATTGGACACAAACGCGGAGAACAGCGATCCGGAGATCATGTTCGCCACCATCAGCAAGACCGTGAGCACATCCACCGCGCGCGGAATCCAGGGTGGCCGGTGCAGCCGGAACCACATCCACCACACCATGACCCAGCCGGCGGAAATCAGCGGCGTCAGAAAATCCTCGCGCAGCATGGTCGGCAACAGGTAGCTCAGGTAGGTGGTCCACAGTGAGATTGCCGAGAGTCCATAGTTGACTGCCGACATCAGGACCACGGCTCCCATCCAGGCAAAGACGCGGTCTGTGCGGTCGAAGAGCCGCAGGCTGAACGCCATGAGGCCCAGGCCCAAATACACCATTGCCTCCAGCGCGAGCGGCAGATAGGCGCGGATCAACTTTTGCCAGCGAATCTGATAATTGGCGCCAACGGCGTCCGCGTCACCCAGCAGAGGCGCGTTGTGCATTCCCCCAGCGTCGTGTTCCTGCAGCAGGGTGTTCGGTCCCATCCACACTCGGAATGCCAGCACCGCGTTAGCCGCATCCGCATTGCCGCTGGCCGGAGCCGGAAGTGGGAACATCATGGGCTGCGCGTAATAAATCACCGGCCTGGTGTTGTTGAAGTCCCCAAAGCTGCCCAGCAGCTTGCCGTTGCTGAACACCTGGTAGGCGTCGTCGACGTCATTTGGTCCAGCCAGCGCCAGTCGATCGCCGCTGCGAGCGTCGAGGTGCACGCGAAGTCGGTACCACGCGTACCCCCAGTAAGTCGGGTGTCCTTTCGCTTGCCAGCCCGGCGTGTATCCGGTTGATCCGCTCCAGGAATCGAATTTTCCGTCGTTGGGCGTCAGGTCCACGGTTTCCCACTGCGAGTCATCGAACCCTGGCTCAGCCCAGAGCGGGGCGTGTGTCGCCGGATCGATGGGCGAGTCCCCGACCGAAAACCTCCACGGCCCAAACAGCGGAGCGGCCGACTGCCCCAGCCGAATGGTCGCCCCGTTGTCTTGTGGGGGCGCGGTCTGGGCTTGCGCCCAGCCGCCATAGGCAAGACAAAAGAGCGTGAAAAACCTGATGCCTAAGGGTCGGAACACCGCGGGAAACCTCTTCTTTCAGCGGGAAAGCCACTGATCGCACTATACCCATTGAACGGGGAATTCGGAAACACTCATTTTTCAGCATTCCGCCCTGCGGCAACCGAAACGCCGGGCTGCGCTTCGCCGCAGGGTCCGACAGCGCCCACGTCTCGAATCGCCGTCGAGTGTAATAAGCTGATTCGGGGGTACTCTTCATGCGTCTTCGCGCCTGGAGCCGTCTGGCTCTCGCCTCGGTCGCTCTGGCCTTCGGGCTTGCAGTGGCGGCTCAGCAACCTGCCGTTATCCCGGGCCAGAATCCGGCTCTCCCGCTCCTTCACGTCGACAATGGGCCCAACTCAGCCAAGGCGCAGGCGCAGCATTATGTGGTGCTGGTTTCACTCGACGGCTTCCGCTGGGACTATGCCAAGCGCGACAATGCCACCAATCTTCTCGCTCTCGGCAAGCAAGGGGTCTGGGCGCCTGATGGCATGTTCCCCAGCTATCCTTCACTCACCTTTCCCAATCACTTTTCCATCGTCACGGGCCTTTATCCCGAGCACCACGGTCTGGTTGCCAACAGCTTCTACGATGAGACGAAGAACGCCCGCTACGGCATTTCAGACGCCGCCGCCGTTACCGACGGAAGCTGGTATACAGGCACACCTTTGTGGAGCCTGGCGGAGAGCCAAGGGATGCGTTCCGCCTGCCTTTTCTGGCCCGGTTCCGAGGCGCAGATCGCCGGATTTCGCCCCACATATTACGCCCGCTTCGACAACAAGACTGAAGCGACTGATGCCGTCCAGCAGGCCCGCATCGACAACACCGTGGCGTTGCTGAAGCTTCCGCCGGCGGACCGTCCCCATTTCATCACCATCTACTACTCCGAGCCTGACCACGAAGGCCATGAGTACGGTCCCGACTCTCCGGAAACAAAGGCCGCGGTGGTCAAAATGGATGGCATGGTGGGCAAGCTGAAGGCAGCCCTCGATGCGACCGGCCTGCCCATCGACCTTGTGGTGATCAGTGACCACGGCATGGTGAAAGTCGAAGGCCCCTGGATCACTCTTGATCAATTCGCCGACCTCACAGGCTTCGATGCTGTCGGCCCCCTGCTTTACGGCAAGACCGAGGAGGACCGCGTCCGCGTCTACAACCAGCTCAAGAAAGCTTCTTCCCAATTCGTTGTCTATCGCCGCAAGGACGTTCCGGCCGGGCTGAACTACAACCAGAATCCTCGTGAGGGCGATCCCGTAGTCGTCGCCACCGGGTCCTTTTCCATTCGTGCCCATGGTCCGCCACCCGGCCGCGATGACCGTCCCCCAACGGCGGGAGCGCACGGATACGATCCGCAGGCAATGCCGCAAATGAAGGCTTCCTTCTTCGCCTCAGGTCCTGACATTGTGCGGGGCAAGACTGTCGCACCGTTCGCCAACACCAATCTGTATCCTTGGATGGCACATCTTCTCGGCCTCACGCCGCCGAAGTCCGACGGCAGCCTGAATATTCTGGCCGGCACGCTGCGCGACGGTGGCGGCGACTCTGCAGACTCAATTGCGGTTCCGGACTCTCAGGGAGCAGCCAAAAAATGAACGTAGTTTTGGGAATTGACGGCGGTGGCACTCGCACGCGCGCATCCATCGTTGCCGGGGAAAATGTATTGGCACATGCGGAAAGCGGCTCCATCAAGCGCCTCAGGGTTGGCGCCGAGATAGCTGAAGCCAACCTCCGCACGCTGCTCAAGAGTGTGTACGATCAGGCCGGCGTGACCAGCGTTCAAGCCGCCACCGTTGGTGTGGCAAGTGCAAGTTTGCCCGGCACGGGGGAGTGGATCACCGCTGTCCTGCAGGACTTTCGCGCCGAACGCTCCGAGGTGGTTGGCGACGAAGTGATTGCGCTGGATGCAGCATTCAAAGGCGGTCCCGGCATTTTGCAGATCGCCGGAACGGGCTCGAATACCATTGGGCGCGCGCCCGACGGAAGCCGCGAGTGCGCAGGCGGATACAGTTCGCGGCTGGGAGACGAGGGCTCCGGCTACTGGATCGGATTGCACGCAGTTCGGCGGGGGCTGAATGCCTTCGATCGCGAGCAGCCTACCGGGGTGCTGGAGGCCGTGGGCCGGATCTGGGGGACCACGACCCTTGAGGAACTGGTGAACTTGGGCGACAGCACGCCAGGGCCGGATTTTGCGGCGCTTGCACCGGCGATCAGTGATCTTGCCGAGGCTGGCGACCCGGTCGCGATGGGGGTTTTGCGGCAGGCATCTGCCGACCTGGTGGATTTTGTGTTGCTGGTGCGCGGAAAGCTACGGCGCAAGCATGGCCTCACAGAAGAACTTCCAGTCGCTTGGATTGGCAGCATCATTGGCAAGGCACGGCTGGTGCGAGAGGGGTTTTTTGCGGGGCTGCACATGGCAGCCCCCAAGATGTCCGTGCTGCAGCATGAGGTTTCAGGAATCGACGGTGCACTGTGGCGGGCAGAGAGGCTCGCCGAAGCCGCCGACTAGAAAAGCACGCTAATTTTTCGACTGTCCATCGACGAAGCTTGCGACCAGCTTGCCGGCACGATCCACCGCGACGAGATTCGCTTTTTGTCCTACTGCGAGGGAGCCGGCTTGATCGAGGAATCCTGTCATTGCGGCCGGATTCGCTGTGAGCAACCGCAGCCCCTGTTCAACTTCTGCACCTGTGAACTCCAGGAAATTTGTGAGGGCGCGGTCAAGCGTAAGGACACTGCCCGCGAGAACGCCACGGGCCGTTGCCTTGCCATCGGCTACCTGTACGGCGAATCCGCCAAGCTGATATTCCCCATCCGGCATGCCCGTTGCGCTCATCGCGTCCGTCACTAGAATCGCCCGCTCCGGCCCCTTGGCCCGCCACCAGAGTTTCACCAGTTCCGGGGCGGTATGGATCCCATCGCAAATCAATTCGGCAAACAGGGAATCAGTCGTCAGCACAGTTCCCAGAATTCCCGGCTCGCGATGGTCAAGCGGCCTCATGGCGTTGAACGTATGCGTAGCGCTCGCCGCGCCGGCGGCAATTGCGTTGCGGGTTTCAGCCGCCGTGGCATCCGAGTGGCCGAGGGATACCCTAACGCCGCGAGAAGTGGCATGAGCGGCGAGTTCGACTGCGCCAGGGAGTTCCGGCGCCATTGTGATGAGCCTGATATGGCCTTCAGCGGCTTCGAAAAACCGGTTGAAGGTCGCGAGGTCGGGAGCAAGCAAATGTTCCGCGGGTTGAACACCCTTCTTGGCATGGGAAAGAAACGGGCCTTCCAGGTGAACGCCGATGGGCCAGGCCTTGGTCTTTGCCTCGTTAGGCGGCTGCGCTATCAGTTTTGCAAGCCCTGAAAGCGCGCGCAGCGTGGCGTCTATCGAGGCAGTGACCGTTGTGGCCAGAAAGCTGCCGGTCCCGCGCGAGGCAAGGAAGCTGCCGACTGCGAGCAGGGCCTCCGGCGTCGCGGTCATCACGTCATGCCCGGCCGCCCCATGAAAATGGACGTCAAAAAACGCGGGTGCCAGCGTGACGCCGGGATAATCAAGCACGCGATCACCGGTCGCTAACTCGCCGCCCTCCCGCGTTCTCAGGGAGACAAGTAATCCGTCTTCAATGACCACGATGGGATGGGAAGTGAGGCGAGTCCCATCCCAGATTTTTTCTGCTGTAATGACCGTGCGCATAACCAACCGATTATTGCAGGTCGGGGGCGCGCCTGCGTACCTGAAGAATTAACCACAGTCGTTAGTGGATCAGCGTATCGCGTTGCGGGGCCAGCGTTTCGACCGATGCCTGTGCCGCTTTCAGCGCCGCATGTGCTGCGGCCAATTCGGCCCGGCATGCCGTCAATTGGTTTGCGAGGAGGGCAAACTGTGAGTTGATGTGTCTGCGCAACTCATCGATGGCCTTTTCCAGGCGAGTGTTGGCGGCAATTTGTTCGGCCTGGCTCATCTGCACCGATTTCAGGTTGGGCAGCACCACGTCGGTAAGCAACTGGGTAAGGGGATCAAATGCGTCGCTCATGAGTGAATTCTAAGGAAAGATGGCCGATTGTGCAGGATTACTTTTGGCGCTGAATTGGTAATGGGCGGAAACTGGGGCGTCTCCGACTGTCCTGAAGCGGCGATGGATCGAGTTTGTAACCGTGCCGTAAAGCTGGGGGAAGGCGCTCTTGTTAAGCTTCTGCCATGGATACGAAGGTTTGTTTCATCCTTGCGGCCGCCATTGTGGTATCCGGGGGGGTGCTTCTGCGCTCCCAAACGGTTGACCTGCCCACCAGCAAACAATTGATCGGCGAAATTCCGGGACATCCACAGCGGCTGAACAGCCTTCCCATAACGATTGCCGTCTCGCCAGATGGGCGCTATGTGGTCACGGTGAATGCCGGGTATGGGACCCTTGAATCGCAGTATGAGCAGTCGCTCGCAGTGCTTGATACGCACACTGGCGCGCTCGCGGATTTTCCGGATGCGCGCACACTGGCTCAGGCTGCCAAGCAAACGCTCTATTCCGGGCTGGCTTTCAGCCGCGACGGAACCCATTTGTATGCGAGCATGGGTTCGACTTCCGACCCGCTGGGCGATGGGAAGGACAAGACCGGCAGCGGAGTTGTCGTTTACAGCTTTGCTGGCGGCAAGATTGGGCCGGAACGGCTGATCCGCCTGCCGTTGCAGCAGTTGGCTCCGGGTCGCAAGACAAGAATTCTTGGCGATGTGGAGGGCGACAAGGGAGTGCCGTTTCCCGCGGCGATTGCGGTGGTGGGTGCGGCTGGAGCGGAAAAGCTGCTGGTCGCGGATAATCTCTCCGATGATGTGTTGCTGCTGGACGCGGGGAGCGGGGTGATCGAGGAACGCTTCGATCTCTCCGAAAGCAATGCCGTGCCTGGAACTTATCCCGAGGCTCTGGCGGTCTCGAAAGACGGTGCCCGAGCGTATGTGGCGCTATGGAATGCTTCTGAAATTGCGGAACTCGATCTGGCCAAAGGAACCGTGACGCGGAAGCTTGCCCTTCTTAAGCCGTCGAGCGATGTGGCTCCGGGAACGCATCCCTGCGCGCTCGAGTTTTCACCGGATGGAAGGGTCTTGTATGTCGCGCTGGCCAACCGCGACGCTGTTGCGGCGGTGAATGTCGGGGCAGGGCAATTCTCGGTCAAGGGTTACTTTGATACGCGACTGCCCGGGCAGAGCTACTTTGGCGCTGAGCCCGAGGCACTGGCGGTGAACGCGAACGGAAGCCGCTTGTATGTGGCGAATGCCATCAGCGATGCAGTCGCGGTGATTGACACGGGTAAACTGACGGCCAGGGCGGCGAAGCAGGGCATGGTAGAACCGATCGGCTTTGTGCCCACGGAGTGGATGCCCATGTCGATGGCGTTTCTTCGTTCGGCAACAGGAGGCAAGCTGTATGTTGCAACCGGCAAGGGTAAGGGAACGGGACCTAACAACTTTCCGCAGCGGCAAACGGAGGAAACGAGAGACCGGAAGTTCCATAGGGCTACTACTTACATTGGAACTCTGCTCTATGGCTCCTTGGCCACGTTGAATGAGAACGAGATAGAGAAGAACCTGGCGCAGTGGACCCAGGTGGTGCTGGAGTCAAATCGGATGAAGGCCGCGCAAGAGAAGATCGAATTTGCCGGCGGAGCCGAGAGCCGTGTCAAACACGTGATTTACATCATCAAGGAAAACCGGACGTACGATCAGATTCTTGGCGACTTGAGTAAGGATGGCAAGCCGGTGGGCAATGGCGATCCGAAGCTGACCATGTACGGTGAGGCGGTAACTCCCAACGAACACAAGTTGGCGCTGCAGTTTGGAGTGCTGGATAACTTCTTCGATTCCGGTGAAGTTTCTGGCGATGGGCATGTGTGGTCGACAGCGGCCATTGGCACGGATTATCTGGAGAAGACCTGGGAACAGAATTATCGCGGCGGGCAGAGAACCTACGATTGGGAAGGAGCGGTTGCGGAAGACTATCCTCTGCTGCAGAAGATACCCGATGTGAACGAGCCGGCGAGCGGTTACTTATGGGGCAACTTAGCGGCGCATGGTAAGTCGTATTACCACTTTGGCGAATACATTTCTACGACCTTCTGCAATGAGAAGCGGGTGGCCGATCCCCGCATGGGGCCGCTGATGGAGGGCCGCGACTGTGCGAAGAAGGCCATTGCGCCGGGCGAGGAACTGCCGGCGGAGTGGGGCGGAGGGACGAATAAGTGGCCCTGGGCGATTCCGCGGATCGCCGCCAACGTAGCTACCAAGCCGGAACTGGCGGGCCACTTTGCTGCGGAGGCGCCGGACTTTGAACTCGCAGTGCCGGATCAAATCCGGGTGGAGATTTTCATGCGTCACCTGAAGGGCTGGCTTGCTGACAAAGAGCAGGGAAAAGACAGCATGCCGAACTTTGTGCTGCTGCGATTGCCGAACGACCACACGGCGGGAACGCGGCCCGGTGAACCCACGCCAAAGGCCTCGGTGTCTGACAACGATCTTGCCGTGGGCAGGGCCGTGGAAGCGATCTCGCATTCGCCGTTCTGGGACGACACGGCGTTCTTCATTCTGGAAGACGATGCGCAGGATGGCGGCGACCATGTGGACGCGCACCGAAGCGTGGCACTTGTGGTCAGCAAGTACTCTCCGCATAATACTAGTGGCGCGCCATTTGTCGACAGCCGGTTCTACTCGACTGTGAGTGTGATAAGGACCATGGAGACGTTGCTCGGGCTCCCGCCGATGAACAACAACGACGCGTTCAGTTCGCTTATATCGACTCTGTTTACGGGGGCGGGCGATCAGGCGGCTTATGCGGCGGACTACTCCAACCGCGACAACGGACTGATCTACACGGCGAATGCGAAGACAGCGTCGGGAGCGAAGGAGAGCATGAAGATGGACTTTCGCCATGCGGACCACGCCGATGCGCAGAGGCTGAACGCGATTCTGTGGAAGGATGCAATGGGCGATAAGGCCGTTCCTGCGATGCTGAAAGCGCGGGTGAAAAAGTCCGCCAAGGATGACGACGATTAGAGCGTAGATTCAAACCCGAAAGGCCTCTTTTCGTCGAAAACGGCGGGTTTTTCGAGGGCTTTTGTTTACTATAGGAAGCGAACAGCGCCGGGAACCAGACCACGTCGAAGGATTGATCGCCCAAGACTCCCTCGGAATCCCATCTGGCTGCTTTCCCCGTTGGAACTCTGTGGCCTACCCTCCGCTACCAGAGAAAATTCGATACCAATAAACGTTCACGGATCGCTGGAGCGAGAAGTGAGTTGTCAGGCGATTTCGCGAGGGACAATGGCAAATCCTGTTGTATGTCTTGTTGCCCATACCGTATGATTGCGACCATCAGAAGTAAGTCGATTTAGTGACCGGATTTAGTTTGAGTGCCGAACAAGACAAGCGGGGCGCGATGTAAGAGCTGGTGGATGTTTCAGGTTGAAGAAAAACAAGCACTTGCGAGCCGGCCGATGCTGATCGGTGCATGGTTATGAAGACCAAGTATTGCGGAGGGAAAAATATGTTGCCAGAACAATGGGAAACATTCAAGCGAGCGGCGCGGCGCGAGAGGATGGACAAGATACCGATGGCACTGATCGTGGATAGCCCATGGATTCCCGGTTACCTTGGCATCAAGCACCTGGACTATTTCCTTGATCCGGAACTCTGGTTTCAATCCAATTTGAAGATCATGCGGGAGTTCCCGGATATCATCTTCATCCCGTCCTGGTGGATGGAGTACGGAATGGCGGCGGAGCCCTCGGTGCTGGGCGCGAAAATTAAGTTTTGGCAGGACAATACGCCCAGCGAATACCAGACGCTGCGGCGCCTCGAGGATATCGATAGCTTTCCCGACTATGAAGTGGAGGCCGACGGTTTTGCGGGCCTGACGTTGCACCGCATCGGCATGGCCAAGCAGCGGATTCTGGATGCCGGCTACATTCTTCCCATGGTTACGTCGCGCGGGCCTTTGTGCACGGCGGGATTTGTTCGCGGCACCACGGAATTCATGATCGACCTGGTGGAAGATCCCAAGGGCGCGCATAAGCTGATTGACCTGTGTACACGCGTCATTATCGACTGGCTTAAAGCACAGCAGAAGGTGATGGGCGACGGGGTTGAGAGCATTTTCATTCTCGACGATATTGTGGGGTTCATTAATGAGGACCATTACCTCGAGTTCGCTCATCCTTATCTCAAGCGCATCTGCGATGCTTTCCCGAAGGATTGGGTGAAGTTGTACCACAATGACGCGGAGGTCGATGCCTGCCTCGACCACCTGCCGGATGCAGGTTTCAACGTGCTCAACTGGGGCAAGCAGAAACACATTACAGAAGTGAAGCAGCGCGTGGGCGACCGCATATGTCTGATGGGCAATGTCAATCCGCTGGAGATTGGAGTGCGGGGAACTCCGGAGGAAGTGAGGGACGAGACCCTTGAAGTGTTGGAGGGCTCGGGCGGAGAAGGAATTATTCTTTCCGTCGGGGGTGGCACCAGCCCGGGAATGCCGCGCGAGAATATTCTGGCGATGCTGGAGGCGCTGGAAGAATTCAATGCAAAGCGCGCGGCCGTTGCGGTTTAGAGCAGTCATTGAGCGGAGGATTGATGCCTGATTATGCCTTGATGAATCAGTTCCTGTACGAGGGCAACGCCGACCAGGTGGACCGGCTCACAAGGGAAGCTCTCGCAGAGGGGCGAACCGCGCAGGAGATCCTAAACGAGGGATTGATCGCGGGCATGAGCGTGGTGGGAGAGGACTTCAAACATAACGTACTTTATGTCCCGGAAGTCCTGATTGCCGCGCGCGCGATGAAGGTGGGCATGGGTGTGTTGAAGCCGCTTTTGACCTCGAAGGATAGCGGCACCAAGCCCAGGGGAGTTTTGCTGATGGGCACTGTTCGCGGCGACCTGCACGACATCGGGAAGAACCTGGTGGGCATGATGGCCGAGGGCGCTGGCTTCGAGCTGCACGACATCGGCGTGGATCAGAGCCTCGATAAATTCATGGCCGCTGCGGAGAAGTGCAAGCCAACGATCATTGGGATGAGTGCGTTATTGACGACGACCATGATGTATATGAAGACGGTGATCGACGGGTTTGATGCGGCCGGTCTGACGCACATCAAAATGGCCATCGGCGGCGCCCCCATCAGCCAGATGTTTGCCGACGAAATCGGCGCCGATGGATACGGCGCCAACGCCTCCGCGGCGGTGGATTTGTTTTTGCGGCTTGCGGCTCAGGAGTAATCAGCGGTGACGACTTACAAGGTTTTGTATTGGCAGGAAATCCCTACTCAAATCAAGGCCGAGGATGAGGCCGACGACGTGACTGTGATGCTGGATGGGAAGTTTATGGCGCAGGTGGATATCCTTGCAGCCAAGCGCGGGCTGCAAGGTTCCGACGACTACCTGGCGCAATGGAAGTGGAGCGAGGAAGAAGAGCGCGAGGGACCCGCGCAGGAAGTCGCGCAAGCGGTGAAAGCCGAACTCGAAGAGAAAGGCTGGTAGGCCTGCAGATGGCCGTGAACCTCACCATCAACGGACAATCAATCCAGGCGACCGATAGTCGATCGCTGTTTGACTATGCCGAAGCGCTCGGCATCGATGTGCCTACTTCCTGCCGCAAGCAAGGCAAGTGCAAAGAGTGCATGGTTGAGGTGCTTGAAGGGATGAACGTTCTATCTGCGCTTGCTGAGCCGGAGCGTCATCTCAAGGGCAACTTCCGCCTGTCGTGCCAGACTTTCGTCGCGAGCACAGACGGGCACGTCCGTTGCCATACGATGCGGCGCGGGCAGATGGTCATTGAACGGCACGCATTCGGGCTTCCGGTAGGCAATCGTGAACTCAAACTTGATCCGGCGGTCACGCGCGACGGAGATCGAATCCTGATTGATGGAGTCGAGGTGGAACGCTCGACCGAGCCGATCCTTGGAATCGCCATGGACCTTGGGACCACGACGGTTGTGCTGCGGCTTGTTGATCTGGAAAGCGGCGAGCTGATCGCGGACACGTCGTTTGAGAATCCGCAGCGTTTCGGGGGTTCGGAAGTCATGTCGCGCATTGAGTACGACACGGAGCACCCCGGACGTCTGCTGATGCGCACGCTGGCCGGATACCTGACGCATGCGATCGAAAAGTTTCCCGTCGATCCGAAAACCATTTATGAAATGGTGGTGGTTGGCAACTCGACGATGCGCGATTTGTTTTTTCGACAGAGTGTGTATTCGATCGGGCAGAATCCATACCAGTCGATAACGGAAATCGAAATGGCGGAAGGGAAGCGGACGACCACGAGTTTGGTGCAGACCGGGATGCGCAGCCTGTTGCCAATTCATCCAAAGGCGCGTGTCTACGGGGCTCCCGTCATCAGCGGCCATGTGGGGGCAGATGCTGCGGCGTGCATGCTGGCGGTTGACCTGGCACATGAAGAGCGTCTCATCGCGGTGATGGATATCGGGACGAATACGGAGTTGATTGTCGGAAATAGAGATCGCATTCTCGCGGCATCGTGTCCGGCTGGTCCGGCATTCGAGGGCGGAGCGATTGCATGCGGGATGCCTGCGTTGGACGGGGCGATCGAAACAGTGGCGTTTGACGATGACGGGAACTTTCAGCTTGGTGTTATCGGCGACATTGCGCCCCAGGGCATCTGCGGTTCTGGACTGGTGGATGCATTGAGCGAGTTGCTTCGCACTGGCAAGATGAACGATATGGGCCGCTTCGAGGATGACGTTCAACGCATCACGCTTTATGACGGTGGAACAACAGATCGGGACATTTTCATTCTGGAGAGCGATGTGAATGAGTTGGCTCAGGCGAAGGGCGCGAACGTCGCCGGTTTACACGCCGTCTTCTCGACCTATGGTATTGATTTTGACGACATCGAAGTCTTCTATCTCGCGGGAGGTTTTGGACGCCACCTCAACATCGAAGCCTCAAAGCGCATTGGACTTGTGCCCAGTCTCCCTTCAGCCAAAATTGTCCAGGCTGGCAATACCGCGATTGAAGGCGCCACCATCGCCCTGCTCTCGAAGTCGAAGCGACAGGAATTGGAAGAGCTGGTAAAGAAGGCGGAGCATTGCCGCCTGGAAACGCACCCGGACTTTTTCAATTTCTTCGTGGAGGGCTGTCAATTCAAACCAGTGGAGCGGATTCCATGCGCGACGTAGCCGAAGCGGTCGAGTTGGCCAGCACAGATCCTGAGCTGAACGTGTTGCCCCAGGAGTATGTGCGCCTTCTCGGCTATCCGCGTGGATGGGTGCTGGAAGGCCGCGCGTTGGAGTTGGCAAATTGGGCGCGGGATTGGTACGGAAAGAATGGACGCCCGTGGTTCTATGCGCGGCAAGCGGAGAACTTCGAAATCAACGGTGACTCCATTCGCATTGATGGCACCGATTTCACCAGCAAACGCATGCAAGGCACGCTGCAGAAAGCGGAAGCCCATAGCGTAATTCTGGTTGCGGCTGGCGCGGGTCCCGAAGCCGAAGAAGAATCGCACCAGCGCTGGAAGGACGACAAGCCGGATGAGTATTTCTTCCTCGAAGTATTCGCGTCGGCGGTTGTCGAACATCTGGTTATGACGACCGGAGCGCTCCTCTGCGATTGGGCGGAGCAGCATGGCATGGCTGTGTTGCCGCATTCGAGCCCTGGCTATACCGAATGGGATGTAGCGGAACAGCCTCGCTTGCTTGAGCTGATGAAGCGGACTCGAAGAGAGACGTTTCCTTCTCCCGTGGAAGTGTTTGATACTGGCATGCTGCGCCCGAAGAAAACGCTGCTCGCGGTTTTCGGGTTGACGCGTCATACCGAGCGGCTGCGCAGGCTTACAGACCTTGTCGCCTGCGAGAATTGTTCTTTTGGACCCTGTCAGTACAGGCGCGGGTCATACCGTCGGGCTCCGCGATCCTGGGGCGAGCAAGTCCCTGTTCGCGCTGCGGTACTGGACGAAGACGCCGCATACAGCGTGAATCGGAAGGCTTTGAAGAGGTGGGCAGAGGAGCGCCTCTCATTGCATGTGAATCAGGACGGTTCACTGGATGCATTGTTTCGCTATGATGGCACTACCTGCACCAACATGGGCCGCCCGCTGACCTTTCACTATAACGTGAAGCTCGGCCCACGCGCTGAAGGATACCCGATCCGTGAGCAGCGTTGCGCACCGGCTCCAGACGATGAAGGCCACTCTCTGATGTGCGAATATCTAAACGATCCTGAAAATCTGATGAACGCCATTGACCGCGAGAAACCTCTGCACGGGGAACGATTGAACAATGTCCTGGCCTGGCAGCGCAAGCCGAGCGCCGCGGGTTGCTATTGTGAGTCGTCAAGCCGCGAACATAAATGGGGGCTGGTCTTGGAAACAATTCACTACGCATTGGTTCAAAAAGGACGGACGCAAGATACGGAGTTTTTATGAATATGCTTTTGCAAGACATAATTCGCGAACGGCCTTTGCTTGGCGATGGAGCCATGGGCACGCAACTGATGATCGCCGGATTGGAACAGGGGAATTGCGGCGAGGCGTGGAATCTCACACGTCCTGAGCGCGTGCTCGCCATTCAGCGGCGTTATGTGGAGGCCGGCTCGGATTGCCTGATCACCAATACCTTTGGCGGCTCGCGGATCATGCTCTCCCGTCATTCCGAGACGGACCATGTGGTTGAAGTGAACAAGGCTGGAGTGGAGATAGCCCGTCAGGCCTTCGGGAGCAAAGACGGGTACGTGCTCGGCGACATTGGACCTTTCGGCGGCTTGCTCCAACCGTTCGGAGAATTTACCGAGGCTCAGGTTCGCAGCGCATTCGAGGAGCAGGCGGGGGCGCTGGTAGATGCGGGGGCCGACGCGATCATCATCGAAACGCAAACGTCGCTTGAAGAACTTTTGATTGGAATCGAAGCGGCGCAGGCGGCAGGCTCGAAATGCATCATTGGATCGATGGCGTACGACGTGACTCTCGATGGCTCCACGTTTCGCACCATGATGGGCATTGAGCCCGAACGGGCTGCCGAATTCATGGAGGAACACGGTGCGCACATTGTCGCTCTCAACTGCGGAACCGGCATGGAGATGGAGCGCGCGCGCGATGCGGTCGAGCGTTACAAACGCGTCACCAGCCTGCCCGTGATGGTTCAGCCGAATGCGGGAAAACCGCAGTTGATCAACATGAAGGTTGTCTACGATGAAACGCCCGAGCAAATGGTGAAAGGTCTCTTGCCACTTTTGAAGACAGGTGCAAATATCGTGGGCTCCTGCTGCGGCAGCACGCCGGAACACATTCGCGCGTTCAGGAAAGTGATGGACGAATTCCTCGCGTCACAAGCGATCGAGGTCAATGGAGGTGTGCGTGAAAGTCAAAATCTGTGATGTGAACCGGGCTGCGGAGACCAAACTTCCGGAACACACCGGCGATAAGTCGGGCGTCGGCGTTCACTATGTGGACGCGTTCATCAAGCCGATGAACGTGAAGCTCGAAGATGGGACTCCGGTGAAGTGTAAGCGCCGCGGATTGAAAATCGTTCTGTCTGCCGGCGTTAAAAAGGGCGAGGGCCTAATGCGCAGACTTGATGTGAGCGCTGACCCGATTGTGATGCTGAACGCAGCCTTGCAGGAGGCCGCCAAGGGAGCCGGCATCGAACTCACCGTGGAAGACGGAGCGATCTTTTGCGCGCTTTGATTCGCGTTCGACGGGGCTCAGGGCGCTTTGAACATGGCGCTCATGCTGCGTTGCCTTAATTGACGGCATGTTTCGACTCAGACGAATTTAGGAAGCCTTAGACCGCAGCCTTATGATTTCCTTGGAGATTTCTTTAATGCGTAGCAACCTGGCGTCATATGCGGCGGCTTCCCTTCGCGATAACTGCGCGTAAGGAGACCTTTGCAAGACCTCATATTGACGCTTTGCTAGAGACGTATACTCATCTAAAAGTCGTTCAGTCTCACCGACCGAATTGGTTTCCACGACTCCCACCACGATAAAAAGGATGTTCGCTTGACCCAATTGGTTGTCTGTCGTGGGCCGCTTCATCTCGCTCATGCAGGGCAGCCTTTTCACAAGAAAGAGCGCAAGCCACTTGTTTTGGAAGGAGACCTGCAAACAAATCTCTCTGGGGTCGGAGAGGTCGCCATTTAGTGAGCGCATTGAGTATTTTGGAGGATTCCAATGAAAACTTTGGGTAATTTCTTCCATCGAAGGATGTCAGATTCCACGGTTGAATCGATTTGCATGAAATGCTTTCAAACGATTGCCCGAGGAGAGAACGAATTCAAAATTACGGAAATCGAGATGGAACATAGTTGCACTTCGCTCAAAGAACGGCAACAACATTGGAGAGAATCGTGGGGATAGCCGTCAAGCCGCGCCCTCTTGCTTTTTTGAGGTTTCAATTCAGAGGGTCGGATGAATAGACTATCGGCATGACTAAGCGGATTGGTGTGCATCTTGGAACGGCGGGCGGGGCTTCAAATGCTGTTGAGCGGGCCCGTGAGATTGGGGCGAATACATTTCAGTTTTTCTCGTCGAGCCCGCGCATGTGGCGTGCGCCCAAGGTGGACCCGAAGCAGGCGGAGCGGATGCGGGAGTTGCGTGCGAAGCTTGACGTGAGCCCAATTGTGATTCACACGAGCTACCTCGTGAACGTGTGCAGCCAGACAGACGACATTCGCGAGAAGAGCATTGCGGCGTTTCGGGGGGAGATTGAGCGGGCGCTTACGTTTGGCGCAGACTACCTGGTGCTGCATCCTGGGTCATGGAGTGGGTTGACGCGCGAGCAGGGGTTGAAGCTGGCGGCTGACTCGATTACACGAGCGATTGACGGGCTGGCGTGGCAGGGAACTGGGTTCCATATCCTGATTGAGAACACGGCGGGGGCGCAGTTTTCGCTGGGTGGAAGCTTTGAGCAGGTTGCGGAGCTGGTTGCGCTACTGAGGGCGTGCGCGCCGGTGGGGGTTTGCCTGGATACTTGCCATACGCATGTGGCGGGGTACGACCTTGTTTCGCCCGAGGGATACGAAGAGACGATCGGGTTGATTGCGTCGACTGTGGGGTTTGAGGCGGTGAGGGTGTGGCATTGCAATGATGCGAAGGCGGAGCGGGGGTCGAAGCTGGACCGGCATGAACACATTGGGCAGGGGACGATGGGGGTTGAGCCGTTCCGGCGGCTGCTGAATGACAAGCGATTTGAGCATGCCGCGTTTGTTGCGGAGACGCCAGTGGATGAGCCGGGGGATGAGGAGCGGAATGTGCGGGTGTTGCGGAGTTTAGTGGAGTGATGGAAAAACTCGACCGCTTTGTTTAATCAGGGGTAATCTGGTGGCGAGCGATCTCTGGGCTTAGGAGGTCACGCATGCGGAACAGTGTTCTTTACTTGATGCCTTCGCTTATCTTTCCCGTGGTTGTAGCGCCCGTGGTTGCTGCCCAAATCCCACCCAAACCGGCACCCAGAACTGCCATTTCTCCGCGGACTCCGGCGCCCATGCTGCCTTTTTATTCCGAATCCAAAAGCACGCATGTGCAGGTGTTGGCGAATGGCGTGAACATTACCACAGAGTCTACGTCGGGACAGGCGCGCGATGGGCAGGGCCGTTACTACGACTTCAATTCGCAACCATCCGTTGGCGGGCAACCGGCGATAACAAACTTCCATATCAGCGATAAGATTGCGGGTACGGAAATACGCTGGGACTCACGGAAAAAGAAGGTGACCGTTGTTCAGTTGCCGCCCGGGGAGCAGCGGCACGGCTGCTGGCAGTCCGACTCAGGCCGCCTGAATTGGAGCTACCCGCTGACGCCTGAGCAGAGGGCTGCAAAGAAGGCCAGCGAGATGCTCCAGGCCCCCGTTCCGCATCAAAGCTCGATCGAGACGAAGAAGGAAAACCTCGGAACCGATACCTTTCAGGGATTGCTGATTCGAGGCTTCCGAGTGACCAGGACTACCCCCACGGGTGAGGTTGGCAATGACCAACCGCTTGTTTCCACGTCGGAATCGTGGACGTCGGATGAATACAGACTTGAAGCGCGATACATCAGTGATGACCCTCGCGAGGGGCGGTTCACACGTGAACTGACAAGCTTTGTTCCCGGCGAGCCTGATCCCGCGCTTTTCCAGCCTCCGCAGGGCTTCCCGATTGTGACTGAACAGACGCATGAAGTCCCTTGCAACCAGTGATTGAGCGAGCTCCATCGTCTTCCATTTACACTTAAGAGGTTATGGCGGAAGACAAAGACGTTCGATACGACCCGGCGGCAATTGAACCTAAATGGCAGCAGAGGTGGGCCGCCGATCCGACAATGTATGCGGCGGAGCCCGCAGAGTGCGGCAAGCCCAAGTATTACGTGCTGGAGATGCTGCCTTATCCGAGCGGCGCGCTGCACATGGGGCACGTGCGCAACTACTCCATTGGCGACGCGCTGGCGCGGCACATGTGGATGCGCGGCTACAACGTGATGCACCCGATGGGGTGGGATGCGTTTGGACTGCCTGCGGAAAATGCTGCGCTCAAAAATCACACGCCTCCGCGCGAGTGGACGCTGGCGAACATTGCCGCGATGAAGCGGCAGTTTCAGCGGCTGGGCATGGGCTTTGACTGGGCCACGGAAGTGACCACCTGCCTGCCGGACTACTACCGTTGGAACCAGTGGTTCTTTCTGCGCATGTATGAGCGGGGCCTGGCGTACCGCAAGAAGAGCAAGGTGAACTGGTGTCCGGAGTGCGCAACGGTTCTGGCGAACGAGCAAGTGATCGACGGGCGCTGCTGGCGGCACGAAGACACGATTGTGGAACAGCGCGACCTGGTGCAGTGGTTCTTCCGCATCACCGCGTATGCCGAGGAGTTGCTGGAGGGGTTGGATAAGCTGGACGGCTGGCCGGACAAGGTTCGCACCATGCAGCGCAACTGGATTGGGCGCAGCGAAGGGACGGAGGTCGATTTCTTCCTTGAAGAAATCCAGGGAACAGGGAACAGGAAACAGGGAATAGAAAAGACCCGCATACGTGTGTTCACGACGCGCGTGGATACGATCTTTGGGGCGACTAGCGTGCAGTTGGCGCCGCAGCATGCGCTGGTGGCGGAGTTTACAGCGGCGGACCAAGTGCTGAAGACGCAGGTGGATGAACTGATTGAGCAGCAGAAACTGGCGCGTGAGGCTGGCGACCTGGGCGCTATTGAAAAGCACGGCGTGCCCACCGGACACTTTGCCATCAATCCGTACAACAGCGAACGGGTGCCGATCTGGGTCGCGAATTACATCCTGGCTGATTACGGGACCGGAGCGATCATGAGCGTTCCGGCGCACGACGAACGCGACTACGAGTTTGCGGCGAAATACGATTTGCCTGTGGTCCAGGTGATTCGTCCCGAGGACGAAACGCTGGCGGTGGTAATGCCGTTTGTCTCTGAAAATGGCGACCTGATGAACTCCGGCGAATTTGATGGCTTGAGCTGCACGCAGGCGCAGAAGAAACTGCAGGAGGTTGCTCTAGCGGGCGGGTTTGGGGAGCCGAAGGTAACGTTCCGCCTGAAGGATTGGGGTGTGAGCCGGCAGCGGTATTGGGGCACGCCGATCCCAATGATTCATTGCGAAAGGGACGGGCTGGTGCCGGTGCCGGAGGATCAGTTGCCGGTGCTGCTGCCGGAGCAGATCGAGATTACGCAGCAGGGCGGGTCGCCGCTGGGGCGCGTGCCGGAGTTCGTGAACGTGATCTGTCCGAAGTGCGGCGGTCCTGCCAAGCGCGAGACGGACACGATGGATACGTTTGTCGACTCAAGCTGGTACTTTTACCGCTATATCGACGCGAAGAATTCGAATGCGCCGTTTGATCCGAAGATTGCGGCTTACTGGTTTCCGATCGACCAATACATTGGCGGCGTGGAGCACGCGATTCTGCACCTGATTTATTCGCGGTTCTGGACGCGTGTAATGCGGGACCTGGGGCTGGTGAAGGACGACGAGCCGGTGAAGAATCAGTTCTCACAGGGCATGGTGACCAAAGACGGCCACAAGATGTCAAAGAACCGGGGCAACGTGGTATCGCCTGACGACATGGTGGGACGGTACGGCGCGGATGCTACGCGCATGTACTCGCTGTTTGCCGCGCCGCCCGATCGCGACCTGGATTGGCAGGAAGATGGCGTGGCCGGGGTGAGCCGCTTCTTGAGCCGGGTTTACCGGATTTCAGTGAAGTATGCGCCGTATGCGCGGAGCGGGGCTGTCGGGCAGACTGATAGCCGGACGAGTGCGGCGCTGTTACGGAAGCTGCATCAGACGATCGCGAAGATCACGCAGGATTTTGAGGGGCGCTGGCACTTCAATACGTGCGTCGCCGCGATCATGGAGCTGGTGAACGAGATCCAGGGGGCGGACGCGCAGCTTGCTGCGGGCGAGGTGAGCGCGGCGGTGGTGCACGAATTGCTGCGCTCGCTGGCGTTGTTGCTGGCGCCGTTTGCGCCCTATCTGGCTGCGGAGTTGTGGGAAGAGCTGGGAGAAGAAGGAACCATTCTGCGCGCGGACTGGCCAGTGAGCGATCCGGAGCTGGCTCGCGAAGATGAGCTGGAGATTCCGGTGCAGATCAACGGGAAATTGGTGACAGTGGTGCGGGTTCCGGCTGATGCCGATTCGAAGGCGATTGAGGCTGCGGCGCTGGCGGATGAGAAGGTGAAGGCACGCGCGGCGGGTAAGACTGTGGCCAAGGTGATTGTGGTGCCGGGCAAGCTGGTGAACCTGGTGGTCAGATAACATGGCGCAGCCGGTTAGCACGGCGCGGCCGCTGCGGGGAACCCAGTCGCTGGTGGGACAGATGGGCTGGGTGACTGACCGGCCCTGGATTACTGCGATTGAGGTGTGCTGGCGGTGGATATTCGGCATCCCGTTCCTGGCGGTGTGCTTTGCGGAATTGAAGCAGATTCTGGCTGTGGTTCCGCCGGAAACTGCAGGGCTCAACGGGATTGATGCGCAGAATCCGTGGGTGGCGGCGGTGCAGCTTGCGCACGCGGAGGGAATGTATCAACCGCATGTGGAGGGGGTACTGCGCTGGCTGTTGCCGGTGGCCGGATCAATATGGGTTGTTGTTTCCGGGCTGGGACGCAGCGTGGTTCTGAGGCGTCTTGGTACGGCGGATGGGGCGCGGATGCCGTTCAGGCCGCTGCAGATGATGGTGTTGCAAGCAGCCTGGCTGGCGGTTCTGAGCGTCGTATGGTGGGGATGGTTCCGCGCAATGGGGTGGGTGGCGGCGACGCACATTCCCTCATTCGGCGAGCCGGATCTGATTGGGTTTTCGATCTGGCTGATCTTTCTTTCTCTAGCGTTCTTCACGGCGTGGGCGCTGGTGAGCTGGCCGCTTTCGATTGCGCCGCTGCTGATGCTCCGCGAGGGGCGGTCGCCGGTTGACGCGTTGGTTGAGAGTCTCAGGCTGGGGAAACCATTTACCGGCAAGCTGGTGGAGATCAACCTGGTGATGGGGATTGTGCGATTGGCGTTGATTGTGCTGGCCATGGTCTTCTCAGCCGCGCCGCTGCCTTTCAGCGACGAACTGGGCGGGGACGCGCTGCACTTGGTGTGGGCGGCTTCGCTGGTTTTTTATCTTGTGGCGAACGATTATTTTCAGGTTGTGTGGCTGAAGGGATTGATGGAGTTTTGGAAGATGTTCAGGGGCGACGAGGCTGGGGGGCTGGGTGTGCAGCGGTAAAGGGACGGAAAAACCCCACACAGTTTTCACACAATCACAGGGGCTGTGTTTCTGTGAGTTTGTGCTTATAAATCATTTATTTTGAATGGATTATGGAGTCTCACAGTTTCACAGTCCGGAAATAGGAGGGCGGGGTGGCTGTTTTTACGATTAAATTTTTATTAAGAAACTTGTTTTCAGATACTTACGCTGCAAAAAGACCGATAAATCTCACCTTGTATGGTTAGGAAACCGCCAAAATCTCACCTTGGAGGGTTCGAAAACCTCCGGAATCTAACCCTTGATGGTTAGGAAACGTCCGGATATAGACCTTGGGGGGGTCCAAAACTTACAGATTTCGACCCTGGAAAGTCAGGAAAACCGAGGAGAATTCACCCTGGAATTACCGTACACATGCGGGCCGAGCAAAAGTCTGACGCGAAAGTCTTTGCTGCAGAATGAGTTAGGGCTAATTTTATGTGCTCCATTGGGGCGCTGAGACGCTTGCGGAGTTCCCCACAGGGCGCTTTGTGTTTTCGATGATGGATAGACGGTGCTTCTCATAGGTTCACTGTTTCCATTGTGCGCCGAACGAGGGTAATTCTCCGCAAACCACCTGGGGCGGTACCCCGCAGCCGGATGGCACAACCCGGAGACGGTTCAGCGATTGTCTATTTTCCGGCGGCGGCTTCGTCCTTCAGGAATTTTGCGCTCAGAGTGCCTTTCTTTTGCGCGATGGGCAAGAGGGTGGGGTAGAACTGGACGAAGGTGGTGTCTACGGCGGCGTGGGCGGCGTGGCAGGTATAGCAATCGGCTGTCTGGGGGATCAGACGGCCGTTGCCAGTGGCGGGATCGCCTGAGAAGAAGGCCCATTTCCCCGGAAATCGCGCTTCGTCTTTCACATGAAACTCGAGATCCATCACACCTCCAGCTTGAAAGTGTCCGTTCTGGTTGATGGAGCCCTTGCTGCGGGCATCTCTTGCCTCGAGGACCATGACAGTTTTGTCGGGCCAGGTTCCCGTATCAAGAAAACTTCGGTAGGCTGCAGGGTTAACGAATAAGTTATCGAACGTGGAGTGGTCCTGCATTCCGGGGGCCTTCGGGGTGTAGCTCATATCGATGCCAGTGGTCAGGTAGGTCCAGTCGCGATAATTCGTGGGCGGTATTAGATCTCCGTTCGTGGTATAGGCCGGCGCGGCGGAGTCCGCAGCCAATGCGGCTTTGGGCTGGTGGAAGAAGAATGTGGCGGCGATAGCACCGGCAACCAGGCAGAGTAAGGCTATTCTGACGGGGAATTTGGGGAACAAGAGAACCTCCGGTGCTGGTGACGATACGTCTGGACTCGCTGGGAGGTTCCGTACCACCTTTGGTGGGGCAGATGCTGGCGGGATGTCGCATGAGTTTTGTACCTTCCCACCGAGTGTGGTGTCTCAAAAAATCTTGCGGGAATCGCGAAAAGATAGATGCAGGTCCTTCGACTCACCACCCCCAGCCTCCACCCCAAAGAGCAAAGACCGCTCTCTGGGGACCCCGGAACTGAAAAGCGTTTGGGGCCCCAATCGCTCAGATGGGATGACAGGTCGCCTGATGGCACGACTGAAGTCGTGCCCCTTCACACATCGCTCTCCGGATGTGGTTTTTCACCAAGCTGTGAAATCGTGCCCTGTTACAGAGCAAGTTGTGTAGAGATTCCTCAGAAGATTTTCATGTGAATGACGAGGTACTTTTTGGGGTCTTCGCGGATGCTCTTGACCAACTGTTGCGTCTGGTCAAGGGTCTGGTCGAGGTGATCGTAGACCGATCGATTCTGCACCAGTTGTCCCAGCGATCCTTTGCCTTCATCGACGCCCTTCAGGATGGAGTCAAGCTTTTCGACGGTGTCGTCAAGCTTTTTGGCAAAAGCGGGATCCTTCGCGAACATACCCAGCGCGCCTTTGCCGGAGTTGACCTGGTCGGTGAGTTCCTTGGTGTTGGCAAGAACGGCGTTCAGGTTGTTGTAGAGCGAGTCGTCTTTGAGAAACTTGCCGGCGGTGCCCTTGCCGTCATTCAGGTCGGTGGTGATCTTGTCCAGCTTGTCGACGGCTGCATTGGCGCGTGTGTAGAGAGTATCGTCGGTGAGGAGCTTGCCGAGGGAGCCTTTACCGCCGGCCATTGCGTTGGTGATTACCTGCAGATTACCTGCAATCCCATCAATCTTTTTGTATAACCCTGGGTTGTTGATCAATTCGCCAGCGGTGCCCTTCTCGCTATTGAGCGAATCGACGAGGACTTCCAGTTTTTTCGTGAGTTGGTTGACCTGCTGAATGGATATCTGGCTGCTGCCGATCACGTCCTGAATGCTGGCGACACTCCCGGTCTTCAGCTCGGCATCATTGGACGGAGCAGGACCGCTGGCGCGCACTGAGCTGATATCGACAAAGCTGTCACCGAGGACGCCGGCCTGGCTGATGGTTGCGGTTGAATCGGTATGCAGATTCTCCCGGAAATTCCATCCCACGCGCATGGTCACTTCAACCGGAGTGGGGTTGCGCGACGGCATCACGCGCACATGGATCACGTTGCCGATGGTCACACCTTCCAGCGTGACCGGGGCACCGTCTTTCAGTCCTGCGGCATTTACAAAATAGGCGCGAAGAAGCAGCTTGCGCTCAAACAGGCCGCCTGTGCTGTTGGACATGAGGAAGATGAGCCCGATCAGCACGGCCAGCGCGATCAGGACCAGGGCTCCCACTCTCAATTGCGACCACTGAATCTCTTTGCGGCTCGGCACGGGACTCCCTTGTTGAGAATGAAACTTTAGAGTGGCTCGTTTATGAGTACTTCACCAGGACCGTTCAGAGGTTTTCCTCTGGGATGAGCAACCGTACGGGACGACTTTCCGGGAAAAGCGGAGAATCGCGGGGGTAACGCCTTGAGGATAGCAGAAACCGCTGGGTTTACGGCGACTCCGTGGAAGGTTTGCCCTATTTTCGGGAAGCTCTGCAGAAGTGCATCGATGCCCCCATGCGATTGTTGCAAGGGCTAAAGCCCGGAGTTGATTTTATTGATCTTATGGCACAACTAAAGTTGTGCCCCTTCACACATAATCACGGAGGTTGAGTTCTTCACCTAGCTGTGAAGCCGTGTCCTGTTACAAAGGAAATTGCGCAAAGATTCCCAGGGATGCCTGCTCCTGGTGGCCCAGGGGTGGCGCGGTACATTGACCCTGGACCGCATTATTGGCTGTCTTCGAGGACCACGCTGGCCATGGCAAGGCTGGAGGTGTGGGTGATGGAAAGCGCTGCATGCGCGACGCCAAGGCGCTGGGCAATCGCCGCAGCCCGCCCATGAAACTGGAGATTGGGCCGTCCTCCGTGTTCGCGGACCACCTCGATCTCCAACCAGGTAACCCCGTAGCTGATCCCCGTTCCCAGGGCCTTTGCGGCTGCCTCCTTGGCAGCAAAACGCGCCGCGAAGCTCTCAGCGGCATTGCGCTTGCGCAGGCAGTATGCCTGTTCGGCCGGGGTATAAATCCGGTTGAGGAATCGTTCCCCATAGCGGTCTATCGACTGCTGGATACGCTCAATCTCCGCCAGATCGATTCCCGAACCAATAATCATGGTATGTATCAGGCTAAATGAAGTTTGAGGCGAATGCCTGCTTTGGACTCCGGCATTTCAGCCTGGATGAGTGCCCCTCCAATTACCAGTGAACGGACCAGCCTTACACGAGTGGAGCAGGATGTTCCAAAGATGGTCAGGGTCCGTTCGACTACGCAACAGCCATCAATCCCTTGAGGCGTCGTCCGATAACCCTGCTGTGAGGCGGAAGATGCCGCAGAAACATGCTGGACAATCGATGAGTGTTCCCTGGGCGATGCAGATGAAGGCTGTCTCCAATGAGGACCCTGGCCATTTGGTGCAGATACTTACTGGAGCGATTCTGGGCTGTGGGGGCTGGGTTTTGGGACGCGGTGCGAACGATACGGGCACGATCAGCATCCTGTTCGAGTTCGAGCGCCATGCTTGTGTGGATGTCTACACGCTGTTGGTGGCAGCCGGTCTGGAATTGAGCCAGCACGGCCACCTGCGCTTTACCGAGCTGTGCCAGTGTACCCGCAGCAACCAGATGGATTGCGGCTCGGAGATTGCCAGCGTTGACCTGGAGGTGCAAACGTTTCCGGTGGAGATGCCGTATATTCCGTCGCTCTCGAAGCTGCCTTGACCCGTAGGAACCGGCCTCAACCCGCTTCAACAAGACCATAGCGCCGCTGCCAGGCCTCTTTGAGCCGCGCCCACACGCGTGCCCGTTCCGCTTCTGTCCCTTCCGCTTTGGGGGCTTTGTCCGCTGCGCTCGCGTTGGCAAACTGCGCGGCCTCGCGCTTTGCCAATTCGAGCAATTTGCGGTCGCGAACGAGGTTGGCGACACGGAAGTCCGGCAATCCTGCTTGGCGGGTGCCGAAAAACTCACCCGGACCGCGCAAAGTGAGGTCAAGCTCCGCCAGCTCGAATCCGTCCTGGGTGCGCACCATGGCGTTCAGGCGCTCCTCCCCGGCGGGAGAAACGCGCTGACCGGTGATGAGAATGCAGTAGCTTTTTGCGCCGCCGCGGCCGACGCGGCCACGCAACTGGTGTAATTGCGCGAGCCCGAAGCGCTCCGCATGCTCGACGACCATGACTGTTGCGTTGGGAACGTCAACGCCTACCTCGATGACCGTGGTAGCGACGAGGACATCGATTTCTCCGCGCTGGAAGCGCCGCATGATGATCTCTTTGCTGTCGGCATCGAGGCGCCCGTGCAGCAGGCCGACACGCAGGCCGGAAAGGGCTCCGGCGCTCAGCTTCTCATACATCTCAACGGCGGATTTCAGTTCGGTTTTCACGCGTGTGGGGCCTTCATCCTGAGCCTTCGGAAAAAGGAGTGCCGACTTGCCTTTCTTTGCCGATTTGGGGGCGGGAACTGGAGAATCGGGCGTGGGAGGTTCGGGAGCGGCTTGTTCTTCGTCGTGGCTGAAATCCAGTTCGGGCTGGTCGCTGTTTTTCCCTTCGATGACGGGGTAGACGATGTAAGCCTGTCGCCCCTGCGCGACCTGCTTTCTGACAAAATCCCACACCTCTTCAGCGCGCTCGCCTTGAACGCGGCGGGTTACGATGGGCGTTCTTCCTGGGGGCAACTCATCGAGGATGCTTACATCGAGATCGCCGTAAAGGGTGAGGGCAAGCGTTCGCGGAATCGGGGTTGCGGTCATCACCAGCATGTCCGGCTCGGCCTGGTTGGGCTTCTTCATCAGCTTGAAGCGCTGCAGGACTCCGAAGCGGTGTTGCTCGTCGACGACTACCAGCCCGAGCTTGTCGAATTCCACTTTTTCTTCAATCAATGCATGAGTGCCGATGACCAACTGCGCCTCGCCGCGATTGATGAGGCCGCGGGTTTGGCGCTTGCGATCTTCATCGAGCGAGCCGGTGAGCAGAACGATGCGATATTTGCGGGAAGAGCGCTCAAGCAGCTTGCGCGCGGCGAGAAAATGCTGCGTGGCGAGAATCTCCGTGGGCGCCATGAGGGCTGCCTGGTAGCCGTTTTCCATGGCCACCAACATGGCCTGGAGCGCCACGATGGTCTTGCCGGAGCCCACATCCCCTTGCAGGAGACGGCGCATGGGACTGGGGCTGCGCATGTCGGCCACGATTTCGCCAAGCGCACGCTTTTGCGCAGCGGTGGGATGAAACGGAAGCACTTCGCGGATGGCTTCGCGCACCTTGTCATTGGCGGCGAAGCTGATGCCTGCGCGTTCGCGCATGCGCTTGCGCTTCAGCTCCAGGCCGAGTTCAAGAAAGAAGAGCTCTTCGAAAATCAGCCGGCGATGGGCGTTGGTGCTCGAGGCTTGCAGATCGACGAGCGGCGTGCCTTCGGGCGGGAAGTGAACCTCGCGCAGCGCGGTTTCCCGGTCCTGAAGTGCGAGGCGAGCCAGCATCTCCTGGGGCAGACACTCCGGCACTGCGCCGCGAAGGCTTTCCAACAACTGGAAGATGACCTTGCGCTGCCAGCGCGAGGCCAGGCGGCTGCCGCCGAGGGACTCGTACACAGGGGTAATGCGGCCCACTTCGAGCAGTCGCGTCTCGGCGTCGTCGGTGGAATCCGGCAACACCTCGAATTGCGGCTGGATCATTTTGAGGTTGCTGGTTGACCGGGAGGCTTCGACCTTGCCGAAGACGGCAACGGTTTGGCCAAGCAGGAATTTGCCAACGAGGTAGGTGCCGTTGAACCACATGCATTTGATGGCGTGACGACCCTGGCCGATGGTCAGCTCGAAGATGGGGGCCTTGCGGGTTCGCAGCAGAATGGAGCCGCGGACTTCGGCGATAACGCTGGCCATCTCGCCCGGCTTCAGTTCGTCGAGGCTGCGCGGGTTCTGGCGGTCTTCATAACGGAAGGGAAGGTGGTAGAGCAGGTCCTCGGCGAGGACGATGCCTTTGGGGACGAGCAACTCCGCCACTTTCGGCCCCACGCCGCGTACGTACATGATCGGAGTATCGAGCCCAGCCACACTTTGGATGCTATCGCATCACGGTGGAGGACTGATGGTCATGCCGGTTGCGCTGTGAATCGCGGACGGATGCGACGGGATACGGGCGGGATACGCGCGGTATTTGGGCGGTATTCGCTTGGGGGCTCAGGATTTGGTAAAGAAATAGGCCTCGACCGCTCGCATCAACGCGGGTCGATCAAGGAATGGCTTTATGCCTTCATAGCGGGCTGCCCAGCAGACCTGGTTCACAATGTCGCGTGGATAGCAGGAACGCAATTCCTGATTGAGTGAAGTGCGGATGAATTCGATGAGGTCGTTGCAAATACCGGGATCGGTTCCGACTCCGTTGTCTCGGGCGTAGCGGCGGAATATTTCGCAGAACTGCTCGTCTGAAACCGCGCCGATCTTGATTTTGGTCTGGATTCTGCGCAGAAAGGCTGCGTCCACCAACCCGGCTGGATCGATGTTGGAGGCAAACACCACAAGCATTTCAAATGGAATTTCGATCTTCTTGCCGCCGGCCAGCGTGAGGAAGTCGATTTTGCGATCGAGGGGAACCACCCAGCGATTCAGCAGTTCTTCCGGCCTGAGCCGCTGCCTTCCAAAATCGTCAATGATGAGAACGCCGTTGTTGGCCTTCATTTGAACTGGACCAACATAGAACTTGGTAATCGGATTGAACTGCAGGTCCAGCATGTCCACCGTGAGTTCGCCGCCTACCAGCACAGCCGGGCGATGGCAAAGAACCCAGCGCTCGTCCCGTTCCTGGGGCTCCAGTTCCGGGGCGCGCTTGTGGATGGCTGGATCGTAGACCGTGATGATTTGTCCATCCACCTCGATTGCGTGCGGGATCCAGACGGCGTCTTCGGAAAGCACCCGCGACAACGTGGTGGCGATGGTGGTTTTTCCTGTTCCGGGCGGCCCGTAAAGAAAGATCGCGGAGCCGGAGTTGAGCGCTGTGCCCAGTTGCTGCAGGGTCTTCTCATCCAACACCAGATGAGAAAACGCGCGCTCCACATCGTTGGGCCTCACGGCGACATTCTGCACACCCTGGTTCCGAGCCTGCTTCACGTAGCTTTCAAGGGACACGGGCGCCACGCCGGCATAGTGGCTGTGCGAGAGTAACTCCATGGCGCGGTTGCGACCGTTCGAGGTGATGGCAATATGCGGAATGTTGCCGGCCATGCCTGTGACCTGGCAGAACTGTTCCGAGCGCATCTTAAAGAAGAGTTCGTTCGCAATTTCAAAGCTGAGCCGGGTCTTCTCTGAAAGCTCGAGGACGGAGAGTGAACCGGAAAGATAAAGGATCTTTAAAGCGAGGTCCTCAAGAATTGCATGCCGCACATCCATTCCAACGAGCGTCTGGGGTCTCTGAACCGGAATCGAAAGCGGGTCAGTCTTCATGAATTGAAGCATTGGCTGCATGCTTGACATAGTATTATGGATTCCCTGTTTCCAATATATTCCTTGCCGCTTGCAAGGGTGCCCGTCAGGGGCTCTTGAGTAACCATTTAGTCACGTTCCGGAAGTGCATTGGACTCTTGATTATGTTGAGGTAAGCGGTCAGCGGCTTTGGGTGGGCATTTGCTACACTTCTCGCAGTGTCGCCCCGTCTGCTTGCACGGTGCAATCAGGCGAGACTCAGCGGAGACGCGGCGGGAGAAAGCATGCCAGTTGTGGAACTCGCGGGAGTAACCAAGGCCTACGAGGAAAAAATTGCTGTCAGTAACCTGAGCCTATCAATCGATGCGGGCCAGATGTTTGGTCTTCTGGGGCCAAACGGCGCGGGCAAAACCAGCTCGATCCGCATGATGATGGGCATTACCATCCCAGACTCGGGTCAAATCAAACTGTTCGGCAAGGCCTTCGAGCGCAAGAGCCTGGAACGCGTCGGCTACCTGCCGGAGGAGCGCGGTCTTTACAAGAAGATGAAAGTGCTGGAACAACTGGTTTTCTTTGGCCAGTTGCACGGCCTCGCCGCGGACGAATCGCGACGGCGCGGCATCGACTGGGCAAAGCGAATGGAAATCTCGAACTCCCTTGACAAGAAAACTGAAGAGCTTTCGAAGGGAATGCAACAGAAGATCCAATTTATTGCGACCTTGATGCACGACCCTGGACTGATTGTGATGGACGAGCCCTTCAGCGGGCTTGATCCGGTGAATGCGGTGCTTGTGGAGAAGACTCTGCTTGAGCTGAAGGACCAGGGCAAGGCGATTTTGTTTTCAACGCATCGCATGGACCAGGTGGAGAAGCTGTGTGACTCAATATGCCTCATCAATAATGGCAGGGCTGTGCTTGCCGGCAAGGTGCGCGAGATCAAGGCCACCTACGAGCGCAATCGCGTGATTGTGGAGTTTGAAGGAAGCGCTTCATTCCTCAGCAGCGATGAAATTGCGGAGGCAAAGAACTACTCCGGCCATGCGGAAATCAAGCTCAAGCCGCACGGCGATGCGCAGAAGTTGTTGCACGAGGCGGCTGCTGTGGCCAGGATTTATCGATTCGAGCTGGTTGAGCCTTCCCTGGAAGAGATTTTCATTGAGACGGTGGGAGGCAAGGCCAATGCTTAATGTTCTTTTGATTGCCCGGCGCGAGTACATGGAGCAGATCCGGGGCCGCGCCTTCAAGATCTCCACGATTGCCCTGCCGCTGTTGATTGCCGCGCTGCTGGCTTTCAGCCATTACATGGACCGCAAAGCGAATACCGGCAGGCATATTGTGATTGTTGCCGACGATGCGACGCTTGCGAACGATGTGCGTGCGCAGATGCTTGACGACAACGACGCCCATTACACGGTGGATGTGAACGCGCCGGCGACAGCGGAGGAACGCACGAAATGGCAAGAGCAAGTGCGCACCAAGGCCATTGACGGAGTGCTGACGATTGATTCCTCCGACCCGGAAAAGACTTCCGCCACCTTCACCTCGCTCTCTGTCGCCGATGTCTCCGCGAACGGCAGCTTGCAAAATGCATTGAATCGCGGCGTGATTAACGAGCGCATGATCGGCAAAGGCATCAAGCAGGCCGATGCCGACGCCATGCTGGCGACGGTTCCCATCGAGAAGTTTCAACTGGACAAGGACGGGAAGATCGGCAAGAGCAATGGTGGTGCTACCGTCGTCAAAGCGACCATCATGCTGATCCTGATCTCCCTGCCCATCATGCTCTATGGGTTGGACATGGCGCGAGCGATTATCGAAGAGAAGACATCGCGCATCTTCGAGGTGATGCTGGCTGTGGCAAAGCCCGGCGATCTGTTGGCGGGCAAGCTGCTGGGCGTGGGTGGCGTCGGCGTTACACAGATCGCCATCTGGACGATTGGCGGCACAGTCTTCATGGGCTCCGCGCTCGCCACCTCGCTGCTTACCGGGGATATTGCCATTCATTTTTCATGGGTCGAGGGCATCTTTTTCCCGATCTACTTTGCGTTGGGATTCGCACTCTTCAGCTCCATCTTTTCAGGCCTCGCAGCCACATGCGAAACTTCGCAGGACCTGCAAAAGTTTATGTGGGTGGCAATCGTTCCGCTCTATACAGCAATGGGTTTTCTGCCGGTGATGATCAAGGACCCCAACTCCGCGTGGGCGGTTGCCGCAACGCTGTTTCCGCTGACCTCGCCCTACACCATGATTTCGCGCATGGGTATGGCGGCGGTGCCGTTGTGGCAGATTGCCGTCTCAATCATCCTGCTGGTGCTTACCACCTGGGCTACATTGTGGGTTTCGTCGCGGCTCTATCGTGTCGGCATCCTGATGTATGGCAAGCGGGCTACGCTGCCGGAGTTGCTGCGCTGGCTGCGGTATAGCTGAGCAAAGTGATTAGACTCGATTTCGGCTGCGTCCTCTAAAATTGATGGAGTGACCGCAGAAGCCAGCTCAAGATTCACCCTCGGACAGCGCATTGTGCTTGCAGTGGTTCCGCGTCTTGTGTGGGCTCTCTTGCGCGTCGTGAGCCTGACATGGCGCTTTGAGGTGATCGCTGAGGAAGGCGTGACGCCGCTTCTGCTGGGACTGGGGGCGGGCGCGGAGATCTTCTGCTTCTGGCATCAGTGTGTGCTGCCCTGCTCGGCCTACTTCTGCCGCAGTCATGCCACCATCCTCATCAGCCGCAGCTTCGACGGCGAGTTAATTACGCGCATCCTTGAGATGTTCGGATTTCATGCGGTGCGCGGGTCCAGTTCGCGCGGTGCGCGCGAGGGGCTGCTTGGCTTGAAGCAGGTGATTGAAAGCGGGAAGCCGGCTATCTTCACGGCCGATGGTCCGCGCGGCCCTATCTATCAAACGAAGATGGGACCGATCAAGCTGGCACAGATGACCGGGGCGCGTATTGGCTGTTTTCATCTTCAACCGGAGCGTGCGTGGGTTATGCGGTCATGGGATCATTTTCTGGTGCCAAAGCCCTTCACGCGGATTGTGGTGAGCTGGGCGCAGTGGACGTATGTTCCCACCGATTTGCCCGCTGATGAATTCGAAACAAAACGCGCAGAGCTGAATGCCGCAATTGAGCGGGCGCGGCTCAATGCAGATGCCCACTTCAAGAAGGCACAGCGATGAGCAGCGAAGCGCAAGGGCTGCTGGTAGAAGACTTCGACTTCGAGTTGCCTGCGGAGTTGATTGCGCAAGAGCCGCCGGAGGAGCGCGGCCAGAGCCGCATGCTGGCAATGGATCGAGCGGTGGGGACGCTGCGCGATGCGATGTTTGCCGATCTTCCTTCGCTCCTCAATCCCGGAGACCTGCTGGTGCTGAATGACAGCCGCGTGATTCCAGCGCGGCTTTTCGCTCGCCGCACGGCGGTGCGCGACCGGCAGGAGCCAACGGGTCAAATTGAAGTGCTGCTCACAGAACCCGCTGAAGAGAACTGCTGGCGCGCACTGGTGAAACCGGGAAGGAAAGTGGGTGTGGGCGAGCGACTCGTCTTTCCGTCGTCTTCCGGAGCAATCGAACTCGAGGCCGAGGTGCTGGAACGCGGGGAGTTTGGCGAGCGGCTGATTCGCTTTGCGCCCGTTGAGGATTTCTTCGCGGCGCTCGACCGGATTGGCCACATGCCGCTTCCGCCGTACATCCGGCGCAATGATGCAAGTGCGGACCGCAACCGCTATCAGACGGTGTTTTCGCGCGAGCCGGGTTCGGTGGCCGCTCCAACGGCAGGCCTTCATTTCACGCCGCAGATCCTGGATGAAATCGCCGGGCGCGGCATCGAAATCGTGCGTGTCACGCTCCACGTCGGGCTGGGCACCTTTGCTCCATTGCGTGTTTCCCGTCTCGATGAGATCCGTCTGCATCGCGAGCGCTACACGCTCTCCGAATCGACCGCGGAGGCGATCAATCGCGCCGTTAAAGAGGGCCGCCGCGTTGTGGCCGCCGGGACCACGGTGGTGCGGACGCTGGAGCACTGCGCGATGCAGGCAGCCGGCTCTGAACTCAAGCCGCATTCCGGCGTCACGGAGATATTTATCTCGCCGGGATTCAACTTCCGCCTAGTCGGCGCTCTGCTGACCAACTTCCATCTGCCGCAGTCAAGTTTGCTGATTCTGGTCAGCGCATTTGCCGGACGTGATGCGGTGCTGGCAGCCTATCGCCACGCTGTCCGGCATGGGTATAGGTTCTTCAGCTACGGAGACTGCATGTGGATATCATGAATCGCATAAAGCCTCTGTTCAGACGGCTTCGGTGAGCCTGCTTCGTCACTTCCCATCGCCAATGATGCGCATGTATCGTAAGGGCATGAATCCCCCAGAGCATGCGCCGGGCCTGCCGCTTCAAAATGCGGCCCCGGCCAGAACGCCCGGCGCGGGTGCTCGCGTATTCGCCCGGATCTTCAGCAGGCACCTTCTGAATGCGGCCCTGCTGGTGTTGCTGGCACTTTTTGCTACCGGCTTCTTAACTCGGCCGGAACTGCCGCAGGGTGATCCCGACATTTGGTGGCACCTGGCCAACGCGCGGATTCTCACCGCGACCCATAGCTTCATTCATATTGAGCCCTATTCGTTCTCGGTTGCGGGGGATGACTGGATCAATCCTGAATGGCTCGGGGAAATGCCCTTCTGGTACGGCTACCAGGCGCTGGGACTCAGGGGCATCTATCTTGTGACAGTGGTGGCTCTCTGCGGCAATATTCTGTTCGTCTACTGGCGCAGCTATCTCAAGGCGGGCCATCCCGGGGCCGCGCTTGGCACCGCGGTAATTGGGTTTCTGATGATGATCGTCAGCGCTGGACCGCGCACCATCCTTTTCGCCTACCTGGGGTTGTGCGCGGAACTGGCGATTCTGGAGGCGATGGAGCGTGGCAAGACGCATTTGCTGTGGCTGCTGCCGCCGCTGCTCTGTGTCTGGATCAACCTGCATGGAAGCTGGATTATCGGCATGGGTGTGCTTGGTCTGTACATTCTTTGCGGGTGGTTTTCCGTGAGCAAGGGCGTGTTTGAACAGCATGCATGGACAAGCGCGGAACGACGGCGGCTGGTGCTGGTCTTTGTGGCATCAACGCTGATGCTTCTGCTCAATCCCTATGGCTGGCGGCTCATCTGGAATCCGTTTGACATGATGATGAACCAGAAGCAGATGATGTCGACCGCGATGGAATGGCAGCCGCTGAGCCTGAACACCATCGCCGCCTACGGGGCGTGGCTGTCGATCGGCCTTTTTGTGATTGCGAACTGCCTGCGCGGACGAAAATGGACGATCTACGAATTGGCGATTCTGCTGTTCGCATTCTTCGAAGCTTTCAATCATGCGCGATTCACGTTCCTTGCCTGCCTGCTGGTGATTCCGATGCTCACCGTGGATGTGGCGCGCAGCTTTGCGGGGCCGCCCGATGAAAAAACGATTCCCGGGATGAATGCATTGTTGGTGGGCTGCATTTTTTGCGTGATTATCTATTTTTTCCCTTCCGAGTCCCGGCTGCAGAAGAGCCTGGCGGTGCAGTATCCACTGCAAACCATCGCCTCCATCGATCCATTGTGGCGCACGTTCGACCAGGATGCGTTGGGTGGCATGATGGACTTTGATCGTAAGCCGACTTTTTACGATACCCGATACGACACGTTCGTGCATCACCATGTGCTTTCGGAATACCTCGCGATCGTGCACCTGGTGAAGCCGCTCAGCCTGTTCGATAAATACCGGATCGACCACGTGCTCATCCATGCGGATACTCCGCTTTCAATGCTGTTGGAAGACGCTCCTGGCTGGCGGGTTGTGAAGCGGGAAGGGGCGGGGGGCGACGTTTACGAGCTGTTTGAAAAGGCTCCCGGAGCCGCGCAGGACAAGACGAAGTGCGCTGCGGTTCCCGCCGGCTGATAGACTCTCTAGCGTGACCGAAGAAGCCAAGCCGCCCGTCTTTCTGCTCGACACCATGTCGTTCATCTTTCGCGCCTACCACGCGATGCAGCGCAGCCGCCCCATGTCCACGCGTGGGGGATTGCCCACCGCGGCCATTTACGTTTTTGTCAACATGATCAAGAAGCTGCGACAGGATTTTGCGCCGCTGTATTTCGCCGCGGTGTTCGACATGAGCGGGGAGGTTTTCCGCGATGAGCGAGCGCGTACCATGGGGCCGCTACGCAAGTGGGATAGCAAGACGCAGAGTTTCATTGAAGTCAGCTACGAGGGATACAAGGCGAATCGCGAGGCTATGCCGGAGGATCTGCGCCGGCAGATTCCGTACATTCGGCGCTCGCTCGAAGCGCTGCGCATTCCGATTCTGGAGGCCGTGGGCTTTGAGGCCGATGATGTGATTGGGACGCTTGCGCGCCAGGCCGCTGATGAGGAGCATGAGGTCTTCATCATCTCCGGCGACAAGGACATGATGCAGCTGGTCACGCCGCGCGTGAAGATTCTCAATCCGCAGAAGGACAATTTGATTCTGGATCCGGCAAAAGTTACGGAGACATTGGGAGTACCGCCGGAAAAAGTTGTGGACGTGATGGCGTTGCGCGGGGATTCGGTGGACAACATTCCCGGAGCGCCGGGGATTGGCGATAAGGGCAGCGTGGAGTTGATTCTTGAATTCGGAAGCGTGGAGGCGGTGCTGGAGCGCGCCGAGGAAGTGAAGCGCAAGAGCTATCGGGAATCGCTGCAGCAGAATCGCGGCGCGGTGCTGCTTTCGAAGGAACTGGTGACGATTGACTCGCATGTTCCGCTGGAGTTGAATCTCGCGGACATGCAGACTCAGACGCCGGATATTGAGGCTTGCCGCGAGCTGTTTACAGAGCTTGAGTTTACTTCGATGCTGCGCGATCTTGCACCGTCTGAAACGGGGCCGGTGATTGAATTGCTTGATGCGCCTTCAGAGGAGCAGGTGACCGCATTTTACGTCGCGGCTCGGGAGAACGGATTCGCGTTTGCGCTGGATGCGAAGGAGCCTGAGGCGGCGGAGGAAGATGAAGAGACGCAGCAGGGGATGAATTTTTCGCTGCTGGATGCGGTTGAGGAGGCGGAGAGGAAGACGCGCTCGAGCATTGGGGTTTGCGCGCAGCAGGGAACTGCGCTTTGCCTTTCGCTCACGCCGGAGTTGCGCAGGCTGCTTGAGGATGCCGCGGTTCCCAAGCGCGTTCATGACTGGAAGCTGGCGCTGCATGTGTTGGGTGGGTTGGGCGTTGGCCTGCAAGGGGCGGTGGATGACACGATGCTGCTTTCCTATGCGCTGAATCCCACGCATGCAACGCAGGCGCTGGCCGATGTGGCTGCGCGTCATGGGCAGGGTGCGCCGTCGTCGCTTCCTGCTGCCGCGGCTGCGATTCATGCGCTGGTTCCGGTGTTGAAAGCGGAGGTGGATAAGGCGCAGGTGGATCGCGTGTATCGCGAGATCGACCTTCCGCTGGCGCCAGTGTTGTTTCGTATGGAGCATGCTGGCGTGCGCATCGATAAGGGCGTGCTGGCTGGGCTTTCGAAGCGATTCAGCGTGGAACTGGAGCGTGTGGGGGAGCGCATCTTTGAATTGGCGGGGCAGCGATTCAACATCAATTCGCCGAAGCAGCTTGGCGTGGTGTTGTTTACGCACCTGGGGCTGCCCGCGCCAGCGAGCCGTGGTAAGAGCAAGGCTGTTTCCACGGCGCAGGACGTGCTGGAGGCGCTGGCCGCGCAGCATGATGTGCCGAGGCTGGTGCTCGAGTATCGCCATCTTTCCAAGCTCAAGTCGAATTACATTGATGCTCTGCCGTTGCTCGCGGATGCGGATTCGCGTGTGCATACTACCTTCCAGGCCGCGGCTACGGCTACCGGGCGCCTTTCATCCGTGAATCCGAACCTGCAGAACATTCCCATTCGCACGGAACTGGGGCGCGAGATTCGCGCCGCGTTTACGGCTGCGCCCGGCACGCAATTGCTTTCCGCGGATTACTCGCAGATCGAGCTGCGACTGCTGGCGCACTTCAGCGGCGATCCGCTGCTGACGAAGGCCTATGCGGAGAACATTGACATTCACACGATGACGGCGAGCGAAGTGTTTGGCGTGCCGATTGAAAACATGGACAAGGAAACGCGGGGGCGCGCCAAGGCGGTGAACTTTGGCATCGTTTACGGCATCTCCGCGTTTGGGCTGGCCGCGCAACTCGGCATTCCGCAGTCGGAAGCGAAGGCGTACATCGAACGGTACTTTTCTCGATACGAGGGGGTTAGGGTCTTTATCGAACGCACGTTAGAGCAGACGCGCAGGGACGGTTCGGTACGCACGATGTTCGGGCGGGTGCGGCCGATTCCGGACATCGAGAGCCGCAACGGAAATCAGCGCGGATTCGCCGAGCGGACTGCTGTCAATACACCGCTGCAGGGTACGGCTGCCGACCTGATCAAGCTGGCCATGATTGCGATTGACCGCAAGCTTACCGAGCGAAAGCTGAAGACGCGCATGGTTCTGCAGGTGCATGACGAACTGCTCTTCGAAGTGCCTGCGGACGAGACGGCGGAGATCGAAGAGCTGGTTCGGACGGAGATGGAAGGTGTGGTTGAATTGAAGGTTCCGCTGGTGGCGGATCTTGGATTTGGGGAAAACTGGCGAGATCTTTAAAGGCAGGGAACAGGGAACAGGGAACAGGGAACAGGGAATAGGGAACAGGGAATAGGGAATAGGGAACAGGGAACAGGGAACAGGGACCAGGGAACAGAAAAGCGGTGCGGACGGAGACGTCCGCACTACAGCCGGTCAGGAGACCGGCGCTACACTCGGACCATCTATTTGCGCGGTTAGTTTCTGCTGCGGGTCTTCGATAGAAGGTTCAGGATCTCGAGATAGAGCCAGACCAGCGTGACCATGATCCCGAAGGCACCGTACCACTCCATGTATTTGGGTGCGCCATACTGCACGCCGCGCTCGATGAAATCGAAGTCGAGCACAAGGTTCAGCGCGGCAATGCCCACAACCAACAGGCTGAAACCAATGCCGATGGGGCTCGATCCGTTGATGGCCGAAAAGTGGATGCCGAACATGCCAAGGACCATCTCAAGCAAATAAAACAGCGCAATGCCGCCGGTGGCCGCGAAGATGCCAATACGAAGCTTCTGCGTCACTTGGATCACGCGGGTCCGGTAAAGGAACAGCAGGACAAAGAGCGTGCCAAAAGTCAGGCTTACCGCTTCGATGGCGATGCCCGGATAGCGCAGTTCAAGAAGTGACGACAGGCCGCCCAGCACCAATCCTTCGAGCAGCGCATAGATTGGCGCGGTCACCGCAGACCACTCCTTTTTGAAGATGGTGATCATGGCGAAGACGAGTCCACCAATCATTCCGCCCATCATCCATGGCGCCACATCCGCGAAGTCGCGCGTCTGAAGGAACATGTGCCAGGTCCACGCCGCGGTGGCGATGGCGCAGACCAGCAGAATGCCGGTCTTGTTCACGGTGCCGTTCAGCGACATGCGGTTAGCAGCGTCGATCATGCCGCCATATCCGCCGCCGGATAGGTTTCGGAACGTGTTTTCGCCAAGTGCGGGATTCGAGGTTTTCATGAGTGCCATAGTGCATTCTCCATATTGCCGGTGCGGTCAAATGTGCCGCACCTATTGGATGCCGCAATCCGCTGCTTCAGATTCAATTCTAGTCTGGTTGAGGCACCTACTCGCCGGAGTGGATGGCTTTGTGGCGGGCTACGTCGTCTCCATCGCCGGCTTTAAGGCTGCGGAACACAAATGTGGAGAGAATTGTGAGTGCGCCCAGCAGCAGGAATGCTTTGTGCAGCCCGCGGACCGCGGCCAGCGGGTTGGTGTGTGTCGAGCCCGGAAGAAAGAAGGCGGTGGTGAGACCGGCTATGGCCACGCCGAAGCTGATGGACATTTGTTGCGTGGTGCTGGCGATGGAACTGGCGCTGCTGGTTTCGGCCTCGGTGGTGTCGGCAAAGGCGAGCGTGTTCATGCTTGTGTATTGCAGCGACGAGAAGGCGCCGTAGGCAAATGCGAGTGTCACGATAACCCAAATTGGTGTGTGGAGGCCAATGGTGGCGAAGACCATCATGAGAATGCCGACGATGATGGTGTTTGAAATGAGTACGCCGCGATAACCCAATGCATTGAGGACTTGCTTCAACACCGCCTTGATGCCCATGGCTCCAAGAGCCTGCGGCATGATGAGAAGGCCGGATTGAATGGCGGTGAAGCCAAGGCCGAGTTGGTAGAGAAGCGGCAGGAGAAACGGGATGCCGCCCATGCCGAGACGCGAAAAGAAGCTGCCGCTGACGGCTGCGCGGAAGGTTCGAATGCGGAACAACGGCAGGTTCAACAAGGGATAGGGCACGCGATGCCCGTGGATCACATAGCCGATGAGCAGGACGATGGACAGCGCCAGCAGGCCAGCGACTTCGAATGCGCCGAGCGTGTGTTCGCCGAAGATCTCGAGGACGTAGGACAGCAAGGCGATGCCGGACCCGAAGAGAATCAGGCCCTCCACATCGAGGGGATTGACATGCTCTTCCCGGTAGTTGGGGAGGTGAAGGTAAACCATGATGAGTCCGGCAATGCCGACGGGGATGTTGAGGAAAAAGATATAGCGCCAGTGCAGGTATCCCACGATGAGGCCGCCGGCGATGGGGCCGAGCATGGGGGCGACGAGGGCGGGAATGGAGATGAAGCTCATGGCGCTGAGCAGTTCCGACTTGGAGAATGTGCGGACCAGCGTGAGGCGGCCGACGGGAACCATCATTGCGCCACCACAGCCTTGAAGAACGCGGCAGGCAACGAGCACATGGATGTTGGTGGAGATGCCGCATAACAGCGAGCCGAGAGTGAATATCCCGATGGCCGATGCAAAGACGCGGCGGGTGCCGTAGCGGTCTGCCATCCAACCGCTGATGGGGATGAAGACGGCGAGCGAGAGCGTGTAACTGGCGAGTACGGCCTTCATGCTCAAGGGGCCGACTTTTAATGCGGCGGCAATGGCGGGAACGGCGGTGTTCAGAATGGTCGTGTCCAGCGATTCCATGAACATGGCTACGGCGACGAGCCAGGGGAGCAGGCTCTTGCTGGTGGGGGAGAGATCGGGATTCTCAACCGGATTTGGGGTTTGATTTGCGGTGGGACCGGAGGGCTCGAGTTGGGGTGGCATGCGAGCCCTCCTGCGAATGAGATGTTCGGAAGTCGGCTAAGTTGTCTTCCGAAGTTTCTTTAAACCCCGAGTTCGGTGCGGATGGCGTCCGCGATGGCGTTGGCGTGGCGGCGCATGGCGTCTTCCGATTCTGCTTCGATCATGACGCGGGCCAGGGCTTCGGTGCCGCTGTAGCGAATGACTACGCGGCCGGAATCCTTCAATTCTTCTTCGGCGGCGCGAATGGCGGAGGCAACGGCGGGAATCGATTCGAGGGGCTTCTTCTCGCGCACTTTCACGTTGACGATGACCTGGGGAAAGACCTTCAAATCCGCGGTCAGCTCTTCGATACTTTTTCCGGTGCGGGCAATCAGATCGAGAACTACGAGGGCTGTGAGCAGGCCGTCGCCGGTGGTGGCGAGATGAGGCAGCAGGATGTGGCCGGACTGCTCGCCTCCAAGGGCTGCGTTGTGCGCCAGCATCTGCTCCAGCACGTAGCGGTCGCCCACCGGTGCGCGTAGCATGCGAATGCCACTGCGGCGAAGGGCGGCTTCGAGGCCCATGTTGGACATGGTGGTGGCGACGACTAAGTCTCCGGTGAGCAAGCCGCGGGCTTTCAGGTCCCTTGCGGCAACCAGCAAAATGGCGTCGCCGTTGATGACGTTGCGATGAGTGCCGGCGAGCATGCAGCGGTCGGCGTCGCCGTCGAAGGTCAGGCCCAGGTCGGCTCCGCGCGTTGCTACTTCGCCGGCGACGTAAGTCGGATGCAGCGCGCCGCAGCCGTCGTTGATGTTGCGACCGTCTGGACTTGTGTTGAGGAGGGTGATGTTGGCTTTTCCATCGGCGTTGAGGCGCTTGAAGAGCTCGGGGGCAATGGCGGCGGCAGCTCCGTTGGCGCAGTCGGCGACGATGCGGAGCTTGCCGAGACTTAGTCCGGGAACGGAGTCGATGAGGAACTGGATATAGTCGGATTGCAGTTTGGCGTTGTCGTCGACGGGAGGAAGATTGGTTGGGTTCGGTGCTTCATGGATGGCGGCGGCGTGGCGAAGGATTTCCTCTTCCATGGAAAGCTCGACGGCGTCGGGGAGCTTGAAACCATCCGCTCCGAAGAGCTTGATGCCGTTATCGCGATAGGGATTGTGGGAGGCGGAGATGACGACGCCGGCGTGGAACCCGTGGGTGCGAGTGAGGAAGGCAATGGCGGGCGTGGGAACAATGCCGGCGCTTTCCACCTTTGCGCCGGCTTCGCGAAGGCCGGCGGCGAGGGTTGCGGCAATCCACGGGCTGGATTCGCGGGTGTCGCGGCCGAGCAGGACGGCGGGTTGGGCGCCTTCTCTGCAAAGAGAGTGGGCAAGGGCGAGTCCACAGGCGTAAATGGTGGTGGGGTCGAGGGGGAATTCACCGGCGACGGCGCGAATGCCGTCAGTGCCAAAGAGCTTGCGGGTTGCGATTGCGGTCATGGTCTCAATTCTTGCGTCGTGTGCGCGGACTCGGTTTTGGGTCTGCGGGGTTGCCGATCCCGGTGGATTCAACGGAACTTGTGAAATCGCCGTCGGCGAGCCGGGTTTTGACTTTGTCGCCGGGGGCCAGTTGCGCGGTGGAACGGACGAGCGTGCCGGCTGTTGTGAGCACCAGCGCGTATCCGCGTTCCAGGACGGCGAGGGGGGAGAGCGAGTGGAGACGGGCATCGAGTGCGCCGAGGCGGACAGTTGCGCGCTGCAGTGTGCGCTCGATGGAACGTTGCATGCGCGTGCGGCTGGCCTGAAGGCGTTCGCGGGCATGGGCGAGGGACTGACGGGGATTGTGGTGGAGGACGGCGGCGGCCAGGCGGACGACGTTTCTCTGATGCTCTTGAATTTGCGATGCCAGCGCGGCTTCGAGGCGGAAAGAGAGGTCGTCGAGGCGCTGGGCGGAACGGTGGAGGAGCGCGAGGACACGCGTTTCGGCGCGACTGGCGGGGATGCGCGTGAACCGCTGGCGCGCCTGCAAAAGCTGAAAGCCTGCTGCTCGGTCAAGGCGGTGCACCAGGTTTTCGACACGCTCGGCGATTTTGTGCTGGGCTTCGGTGATGAGCTCGGCGGCGGCGGACGGGGTGGGTGCGCGCAGGTCGGCGACGAAATCGGCAATGGTGAAGTCGGTTTCGTGGCCGACGGCGGAAACCACGGGCAGGCGGGAAGCGGCAATGGCGCGGGCTACACGCTCGCTGTTGAACGCGGCCAGGTCTTCCAGCGATCCGCCGCCGCGGGCCAGGACGATGACGTCGACGCTGGCGAGAGGACCGTTGCCCGAACCGATGAGCCCTTCCTGGTTGAGCTGCGCAATGGCGGATTCGATCTCGGCAGGTGCGGAATCGCCTTGAACGGAGACGGGAAGAATGAAGACATTGAGGCCGGAATGGCGGCGGGCTACGATGCTGAGGAAGTCGCGAATGACTGCGCCGGTGGGCGAAGTGACAATGCCTACAGAGCGAGGGAAGGCCGGCAACGGCTGCTTGCGGTCGGCGTCGAACAGGCCTTCGGTCTTGAGCCGCTGCTTCAGTTGCTCGAAGGCGAGTTGGAGTGAGCCGGCGCCGACAGGCTCCATGGTTTCGGCAACCAACTGCATTTGTCCGCGCTGCTCGTAGATGCTGACCCGGCCGCGCACGAGCACGTGGAGTCCGTCCTCGGGCCGAAAGCGAAGCAGGATGGCCTGGCGGCGAAAAAGGACTACGGGGAGTTGCGCGTCGGCATCTTTGAGGGTGAAGTAAACGTGGCCAGAGGGGGCGGGGCGGAAGTTGGAGATTTCTCCCTCGACCCAGACGTCGGAATACTTCCGTTCGACCAACTCGCGGGCATGGCCTACGAGTTCTCGAACGGGCCAGATGCGGCGGGTGGATTGCGGCTCTTCAAAGCTGAGGCCGAGCTGCGACGGGGGTGAATTTGCGGGCGACATCCCTCTGCAGTGTAAATGCTGCAGCTGTAACGCAATCTTCCGGCTATCTGCGGTTTTGGATCAGGGAGCGCAGTTCCCTCACAATCCTGGCCACGCGGGCCGCGGCAACCGGATTGGGTTCAGAAGACCCTGAGAAAATGCCCTCCGCTTCCCGTGCCAATACGGTGCCCTGAGGCAGGCCGAAAGAGCCCAGGATGCCGGCCAGTTTGTGCGCCGCGGCGTACACCTCTTCGCGCTGTTCCTCGGTGAGGACGCCGGCCGCGAATGGGCCGATCGCACAGTCCAGCACCGTTACACGCTCGAGCATCTGGGGCAGGAACTGGCGCCAGAGTCGATTGAGCGCTTCAGCGAGACCGGGTGGTTCCGGGTTGGGCGGTGTGTCAGAGCTCATGTCTTTTGATCAGTGAATCATAGCTTACAGGGAGTTCGATGCTGCGAATCCGCTGGCCGAATCCTTTATGGCACTACTTCCAGCCCAGCGCATCGGAGATCTGTTGGGCAAGGGTCAATGGATCAAAGGGCTTGAAGAGAATGGCATTTACGCCCAGATCGGCAAATCGGCGCTGATCGTTGCTCTGCACCTTGGCAGTGAGCAGGATTACGGGGATGCGCGCAGTCACGGGATTCTTGCGGAGCTCCCGGAAGGTGGTAGGGCCGTCCATCCCGGGCATCATGACGTCAAGAAGAACGGCGTCCGGTTGATGCTCGACGGCACGGAGCAGGCCCTGGGCGCCGGAATTGGCAGTGACGACATCCCAGCCAGCGACAGTCTCAAGGCTGAGCGCGGCAACTTCGCGAATATCGTCTTCATCGTCAATGATCAAAATCGTGTGGGACATGACAGAAGGTCCTCAGTTCAGCAAGATTGCGGGTGAAGGAGCAGGCGTTTGGGCTTGCTCATGGGTTGGGTAGGATGGATTGCGGGGGCGAAGCCTCTTCCAACTGCCGCGAACTCCGGAGCATGGTTAAAACCAGGGCTTCCAGTTGCTGCGGCTGAACGCGCGCCTTGGTGAGAAAGTGGGTTGGGCCGAGGGTAAGGTTACTGCGCTCTTCCGGTGACAGTTCGCGGGCGGAATAGACCACCAGGGGCAGGCGGGCAAGGTTTTCGTGCTGCCGCAGCCAGTCCACCAGGTTGAATCCGTCGCCATCGGGCAGACCAATGTCCAGCACCAGAAGGTGCGGTTGGAAGCTGAAGCATGCATCGAGTGCATCCTGAAGGGTGTGGGCGAGTCGCGTATCGATGGTCTCGCGCGCGAACACATCGCCGATTACCCGGGCCAGGTCTTTGTCGTCTTCGACAACAAGGACTCGAGCTTGCTCGCCGGGCCCGCAAAGCACGCGGGCCAGTTCGCTCAGCAGGGCGTCTTCCCTGACCGGCTGATCCACCCAGCCCTCCACTTCGCGGGAGGGGATCGCCGACCCGTTTGAGGACTCCGAGTGGTTTTCAATGCTGAGTAGAACAATCGGTGTCTTTGCCTCGGGATCGAGCCGGCGCAGCATGGGCAGAATCTCCCACCCATTCATTCCGTCGAGAGAGGTGTCCAGCAGGATGGCTTCCACGCCCTTGTGGGCCGCGACGAGGGTCTGTTCCACGGTGTCTGTCTCTATCACGCGGTAGCCGTGACGCGTGAGCTGGGCGGCAATCTTTGGCCGTGTAGCCACGTTGGCGTCTGCCAGCAGAACAGTTCCCTGGCGCGGCTCCTGCTCATACGGGCTGCCCGACGATTCCAGCCGACCTGGCGGGACAGGTGCGTAGGGAAGGAAAACGCGGAAGGTGGATCCGCGGACCGGATTGCGCTCAGCCCAGATACGGCCGGAATGTTGCAGGACGATGGTGCGGCATATGGCCAGACCCAGTCCGCTGCCACCCTTTTGCCGGGAGTCTGATGCGTCCACCTGCTGGAAGCGGCCGAAGATCGCCTCCAGTTTGTCGGCGGGAATGCCTCGTCCCTGATCGATCACGGACAGGGTAACTCCCATTGCGCCGGGACGCATCATGACGGAAATGGTGGAACTGGGCGGGGAGAATTTGACAGCGTTCGACAGCAGGTTGGTCAGCACCTGGAGCAGCCGGTCGGGGTCGGCGGCAATTTCCACCAGGGTCGTGTCGTGAATCAGTTGCACCCCGGCCGCTTCGGCAACAGGGGCCATGCCATCGATGGCCTGACGGATGATTTCCGCCAACTGCACGGGACGGAAGGCGAGGGGTTCGCGCCCGCTTTGGATTCGTTCCAGATCGAGAATGTCGTTGATCAGGCGGACCAGCCGGTCAGAGTTTGTGAGGGCGATTCGGAACAGGTTTGCGGCCTTGTCGGTCATCTCGCCCAGCATTCCGGAAGACAGCAGCCCCAGCGCTCCGCGGATGGAGGTGAGCGGGGTACGCAACTCGTGGCTTACGGTAGAGATGAACTCGTCCTTGAGGCGGTCAAGGGCATAGCGCTGGCTGATGTCGCGGAAGCTGAGGACCGACCCGGAGAACCGGCCCTGGTCCAGGATGGGGGTAAGGAAGTACTCAGCCGGGAACGAAGTGCCATCGGAGCGGGAGATGGTATCTTCACCGGCAGCGGCCAGATGCAGGCTGGTGGCGCGTCGCAATGCGCAGTCTTCCGCGCACTGGCGGCTGGGAGACGCGTGTCCGTGAAGCAAGTCGTGCACGCCCTTGCCGGTGAGTGTGGCGGCTGCGGCGCCCAGCAGGCGGGCCGCGGCGGGATTGGCAAAGCTGACCTGTCCGTGACGGTCGACGCCGAAGATGCCATCGGCGACGGAATTGAGCAGAATCTCCTGCTGTCGCGAAAGTTCCTCGGCGCGTCCGCGCTCGTGGGAGCGGGCCAGCATCTGTCCCAGCGAGGCGGCCACTGTTTCCACAGCGGCCACGGCCTCGCGGTCTTCGCGGAGACAAAAGTGGCAATAGAACTCCAAAACCGCCAGGACTTTGTTGCCCACCCTGACCGGAACAGCCCAGCCGGAAACCATTTCCTGACGCCGGGCCGACTGGTTGCGCGGGGTGAGCGGCACCGTAGCCAGATCCGCGATCCAAATGGGTCGACCGTCGTTCCAGGCGCGCCCGGGCAACTCGATGCCCTTGGAAAGCGTAAGGCTCATGCTCTCGTGGATGAGAAACTCCGCACGGCGGCCTGGTGCACCCCATGCGGTGGAGAATTCAAGCCGATTTTCGTCGGCATTGACGTCCCACTTCAAGGCCATATCCCAGCCCTGCGAAACACACAGAGCCTCAAGAATGCGCGTGGATGCGACTTCCGGCGAGGTGTTTTCGCCTACGATCTGGCTTACCACCAATTGCAGCGCCAGGCGGTGCTCTCGCTGCTTCTGCTGGGTTACATCGCGGAGCAGGCATCGCACGGCCAGGGGGTTGCCGACCTTCTGCCGTTGACTCAGGCTTAATTCCAGTTCGAGGACCCGGCCGTCGGGGGTGTGGTGGCGCAAGGACGCGCGATCCACCACTTCGCCGTCCAAAGCGCGGCGGAACAGGGCCGCCACTTCGCCGCGGCAGGCGGGTCCGAAGAGCGCCTCAAAGGACTCCAGCGCGAGCAACCCGGCAACATCGTGTCCGAAGCATCGCTTCCAGGTGGGATTGGCATAGAGGAACTGACCCGATGGGCTGAGCGTCGCGACCATTTCGCTGGAGTTCTCGAAGAGGTCGCGGTATCTCTCCTGCGATTCGCGCAACGCCTGTTCCTGGCGCAAAGTGGCGGTCTGGTCCAGCGCCACGGCAACCAGTCCGGTGAGCGTGCCGACTGAGTCCCGCAGGGCGGAGATGTGAAGGGTCACAGGAAAACAGGAGCCATCCTTATGTTTCAACTGCGTGTGAAAGCTTGGCACCTGGCTGGGTGGGAGTGCACGCACGCATTCGAGAAACGCTTCCAAGCCGTCCGCTGCATGGTCTTGCGAATGCTTTGGAATCTCGGAAATGCGCTGCAACTCCGCTACCAGCCGTTCTCCTTCACCGGGAAGCAGAATCTCCCCGGCAGAGCTCATGGCGATCAGTTCGGCAGCGTGGTAGCCAAGCAATCGCTCAGCGGCCGGATTCAGGTAGGTGAAGCGCCCATCCAACCCGGCCGCCATCACCATGGGGCCGGCCGAGTCCAGCACTGCTTTCAGCGGCTTTGCATCTTCCGCGCCGGCGTTGGGAGCCGGCTGATTACGCAACCGCATGCGGAGCGCGAGCAGGGCAGCCGCGATCCCCGCGCATTCGGAGATGAACATCAGCAGGCCTTCATATTGGGGTCCGGGAAGGAGGCGCGCCACAATCGCTCCGGGCACCAGCCCGAAGAACAGTCCGGCTACGATCGCCCAGAACCGGGATGAGCTGCCGCGCGGTGGTTTCGCGGACGCCTCGGACCCGGTATTGGCTGCGTCGTTTTTCCCCTGCATCATCCCCCCGGGAGTGATCCTGCAATCCTTCCGGCCTGGCTGTGCAATTCAACCTGCGAACCCGGAAGGCGGCTATCGCTCAAGATTGGCCGGTTCCATTTCCGCTGCGGAAGCGAGCTTCGAGCTTGAGCTGAATGGAGGTAGTATATGCGCTTGCAGCCTCCCTAACTAGCCAATTCGATTCGGTGTTACCCGCTGAGAAACGGTCTGAGCCCTGAACTTCAAGACTTGCTCAGCCGCCTCAATCGTATACTGGGCCCATGTTGACCCATCCAGTATCGCTTCGTCCAGTTCAAATTGCGCTTCTGACCCTGGTGCTGTTTTTCCCTTTTGCCCAGCCAACCTCAGCTCACGCCTGGGGCAATGAGGGGCATCGCATGATCAACAAGCTGGCGGCCAGCACGCTGCCTGCGGATGTCCCGGCCTTCCTTCGTTCTGATGCGGCAGTGAACGAAATTGAATACCTGGGGCCGGAGCCGGATCGCTGGCGCTCGAGAGCCGAACCGGAACTGAGCGCGGCGCAGGCCCCGGAACACTTCATTGACCTGGAGCCGGCGGACGCGCTTGGCACATTGCCGCGCAATCGGTTGGATTTTGAAGCCAAGGTCTTTGCGGCTGGGCAGCGTCCGGAGAAAATCGGCCTGCAGCCCTGGGAGGCTACTGAAGTGTGGGAGCGCCTGAAGGCTGCACTCCGCGAGTACCGAAACCTGCAGGCGGCCAAACAGGACACGCGCGACGTGGAAGCGGCGGCGCTCTTTTATGCGGGCTGGCTGGGCCACTATGTTGGGGATGCCTCGCAGCCGCTGCACACCACCGATAAGTACAACGGGTGGGTGGGACCGAATCCAAATGGGTACACCACTGAGCACCAGATCCACTGGCAGTTTGAGGGGCCGTTTGTGGCGGCCAATGAGCACGAGTCCGATGTGCGGGCAAAGATGACTCCCGCGAAGGTCATCGACGGCGACATTTTTGACGCTTACGTTGCCTACCTGCGGCACACTGCGACTTACGTGGAGAAGGTGTACCAGCTTGAGAAGGCGGGCGGCTTTGTGGGTGCGGGATCGGCGGAGTCGCGGGAGTTCACCGCGGAACGGCTGGCGGCCGGAGCGTCGATGCTGCGGGACATGATTGATGCGGCGTGGGTGGAGAGCGCGAAGCCGGTGCCCGATCCGTACGCTGGCAAGTAGGCCGAGGTCTTCAGTCCCCGGCTTCGGCAGCCTGCGGTAAGGGAAACCGCTGCAGCAAGAGCGTGAAGAGCCAGGTCATCAGCAGAACGGCAGGGATGGCGATCAGCAGCCACGCCAGCATGGCATGGCCAAAGAGTCCGGCCAACTGGGTGAAAACCTCGGTTGGGGGCGTGTGCAGTAGCTGGGCAGCCTGCGCTGCGCGAATCGGGCCGACGCTGAAGAGCCATCCGCCCAGCCGGACAAAAGGGACGACCAGCAGAAGCTGCAGCGGCATGGCCGCATAATTTGCTGCCTGAATCGCGGGAAGATTCAGACGCAACGCAAAGGCCAGTGCAGCGCAGATGAGCGTTGGAATGCCGATCACCGGCACGCAACCGATCGCAAACCCAAGTGCAAGGGTCAAGGCCAGCCGACGGGGCGAGACGCCCTGGCGCAGCCATTTGGCCACGGTCTGCTTGACGCGTTCCAGCGATCTGGTCATAAACATAACCACGATACTGAAATAGATGCAGCAGACGGATTATTGGTGAATGAAACTTCAGAAAAGGGAACCAGAATGGGCAGCAGACAGAGGGTATTCCTCTTCTGAAAAGACGCGGGAGTACCGCTTTCTGCCGCCGTGGGAGCCTTCGGCAGAGTTTGAGGCTGCTTGTGTTGAGTGATTTAAACGGTGTTCAAAGGCCCTGTTATTCGAGCATGGGGAGGATCATGGGCAGGAGGCGAGAACACAGGCGGGCCAGGCGTTGCTCAACCTGCTGGCCGGCATCGAACACCTCCTCGTGGCTGAGAGGTTTGAGGCTCAAGCCGGCGGCGAGGTTGGTAATGCAGGAGATCCCCAGGACCTCAAGGCCCATGTGGCGGGCGACGATGGTCTCCGGGACCGTGGACATGCCCACCATGGTTGCGCCGAGGGCGCGGAAGGCGCGGATTTCAGCGGGAGTCTCGAAGCTGGGCCCGGTGACGGCCAGGTAGATTCCGTCCGTCATGTCGAAGCCATCTGCTGAGGCTGCTTCCTGGGCCATGTAGCGAAGACGGCGGGAGTAGGCCTCGGTCATATCGAAGAATCGCGAACCGAAGCCGGGGCTGAATCCGAAGCGGGGCTCATTGGGGCCGACGAGGGGGTTGAATCCCATGAAGTTGATGTGATCGGCAATGGCCACAAGCTGGCCGATTTTGTAGCCTTCCTTGATGCCACCGGCGGCGTTGGTAAGGATGACCGCTCGCAGGCCCAGTGCTCCCAGCACGCGCATGGGAAAGGTGACTTCCTGCGGCGTGTAGCCTTCGTAGTAGTGGACGCGGCCCTGCATTACCAGCACTGGAACGCCGCCCAGCTTCCCGGCCACGATGCGTCCGGTGTGGCCTACGACGGTGGCCATGGGGAAATGCGGAATCTCGGAGAAGGGAACTATGACTGCTTCGGTGACCGCGTCGGCAAGAGCTCCCAGGCCGGAGCCGAGTACGATGCCGATGAGCGGCTTGAGCGGGTCAACCTTGCTTTCGAGGAACGATGCGGCGTCGGCGACTTGTTCGTAGTAGGGCATGGATGGGCCTCGCGGTGCGCTTTTTTGAGATTCTACAGGCTGCGCTTAGGATTGGGCGTAAGGGTGAGCATAGGGTTGAAAGGGGTGCTGAACCGATGTGCCGGAATATCAAGATGCTTTTCAACTTCGATCCACCCGTGACCGGTGAGGAAATTCACGCCGCGTCGCTTCAGTTCGTGCGCAAGGTGAGCGGGTTCAACAAGCCGTCGAAGGCGAATGAGGCGGCGTTTCTGGCGGCTGTGGATGAGATTGCAGCGGCCTCGGCGAGGCTGCTGGGGTCGCTTGAGACGAACGCGCCGGCCAGGAGCCGTGAGGAAGAAGCGGCGAAGGCGAGAGAGCGGAATGCGGTGCGCTTCGCAACTAAGAACTAAGAACTAAGAACTGAGAACTCGGGAAATAGGGATTTGATGAAAGAGATTGTCGCGGTCATTTTCGGACTGGGGCTGGGGTGCAATGCGCTGCTGTTTGTGCCGCAGGTGCTTGCGGTCTGGCGTAAGAAGACGGATGAAGGGATTTCGCTGATCACGTTCGGCGGATTCAGCGTGCTGCAGGCGATTGGGATTGTGCATGGGGTGTATCAGCGGGATTGGTCGCTGATTCTGGGCATGGCGGCGAGTTTGCTGACTTGCGGGTCGGTGACGGGGCTGACGATTTTCTACCGGGTGCGGCGGTTGCGGAGTGAGGCCTCGGATCGCGCAGCAATCTAGGCGAGTGGTTTCCCCAGCAGGTTGGCACGCATCGGCTGATTCTGTGGATGAATGCGAAATCCGCGATACAGCAGTTCTCGGAGGATTGGTGTGGGACGGCCGTACCAACTGGCCCACGAGAGTGGCGTGTCTCCGTTGGCATCCTTTACATCGATGATTGCGCCGGCATCCTTCAACATGCGGATGGTCTCCACTTCGCCGAACGCGGCGGCACGATGGAGCGGCGTTTCTCCTTTGGTCCTGCAGTCGCGCATGAAGGCGCCTGTTTCTATTCCCGGCTTGGTGGCGATGTTTGGATTCGCTCCATGGGCAAGAAGCACGACGAGGACGCGGTCGTAGACGAGGCGGTCTGTTTTGGATAGTGCCGCATGAAGCGGTGTTTCGCCTGTGTCCGCATCGGGATGGTTTGCATCCGCGCCATGCTCCAAAACGAATTTGCAGAGCCGCCAATGGCCGTGAAATGCGGCGCGGGACAGACCGAGGTTTTCGCCCAGGGAATCGAGCGATTCGCCATGAGACAGCAGAAACCGGATGGCGCTGACATCTCCGTAGTAATCGCATTGCTGGATGAGGGAGACGCCGCTTTCGTCCTTGTGATCTGCTGGAAGCCCGGCGGCGAGAAGATCGAAGACTAGTTCCGTGCGACCTTCGGAGAATTCGCTCAGGAGCCGTGTCAGTTGCGCATCGCTCATTGCGAAATCCTCTGGCCAAATCTTAACCGAGAAACATTCCTGCGATCGAAGCTGAAATCAAATTCGCCATCGTCCCCGCCAGCATGGCGCGCACGCCTAACTTGGCTAAGTCATTTCTCCGTTCAGGAACCAGGGCGCCAATGCCGCCGATCTGCATGCCGATGGAGCCAAGATTCGCGAATCCGCACAACGCAAACGTCGCGATGGTGAAGGAGCGCGGGTCAAGGCTTGCTTTCTGCGCACCGAGAGCGATGTAGGCGATTACTTCATTCAGCGCCATGCGCGTACCCAGCAGGTTGGCGATGGCCATGCAATCGTGTGCTGGAACGCCGATGACCCAGGCTACGGGCCAGAAGAGGTAGCCAAGAATTTGCCCCAGCGAACCAGGCACCCATGGCACGCCGCCGTGGATCCAGAGGAGAAGGCTGTCAAGCAGTGCAACCAGGGCCAGAAAGCTGATGAGCATGATGCCGACGTTCATGGCCAGCTTGCCGCCGTCTATAGTTCCGCGGGCGATGGCGCCGATCAGGTTCTCGTCCTTGTGGAGCTCGTCTTTGGGGATGACGACCTTGCCTTCGGTGGCAGGGATTCCGGTTTCCGGGACCAGCATCTTGGCGATCAGGATTGTTCCGGGAGAGGTCATGATGACCGCCGAGAGCAGGTGCCGCGCTTCCACGCCTTGAGAGATATACATGGCCATGATGCCGCCGGAGACGTGGGCCATGCCGCTGGTCATGATGACCATGAGTTCGCTGCGTGTGGCGCCTTTCAAGAACGGGCGGATGGTGAGGGGCGCTTCGGTTTGCCCCATGAAGATGGATGCGGCGACGTTCATGCTTTCCGCGCCGCTGATGCGCATGGTCTTCAGCATGATCCAGGCCATGGCTCGAATGATGATCTGCATCAGGCCGATGTGGTAAAGGACCGCAAAGAACGCGGAGATGAAGATGATAGTGGGCAATACCTGGAATGCAAAGATGGAGCCCGAGGTGGGGGCAATGAGCTTGCCGAATGCGCCGCCATTGGGCAGTCCGAGTTGGCCGAACAAGACCTGTGTGCCGGCGAAGGTGGCTGAGAGCATGTTGTTCACAACGCCGCCGGCCCAGGTCATGGCGCGCTGGCCGTAGTCGAAGCGCAGCACCAGAAATGCGAAGGTCACCTGCAGGCCGAGCCCCCAGGCCACGGTGCGCCAGCGTATGCGCATGCGATCGGTTGAACCGAGCCATGCTGCAACCAGCACGGCGAGAATTCCCAGCAATCCGGTATATCTACCCAAGGTTTTCGCTCCTCGAAAACAGGGGTCAGGGATCAGGGGTCAGGGGTCAGTTGATCGCGGTGGCGTTCCGATCCCGATTGTGATCCCGGAGAACTGTCTTGTATTCGATAACCTTATCGCATTGCGCACTGCGGCAGGAACCTATTCTGTTCTATATTGTGATCGGATCAGGGAGACGGTAATGGATAAAGCCGCGATCTACGCGTTCATGGCGCAATGCCGCCGCGGCGTGCTTTCCACCACATCCAGCGATGGCACCCCACAGTCCGCACTGATGGGGATTGCGACGACACCCGAGCTCGAGATAATCTTCGATACCAAACGATCCTCGCGAAAATATCCGAATCTGATTCAAAGACCGTCCTGCTCATTTGTGGTTGGTTGGGACGGAGAGCAGACGGTGCAGTATGAAGGGATTGCGATAGAGCCGCAAGAAGAAGAGCTGCGGAATTATCTGGAAACATACTTTGCGGTGTGGCCGGGTGGCCGTGCGCGGATGAATACCCCCGGCATCACCTTTTTTGTGGTGCGGCCAATCTGGATTCGATACTGCGACTACGACCAGAAGCCGCCGCTGATTGAAGAGATCGTGTTTTGATTCTCAGGAATTGCGCGGCGATGCGAGATATTCCTCCGCCGTTTCGTGAGTGAAGATGCGGCTGACCAAGGGCACTGCTTCCGGCGCTGCCGCGCTCATTGTGATTGCCTCCTTCAGCAGCGCGACCGGCTCTGCCAGCATCGCGGGAGTGGTGGCGTAGAGCGTGGCGATGGGCTGGCCTTTTTCGACGTAGGCCCCGCGCCGCGCGTGGAAGAGGATGCCGGCATGTGGATCGACGGGCTCGCCGGCTTTCTCGCGTCCCGCGCCGGTGCGCTGAACGGCCCAGCCGATTTTTGTTGTGTCCATCTCCGCGATGAAGCCGTTCTCCCAGGCCGTCAGCTCTTCGGTTGCGCCGGGTTTGTGAAAGTCAGGATCGTCGAAAACGCTGGTGTCGCCGCCTTGCGCGTCGATCATTTTGAAGAAGACGGCCAGGGCTGAGCCATCTTCGAGCGCAGCCTCCGCGAGTTGGCGGCCGATCTCCTCGCTTTGTGCCGCGCCGCCCAGGTAGATCATCCACCCGGCAAGGGTGAGGGACAGCTCGCGCAGGTCTTCGCTTTGCTTCGGTCGTCTTCCGCGCAGCAACTCGACGGATTCCACCAGCTCAATCCAGTTGCCGGCTGCATGGCCCAGCGGCTGCGACATATCGGTCATGAGGGCCACGGTGCGCGTCCCGGCGGCTTCGGCGGTGGCCACCATCAGGGCGGCAAGATACTCCGAGTCTTCGGATTTGCGCAGAAATGCTCCCGAGCCTGTCTTCACGTCGAGAACGAGCGCATCCAGCCCCGCAGCAAGTTTCTTGCTCAGGATCGAAGCGCAGATCAGCCCGGGGTTTTCGACTGTTCCTGTCCGGTCACGCAACGCATACAGCGCGCGATCGGCAGGAACGAGCGACGGAGTCTGGCTCACGATGGCGGCGCCACAGTTCATCAGGACCGTTTCAAATTCAGACAGTGTGAGGGAGGTGCGATAGCCGGGAATTGCTTCGAGCTTGTCGAGCGTTCCGCCGGTGTGGCCGAGGGCCCGGCCGCTGATCATGGGGACAGCGACACCGCAGGCAGCGGCGATGGGCGCTATCAGAAAGCTGGTCTTGTCTCCTACACCGCCGGTGGAGTGCTTGTCCACGGCGACTTTTCCGAGGCGCGCGGGCGAAAACTTTTCGCCGGAATCGCGCATGGCGAGAGTGAGTGCGCGCGTCTCATCCCTCGAGAGACCATTGAGCCACGCGGCCATCAACCATGCGGAAAGCTGCTCCAGGGGAATTGATTCGGAGGCCGCGCCCGCGACCAGAAATTCGATCTCCCGCGGCTCCAGGCTGCCGCCGTCTCTCTTCTTGCGGATCAGGTCGATTGTGTGGAGTGGGGTTTCTGCCGATTTCGAGCGGGATTGAGTCATTTTAAGTTCAGCCTTTTTACAGTTTCATGTCGAATGCCAGCGGCAGCAGCTCGGTGAAGGGCATGACCCTTTGTCCATCGGCAGCCGGGAAGACGACCGGTGCATCGGGGAGGGTGAACTCCGCCAGTACCTGCCGGCATGCTCCACAGGGCGGGCTTGCCGCGAGGTTGAGATTGGCGACGGCGATGGCTTCGATTCGGATGTCCGGGCCGAAGCGGGAGACGGCAGCGACCAGGGCGGACCGCTCTGCGCAAATGGTCAGCCCGTAGCTTACGTTCTCCACGTTGGTTCCGGTGACGATTTGGCCGTTGGTGAGCTTGAGGGCCGCGCCGACGCGGAAGTGCGAATAGGGCGAATAGGAGTTTTGTGCCGCATGGACCGCCTGGGCCAGCAGTTCGTCGAGCGCCGGACGTGATTCATTTGTCAAGGTCAGTGGGCTCCTGTTGCGCACAGCGTGAAATTCGAGGCTACTGCATTTCCCGCTTCGATGTATAGCCTCACTCCAACCCTTGCCTGGACAAACATTCCAGCACCCATCGTCGGTTCGAATCTTCATTCCTCAAGTTGAGCCACTTCTCTCCGATAAAGACATTGAGCGCACCTTGTGTCGGGGTTCCCACCCGTAATTGGGCAGATGAGTGAATGCAATGGCGATGGATGAATTGACGAGGGAGTTTCTGATCGAGAGCCAGGAAGGGCTGGACCGCATGGAGCGGTGCCTGACCGAGCTGGAAGAGCGGCCCAAAGATGCTGACCTCATCGGAGAGATCTTCCGTGCGGTTCACACAATCAAGGGGACCACGGGTTTTCTTGGATTCACACGCCTTGAGAAGCTTGCCCACTCCGGCGAGAATTTGCTCGGCATGCTACGCGAGGGCAAGGTGGTGGCGGATCGACCCATCATCACCGGCCTTCTGGAATTACTGGACGGCCTGCGTTCCATTCTCAAGTCCATCGAGACAGTGGAGAGTGAGGGCGAAGGTGCGGATGCGGGGTTGATTGGCCGTCTCGAAGAACTGCAAAAATCTCCGCAGGCCAAGGCGTCCGAACCGTCTGAGACTCGCAAGCTTGTTGTGGCTGGCGCGACTGTTGTGGCAAAGCCGCGCAGAGGCGCGAAGGCATCCGCACCGGCTCCGGCCCGTCCCTCTCCCCGCATTCCGGCTACTCCCCCGCCCGCAACGCAAACCGAGGAACCGGCTGTCGCGCCCGCTCCTGCGCCCACCCTTGTGTCGGCTCCTGAGCCGGAACCCACAATCCTCCCGTCGAAAAACCCGGTCGCGGCCGGCGGGACGGCAGTTGAAAGCACATTGCGGGTGGATGTAACTCTTCTGAACCGGATGATGAACCTGGTGGGCGAACTGGTGTTGACTCGCAACCAGGTGCTGCAGGCTACAGCGGCCGACCCGAACATGACGCTGCTCTCCCGCCGCCTGGATATGGTCACCGCGGACCTGCGCGAGAGCGTGATGAAGGCTCGCATGCAGCCGGTTTCAAACATTTTCTCCAAGATGCCGCGCATCGTTCGCGATCTCTCCCAATCGCTGGGCCGCAGGGTGCGGCTGCAACTGGTGGGCCAGGACACGGAGCTCGATAAGAGCCTGCTCGAAGCGATCAAGGATCCTCTCACGCATGCGGTCCGCAACTCGCTCGATCATGGCATCGAGCCGCCGGAAGTGCGAGAGGCAGCAGGCAAGGATCCGGAAGGCACGCTGCAGTTGCGCGCCAGCCACGAGGGCAGCCACGTGGTGATCGAGGTCTCCGATGACGGCGCCGGCATTGCTGTGGAGAAGGTGCGTCAGAAGGCCATCGAGCGGGGTGTCATCACGCCCGAACGCGCCGCGCACCTGGCAGAGCGTGAACTCCTGCAACTGATCTTCCTCCCCGGCTTCTCAACCGCCGCCGCCGTCACCAATGTGAGCGGCCGCGGTGTGGGCATGGATGTGGTCCGTACCAACGTGGAAAGGATCGGCGGGAAGGTCGAAATCGACTCGCGCCCCGGCAAGGGAACGACCCTACGGCTGCGCATTCCGCTGACCCTGGCCATCATTCCGGCCCTCATTGTCCGCACTGTCCAGCAGAGCTTCGCGCTGCCGCAGGGCGCGCTCTCTGAACTGGTGCATATTCCTCCGGAGCAGGCTGCCAAGGCGATTGAGTGGATCGAGGGCTCTCCGCTCTATCGTCTGCGCGGCAAGCTGCTGCCGCTGGTATTTCTCGATCGTCTGCTGATGCCGGGGATCGAGCACAGGGCAACCACAGAACGCGACAACTTCATCGCGGTCCTCAACGCGGACGGTCGTCAGTTCGGGCTGGTCGTCGATGGCCTGGCTGATCCTGAAGAAATTGTCGTCAAGCCTCTTTCAGCGGTACTCAAGAGCATCGGGCTCTATTCGGGCGCAACCGTGCTGGGCAACGCCGACCTGGCGCTGATTCTCGATCCCGGCGCCATTGCCCTGAGAGCCGGGGTCACGATGAGTGCGGAGGATGAAGCAAAGCATGCGGAGGAAGGCGAAGTCGACGCTGGTCTGTCGGCGGATCTTGAATATTTGCTGGTGGAGATGGCGGACCGCCAGGCCGCGGTGCTGCTGAAGGATGTACTGCGCATTGAGCAACTCCCACTCTCGCGCATCGAGTACATTGGTTACCGGCCGGTGCTCAATTTCGAGGGACAGTTGTTGCCGATCGAGGATGCGGGCGGGATTCTAACTGCGGCCCAGGGCGAATCTCTGAGCAGCGACCCCAACGTCGTGGTGGTGGTTTGCCGCGAGGGCAGCCGCCAGGTGGGGATCGCGGTTTCGCATGTACTCGATGTGGCTGCCGGGTCCGATCTGTTCGAAGCCGGCAGCAGTCAGCGAGCGGGCGGAGTGACGCTGCTGAAGCAACGCGTTACCGGAGTCGTCGATCTGGGCGGCGTGGAGCCTCTTCCGATGGCTGAGATTGCGGCGGAAGAAGGGGTGGAGGCAGTGCGATGAGTCAAGTGCAGAGTGAAGGCAAGCGTCCGAAAAAAGCGAAGGCAACGCTGGTGGAGATGTGTTCCGTTCGCCTTGGACAAGGGATGTTTGCGGTGCCGATCAAGCACATTCTTGAAATAGTGGGCTCGGCCAGGCCGCAACCGGTTCCTCTCGCTCCCAGTTTTGTCGGCGGGTTGGTACACTACCGCGGCGATGTGCTGACCACGGTGAGCATGCGGCAGTTGCTGGGAATGCCGCCACGGGAAGGGCCGCAGGACATTCTGGTTTTGGAGAGTGCCGGCGGCTGCTTTGGTCTGCTGGTCGACTCGGTGTGCGAAGTGCTGACTGTTTCGTCCGAGGACTATGAGCCCAATCCTTCCATTCTTGATGAACGCCGCAGGGCGTTGTTCGCCGGAGCTTACAAGCTCAAGGACAGCCTGCTGATCATGCTTGATCCGGAGCGGCTTGATCCCATGCGGCTCGGCGAGGCCCCGGCTGCGTGACCTGAATCTGCGCGGAGATGGAACATGCGAGCACTGATTGTCGACGATTCCCGGTTTGTGAGGACGATCCTGCGAGGCATGCTGGAGCAGAAGGGAATCGAATGCGAAGAAGCAGCCGACGGGCAGGCGGGGATGGACCGGCTGCAGGCAGGCTCGCCGTTCGACCTGGCCCTCGTGGACTGGAACATGCCGGTCATGGACGGCCTTGAGATGCTCAAACAACTGCGCTCGGAAGGATTCGCCTCAGTGAAAGTGATGATGGTAACGACCGAGGCGGAAAACGACTTCATTGTTCGCGCTCTCGACGCCGGCGCCGACGAATACATGATGAAGCCGTTTGATGGCGAGGCGCTAACCGAAAAGCTGGCACTGCTGGGTTTGGGAGAGGACTGAATCATGGGTCTGGCTGCCCGAACCCGGATTTTGATTGTGGATGACTCGGTTGTGATGCGGAGCCTGCTGCGCACCGTCGTGTGTACGGATGCCGGCCTGGAAGTGGTGGGAAGCGCAGCGGACGGCGCGTCGGCTTTGACCGCGATTGAATCCGGCAAACCTGACCTGGTTCTGCTGGATGTGGAGATGCCCGTCATGGATGGGCTGGCAACCGTGAGGGAACTGCGGAAGCGGGGGCACACTATGCCGGTAATCATGTGCAGTTCGCTGACCCAGCGTGGCGGCCGCGTCACCATTGAAGCGCTGGCATCCGGCGCCACAGACTATGTCGCCAAGCCCAGCGGCCAATCCGGCCGCGATGCGGCAGTCCTGACACTGTCACAGGAACTGCTCCCCAAGATTCGCGCTCTCACCGGCGCAGGGCAGGCTCCCCGTCCGCGGCAGCCTATTCTTGCTCCTTCCGTGCCTGGAATTGTGCGCCTTCCCCTGGCTGCTGCTGTCTTCAAGCCGCAGCCTGTTTCATCCAATCCAGAGGTGGTGGTTATCGGCGTCTCCACCGGGGGGCCTGCAGCGCTGGACCGAGTTCTTCCCACCTTGCCGGCGAGCTTTCGCTTGCCGGTAGTGATCGTACAGCACATGCCGGAAGTCTTCACCGCCCTGCTTGCCGAGCGCCTCAATGGCCGCTGTTCGTTGCAGGTTCGAGAAGCAAAGGAAGGCGATGCGGTCTGCCCCGGCATCATTTATATCGCGCGCGGCAATTGGCACCTGGAACTGCATCCAGGGGTGCGCGCCACTGTTTCGTCCGCCGTGCGCCCGCAACCCACACTGCACCTGAGCCAGGGTCCGCTGGAGAATCATTGCCGCCCCGCCGTCGACGTGTTGTTCCGTTCAGCAGTTGAAGTGTATGGCTCGGGCGTGCTGGGAGTCGTGCTCACCGGCATGGGGTCTGACGGCCTGATTGGATGCCGCATGATTCGCGAGTGCGGCGGAAGCGTGCTTGCCCAGGACCAGCCAACCAGCACGGTTTGGGGAATGCCCGGAGCCGTAGCCAATGCAGGGCTGGCTCACAAAGTTCTCCCCCTGGATGCGATTGGCCCGGAAATCTGCCGAATTGCCAGCCGGACCCCAACCGATGCCCGCGGGCTTCTCAGATCGGCGGTGTAGCCGTGCTTACCTCTGTCGGCGTCGACTACGGTTATCTTCGTCAACTTGTCTTCGGCATCTCCCAGAATGTGCTGGATCCGGGGCGCGATTATCTTTTCGATACGCGCCTCACCAGGCTTCTTCGCAACCAGGGCATGGCCCATCTGGACGAACTGGTTCATCGTCTGCGGACCAGCAGGGATCCTGCTCTCGAACGTGCCATCGCCGAGGCGATGACCATCAACGAAACCAGCTTCTTTCGCGATAGCCGGCCTTTCGAGTTGTTGCGCACCGAGGTGCTGCCAAAACTTGTGGAAGCACGGCGCAACCAGCGCTCCCTGCGTTTCTGGAGTGCGGCCTGTTCGACCGGGCAGGAGGCTTACAGCCTGGGCATGATGATGCTCGAGCATTTCCCCCTGCTCTCCGGGTGGAACTTCACCATCGAAGGAACCGACATTTGCGCGGAGGTGGTTGAAAAGGCGCGTGCCGGCTGTTATCACCGCATTGAGATGAATCGCGGGCTGCCCGCGCGCTTTATTGTGCGCTATTTCGATCACCAAGGCGAGGACTGGGTGGTTAAGGATGAAGTGAAGAAGATGTGCCATTTTCGCCAGGCCAACCTGTGCGGCCCGCAGTTCCCGTTCCAGCGCGCCAGCGACCGCTTCGACGTGATCTTCCTGCGCAATGTGATGCTCTATTTCTCGCAGGACACACGGCGTGTCCTGCTGAGCAACATTCATCGCATTCTGGCGCCGGACGGGATTCTCTTTCTTGGCTCCAGCGAGCAACCCGCGGACCCCTCTATATGGACCTCGGTGCTTGCCGGAGGCACCTGCCACTACAAGCCGAGGTTGCAGGGAACAGGGAATAGGGAACAACCAGGGAACAGGGATTAGGGAACAGGGAACAGGCTCCTTACTGGGCGTTCAGGAGCTTTTCCACCTCAGCCTGCAACCGTGCCGTTATCGCCGCCTCACTATCAAGCGGTGAGAATCGAATGGGTGTGCCGACGCGCACTTCGATCTTTCTTGACCGGAACCATGACAGCGGTTTCGCTCTCAGCTCCCCGAGCCCGCGCAGAGCCATCGGCAGTACGGCCGCCCCGGACTGCTTCGTCAGCAATCCGATTCCCGGACGGAATCGCGCGATCCTTCCCTGGAGCGACCGCGCACCCTCCGGGAACACAAGCACGTTGAAACCGCGGTCCAGCGCCTCACCCGTATGGGCAAAGCTGGACTGGAAATCCCGCAACCGGGGCAGGGGAAATACGTTGAAAAATGCAGTTACCAGCAGGTAGCTCGCCGGGCCAAACAAGTTGAAGCGGCCGTACTTCGGGCCGGGGTCGGGAATACGCCAGTGGCGAAAATCCTCAAGCATTTCGCCGGACATGGCAATCGCAACCCGCCGCCGCATTGTACCGGGCAATGCGAACAGCAGCAGCGCAGCGTCAAAGGCCGACACATGATTCGCGACAATCAGCATCGGCTCGGCTGTTTCGGCTTGATCCACCGCCCCGGTGACCGCTGGCTTTGCCAGGATCCAGGTCAGCGGATGAATGACCGCCTCGCCGAATGCCGTACGAAGCCATCGCATCGGAAGCCACCATGGCCAGTGCGGGTAAAGATACGTTGCCGCGGGGGCAGTTGCGGGTTGCGGCGCCTCAAGAACCGGCGCCGCTTCGCGTTTCTCCGCACGCTCGCTTGCGCTTCCACTCTCCAGAGCCGGCTCAGACCCAACATTGGTTTCCACGGGCTGCTGAGGTGCGTCGAGTTCCGTATTTCCAGCCACCAACTGACGCAGCTGGCCCAGCGTCTGCGCTTGTTCGATCGTCCCGTTCCCCGGCGCCACGCCGAGCCGCTCTTCAATGGCGGCGGCCAGTTGCACACGCCCCAGGCTATCCATGTGCAAGTCTTCTGTCAGGCGCAGTTCATCTCCCACGCCTGGGGGAGCCTCTCCGGTAATCTGCGCAATCAACGCCAACAGCCAGTCTTTTGAAGCGGCGAATGTGCCGTTTCCTGGAGCCACACCCGAGTCCGTGTGGGCCGTCGCTGCTGCGGATTGCATCCCGGCCAGCCACTCGGCCACCGCCTTGCGCCGCACCTTGCCTGTGGAGGTGCGCGGCAGGTCCGGTTCCGGCCACAGCACCCAGCGCCGCACCCGTTGAAACTCCGCCAGCCGCGTGTTGGCTTGCTCGACTGCCCCCGCAGCCTCTGCCCCGGTGCCGCGAAACGCAATCACGGCGAATGGCTGCGGGCCGCTTGCGGTCTCCATGGCAACCACCGCCGAGGCTTTCACGCCCGGCGACTGATCGATTGCTGCCTCAAGGTCTTCCGGATGCAGATTCAATCCCGAGGAGGTCACAATCACTTCGCTCTTGCGGCCGAGGAAGCGCAGTTCGCCGGTGGGCTCCTTCTCCGCCAGATCGCCGGTCGCCAGCCACTCATCTTCACGCGCATGCAGTGCGCCGCTTGACCATGTGGCGCCGGAGATAGCCGCGCCGCGCACCAAAACCTCGCCGTCCGGACCGAGCTTTACCTCGCGCCCGGACAGGGGTTTCCCAATGGTTCCCTGTGCTACGTGGAAGGGATGATTCAGGGTAATGAGCGCGGTCGTCTCGGTCATTCCGTAGCCCTGCACCACCACCAGGCCCACGGTATTCCAGAATTTCTCGAGCGGCCCCGGCAGCGCGCCGCCGCCCGAGATCAGCGCCCAGAACTTCAAGCCGAAAGCTCCATGAACATCCCGAAAACACCACCAGCGAAGCCAGATGGGTACGCCCTTCGCGCTCCCTTTGGGCCCTTCGGCGCGCTCGGCCAAGCCTGGCAAAGTAGTCTCCAGGTGCATCCTCAGCAGCGCATGCACTCTCGGCACGGCGGCCAGCACGGAGATGCGTTCTCGCCGAATGGTCTCTACCAACCTGGGCGCAACCAGCCGGCTCTCAAAGTGCAGTTCCGCCCGGTAGATGGGAGGCACCCACAGACCCATGGTCTGGCCAAACACATGGCTCAGCGGCAGCGTATGCAGAATGCGCAGCGGGTGGATGAGGCGCACGTAACGCAGGTACGGCTGCGACGCGTCTTCGATTGGCCCTACGCTGGCCAGCACGTTGCCGTGTGTGATCACAATACCCTTGGGATCGCCCGTGGTGCCGGAGGTGAACAGGATTTGCAGCGGTGTCTGCGCCGAGAGTCCCGCAACCGGCCCGGCCTCTTCGGCAGGCAAATGCTCAAGCCAATCTTCAAAGAAGATTTTAGGGAAACTGGAATGCGCTCCATCGTCCCCCAGTTGACTCAAAAGCACCGCGTCGCCCACCGCCAGCCTGGGGCGTACATCCGCGGCCACGCGAGCGGCAAAATCGGCGGTCCCGTTCGCGTCCAGTGGAACCGCCAACACGCCACGAAGCAGGCATCCATGGAAGGCGGAAATCCACTCCGCGCTGTTCTCGGCCCATATCAGTACGCGGTCGCCGGGGCCGATCTCGCGCGCGGCCAGCAACGCGGCAAAACGCCCCGCCTGGCGCGCAATCTCTCTGTAGGTGGTGACCCGCCGCCGGTTGCCCTGGTAGCGGACCACCGCGACCTCGCGATCGTAGTGGCGGAAGTCGTCGAGGAGCGTTGCCAGATGATCTCGCATGGGTGGTTTCTACAGGGATCCAGGTTGCAAAGTCAGGGTTTTAGATGTCGGGGCGCGCTCTTTTGACCCGCTAAAAAGACAATCGCATCAAATGTTTAGTGGAATCGTGTTGATTATGACACTTTCGATGGGTGCGTTGCTTTAAAGCAGATCGCGCTTCGCTCCGCCGATCATTAAGGCCAGCCAAGGCCAGCGCCCGCAATCTTCGCTTCCTCTTCGCCGCGCTTCCGCGCTATTCTGGAAACTCATGACTCCGGACCGGACCAACCTCGAACCCTCCCAAATCCCGGCTCCGGAAGCCGACCCGTTTGCCTGCTTTCATCCGGTGACGGCGGAGTGGTTTCGCGCTGTGTTCGATGCGCCCACTGCTCCCCAGCGCATGGGCTGGCCCGTCATTGCGCGCGGCGAGAGCGCTCTGATTCTGGCCCCCACAGGGACCGGAAAAACGCTGACGGCCTTCCTCTGGTGTCTCGATCGCCTGATGCTGCAACCGGAGCCAGAACTGCAAAAGCCGGGATGCCGGATTGTCTATATCTCCCCGTTAAAGGCGCTGGCTGTGGACGTCGAGCGCAACCTGCGCTCACCCCTCGCCGGAATGGCCAACATGGCGCGCCGCATGGGCGTCCCCTTTCGCGAACCCCAGATCAGCGTGCGCACCGGCGACACTCCGCAGAGCGAGCGTGCGCGCTTTGCCCGTCATCCCGCTGAAATCCTCATCACCACGCCCGAGTCACTTTATTTGCTGCTTACGTCCCAGGCCTCCGAGGCTTTGCGCACAGTCGATACCGTGATCGTGGATGAGATTCACGCGCTCGTCCCCACCAAGCGCGGTGCGCACCTTGCGCTTTCTTTGGAACGGCTCGAAGCGCTGACCGAGCGCCGTTTGCAGCGCATCGGACTATCCGCCACGCAACGTCCTCTTGAAGAAGTCGCGCGATTCCTGGGCGGAGTTGAAGTGCAGGGAACAGAAGACAGGGAACAGGGAATAGGGAACAGGGACCAGGGAACAGTCGCGACGAATTCTTCTTCTGCAGAAGAGATGGGTGACCCCGGTCTCGATCCTGAGGGTTGGGCAATTAAGAACCTCGGTGCATCCATCCACCACTCCGCCGCCACCGGACCGGACCTGATCCCTGATCCCTGTTCCCCGATCCCTGGCTCGCTCGCGAGCGAACTGCGCTATCGCCCTGTCACCATCGTCAACGCCAGCGCGCGCAAACAGCTCAAGCTGCGCATCGAGGTTCCGGTCGAAGACATGGCGCATCTCGGCGAACAGGAGTACCTGCCCAGCGGCCCAGCTTCCCAGCCTCCGCGCCGTGTTTCCATCTGGAACGCCATTCATCCGCGGCTGCTTGAAATCATTCGCGCGCGCAACTCCACCATTCTGTTTGTGAACAGCCGCCAGGTGGCCGAGCGGCTTGCCGGTGCATTGAACGATTTGGCAGGCGAGCCCATCGCTCGCGCCCATCACGGCTCGCTGGCCGCGCCGCAGCGTTCCATCATTGAAGAGCAATTGAAGGCTGGACAGATTCGCGCTCTCTGCGCCACGTCCACGCTCGAACTGGGCATCGACATGGGAGCCGTTGACCTCGTCATCCAGATTGAGGCCCCGCCTTCCGTGGCCAGCGGCATGCAGCGCATCGGCCGCGCCGGCCATCATGTAGATGCCGTGAGCGAAGGAATTCTTTTTCCGAAGTACCGCGCCGATCTCGTCGCCTGCGCAGCCGTCACCCGCGCCATGCATGAAGGCCACATCGAGTCCACGCGGTTTCCGCGCAATCCGCTGGATGTGCTGGCGCAGCAACTCGTGGCAATCGTTGCGCACCCTCCGCACGCCGCCGTTCCGCGCAAGCCGAAGGTGCTGAAGCGTGTTCGCCAGGGGAAGAATCTCACCGCCGAATTGAAGTTTGATGCGTGGGAGTCGGCACGAAACGAAACAGAATCACCGAAACCCGAAGTCAGCGTTGACGCGCTTTTCGAACTGGTCCGCCATGCCGCACCGTTCGGCGGCCTCACGCGTTCCGCTTTCGAGGGCGTTCTCGATCTGCTGAGCGGCCGCTATCCCTCCGACGAATTCGCGGAGCTTCGTCCTCGCCTCGTCTGGGATCGCATACGCAACGTGGTCACCGCGCGTGATGGTGCGGCACGGCTCGCCATTCTCAACGCCGGCACTATTCCGGATCGTGGCCTCTATGGTGTTTTTCTCGCGTACAGCGAAGGCAAATCCGTGCGTGTGGGCGAGCTCGATGAAGAGATGGTCTTCGAATCGCACACGAACGAGACCTTCATCCTGGGTGCATCTACATGGCGCATTGTGGAGATAACTCACGACCGTGTTCTTGTGGTTCCCGCTCCCGGAGAACCGGGCAAAATGCCTTTCTGGAAAGGGGATGGTCCGGGACGCCCGCTTGAGTTCGGCCGCCGCATCGGAGAACTGGTCCGCGAGCTGCGTGCCTTGCCCAAGCCTGCCGCGCTTACGCGCCTGGTTGCCGATCATGATCTTGATCCAGGGGCCGCTGAGAACCTGATGCAGTTTCTTGCCGATCAGGAAGCTGCCACCGGCTCCGTGCCTGACGACCGCACCGTGGTGATTGAGCGCTGCCGAGATGAGCTGGGCGATTGGCGTGTCTGCGTGCTTACCCCCTTCGGCAGCCGCATCCATATTCCCTGGGCCATGGCCGTCAGTGCCCGCATCCGCGCCGCTGGTGGTCCTGAAGTCGAGACGCAGTGGGGCGACGATGGATTCGTGCTGCGCTTCCCGGATACCGATGAGCCGCCCGACCCGGATTGGTTCCTCGTAGAGTCAGTTGAAGCCATGGCGCTGGTGCTTCGCCAGTTAGGGACAACAGCATTGTTTGCAGGGCGTTTTCGCGAAGCTGCCGGACGCGCGCTCCTGTTGCCGCGTCGCCGTGCGGAGGCTCGCTCGCCACTGTGGCAGTTGCGAAAACGCTCTTACGATCTGCTCCGCGTTGCTGCCCGCTATCCATCTTTCCCGCTGCTGCTTGAGGCCTATCGCGAGTGCCTGCGCGATGTATTCGATATGCCTGCGCTCATTGAGACTCTCCGTGCGATTGAGCAGAGGCAGTTGCGCGTGCATGTGGTGGAGACGCAGAAGCCGTCACCCTTTGCGGCATCGCTTCTGTTCAGTTACGTGGCCAATTTTCTTTATGATGGCGATGCACCGCTTGCCGAACGCCGTGCACAGGCCCTCACCATCGATCAGGACCAGTTGCGTGAACTGCTTGGCGAAGCCGATCTTCGTGAACTCCTCGATCCTGAAGCCATCAGTGAAGTGGAAGAGATTGCGCAATGCCTTGCTGAAGACTACCGAGCGCGCTCGACAGATGCTATTCACGATCTCTGCCTGCGGCTCGGCGATTTGTCGAGAGCCGAAATCGCGCTGCGTGTTGCCGACCCAGGTTTGGTTCCGTCCATTGATCGCCTGGTCCGCTCGCGGCGCCTGCTCGAGTTGCGCATTGCCGGGGATCGCCGTTTGATTGCGGCGGAGGATGCCGCGCGCTATCGCGATGCGTTGGGAACTCCCCTGCCGCCGGGATTGGCTCTCGCGCTTCTGGAGACGGTGACGCAACCTGTGCTGGAGTTGGTCCGGCGTTATGCGCGAACGCACGGACCATTCACGCTGCGCGAGGCCGCGGAGCGTTTTGCCCTGGACACTGCCGCAGTCGAAAACGCGCTTCGTCAGCTTGTGCAGGAAGGGCGCGTACTCGAAGGCGGTTTCCGTCCCGGCGGCCTTCATCGCGAGTGGTGCGATGCGGAAATGCTGCGTCTCATCCGCCGCAAATCACTGGCCAGATTGCGCCGTGAAGTGGAGCCGGTGGATCAGCACACATTGGCCCGCTTTCTGACTCACTGGCAGGGCCTGCTTGCGCCCCGCCGCAGTGGACACGGCAATCTCGATGGTCTTTTGGACGCCATTGAAAACCTGCAGGGAGCACCGCTTCCCGCATCGCTGGTTGAGTCGTCCATCTTGCCCGCACGCATAGCCGAGTATTCTTCGGCCGGCCTCGACACACTGATTGCCGCAGGCGAAGTGACCTGGGCCGGAGTGGAACCAATTGGCGAGCGCGATGGCCGCATCGCTTTATTCCTCGCCGATAAGCTGCCTCTCCTCGCGCAGCAGCGGCCACAGATTGACCCGCTTACCGAGCGCGAGAATCAACTCATCTCGGTCCTCGAGTCCACCGGCGCCAGCTTCTTCGATGCACTTCACTCTGCTGTCGGCGGCGGCTATCCCGGTGAAACAATCGAAGCGCTCTGGAGTCTTGTCTGGCGCGGCCTTATCACCAATGACTCGCTGCATGCGTTGCGTGCGTACATTGTGAAGCCGGAGAGCACTCGCACGCCTCGTCGTGTACAAACGGGCGCAGTTTTTCGCTCCCGTAAAACGACCCCGCCCACGGCGCAGGGCCGCTGGTCGCTACTGCCCGTCCGTGCGCAGAAGGGAATCAACGGCATCGGTCCCACGACGACGGAAGCCAGTCATGCGCTTGCGCTGCAACTGCTCAATCGCTACGGCGTGCTGCTGCGCGAATCGGTCGCAGCTGAAAATGTGCCCGGCGGATTCTCCGCTGTTTACGACGTGCTCAAGGCACTCGAAGAGAGCGGGCGCATTCGTCGTGGCTATTTCGTTGCCGGCTTGGGTGCAACTCAGTTCGCGCTTCCAGCGGCAGTCGATTTGCTGCGCCAATTGCGCACCGCGCCGCCGCAGGAAAAGCCGGAATTTGTTCAACTGGCTGCAACGGACCCCGCCAACCCGTATGGATCGGTTCTTCGCTGGCCTGAATTACCCGTCGCCGAAGAAGATTCCGAGACCGCGCCGCGCCTGCTTACGCGTGCGGCATATGCCGAGGTAATCCTTCGCAATGGCCAGTTGGTTGCATGGCTTCGCCGCGGCAATCCCAACCTGCTTGTCTTTCTGCCGGCGGAGGAACCGGAGCGCTCGCAGACCGCCTCGGGTCTTGCGCACTTTCTATGCACACGCGGACAGGAACGCATGCGCGGCGGTAGCCATCAGGGCGTGCTCATCACCACCATCAATGGCCAACCGGTTGCGGCGCATCCAATGGCGCGCTTCCTCATGGACGCGGGTTTCCATCCCGGCCCGCTCGGCATGCACCTGCGCCGCATTCTTCTTCCCGTGGGGCAGCAGGCGCATGAGCCGCACGCCGGTGAGGTCCAGTAATGCCAGAAGGCGACACCATTTTTCGCACTGCTCGCGCGCTCGGCCGCGCACTTGCGGGCAAGCCGGTCACAAACTTTCGCTCGACATTTCCTTTGCTTACTCGCATTGATGACGAGACTCCTGTTGCCGGCCAGATGGTCGACGCTGTCGAGTCGCGCGGCAAATGGCTGTTGATTCACTTCTCAGGCGGCGGAACGCTCGCTACTCATATGCTCATGAGCGGTAGTTGGCACATCTACCGCCCCGGCGAGCACTGGCAGCAACCCCCACGCAACATGCGCATCGTGGTCGAGAACCGCGACTATCTTGCGGTCGGATTCAGTGTGCCAGTTGCAAAAATGCTACGGCCGGAACAACTGGACCGCGCTACCAGAATTCCGGTGCCTGCGATTGATGTCTTGAGCAAGGAGTTCGACGCCTCTCAGGTGATGCCCCGAATGTTCGCCTGCCGCAATGAAGAAATCGCCAATGTGCTGCTCCACCAGGAAGTCATTGCCGGCGTGGGGAACGTCTTCAAGTCGGAGGTATGCTTTGTTACCGGAACCAATCCCTTCTGCAAAGTCGCGGCCCTCAACGAACAGCAAATCACTGCCTTGATTGCGGCGTCCCGAAGGCTCATCAAAGCCAATGTGCTCGAGGACTCCGGCGACACCATCGTCACCTTCGGCGACCGCAAGCGGCGCACCACGCATGAATCCGATCCCAGCGCAAGCTTGTATGTCTACGGCCGCAAAGGTGAGCCATGCCGGCGCTGCGGCGAATCCATCCGCATGCGCATGCAGGGCCCCGATGCGCGCGTCACCTTCTGGTGCCAGAGTTGCCAGCCTATGCCGGATGGCACGATGATTGACGGATAAGCGTGGACATGGATGCATATGCTTCAGACGGCGTGGTATTCAGTAGCTCCCGCTAGACAGCATTGAAAGTCCGGCATGCAGAGGTCATCAATGAATCGTCGCAGATTTCTTATCCAGGCAAGCGCCGCGGCTTCGCTTAATTCTTTCGCATCGGTTTTGCATGCGGATGACGTGGCTCCTGTCCAATTGACGATCTCAGATGATTCTTCCGCGCCCGAGGTTCCGCTTACATACACCGGCTTGAGTTATGAGCTTGCACAGCTCACCGATCCGCACTTCTTCTCCGCGGAGAATCGCGATCTTGTCTCGTACTTTCGTCTGTTGAGTCCAAACGGGGTTTTGCGGATCGGCGGCAATACCAGCGAGTTCTGCTGGTTCAAGGCGAATGCGTCCACGACCGAACCGAGGCTTCACATCCCTTCCGGGAACCTTGACGCAAACTGGATGCCGCACCGGTTATTCGCAATCACTCCGGAGGCGATAGATGCGCTTGCCGGATTTCTGCAAGCGACAGGGTGGCGTTTGATCTATGGCCTCAACTTTGGCAACAGCACGCCGGAACGAGCAGCGGAGGAAGCAGCCAATGTGATGCAGAAGGCAGGGGACCACCTCGAGTTCTTTCAGATCGGCAATGAGCCTGACTTCTATCACGACGCTAACAACGGTACGCGCCCGGCTGCGTGGGGGTTTTCGGATTACATAACCGAGTGGTTACAAACTGCGAATGCAATTACTGTCCGCGTACCGGGTGCGCGTTTTGGGGGACCGGATGTAGGCGCTTCCTCGGATTGGGTTACGCGATTCGCCGAAGGGGCATCTGCTTCTGGACCGCAGTTATTCGCATTGACCGGGCACTACTATGCGGAGGGGCCGCCAAACGATCCGCGCGTCACTACCGAGCGTTTGCTTGCCGGCAATGTCGGAATCCCGGCCCAGATGAAGGCAATTGAAGATGCTGCTCGACCGAAGGGACTTGTATATCGCATGACCGAGGGCAACTCCTGTTACCGCGGTGGCAAGCCCGGAATGAGCAACGCGTTCGCGTCGGCATTGTGGGCGGGCGACTACATGCTGCAGTTGGCCAGCCTCGGTTGCGCCGGCGTCAATCTGCATGGGGGCAGCAGCGCCTTTCTTTCCGCGGGCCTCGGCGATCACACACCCGGTCTGGAGGCGGCGAAGACTCCGCAGACCATGCGCAGCGGCTTCTATACTCCGATAGCCACCGAGCCGGGCCGTGCAATCCAGGCCATGCCGATCTTTTATGGCATGCTGCTGGCAAACCAGTTTGCGGGTGGCAAGTTTCTGCAAGTCACCGCAAACTTGCGCGATGTCAACGCCACTGCGTACGCGGTTCGATTCCGACAAAGCATGAAGATCGCGATCTTCAATAAGGACAGCCACAAATCTGTTGAGGTTTCCATTCGCGCCCCAGGAATCATAAAGAGCGCAACAGCCTGGCGGCTTGACGCACCGGCTCTGGATGCAACGGACGGCGTCACTCTGGCGCGAGCTGCAATTCTTGCACACGGGGAGTGGCATCCGGGAGCGCCTGAGCCCGTTGCAATCACCGATGGCGCCCCACACATTCAGGTCCGCGCGGGCAGTGCCGTTCTGGTTTTTCTGGCTTAAAGCGACGATGCCGTCGCATAGAGTGCGCACGAAAGCGAGCTAGTCTCCAGGCTTGCCGATCCCGAAGATCTTCTGCAGCAGATTACGTTTATCTGGCGGATGATCGCACGTATCTGTAGGCGCGGTGCCAGGGAGGAAGGCGGCACTGTAGGCTTCCGGGCAAGCTTCGTCGCTCAGCAGGTTAGTCACCTTGTCGAGCCTCACCACCTGGATATCGTCCGGGGGCGCGAACTCGTGAGTATCTGAGTATTGCGGCAGCATCACGGCGCGCTTCATGAACTCCGCCCAGATGGGAGAGGCAGCAAGCGCACCGGCTAGTTTGACGTCGGTGTAATCGTCGTTGCCCACCCACACCATGCAGATCAGGTTGCTGGTAAAGCCGCCAAACCACGCATCGTGCGAGGTCCCGGTCTTGCCCGCCGCTGGAGCTGTGAAGCCGCGTTTGCGGACCTCAAAGCCGTAGCCGAAATTCATCACGCCTTCCATCAGGTTCGTGGTCAGGTAGGCCACGCGCGGGTCCAGCACCTGCTTGGAGGTAGGCGTGTAATCGTTGATGATGTCGCCCGAGGGAGTCCGTACGCTGGCCAGCAGCCACGGGTCCAGGTGCAGTCCATTGTTGGCAAACACGGTGTAAGCGCCGGCCATATCCAACGGAGTCGCGTCGTACGACCCGATCGCCACCGAGGGCGTTCCTCGCGCATTCTTGATTCCCGACTCCCTGCCCAGCGCGGCCACGTTGTCAAAGCCCACTTGCGCGCCTAATGAGATGGTTGCGTTGTTGAGTGAGTGGGCGAGCGCGTAGATTGCCGTTACCTGTCCATGGTACTCGTCCTTGTAATTCCGCGGAGTGTACTCCTGCTCTCCCACCTCATACGTGGTCTGCTCATCGTTGAGCATGGTGACGGCGGAAAAGGGCTTGTCCTGTCCAGGCAGAATCGTGCCGGCGATCGCCGTGTTGTAAGCAGCGGCGTAGACAAATGGCTTGAACACAGAGCCGGTGGGACGCTTGGCCACAGCATGGTTCAACTGCGAGTTGCCGTAGTTGCGGCCTCCGACAAGAGCCAGCACCTGGCCGGTATGCGGATTCAGCGCAATCAACGCCACCTGCGGATAAGTAATTGTCTCGCCCGGCTTGCGATGCTTATGCAGGCCGTCCACCAGCGTGTCCACGTTCTTCATGCCGACTTCCACGGCATCCGCGGCTGCTCGCTGCAGGTCAGGATCGAGCGACGTGTAGATGCGCAGGCCCTCATGATTGAAGTCGCGATCACCAAGTTTCTGGTTGAGCTGGTCATGCACCAGGTCGACAAAATACGGTGCTTCGCTCGCGTCCACGCTGGCCGCGGTCAAATGCAGCGGCTCCGCCTTGGCGCGTTCGGCTTCATCCTTGGTAATGGCGCCCGTCTCGACCATGGAGTCGAGAACGAGGTTGCGCCGTTCGATCACACGTTCCGGATGCCGATAGGGATTGAAGTAGCTGGGCCGCTGAATAATGCCCGCCAGAAATGCGCACTCAGCCAGGTTGAGTTGGTGCACGTCCTTGCCGAAGTAGGCCTGCGACGCCTCGCCAAATCCATCAACCGAAAAGCTGCCTCGCTGGCCCATGGGAATCTGGTTGGCGTACATCTCGAAGATCTGCTTCTTGCTGAAGCGGTGTTCCAATTGGAACGTGATCACAATCTCAATGATCTTGCGCTTGATGCGCTTTTCCGGGGTGAGAAAGAAGCCGCGCGCCAACTGCATGGTCAGGGTCGAGCCGCCTTGCTGTTTCTGTCCCGAGGTTACGTCGCGGTAGACTGCTTCCACCAGCCGGTAATAGTTCACCCCGCTGTGCTCAAAGAATCTCCGGTCCTCGATTGCCAGCACGGCCTGAACAAGGTTGGGCGGAATCTCGTCGTACGTAACAAGTCGGCGCTTGGTTCGATTGGCGTCCTCGCTCAGCCCCGTGATCAGCAGAGGCTCGAGCTCATAACTCGCCAACGGCTGCCCATGATCGTCGGTGATTGATTCCACTACCCCTGCCTGCACGCGGATAGTTGCGCCATCCTCCGCATGATAAGACTGCGGGCCCGGGTGTATGGTGATGGTCTGTCCGCCTTCAGAGTAAGTGCCCAGCTGTGAGGCCTGCGAAGCGCCATCTGTTGAATAACCGGCTTCGCGCAATTCATTGGCGATCAGGCGCGCCGAGAGCTTTTGTCCGGGGCGCACCTCCCGCGGCGCGGCAAAGATTTTGGCGGTGTTGGCAAACAGGGGCTGCTTCAGCCGCTCATCCACAATGCTCTGGTACGTGAAGTAGTAGTAGCCGAAGATCGAAATCGCAGTCAGCGCGATCAGCGCAAGAATAGAAAACGTAATCCGCAAGATCAGCGTGGACCCGGGATGATTCCCTGCCGGTCTTTTGAGCCTGATTTTTAACCCCATCGCTGCTCCTTGGATATACGTGACAGACTGTAGATTACAAGTGACAATTGGCGGCTGCTTGCTGACGATTATGGTTGCGCGTCTCGCTCGATTTGTGTCTGGAGAAGCTTGGCCACTTCGCCCAAGGCTACATCCACGCTGGTTGCGGTCGCGCGTGTTACGAATTCAACCAGACCGTCGGCGGCCTTTTTGCCCACGTTGATCCGATATGGAATGCCCACAAGATCGGCATCCTTGAATTTGACTCCGGCACGCTCGTCTCTGTCATCCAGCAACACATCCAGCCCCGCGGCATCCAGCTCCGCGGCAAGGTTCTCACCGGCCTCGCGTAGCGCGCTGTCAGAAACATTGGTCACGGTCACCGCCACGGTGAATGGCGCAATCGAGGCCGGCAGCCAGAATCCGTTCTTGTCGTTCGATTGTTCGACGGCCGCGGTCAGAATGCGCTCAATCCCAATGCCATAGCAGCCCATGATCGGCGTTACTTCCTTGCCGTTGGGGTCAAGCACGCGCGCGCCCATTGATTTTGTGTATCGGTCGCCGAGCTTGAATATGTGTCCGACTTCGACGGCCTTGCCGACCACCAGCGAACCCTCACATCCGTCGGTCGGGCAATGCTCGCCTTCGTTCACGCTGCGAATATCGGCCAGCAGCGTCCACGTGAAATCGCGGCCCGGCACTACGTTGCGCAGGTGATAGTCGAGCTTGTTTGCGCCGGCAACAAGGTTCTTCCGTCCCTCGAGAGACTTGTCGACAACGACCGTCAGGCCGTCTTCAAGCGGCTTGGCATTGTGTTTCAGCCCAACCGGTCCAAGGAATCCTGCAGGTCCGTTGAAGAACTGTGTCAGTTCCTCCGCCTGCATCGTCCGCAGGTCCGCCGCGCCCACGGCGCTCAGCAGCTTGGTCTCGTTTACCTGGTGGTCGCCGCGCAGGAAGGTCGCAACGCCGTGCCACGTTTCCCGCGTGACGCCCGCCTTGTCGGCAACGCCACGCTTCAGCGCCATATAGGCCACGCACTTGATGTCCGAGGCCGGCGAAATCTTGAAGAACTCGGCGACATCGGAGATGGCCGCGCACCCCGGCGTGGAAACGAGCTCCGGTGTACCGTCCCCTGTCGGTTCCATTTCACTCACGGGATCGAGACGCGACGTTGCCTTCTCCAGATTGGCCGCATATCCGCAAATCGGACAGCTTGCGATGAGGTCCTCGCCCGCGTCCGTGTACACCATGAACTCCTGCGACCGCGAGCCGCCCATTGCGCCCGAGTCCGCCTCGACCGCGACAAATCTGAGACCACAGCGGGTGAAAATGGCGCGATAAGCCGCATCGTGCAGATCATAGCTTTTGTCCAGGCCGGCATCGTCGATATCGAACGAGTAGCTGTCCTTCATGGTGAACTGCCGTACGCGCAGCAGACCCGCTTTGGGCCGCGGTTCGTCGCGGAACTTGTTCTGAATCTGGTACCAGATCTGCGGCAGCTGTTTATAGCTGCGCAACTCGCTGCGCGCAATCGAAGTCATGATCTCTTCGTGCGTCATTCCCAGGCAGAGGTCGGCGCCTTTGCGGTCCTTCAACCGGAACATGTTGTCGCCCATGCCCGTCCAGCGGCCGCTCTGCTCCCATATCTCGCGCGGATGAATCGCGGGCAGGTAAAACTCCTGGCCGACCTTGTCCATCTCCTCGCGCACAATGCCGATGATCTTATTCAGCGACCGCTGGCCGAGTGGTAGGTAGTTGTAAATGCCGGCGCCAAGCTGGCGAATGTAGCCGGAACGCACCAGAAATTTGTGGCTGGCCACTTCGGCGTCTGCCGGGGCCTCGCGAAGAGTGGGAATAAACAGTTTCGACCAGCGATGCATAGCGATGAGTGAACGTGCTTTCCCGTCCGCCGCGGCGGACGCAAGACTTATTTACGCAGAGACCATTCTAAATGTTCGGAAGGTGGATCGAAGCTATTCGCCAAACGATTCCGGCCAGGACTGCTTTCCATGAAGGATGGCCGCAATCTGCACCTCGTCGTCTCGGACTATGTAGGCAACAATATAAGAGGTGCCAGGAAATAAGAGGTGCCAGGAATCACAAGCTCGCGTGTGTCCGGTACGCGACCGTCCCTCCCTGATTTGGGAATCTGGTCAGAAGACTTACGGACTCTTTGATTCTGGCAGCCACCTTGCGCGCAGCAGTGAGGTTATCCTTGGCGATATAGTCGCGAATTGATTCGAGGTCGGATACGGCCGTGGGAGACCAGACGATCTTCATTCAGGAGTTGGAAGCTCATTTCCTGTTCCCCAACTGTCGAGCCATTCGGACACGCGCTCATGCGAAACACCCTTGCCGGCGGTCAAATCAGCAAGTCCCTGGCGGATGTGGATGTGCTCAGGGCTCTGAGCTGAAACGAGCGCTATGCTGCCACTGCCGTTCGGAACCCACTGCAAAGGCTCACCGACCGGCAGAGAAGCCTCCGTAACGAGATCCTCGGGAACTTCGACGGTGGGGGTATTTCCACGCGAACGATTCGGGTCGTCATAGAGCAACTCCTATCCTGTATCATACTGCGAATCGGCGTACGTTGCCTTTTTGCAAACTTTGAAACCTGATTTCTGACCCGCGCCTTCAGATCAGCTCCACACCCCACAAGTCGTGCAAGTGCACAATGCCTTCCACAATGTTCTCGCGCCCCACGACGACCAACGAAGTGATTTTGCGTTCTTCGAGGATGGTGAGAGCCGTTGCCCCTAGCTCCTCTTGCGCGATGGTTCGCGGATGAGCATTCATCGCTTCGCCGGCGGTGCGGCTGAGCGCGGCCCCGCCCTCGCGCTCCAGCAGTCTGCGCAAGTCGCCGTCGCTGATGACCCCGAGCAAACGGCCATCCTTCTGCACCGTCGTAATGCCGAGTTTCTTCGAGGACATTTCGTAGATCACGTCGGTCATCAGGGTTGTGGGCGCAACCACGGGAACTGCCTCTCCTGAGTGCATCAGGTCGCGGACCTTGGCCAGCCTCTTGCCCAGCTTGCCGCCGGGATGCAGATCCGCAAAATCTTCGGCGCGGAAACCCTTGCGAAGGCTCACCGCAATTGCCAGTGCGTCTCCCAAAGCCAGCATGGCTGTTGTGGATGCGGTAGGCGCCAGGTTCAGCCCGCAGGCTTCCCGCTCCACGCCGCAGTCGAGCGCCACATCGCTCGCCAACGCCAATGTCGAGTTCAAATTGCAGCAAAAACTGATGAGCGCATCTCCCTTGCGCTTCAGCATGGCGAGAAGGCGAAGAATCTCCTCTGTCTCGCCGCTGGCAGAGAGCGCAATCACCACATCTCCCACCATCAACACACCCAGGTCGCCGTGCACAGCTTCGGCAGGATGCAGAAACAAGGCCGGGCTCCCCGTTGAGCTGAGAGTCGCCGCAATCTTCTGCGCGATGATGCCGCTCTTTCCCATGCCGGTGACCACCACGCGGCCGTTCTCATGGCTGCAGCGCATAATCAGTTCTACAGCCCGCTTGAATGGTTCTGCCATCGGGCCATCGAGGCGCGCAGCCAGCGCTTCAAGCGCAGCGGCTTCTGTGCGCACCAGTTCAGCCGGCGACAGAACGGCCTCTTCCACCCGGGGGTATGAGGCTTCACCCGGCCCCGGTTTGTTCAATGCGGAATCACTCATAGCGCAACTCGTTCATTGGCCTTTGATGGTACCACCTGGGGTGGAGCAGCCGCCGCGTGCACGGCAAGACAACTAGCCCTGTGAAACCGTGCTAATTTGCTCGTACAATAGAACGCGAGAGGTCGAATTCATTGAAGCGCAACACATTGGTTCTTACAGCCGTTCTGTTCATTCTGTCCACCTTTGCCTGGGCGGGCTGGGCCAACTACGAGTACCGCAAGCAGGCAGCCGATCGCATGCTGGCCTCGGTGGCGCAGGGCGAACTTGTGCTGGACCCCGCGAGTGGCACTCCGCAGTATCTTTCGCCGCTCAAGGGCAAGCCCGCGCCGCCGTTCGTGCTGGAAGACCTGAACGGCAGAAAGGTCTCTTTGGCCAGCTACAAGGGTAAGGCAGTTCTCATCAACTTCTGGGCCACCTGGTGCGCTCCGTGCAAAATTGAAACCCCGTGGATCGTTGAACTGCGCAATCAGTATGCGTCGCAGGGCTTTGAAGTTCTGGGAATTTCGGCGGACGACCTCAACCGCGATGACCCCAAGGAATTGGCCAAAGACAAGCTGGAAATTGCGCAATCCGCGCAGAAGTTGCACATCAATTATCCTGTGCTGATTGACGGCGGCTCGCTCGATAAGCCTTACGGCGGCCTCGATGAACTGCCTGAGTCGTTCTTTGTGAACCGCAAAGGCACTGTCGTTGCTGCGCAACTCGGATTGACTTCCAAGGACGATATCGAATCGAACATCAAGAAAGCGTTGGGGAACTGAGATGCATGCCAGGTCTGCTGGAACTCGCATTGCCGCGGTTGTCGGGTTTGGCCTCGCTGCCCTGGTCGCTCATGCGCAGGCCGACGATGCTTCCAGATCCATCCTCAATGGCGCTGCGGTCGAATATTTATTTCCGGAACAGGTGACGGTGGCTGCGAGCAAAGCCAGCGACGTCACGCTGCATTTTCGCGTAGCGGCGGGGTATCACATCAACTCGCACACGCCCCGCGAGGAGTTCCTGATTCCGACGACGTTTTCTATTCCGGATGGGGCGGGCGTCCGGCTCGACAAGGCCGTCTATCCGGCTGGGACGGACTTTACGCTGCCGCTCGATCCAACCGATAAACTGAGTGTCTACAACAACGAATTCACGATTCAGGCGCGAATTGTGGCGGAAGCCGGTAACCATCTGGTCGAGGGCAAGCTCCGCTTTCAGGCGTGCGACAAGAGCGCCTGCCTGCCTCCCAGGACCATTCCCGTAGCTTTCAACGTCGTCGGAAAATAGCTGGCACTAGGGCTTGCGGGCGGCGGCAATCAGGGCGTGCGCAGTCACCTGCAGAAGCGGACCTGCTTCGCCCGGAGCCAGAACCTGTGAGCTTACGAAGGCTCCATTGATGAGCAGGGACAACTGGCCGGCCAGTTCGTCCGGGCGCTTGACGCGCAGCCGCTCGGCGATACCTTTGAGGCGGCGCCGCAGTTCCAGCTTGTGGGCTGTGGCCACCAGGCGGGCAGGATGGTCGGCGTCGGGGAACTCCGCTGCCACGTTGAGCTGGGGACAACCGCGATAATTTGGCCGGCTGACGCGCTCAGCGATCGAGGCGAGATGGGCCTCGAGTTCAGCCGCGGGGTTGGATTTGTGAGCCTCGGCGACGCTGATCCATTGGCTCCAGAAGTCTTCATCTTCACGGGCCAGGAATGCGGCGATGAGGTCATCCTTGGTGCGGAAGTGGCGATAGAGGCTGGTCTTGGCAACGCCGGCTTCTTCAACCACAAGGTCGACGCCGACGGCCCGCACGCCCCTTTTATAGAAAAGCTCCGAGGCGGTGCGGAGAATGCGGTCTCTCACTTCGGCCGAGCTCGAGTGGGTCTCGGGGACGTTGGCTTTCTTTTGACTGACAGGCATTCTCACCTCCCGGTGGATACAAGCTTGACGCGCTACAGACCTGTCTGTATTCTACATGAAACAGACAGGTCTGTATCGTTAAGTCAGGCCGCTCGGAGAGTGAAATGGAATCTCAAACGGATATGCAGGCAAAAGGGCGGACGGTTGCGGTCTTCGGTGCGGCCGGACACACGGGACGATTCATCGTCGCCGAGTTACTGCGGCGGGGGTTTGTGCCCGTTGCTATCGGCCGGGACGCCCGGAAGATGTCGGATGCGGGACTCCCGAGCGGGGTCGCGGTCAGGATTGCTTCGGTCGACGACTCGGCTTCTCTCGACCAGGCTTTTGCCGGAGCGGAGGCAGTCATCAACTGCGCCGGGCCGTTTATGGACACGGCCGAGCCAGTCGCTGCAGCGGCCTTGCGCGCCGGCATACACTACCTCGACGTTTCGGCGGAACAGGCGAGTGCCCAGGCTATCTTCGACAAGTTTGGTGACGCAGCGCGAGAGGCGGGCGTGATCTTCATTCCGGCGATGGGGTTCTATGGCGGTTTTGCCGATCTGCTGGCTACGGCTGCCATAGGTGACTGGGACGCGCGGGACGGGATCGCCGAGATCCGTGTGGGGATAGCCCTTGATAGCTGGCATCCGACCGTGGGCACGCGGATGACCGGCCAGCGCAACACGGCGCGACGGTTGGAAATCGAAGGCGGGGAATTTGTGCCCTTGGAGCAGCCCGCACCGCAATCGATGTGGGACTTTCCGGAGCCATTCGGACGGCAGGATGTGAGCAACGTTCCGTTCTCGGAGGTTCCGGTGATCGCGCACCATTTGAAAGTGGAACGGCTGCGGACTTATCTGAATAACGCGCCGCTGCGGGATCTTCGCGATTCTTCCACTCCTTCTCCGGTCGCAGTGGATGCAAGTGGTCGATCGGCGCAGAGATTCCTGGTCGACGTGGTTGTGCGAAAGAGAAACGAGACGCGCCGCGCCACTGCGCAGGGGCGGGATATTTATGCCTTTACTGCGCCGCTGGTTGTGGAAGCCGTGGAGCGGATACTCGACGGACGGGTTCGCGGGAGTGGGGCAGTTGCGCCCGGTGAAATTTTCTATGCGGGGGATTTTCTGCGGGCGCTGGCGCGGGAACATTTGATATTGGAAATCTACAACAATCGTTGCGCCTTTTCCGAAGATCCGCTGATCGCGATAATGCGATGATGAACGGGGCACAGTTGCTGATGCCGTAATGATTGGGCAAACTGCGACTCGAGGTTAGTCGTGTAGAACGCCGATGCGGCGTTGGGCTACGTGCCAGAGGACGCCAGATGGATCGACGACATACGCGATTCTCAGGCCCCATGGTTGCATGGCGGGCGGGCTTGGAGGTTGGACATTGAATCTCGCGACGAGGTCGAGGGATTCGATGTGAGCCCACCAGGCGTCCAGGTCATCCACCATGAGCTGCATCATGCAGTTTTCGGCCCACTCTTTTTTGTAATAGTTCTGCAGGATGAAGCCGCATGAACCGACTTTGAAGATGGCAACGTCCGCATCAAGAAGCATTTCAAAGCCCAACGCCTGGTGGAAGCTTCTAGAGAGCGAAGTCTTTCGCGGGCAGGAAGGGGCGGGCGAGTTCGGTTCCGTTGGGGATTTTAGTCATCGCGTGGGTCCTATTGGTAGTTCAGATTCTGGTCGGGCGGTTAGGCGCCGGTCTTTTTCTCAATTTTGGCCCAGGAATCTTTCAGCGGCAGCGTGCGGTTGAAGACTAACTTCTCTGGTGTGGAGTCGGGGTCGAGGCAGAAGTAGCCTACGCGCTCGAATTGATAGGGAGCGCCGGGCTGCGCGTTCGTTAGCGATGGCTCGAGGGCTGCTCCGGTGAGGACTTCAAGCGAGCTGGGGTTGAGGTTGCTGAGGATGTCGTTTGGAGGTTGGCCTGCGGGGGCTTCTTCCACGTCGTTGGGGTCGGGCTTGAGGAAGAGCTTGTCGTAGAGGCGGATTTCGGCGGTGATGGCGTGCGGGGCGGAGACCCAGTGCATGGTGGATTTGACCTTGCGGCCGTCGGGCGAGTTGCCGCCTCGGCTGGCGGGGTCGTACGTGCAGTGGACTTCGACGACGCGATCCTGGGAGTCTTTCACCTCGCTTTGCGCGGTGATGAAGTAGGCGTTGCGCAGGCGGACTTCCTTGCCGGGCGAGAGGCGGTAGTACTTGGGCGGTGGAACCGAACGGTAATCGTCCTGGTCAATGTAGACTTCGCGGCTGAAGGGCACTTGGCGGGTGCCGGCCGATGGATCTTCAGGGTTGTTGGCGACTTCGACGAATTCGCTTTCGCCCTCGGGGTAGTTATCGATGATGAGCTTGAGGGGGTTGAGGACGGCCATGGCGCGGCTGGCTCGCTTATTGAGGTCGTCTCTCTGAAAGTGCTCCAGCATTTCGATGTCGACTACCCCGTTTGTGCGCGAAACGCCGGCGGCGGCAACGAAGGCGCGGATGGCTTCGGGCGTGAAGCCGCGGCGACGGTAGCCGGAGAGTGTGGGCATGCGGGGATCGTCCCATCCGCTGACGATATTTTCGCGGACGAACTGGATGAGGCGGCGCTTGCTGAGAATGGTGTAGGTGATGTTGAGCCGGTCGAACTCGATTTGCTGGGAGGGGAAGATGCCGAGCTGGTCGATGTACCAGCGATAGATGGGCTGGTGGTCGGCGAACTCAAGTGTGCACATGGAGTGGGTGACGCGTTCTATCGAGTCTGACTGGCCGTGGGCGTAGTCGTACATGGGATAGATGCACCACTGGTCGCCGGTGCGGTGGTGGGTGGCGTGGAGGATGCGGTACATGACGGGATCACGCAGGTTGAGGTTGGGCGACGCCATGTCGATCTTCGCTCGCAACACGCGCGTCCCGTCGGGGAATTCGCCGGCTTTCATGCGGGCGAAGAGGTCGAGGTTTTCTTCGACGCTGCGGTTGCGGTAGGGCGAATCGGTGCCGGACTCGGTGAGCGTGCCCCGGTGCTGGCGGATCTCGTCGGCGGTGAGGTCGTCGACGTAAGCTTTTCCAGCTTTGATGAGCTGGATGGCCCAGTCATAGAGTTGGGGGAAGTAGTCGGACGCGTAGCAGAGGCGGTCCCATTCAAAGCCGAGCCAGCGGACGTCGGCCTGGATGGAGTCGACGTACTCCTGCTCCTCTTTGGAGGGGTTGGTGTCGTCGAAGCGGAGGTTGGTTTTGCCGCCGAAGTCTTTGGCGAGGCCGAAGTCGAGGCAGATGGCTTTGGCGTGGCCGATGTGGAGATAGCCGTTGGGCTCGGGGGGAAAGCGGGTCTGGACGATCGCGTCGCCGTATTTTTTGGTGCGCAGGTCCTCGGCGATGATGTCGGCGAGGAAGGTGGTGGGGCGGGGTTCGGCGCTTTCCGGGGTCGAGGTGGCGGTATCGGACATGAGCTTATTGTTTCACTTTTGGTTGAGAGATGCGACGTTCAGTCGTCTCCGCGAATGATGCGGCTAGCTTTGATTTCTCCGCGATTACACCATTTGCAATGGCAGAATGGCGGTTTTCCTTTAGCGGATGGGTAGTACCTCCAGCCGACAAGGCGCGGTGCTTGATAGGTCCTCGTGATTTCGGTTGGTATCACCCTTCTCGGCAGGATGACTTCGAGCCCCATTGGATCGGTGTGATGAAGGACGGAGCCCGATGCTTCCGCTGCGGTCATTTCAATCTTGTCGCCGTTGTATTTGCCGACAAATACCTTCTCGTCGTCGGGGATTTTGAATTGCACGCAGATTAGATTCCTCACGCCCCGCCGCTTCAGTTCTCGTGCCCACTGATGCGATTTTGTGAAGTCCGGAACCACAGGCATTGCGTAGACACCGCGCATTCCGGAACGGCGTTTAAAGGCACGAATCCCGGCCTTGAGAATTGCCTGTTGACTCTTCTCGTCAGCAATGTGAATGAAAGAGACCATCGCTCGCGACCCCTTTCAGGCAGCGGCTTTGCCAGCGGGTATGGGCTGTGCCACCAAACGCACCCCAAGCGCTGTACAGACGCGGCTGATGGTGTCAAAACGCGGCGCGCTATCGGGGCGAAGGGCTCTGTAGAGAGCCTCGCGGGTGATTCCGGCAGCTTTGGCGATCTCGGTCATGCCTCGTGCGCGGGCAATGTCTCCGAGTGCAGAAGCCAGAAGAGCTGCATCATTCGCTTCGAGGATTCCGGTGAGATAGACGGCAATGCTTTCTTCGTTGTCGAGGTACTTTGCGGGATCGAATTCCGGCAGGTCATCCACGTTGATGGTCTTTTTCATTTTTGCTCCTTTTCGCTTTTGAGCAATGCGGCCAGAGCTTTGGCTCGCTTGATGTCTTTCTTCTGCGTCCGTTTGGATCCGCCCACAAGCAAGATGACAATCTGCGCGCCAAATTGGGTGTAATAGAGGCGCCAACCTGCGCCAAAGTCGATGCGAAGCTCAATCACTGCGTCGCCAATCGCCTTGAAGTCACCGAGCAAACCGTATGAAAGGCGTTTGATTCGTTCCGCAACTGCGCCCCGAACCTTGCTGTCCTTTAGCCCATCAAGCCACGAAGTGAACTCGGGAAGAGGCCTGACTGACAACATGATCAAAGTGTAATCGTTCGATTACAATACGTCAATCCGTCAGACGACCGATTCGAGATTGGCTTCGGCTTGGCGGATTCGGTTCAGGCAGGTTTCGCGGCCGAGGACGACCATGGTTTCGAAGAGCGGCGGTGCGTTTTTGCGGCCGCAGACGGCTACCCTGATGGGCTGGAACATGGGACCGGCTTTCAGGCCTAGTTCTGTTGCTGCGGCACGAAGTGCCTGATCCAGCGAGTCGTGGTCGAAGGAAGTGGTGGCCAGAACTTCCTGCGCACGCTGGAGGACTTTGAGTGTGAGGGCGGCGTCGGCGCCTTTGGGTGGGATTAGCTCGGTTGGGTCGTAGGGGGCTAGCTGATCGAGGAAGAAGAAGTCGGCTGCGGAGACGGCTTCCTTCAGCAGCTTGATGCGCTCGCGGATAAGCGGGGTTACGGCTACGACTTTCTCTGGCTGGGACGCGAGGCCGTGTTCTTTGCAAAATTGCTCGAAGAAGGGCTGGAGGAGTTTGGCTAGCTCGTCGACGGGGAGGGCGCGGATGTGCTCGGCGTTGAGATGGACGGCTTTCGCGTCAAAGGGGGCTTCGTCACTGAAATTGATGACCGCGTTGGCGCGGTTTACGCCCTCCAGCGAGAAAAGATCTGTCAGCTCGTCGAGGGTTAGGACTTCGAGATCGTTCTTGGGAGACCAGCCGAGGAGGCAGAGGAAGTTGATGAAGGCGCTGGGGAGGAAGCCGGCGTCGCAGTAGGTGGTGACGCTGACGACGGGGCCGTGTTTCCGTTTGGAGAGCTTGGCGCCGTCGGGGGCGACGAGTAACGGCAGGTGCGCGAATTGGGGCGCGGGCGAGCCGAGGGCTTCAAAGATGAGTAGATGCTTGAACGTGTTGGTGAGGTGATCCTGGCCGCGGATGATGTGGGTGATGTGGAGGTCGGCGTCGTCGACACAGGAGGCGAGGTGGTAGGTGGGGTTGGTGTCGCTGCGGAGGAGGGCGAAGTCTTCAACCTCGTCGGCAAGCTTCGATTGATGGCCGTAGACGCTGTCTATGAAGCTGAGGATCCGGTCGAGTTTGCGGGGGACGCGATAGCGAAGGGCGAAGGGTTCGCCACTGGCGGCGCGACGGTCGGATTCTTCGCGGGAGAGCTCGCGCATGCCGGGGTTGAAGAGCCAGGCGCCTTGCGCGGAAGAAGTCTCGCCGGAATCGGCGTGGGCGGGGGTGAAGTCGCGATAGGCGAGGCCCTTTTCAAAGATGGCGTGGGCGGCGGAGCGGTGCAGCGCCAGCCGCTCTGATTGTTTGTATTCCTCGTCCCAGTTGAGGCCCAGCCAACGCAGCCCTTCGAAGATGGATTGAACGCTCAGGTCGGTGTTGCGCTCGACGTCGGTGTCGTCTAGACGCAGGACCATGGTGCCGCGATTATGGCGGGCATAAAGCCAGTTGAAGATGAAGGTGCGAGCGCTGCCGACGTGCAGATAGCCGGTGGGTGAAGGGGCGAAACGGACGCGGGGAGCAGGGGTTGCGGAGGGAGTCGAATCAGGCATCGTGAATGGGTCTTTCCATCTTCGATGCTAGCACCACCCGCCGCGTGCAGTGGGGCTGGCCTCTGCGGTGCGGCAGACGCTCGCGGGAGGCTCACACGGGCTTTGCTCATTCCCTCACATCGCGCTGCTGGCTCAAGCCTGGGCACGAGCAGTTCCTAGCCGTCTCACGATTGCGGCGGCGTTGGCGGATAGGGTGGGTACGGTGGTTGCTGAGTCCATGCCTGCTGCGGCGCGGGGACTACTTTCCACTCGGCGAAGGCAACGATGTAGAAGAAGACCAGCCCGGTGAGCGGGAAGATACACAGCAACGCAAGCCAGGGAGAGAATCCGGCTTTCTTGGCGATAAACCAGGCAGGCACCATGAAGATGGCTGCCTGAATTACGTAGATAACTGCGTAGAACCCTGCTACCGCGGCAAAGATTCCCATCATCTGATTGGTGCTGGGTTGGTCTTGCAGGAAAAGAGCGAGATAGTGCATTGAGAACGCTCCTGGATTGGGATGGGTGCTCGCAGCAACGGTACGGCGAAAGCGGAAAAATCGCAATGGAAATTACGTGTCGTATCTCCCGCCGAACGTCTCCCGCCGAAAGAACTTCCCGCGCCAGAATGCCGCGTCCGTAGGCCGGGGCTTAAAACTGAAAACTGACAACTGAGCACTGACAACTGCTTTTACGTAATGTCTTCCGTGTCGTAGACAGGCACCACTACGCGCTTTTTGGGGACGCCGTGGACCGAGCTGAGAAGGTCTTCGACTACGTCTTCAAGCTGGCGCTGGGTTTCGATTACGGCAGACATTGTGGCCAGTTCTTCCGGTTCCGCTTCGCGCTCAACCAGTGCAATGGCGTGGCACTGGGCCACGTGGTCGAGATTCATGCCTTCGGGAGTTTTTGCCTTGATGCTGATCTGGTCGATCTCGACCCCGAGCAGGTCGGCGACGCGGGCGCGCATCTCCCCGGCGATGGGGAAGATTTTTGGTGCGGCCAAAACGAGGGTGGTGTCGACGTTCACAATCCGGTAGCCGGCGTGCTGCAGTTCTTCAAGAGCCAGGTTAAGGAAGATGGCCGAGTCGGCGTCTTTCCATCGCGGGTCGCCCGGAGGAAAATAGCTGCCGATATCGCCGGCGGCGATCGCGCCTAGGAGGGCATCGGTAATGGCGTGCAGCAGCACGTCTCCATCGGAGTGGCCGGCGAGGCCCTCGGGGTGGTTGAGCGTGAGTCCGCCGATGCGCAGCGGGACACCGGGCTTGAATGCGTGCGAGTCCCAGCCAAAACCGATTCGTGTATTCATGGGTGACCGTGCCTATCCTGAAGATGCAACCCGGGGCTGAGCGTTCGACTCTGGTACGTCTTCTCTATTCCGCTTCACAGCCCTGCCCGAATCACTGGCTCAACTGCCGGAGATAGAACTCGGCAAGCTCCAGATCGCCGGGCTTGGTAATCTTCAGATTAACCTGAGACCCCGGCACCACGGCCACCGATTGGCCGGCACGCTCCACTACGGAGGACTCATCGGTGCCGATAAAGCCGTCTGCGGTGGCCTCGGCGTAGGCGCGCTGCAGTATGCCGAAACGAAAGCCCTGAGGAGTTTGCGCCAGCACCACGAATTCGCGCGGGATGGTGGAGACGACAAGCGCACCATGCGCCGTGCGTTCCACCTGTTTGATGGTGTCTACGGCGGGAAGCCCGACGATTGCGGCTCCGTGCAAATCGACGGCATCAATAGTGCGTTCAATAGTGGCCGCATCAATGAGGGGGCGCACCGCGTCGTGGACAAGCACAATGTCCTCGTTGCGCGCCGGCAAGGCTGCCAGGGCGTGCGACACGGATTCCTGGCGGTTGTCGCCGCCTTCGACCACGCGAACGCGGTCAGAAAGCCCGTATTCGGCGATCTGGGCTTCGACACGCTCCACCTCGGGTTTACGCACGGCGACGTAGATGCCGGTGACCCGTTCGACGGACGCGAAGGCGCGCAGGGAGTGAATCAGGATGGGAATGCCGTTGAGGGCAAGAAACTGTTTTGGCTGCGCCCCGGCCATGCGCGTGCCCAACCCAGCAGCCGGAATGATGGTGAATACCTGCATGACCTGAGGAGTATAGCACTCTTACGTGGGCAATCGATTCGCGTAATCATTGCTCAATTTCAAGGCGCAATGCGGCTTTTGCTAGTCTCGGTCCGCCCTTCGAATCCCAGACTTCCGGAATACCACTCTGCCGAAACTCATCGAGGGCATGCTGGTATTCGGCCCGCGCTGTCGGCCATTTCCGCAAATATCGTTCGATCACTTTACGCCCTGCATCGATTCCTCCAAGAAATACTGCGTGCTCGACCTCTGCAAACTCCATTGACCCTTCAAATCCGGACTCTACGAGCGTTTCAAGGATTTCGGAATCTCGATGATAGAGGGCAAACAATGGAAGCGCCGCGTTGCGGATTAGAGAAATCAGCGCAGCTACCCGGAGGGCTCGCGCGTGAGAGTTTGCGAGATCGACTTCAAGCCATGCTCGCTTCTTCGACACGTGACCGAGGTTACCTCCGGCCACTTGGCTATCGGTCCGTATCGGATGCTGAAGCGTCCTCCTCCACTTTGCAATGCGGGCATCCGCAACTCCGAAGTGCGGAATCATTTTGACCGAGCCATACAGGCCAATCTCTGCCAGCTGGATCGGGAGCGGGACAAAAAGCGGATCAGCCGCTGAGGTAACTCGACCAAGGAGCGGACTACCCGGGCCTGAGTTTCCTCTAAGCAGCACATTGCGAAAGCTGGATTGGAAATGCAATCGAAAGGTAAAACATTCGTCCTTCTTTACCAATTCGCATTTGGACTTGGACCAGTGATACCCTTCGGGCTCAAACGCGGCCGCGATCGAACAACATGCTTCCAGGAAGATTTCTCGCGCTTCGCCCAATCGTTCTTATCCCTCCACCGGCTCCACATAGAACATCTCGTTGGTGGTGCGGAAGCCGAAGGACTCATACACGGGCCGGGCCGCATCCGAGCTGTGCAGGGCGACGACCCGGAGACCGCGCCGATGCGCCTCGGTCAGGCACAGGTCTGCAAGCGCGTGGGCCAGGCCGCGCTTCCGGTACTCGGGCTCCACAAAGACATTGAGCATGTAACCGCGATGCTCGCATGCTGGATCGAGCGGATGGGGCGGCCAGTCGAGCACCAGCAGGCCGGCGGAAGCGATCGGTCGTCCGTCGTCTTCAGTGATCCAGCCGGCGTATTTGCCTTCCACAATCATTCGATTGACCCAGGGCTCAAAGTTGCGGCTCATGGCGTCGAGAATGGATTCCTGGGTGCGGCCCATGGCGGCGAACATGGCTCTGCGGTGGGCGGTGACGAGTGCGGCGTCGGCCGCGGTGACTGTGCGTGTCTCCAACATGCGGTTCAGTATAGGGCACTCCCATAGGTGGCGCGAAGACGCCGTATGATTCTGGCATGCGCGCCTCGACCCCACAGGCTTTGACTTTGGATACTTCGCTGCTGAGGCCCGGGTTGCGGCTGGCGGTGGGGGTTTCCGGTGGCGCGGATTCTGTGGCCCTGCTGCGTGCGCTGGCTGAGCGGAGCGGCGCAACGGGGCTGGTGCTGCACGCGGCGCATTTGCATCACGGCCTGCGCGGGCCTGAGGCGGACAGGGATTTGGAATTCTGCCGCGCGCTGACGGTTGAGCTAGGGTTGCCTTTCCACGAGGTCCGCGTGGATACGATTGCCGAGGCCAGGGCGAACGCGGAAACGGGAAAGCCGGCTGAGTCGACTGAGGAGGCGGCGCGGCGGCTGCGGTACGGCTGGTTTCGCCAATTGATGGCTTCGGGCGAGGTGGACGCTGTAGCTACGGCGCACACGCTCGACGACCAGGCGGAGACCGTTCTGGGCAAGTTTCTGCGCGGTGCGTGGACCGAGGGACTTTCCGGGATTCACCCGCAGGTCAGCTTTCCGGAGGGCCGGATTATTCGTCCGCTGCTGTCTGCGACACGGGCTGAGGTGGAGGCTTACCTGAAGTCGTTGGGGCAGGAATGGCGGGAGGATTCGACCAATTTGGACACGGCGTATACGCGGAATCGGATACGGCACGAGCTGCTTCCGCTGCTGCAGGGGTGGAATCCACGGCTGCGCGAACACCTGGCGCAGATGGCTGTTCTGGCGCGGGATGAGGAGGCGTGGTGGCAGGCTGAGCTGGCCAAGTCGCCGGAACTGGTGATGGCGGGGCGGCCGGTTCGTGGTGGCGGGCGCGCGGCGGGCGAGGGGCTGGCTATCGATGTCACGCGGCTGGCGGTCCTGCATCCAGCTTTGCAGCGGCGAACGCTGCGCCATGCGGCCGAATCGCTGGGCACGGTCCTCGACTTCACGGCCACGGAAACCTTGCGGGGGCTGGCGCTCTCAGGCCGTGCGGGGCAGAAGAGGGAGTTGGCTGGCGGATTGCGGGCCGAGCGCACCCCGCGCGAGTTACGGCTGGAGATTGCGCCGGAGAGCAGCGATGAAAGCGATTCAGCTTACAGTGTGTTGATTCCCGGGGAGATTGTCGCTCCGCGGTTCGGGGTGAGGTTGCGGATTGAGGCCAATTCCGCGGCTGGGAATGGCAGCCAGGCCGCTGGCACGGCCGTATTGCGCAATTGGAGCCCAGGCGATCGGGTGCGGCTGCGCCATTCAAGCGGTCCGCGAAAGGTAAAAGAGGTGCTGGAACGTCTGCGCGTGACCGGGACCGGCCGTTCTCTTTGGCCGGTGCTGGAGATCAACGGCAAGATTGCCTGGATGCGGGGCGTGGAACTGGAGCCGGCGGAGGGAATTTTGGTGGTGGCGACGCCGCTGGAGATCCCCGGCGGACCGGAATGACGCTTGCTGCCGGTGCCGCCACCGGGGAATGAGGGCATCCAACTTTAGGTGCACCCGGCTGGCAGAGAAATCTACACGTTTTTCATGGTTCGGAGTACAATCGTTGATACTGCTCACTCAGGCGGACAGATCCCCGTGTCTGCCGCCCGGAACGTGTGAACTTTCTGTGACTTCTGAGAAGTCAGGCGCGTCTAAAGAGTGATGTAGGCGGAGACGGAGGTTTCGACGCACTTCCCCCGCCGGGAAAGAGGAGTCCTGGTGAATTCGACCGTAAAGACGATCATGTTCTGGATCTTCATACTTATCTGCCTGATGCTGCTGTTCGGCGTTTGGCAGAAGAGCGCCACCATGGGGAAACCCGTGGAAATCGGCTATTCCGATCTGCTGGACAAGATCGACGCGGGACAGGTGCAAGTTGCGACCATCCAGGGAACCGACGTTCATGGGCAGATCAAGGGACAAAAGGATCCGTTCCATACAACGATCTCAACGAACAATGTCGACAGCCTGACCAAGGAACTGCGCTCCAACAAAGTCGTGTTTGACATTAAGGAACCGCAGAGCAATTTGCTGATTCCGATCCTGATCAATGTCGGGCCGTTCATTCTGCTGGGGGCAATCTGGTTCTTTATGCTGCGCCAGATGCAGGCCGGCGGGAACAAGGCGCTGTCATTCGGAAAGAGCCGAGCGCGGCTGCTCTCGATGCAGCAAAAGAAAGTCACCTTCAAGGATGTGGCCGGCGTGGATGAGGCCAAGGAAGAGCTGAAGGAGATAATCGAATACCTGCGCGAGCCGCAGAAGTTCCAGAAACTGGGCGGCCGCATTCCCAAGGGCGTCCTGCTTGTGGGACCTCCGGGAACCGGCAAGACTTTGCTGGCGCGGGCTGTAGCCGGCGAGGCCAACGTGCCTTTCTTCTCCATCTCCGGTTCGGATTTCGTGGAAATGTTTGTGGGCGTGGGCGCAAGCCGCGTGCGCGATCTGTTTGAGCAGGGCAAGAAAAATGCTCCGTGCATCATCTTTATCGACGAAATCGATGCGGTGGGCCGTCATCGCGGCGCAGGCCTCGGCGGCGGACACGATGAGCGCGAGCAGACCCTGAACCAGTTGCTGGTTGAGATGGACGGCTTTGAATCGAACGACGGTGTCATTCTTGTTGCGGCAACCAACCGCCCTGATGTGCTTGACCCGGCGCTGCTCCGGCCCGGACGTTTCGATCGTCGCGTGGTTGTAGGTCTTCCCGATGTGCGTGGGCGTGAGGAAGTGCTTCGTGTGCACGTGAAGAAGGTTCCCGTATCCGATGACACCAACCTGAACGTTCTGGCTCGTGGAACACCTGGATTCAGCGGCGCTGACCTGGCCAACATGGTGAATGAAGCCGCGCTGAGCGCTGCCCGCATGAACCGCAAGCAGGTGACGATGTACGACTTCGAGCTGGCCAAGGACAAGGTGCTGATGGGGGCCGAGCGCAAGTCGATGCTGCTGACCGAAGAGGAGAAGCGGAACACCGCTTACCACGAAGGCGGCCATGCATTGGTTTCCTATCTTCGTGGAGATTCTGACCCGATCCACAAGGTCACGATCATTCCGCGCGGCATGGCGCTGGGCGTTACGGTTTACCTGCCGGGTGACCGTCACTGCTACTCGCGGTCATATCTTGAAACACGTCTCGCCACACTGTTTGGCGGGCGCGTGGCCGAAGAGATTTTTCTGAATGAGATGACCACCGGCGCGGGCAACGATATTGAGCGCGCGACGGAGATGGCACGGGCGATGGTGTGCGAGTACGGGATGAGCCGGCTCGGACCGCTGACTTTCGGCAAGAAGGAAGAGCAGATCTTCCTGGGCCGCGAGATAGCGCAGCATCGGGACTTCAGCGAAGAGACGGCGCGGCAGATTGACCTGGAAGTGCGCCGCCTGATCGACGAAGCCTACCAGTCTGCGCACTCCATTGTGGAGTCGCATGCCGACGCCATGCACCGCATTGCCGCTGCTTTGCTGGAGCGGGAGACGATTGATGCGGAAGAAGTGAAGATGCTGATCGAGGGCAGGGAACTGCCTCCGCTACGCTCGATACTGGCTTCGCCCAGCGACAAGGGCGGTGACGGTTTGCAGCAGGTGCTGAAGCCGGAAGCACGCGGCGGACCTAGCTATCCGGAGGGGTCGCCTTCGCCCGCGTAAAGCCAGTTGTCAGTGATCAGTTGTCAGTTTTCAGAAAGGGCCGCTCCAATCCGGAGTGGCCTTTTTTTCGTGCGAAGGGCCGCGCCGCAAAAGAAATTTAGTGTGTACATTGAACCCACACCGTACTTCCTTCGACATAAGAGATGAATGCACACAGACGCTGAAACTCGAGCGCACTACGAGTGGCTTGCTCTGCGTTGTCAGGCTGGTGAGCCCGATGCATTCGAGGACCTGATCGCGGTGATGGAGCGTCCGCTGCTGTATTACGCGACCAGCCTGACCGGCAGTCAGGACAGCGGGCTCGATGTGCTGCAGGAAGTGTGGATCAAGGTGTTGCGCGGAATTCGCAAGTTGAAGGATCCCGGGTCGCTGCGGTCATGGCTCTACACCATCACGCACGGCGTTGCGGTGGATCGCACTCGCCTGAATGCTTCAAGGGAGCGCGCTGAACAGGTTGAGCTTGAGGATTTCGAGGAATCGGAAGAGCCTTCGTTTGCCGAGCAAGATGCTGCCGCAATTCACCAGGCGTTGAGCCAGATTGGGCTCAGGCATCGCGAGGTTTTGGTTCTGCATTTTCTGGAGGACTTGTCGATTGCGGAGATCGCGGCGGTGGTGGGGTGCTCCGTGGGAACGGTGAAATCCCGCATGCATTACGCGAAGCGGGCAATGAAAGAGATTCTAACTGGAGGGGACGATGGAAAAGGGAAGTGATGGTTTGCGTGAACGGTTGCTGGCGCGTTTGCCGCAGCCTGAGAATGTGGCAACTTATCGCGAAGAGACGGTTTCTTTGCTGGCGAAACACGAGAAGGCTTTGTGGTGGGAGAGCTGGTCCTTCCACGTACTTTGGATCTGCACGGTTGCCCTTATCTTTGTGGGCAGTTCCGACTGGGCCCAAAGGCTCGATCCTCGAGCATCGGTCGGTTTTTATGATTTGGCAGGCCTCATGTTCGTTGGAGCATTTTCTACGGGTATGCAGTATTACATCAATCGAAGCAAGGTGGAGATTTTGAAGGAAGTGAAGCAGGTGCAGTTGCAGGTGCTTGAGCTGCAGGCGTCGCTGCGCAAAAACGGCGCGGAGTAGATTGTCGCGCACTCGCTCTCATAAAATGATGGCAGGAGCGTTCGATGAGCGACGGCCGCGAGGAGCGGGAGGAACGGGAGAAACGCCGCGAGCAGGAGGAGCGGGAGAGCCGCGAAGACAGGCTCGATCGCTACCCCGTCGATCAATGGGAGCAGGAGCGCGACGACTCCTGAATGCCCGCCGGCAGGCGGAATTCTTCGCCAGCCTTTAGAAGATTTTGTAGCCCACGCCGACGCTTGCGCCGTAGGGAAACAACTGCTCGTTGTTGATCCACTTCGGCCACTGCTGGTATTCGAAGTCGATTGCGCGGACGCTGATTCTCTTTGTCAGCCTCACATCCAGCCCGCCTCCGTAGGCAATGTCCGTGAATCGGCCGGTCGCGTATCCGTACTCAAAATTCATGTCGCCGATGCCGATCAGCGCCTTGGCATACGGCGTTGCCCGCCAGAAGTGCAGTTTTTGAATCGGCAGGCGGGGTCCGATGAGGTAGTTTGTCTCATTAATGTTCGCAAGCTGGTTGTAGCGCAGCCAGCGTCCCTCGGCCTCAACCTGAAACCAGTGAGTGAAATGGATGTCCACGTAGGTTCCCAGGCCATAGATCCGGTTGGGACTGGTTTCCGCAAATCCACCACCAGCGTAGTCGGGCTGAAACCCTGAGACTATGCCGCCAGCGGTGATGGAAAATGTTCGGCCATATCCTGCGGGCACTACTTGTGCACGTAGCGAAATAGCCCCGGAGGCCACCAGGACAGACAAGAGAAAGAAAACTCCTATGCGATTCATGTTCAACAAGTATATCCAGTCTTTGGGAGAGCGGGTAACGGCCCGCCGGCCTTACATCCTCAAGTATAGGAAACAGATGCTTCCGGTCGAGATGCCTACGATTTTCAAAACGCAAGCAAAAGCCCCTGGCCGGGTGAATACTTGCTGTTCACATCGGCCAGGGGCTTTCTGAAGCGGTTCTCTTTTACTGGGTTGGTGCAGCCTGCGGCGGTGCTCCGGCGGCCGGAGGAGCTGTGTCGCCAGGCGCGGGTGCTGTTGGCGCGGCAGGTGGCACTTCCACTCGAGCTTCGTCATAACGCTGAAGCCTGTAGACAATCGGCGTCACTTCGAAGGGCATTTTGTCGCGAGCGTTCATGTAGGCATACACCTTCGCGCTCAGCTGATGCACCTTGTCATCCCAGGGATCGGTCTTCAGCCAGGAGCCAAGCGGGTTCGCCGCTCTCTGGTTCAGGTCGTCCCAGTTCAGCTTGGGCGACATCTTCTGCAGATCGACCATCCACGGTGTCCCGTCCGCCCTGAGCAGTGAATCGCCGAGCTTGGGGGTGTTGAGAGCCTTCAGTTCCTTGGCGCGGTCAACCAGCGCCGCGTAGTAGAGACCGGCGGTCGGCAGCTGATCCTTGTACATGGAATTCTGAAGGTATTCCATGGCCTTTTTCGCCGCTTCGTCGTTGTCGTGGTCGGAGTGATACATGTTGATGCGCTGGAATGTCGACTCGTCAGGGAAAAGCAGGCGGTCGTTGAACGCATACCGCGTATCGATGTGATGTCCCATGGCAACGTGCGCCAGTTCCATCGCGATAACCGAGGCAATCGCCGGCTCGTTGGGCAGCGTATCGAGAAGGCCCTTGCTGATGAGGATAGTGTTGCCCACGGTAGTGGCTTCAATGGTGTCGGTGAGCAGAACGCGGGTGTGAACCTGGTCAGTGAACGCAAGATTGTTGGGCACCACAAGGTTGATGACGATCTGGTCCATGACCTTGTTTTCATATCCGCCCTGATTCAGCGGCGCAACCAGGCCGGCTTCGACCAGGCGATCAATCACGTTGTTTTCAGCCTGTGTAACCCAGGCCCGCGTGGCTTGCAGCGGACCCACATCCGATGTTTCGTCTGCAGGATTAACCGCATCGTCCACCTTCACGCTGACATTCTCGCTGTCCCGCGTAGGAAGCTTCAGAGCGTAGCCCCAGAAGTGCGTCTGTGCCTTCAGACCCACTGATTTCTCATTATTCACGCGGGTAGTCTCTTCAACGTAGACGGCGACTGGCAGCCAGATTCCGGGCTGCACATTCATCCGCCAGCTATCGAAGTGGAAGTAGTACTTGGCAGCGTCTTCAGCGGATGCACCGGTGTATGTCCCGTTGAACCGCACGACGTTCCCGTCCTCATCCTCGATCCAGATGCGGCCGTAGAAACGGCCCATGCCGGCAACCTTGGGATGCACATCGAAAACCCAAGTGCGGACAGAGCCCAGGAACTCGCGGCGAACGTAGCTGAAGACGTAGTGCTGCTGGTCAAAGCCGGATGGATCAAGGAACATCATCTGCATGAAGCCGGTGGGAGAATAGGTGAATTTCTCCAGGCCAAGGGCCTTCGTAAGGCCCGTGATGGAGGCGAACGACCCCTTGAAGAAGGTTTTCTTGCCGGCCGTCCTTGGCTCATAGCCCTTGTCAACGAATCCCTTGCCGAAGTCGACGCGGCTGAGGGTGTACTGGTCGTCAACGGGCACTTCCAGCAGCTTGACGTCGGGACGCGTGTCCTGGATGTAGGTCTCCACCAGCGGGGTGCGCTGCTGGATGTTCTTGATCAGAACCTTCTCGCGCCCAATGGACTTTTCAACCAGCGCAGCCTGTTCAGCCGTGAGTTGGTGAGCCTGTTCATACTTGGGCTGTTTCTTCCCGAACGCACTGGTCACAGTCAAGGAAAGCATCAGGAAGGTGAGGGATATCTTCCGAAACGTCATGTCAAGCTCCTAGTTGAGTTCTTTCAGCTAATCCGATTGCCGCCGGGACCAAGCATCAGGCTGTGCGGCTGAGTAAAGCAATGCTACGCCAATTGAAACTTGATCTTGATGTTGGTGGTCAAATCGACCGCTTGTCCATTGCGGGTTGCTGGTCGGAATTTTATCAGCGTTGCAACCCGACGAGCTTCTTCATCAAGGCCATGGCCCAGCCCATGAACCACACCTTGCACTAGCACCTGGCCGTTGGCCGTGAAAGTGACCCGCAAAACCACGTCGCCCTGAACCCGCAACTGCTTTGCTTCCGGAGTGTATTGACCATCTGGGATGGAAAGAAGATCGAGCGTGGAAGCGGAAGCCGCAACCGGAAGAGTCGGCTGGGCCACTGCAGCCGTAGTGACCGCAGGGATGCCTGCGGAAGCCACCTTCGCATTGCCATAGGTGCTTCCGGTACTGGTGCCGGTGGCGCTCGGAATGCCCGCGGAGGCGACCTTGCCGACGACGCCCGCGTTGGAGCCGGACTTAACTCCGTTGCCAATGCCAGTGGAGCCCACCACCCCGTGGGGAGCCGTCGCCGGACCCTGCATACCGCCGTATTCATTGCCGATTGCCGCGACCGTCGCCGGACGCGTGGCATTGGGATTCGGCGTTACGCCAAAGGTCTGACCGAGGTGCACAGGCGCCGTGGAGGGCCTAACCTGGGTTGATTGCGCGGGCATGGCGGCAGTGAGTGCGGCCTTAGGCTGAGGCTGCAGGACGACGGCGGGCTTGGCCGCTTTGACTACCGGCAGCGCCAATTTGGCTTCCATCGTTACCGGTTTAAGGTCGGGCTTTGGCTCCGGCTTTGGAATCTTGATCTTGGGCGCTTCAAAGTGAACTTCGGGCTGCTTGACCGGTTCGGGAAGCACAGGCGCAGGCGCCAATTTCACTCTGATCTTTGGCGGAGCCGGCGGCGGCGGGGGCAGAGGTACGATGAGCTCCGTGTATTCGTATCTGTGCTGATCGATGACCTTCTTAGCGGTTGCTCCAATGAAGAGAAGCAACAGCAGAATCAGTCCATTGATCACAGCGGCCGTGAAAAATGAGCCGGCGCGGCCTTCGGGCTCAGGGAGCAATCCAAAGGTGGTCCTTTCAACGTGATAGCTTACTGCCATGGTCTCAGTCCTCGCGTGTGTCTGTCAGATGGGGGGAGAATCAATTGTTCAATGCGGCCGCATTTCACAGCGGCAGCGAATCGCGAAACAGAGGAATTGCCACTGCCTAAAGCGATCGTTTCCAGGTGTAACCGATCATCCGATTGCGCCTGGCGATCGTCGAGCGAATGCCCACTTCGGAGCATGGTGGCGTCAGGAGTTTCTTTTGTGACCCGGTCTGGGGTAAGCCACTGCAGTCTTCCAATGTCCTGCAAAGTGAAATAGGCGCCACTTGGAGAAGCGCGGAAACCTGTGGCCGATCCTGCGTCAACTGGCCAGGGAACATAGGCGCACGAGGCGTGAAAGCCCGCCGGGATCGGTTCCGCGCGACGCGGAGCGCAACCAGAATAGATTCTCGACATGCCAGGAACTCCTATCCATGATCGAAAACCTCGGCGTGAAAACTTGCAATCCCCCGATTGGGTCAGATAAGCGCTGTAATCTTTAGATCGGCACATGCAAACTAAAATTTCAATACTTCTTTTGTGCCCGCACCTGCGACTCTTGATGTGGAGGTACCGCGTCATGCCGCCTCTTGTGGCGGTCTCGTGGAAGGTGGATTCACCATTCACCTTCTGTACCCTATAGTACTCTTGGTGATGGAAAGAAGGTAACCTAAAGTGCGTACGAAGGGGCAATTTTTTTTATGAAGATATTGGTAACCGGGGGTGCGGGGTATATAGGTGGTACCGTCGCCGGGGTACTTTTAGAAAAAGGCCACCAGCCAGTCATCTTTGACAATTTGAGCCATGGACGCCGCGACCTGCTGCCTGCCGGCGTGGAATTCGTAGAAGGGGAAATTGCAGACAGTGCGGCGCTTGAAAAGCTTTTCATCGCTGCCAAAGAACAGGGCCAGCCGTTCGACGGCGTCCTGCACTTTGCCGCCCTCATCGAGGCAGGCGAGTCGATGGTGAGCCCGGAGAAGTTCTTCCGCAACAACACCGCCTCCACCCTCGCCCTGCTTGAAGCGATGCTGGCACATGGCCCCCGCCGCCTGGTTTTCTCGTCCACGGCCGCCGTTTATGGCGAGCCGGAGTCCGTTCCAATTTCGGAGACTGCGCGCCTTCTGCCGACCAATGCCTATGGCGAGTCCAAGTTGCTGGTGGAACAGATGCTTAGCTGGCTGAACCGGATTCATGGCCTGCGCTATGCGTCACTGCGCTATTTCAACGTCGCCGGCGCTCTGGAGGGCCCGAATGGCGTGACCCGGGGCGAGGCGCACGAACCGGAATCCCACCTGATTCCATTGGTTCTCGACGTGGCGCTCGGCCGCCGCAAGTCGATTCGCATCTATGGTGAAGACTACCCAACCCCCGACGGCACCTGCATCCGCGATTACGTGCACGTCTCCGACCTGGCGGATGCCCACCTGCTGGCCCTCGGCGCCCTTGAGAAACATGACCGTCTGATCTTCAACCTCGGCAACGGGGAGGGATTCAGCGTGCGGCAGGTCATCGAGTCGGCCCGTCGCGTTACCGGGCATCCGATTCCCGCGGAGATCCACCCGCGCCGGGCCGGCGATCCGGCTGTGCTGGTTGCCAGTTCAGAGAAGGCGATTCGCGAGTTAGGCTGGCGGCCTCGGTACACGAATCTGGACGATATCCTGCGCACCGCATGGATCTGGCACCAGAAACGTTATCAAATCTGAGGCATAAGCGTAGAACCAAGAATTAACTTGACAGTCCCGGCTCAGGACAAGCACCGTTGCTTGCAGAATTCCACATCCTTTGCCGGCGTGTTCCCGGGTTCTGCCTGGGGAAGGGCGTACGGCTCTGCACGAGGTTGAGCCCATGTCATCCAGTACCCCCGCTTCCGGCGCCGCTCTCAAAGGAGTCGCTGCCGCCAGCATCCCGAAGGTCATTCTTGGTTCCGCACTTGGAACCATGATTGAGTGGTACGACTTTTACATTTTTGGCTCGCTTGCCACCGTGCTCTCCGCCAAGTTCTACCCACCGGGCAACGATACGTTTGCCTTGATTGCCTACCTGGCCACGTTTGCAGTCGGTTTCCTCGTGCGACCTTTTGGTGCGCTCTTTTTTGGCCGGCTCGGCGACCTGGTCGGCCGCCGCATCGCCTTCATCCTTACGCTCACCATCATGGGATTCTCCACGGCCTCCATCGGCTTGTTGCCCACGTATCATACGGCGGGATGGTTTTCTCCCATCATTCTGATCCTCATCCGCATGCTTCAGGGGCTGTCTCTCGGCGGCGAATACGGTGGGGCCGCTGTGTTTGTGGCCGAGCACGTCCCCGACAACAAGCGAGGTTTCTACACCAGCTTCATCCAAATCACTGCCACGCTGGGACTGTTTGTTTCGCTCGCCGTGATTGTTGCAACGCAGCAGAGCATGAGCCCGGCAACGTTCCAGGACTGGGGCTGGCGGTTGCCCTTCCTGCTTTCGATTGTGCTGGTGCTGGTTTCGCTTTACATCCGCTGGAGGATGAAGGAATCGCCCATCTACTCTCAAATGAAGGCGGCGGGTATGACTTCCACCAAGCCGCTTACGGACGCGTTCACCAAATGGCCGAACCTCAAGCTGGTGCTGATTTCGCTTTTTGGCGCGACCGCGGGCCAGGGCGTGGTTTGGTATACCGGGCAATTCTACGCGCTGTTCTACCTGCAGACGGTGCTGAAACTGAATGCCAAATCCGCCAATATCGACGTGGCCATTGCGTTGCTGCTGGCGATGCCGTTCTTCACCATCTTCGGCTCGCTCTCTGACCGCATTGGCCGCAAGCGGCTGATGATGACGGCGCTGTTGCTTTCGGTCATCTTCTACATTCCCATCTACAAGGGCATGCAGCAGGCCGCGGGAAATAACGTGGTCAGCGTCAGCTCGGTCAAGGACAAGGTGACGGGGGCGAACAAGCTCACGCCGCAGACCATCGACGCAGCAACCGGCAAGCTGGTTCCCGCGAAGATGGCGGAGAACGCCAACCACACCTTGCTGGTTCTTTATGTCTTTCTGCAGGTCATCCTGGTTTGCATGATCTACGGTCCGATCGCGGCGTATCTTGTGGAGGCGTTTCCGGCCAAAGTGCGCTACAGTTCGGTCTCGTTGCCCTACCACATCGGCAATGGCGTCTTTGGCGGCCTGCTGCCGCTCATCGGCCTGGGATTGTGTGCCGCGACGGGGAACATCTACGCGGGGCTTTATTATCCCATCGGCGTATCCGCGGTTACTTTCATTGTGGGATCGTTTCTGCTGAAGGAGACGCACGGGACACTCATCTGGGACGAGGCGGGGAAGATGCGGTGAGTTTTCTTGGGAATTGGCGCGTAGCTACATTTGTAGATATATTTGTGGTATTCTGGAGCCGACGGAGAGGCGTCAGACATGCAGGGGAACCTGCCACACGGTCCGAGAGAAAGTGACGATAAATGGAATCGGAAACCGTGCGTTGGCCGTTGCGGGAGGGTTTGGAATTCGAGTGGGATTCTGCCAAGGCGGTGTCGAATCTTCGCGATCATCGGATTACTTTCCCATTTGCATCCAGGGTTTTCCTGGACCCGTTTCATCAACAACAGCTCGACACCCGCGAGGAATACGGCGAAGAGCGCTGGATGATACTTGGCAGAGTCGACGAGTGGGTCCTGATGGTCGTCTACACAATTCGTGGATCGAATATTCGGCTCATCTCCGCCCGAAAGGCAAACCGCAATGAAACCAAAATCTACTGGGAATGAGATCGTTCACTTTCACTTGGACCCATCAAATCCTCCCACGATGACGGAGGAGCAGATGCAGGCGCTGCGCGAATTGCGCGACGAAGATATTGATTACGGCGATATTCCCGAGCAAACCGGTGGTGGCTGGCGGCGTGTTTCAGACTTGGTCCCGGCGGAGAACAAGCAACAAATCACTCTTCGCCTGGATGCCGACGTGATCGAGTTCTTTCGCGCTACCGGGCGCCGCTATCAAAGCCGCATCAACGCGGCGTTGCGCGAGTATGTCAACGCGAATAAGAAGGCCGTGTCGTAGGAGCTTTGATTGCGGTCGAATCCCCGCACCGGGCGTCCGCATCGCGCGAGATTTCACCGCCTGCAGCAGTCGTGCTGCATCAGGGGCACAAAGTTCTCTTCCAGATACCAGGAGAGCGCAAACAGAAGAGCCATGCCTACCATTGCCCAGATGAACATCCGCACCGGAAAGGTCGTCATCAGCCTTTCACCCTGCGGGTTCTCCGCCGATGGCCGCGAAAACACGAGGCCGCTCATCAGGCACATGCACCCGGCGAGCGCAATCCGGAGCAGCGCCGCAATCAGCCGCTCTTCCCACCGGGTGCCGGGCACAAAGAACGCCGCCACCAGCACGGGATAGAGCGACAGCATGCTGAGGAAGAAGGAAAGCGGTCTCGCGAGTTCAAGCAGCATCTGCCCGCTCCGTGCCTGCTTGATTTTATTCCCGTTTTCCGTTCCACGTGCAAGCCAATTTCAAGGTCTAACTCGTCCAAATCGCATTGCTTTCGCCGCCCACTTGCCGAGTGTGCCCCCGGCTGGTTAAAGTGACACCCACGCGGCATTGCGCATCCATCGTCACCGCGCGGTCTTTTGCAACCTGTTTTTATCTTCTTCCCCAGAAGGAAGTTTTCATGTCTTCGTCGCCTGTTTCCTCCCTGTCCAACCAGGATCTCGAATCGACCCTGCGGGAGTTTCGCGTTTTTCCGCCTCCGCCGGAGTTCAGCGCCAAAGCCCACATCAAGAGTCTCGAAGAGTACGAGACGCTTTACAAAAGCTCCATCGAAGATCCGGAGGGCTTTTGGGCCGGCGTGGCGAAGGACCTGCACTGGTTCAAGGAATGGGACAAGGTTCTGGACTGGAATCTGCCGCACGCGAAGTGGTTCGTGGGCGGCAAGCTGAACCTGAGCTACAACTGCGTCGACCGGCATGCCCTCGGCGCGCGCCGCGACAAAACCGCGCTCATCTGGGAAGGTGAGCCGGGTGAGGTGCGCCGCCTGACCTATGCGGAGCTGCACGTTGAGGTGCAGAAGTTTGCCAACGCACTCAAGTCGCTGGGAATCAAAAAGGGCGACCGCGTGGCAGTGTACATGGGCATGACGCCGGAACTGGCCATCGCCCTGCTGGCCTGCGCGCGCATCGGCGCGGTGCACTCGGTCATCTTCGGCGGATTCGCCGCCAACGCCATAGCCGACCGGGTCAACGACTCGGGTTGCGTTGCGATTCTTACGCAGGACACCAGCTACCGCCGCGGCAGTGAAATCAAGCTCAAGCAGACCGTCGATGAAGCCATGAAGGCCTGCCCGACGGTGGAGCACGTGGTTGTTCTTAAGCGCAGCGGCAGCCCGGTGAACATGGTGAACGGGCGCGACTGGTGGTGGCACGAACTGATTGAGAATGCACCGACCGAATGCCCCGCTGCCGAACTCGATTCGGAAGATCCGCTCTACATTCTTTACACCTCCGGGACGACCGGCAAGCCCAAGGGACTGGTTCATACAACGGGCGGCTACTCCGTCCAAACCTACCTGACCACAAAATACGTCTTCGACATTCGTGATGAGGACGTGTACTGGTGCACGGCCGACATCGGCTGGGTCACCGGGCACTCGTACGTGGTGTACGGTCCGCTGCAAAATGGCGCAACCGTGCTGATGTATGAGGGCGCGCCCAACTGGCCGGATTTTTCGCGCTTCTGGAAGATTATTGACGACCACCAGGTGAGCATCTTCTACACCGCGCCCACCGCCATTCGCGCCTTCATCAAGTGGGGCGACCAGCATGTGGAGAAATTCAAGCTTGATTCGCTGCGCCTGCTCGGCACCGTGGGCGAGCCCATCAATCCTGAAGCGTGGATGTGGTATCGCGAGAAGATTGGGCACAACCGCTGCCCCATTGTCGATACCTGGTGGCAGACGGAGACCGGAGCCATTCTCATCGCGCCCATTCCCGGCGCGGTGCCCACCAAGCCGGGCTCGGCCACGCGGCCGTTCTTCGGCATTCAGCCTGAGGTTGTTACCAAAGAAGGCGAGCCTGTGCCTGCTGGCAGCGGCGGCCTGCTGGTGGTGCGCAAGCCCTGGCCCTCCATGGCCCGCACCGTGTATGGCGACCCTGAGCGCTACCAGAAGACTTACTGGAGCGACGTCCCCGGCAGCTACTTCACCGGCGACGGCGCGCGGCAGGACGCCGATGGCTACTTCTGGCTCATGGGCCGCGTCGACGACGTCATCAACGTGAGCGGACATCGTCTTGGGACGATGGAAGTGGAGTCGGCGCTGGTAGCTCACCCCAAGGTGGCCGAGGCTGCTGTGGTTGGCCGTCCCGACGAGCTGAAGGGGCAGGCTATCTCTGCATTCGTCTCGCTTGAAAGCGGGAACCAGCCCAGCGAGCAGTTGAAGGATGAGTTGCGCAAATGGGTCTCGAAGGAGATTGGTTCGCTGGCGCGTCCGGACGATATCCGCTTTACCGAGCAGCTGCCCAAGACGCGCAGCGGGAAGATCATGCGCCGCTTGCTAAGGGAACTGGCTACGCATGGTGAAATCAAGGGCGATACGACGACGCTTGAAGACTTCACCGTGATTGCGAAGCTACGCGAGGCGGAAGAGGGCTGACGGCACTTCTTGAAACCGTTTGACACTTGGATGGGATACTCCTAATCTCAAGGCATGGAAGTGCAACTCAGCGCCGAGCAGGAAGCCGAACTCTCACGCATCGCGGACGAGACGGGCAGAAGCGCGGAGGTCTTAGCGCGTGAAGCGGTTGATCGCTACTTGTCGGAAGAGGGTCGCCTTCTTGCTGGGGTTCGAGCCGGACGGGACGCGGCAGCCCGTGGGGACTTTGTTGAGACATCCGAAGTTTGGGCCAGAGTAGAGCGTGCGCTGAAAGTCTGAGACCGTTCGAGGCCAAAACGGATGCAAGTGCGATGGACGATCCCCGCCGCGCAGGACCTTGAGGAAATTGCCTTATACATCCAGAAGGATAGTGAGTCCGCGGCAATGGCCACCGCGAAGGCCCTGTTTGACGCCGCCAATTCCCTTGACCAACTGCCATCCAGGGGGCGCGTGGGCAGGATCCCAGGGACAAGAGAACTTGTGGTTCCCGGTTTGCCCTACATTGTCCTTTATGAGGTAGCGGACACAGCGGTCCAAATCCTCCATATTTTCCATGGTGCCAGGAACTGGCCGGAAGAGGGATAGTTTCGTCCGTCGCCTATCTGCGCGAGGCGGAAGAGGGCTGAGGAGCCTCAGAATTCCGGGACCATTGGGCGTTTTCGGGTTCTATCGACGGAATGCGTATTCGTTTCTAAATCTAACGACCAAGCCGACTCGCGAACATCTCCAGCCCTCAAGTATTCTACTCAAATGGAGATGATCAATTGATTCGTGTGCGACGTGCCTTGATTCTGACCGGTGGTGGCCTCGCTGCGAGCGCGTGGGAGACTGGCCTCATCACAGGTATGGCGGACGCGGGTCTCGACGTAAGAAGCGCCGATCTTTTTGTGGGAACTTCTTCCGGCTCCAGGGTCGCGCTCCATCTTGCGAGCGGAGCGCCGCACGAAGACGAATATCAACGACGCCTTCAACCCGGCGCGCCGTCTTCCGAGCGGCCTCCTGTAGTTGACTGGGCAGGGATAATCGACGACGTAGCTCGCGCGAAAGAAGCCGGCGGCAGCCAAACTGAAATTATGCGAAGAATCGGATCGTTGGCGGTAGCGGCAGCTTCGGGCAGGAATGGCTCGAGCCGGCGGGAGATCGTCGCGGCCCAGCTTCCGATGGTGACATGGCCGGAAAAAAGGGTGCTTATCGTCACGGTGAATGCGGATACCGGAGAGCGACGCGCCTTCGATAGCGAAAGTGGCATCGATCTGGTAGACGCGGTCATTGCCAGCACCGCATCCTTCGGTTGGCCGCCCACGCTGTTTCAAGGCGAGCATTATATTGACGGAGGATTCTATTCCTCGGACAACGCGGACCTGGCGACCGGCTTCGATCGGGTGATGGTTCTCGCGCTCAAAACACCCCCGAACGTTCCGTACAAAAAGTTAGTCTCACTTGACGAGGGAGTGAAAACACTGCAAGACAGCGGTGTTTTGGTTGAAGTCATACAACCTGATGAAAACACTTCAGCGGCCCTCGCGGCCGCAGGCGGGGCTATGAATCCGGGGATTTCCGTGCCCGCTGCAAGGGCTGGACGCGTGCAAGGCAGAAGCCTGGTAAATGAGCGCATCCTGTCGTTCTGGCAGTAGGAACGTAAACCGCAGCAGCTTGCCGCAGAACTTGACCATGGCAGGACAAGACGAGCTGGACGCTGCCGCGCATGGCGGCTTCGTCCCTCCTTCCGAAATAGGGCAAAGCCGTAGCAAGTGTTGAAGGCCCGAGCGCCCACCGCCCTTGCAAAGAATTACCATCCAGCGGCGCATAATGGCCGTATGTTTACCTCCGGCTGCACAGCCTCTGCCACCCTCCCTCGGGAGAAAAAACAACCGAAAATGGCCTCGCCGAATTGAATACCCACCCCCTCCCCCCCAAAATCCCCTATTTTATTCGCCGTATATTCGCCCATCGATGGACGGT